>NZ_JABMIK010000001.1:0-967401 GCF_041386365.1 Pantoea sp. KPR_PJ | reverse complement strand
GCTAAAGCGAAGAAAGCCGCCGCGGCGCAGGCAGCGGCCCCGCAGCCTGAAACGGAAACATCACAGCCTGCGGATGCTGCGGCTGATCCGCGCAAAGCCGCAGTGGAAGCCGCCATCGCCCGCGCTAAAGCGAAGAAAGCCGCCGCGGCGCAGGCAGCAGCCGGCACGCTAACTGAAGATGTTCAGCCGGTCGAGGACGTGCCGCCTGTCGATCCGCGTAAGGCGGCTGTAGAGGCCGTCATCGCCCGTGCCAAAGCGAAGAAAGCGGCTGCCGCACAAGGATCAGAAAAGGACGTCGTGACCCTCGACGTTGAAAACAGTGATGCGCGTCCGTCAGACGATGCGCGTAAGGCAGCTGTCGCTGCCGCTATCGCCCGGGCCAAAGCGCGCAAAGCGCAAACGCCGTCGACGTTTGAGGAATAAATGGCTTTTCGTATTGCAAGTTCACCCTATACCCATAATCGTCGTAGCACCGGCAATATTATGATGCTGGTGGTGCTGGCGGCCGTGCCTGGCTTTGCTGCACAGTGGTATTTCTTTGGTTACGGCAGCGTCATTCAGGTGCTGCTGGCCGTGCTAACCGCCTGGCTGGCAGAAGCGGCAATCCTGCGTCTGCGTAAGGCACCGCTGGTGCCAAACCTGGCGGACAACTCTGCACTACTGACGGCGGTGCTTATCGGCATCAGCCTGCCGCCGCTGGCCCCCTGGTGGCTGGTGGTCATTGGCACCGTGTTTGCCATTGTGATTGCCAAACAGCTCTACGGGGGCCTGGGGCAAAACCCCTTTAATCCCGCGATGGTAGGTTACGTTGTGCTGCTGATTTCCTTCCCGGTGCAAATGACCAGCTGGCTGCCGCCCGATGCGCTCCAGTCGGTGAAACCCGGCCTGGCTGACGCGCTGAGCATGATCTTTACTGGCCATACGCTGGCGGGCGACACCATGCAGCAACTACAGCTTGGCGTCGATGGTATCAGCCAGGCAACCCCGCTCGATAACTTCAAGACCGGACTGCGCGCCGGTCACAGCGCAGAGCAGCTGCTGGCGCAGCCGATCTATACCGGTGTGCTGGCGGGTCTCGGCTGGCAGTGGATCAACGTCGGTTACCTGGCGGGAGGACTGTTCCTGCTGTGGAAAAAGGCGATTCGCTGGCACATTCCCGCAGCGATGCTGATCTCACTGGCCTTCTGCGCCACGCTGGGCTGGCTGATTTCGCCGGAAAGTCTGAATACGCCGCTTATTCACCTCTTCTCCGGTGCAACCATGCTGGGCGCATTCTTTATCGCCACCGATCCGGTCACGGCTTCCACCACTAACCGGGGCCGCCTGATTTATGGCGCCCTGATTGGCCTGCTGGTATGGCTAATCCGGAGCTTCGGTGGCTATCCTGACGGTGTCGCCTTTGCCGTGCTGCTGGCAAATATTTGCGTTCCCCTGATCGATTACTACACGCAACCGCGCGTTTACGGCCATCGCAAGGAGTGATCGATGCTCGAAACTATTCGTAAAAATGCTGTCACGCTGGCTATGTTTGCCGTGTTTACCACCGGCCTGACCGCCGTGGTGAACTACGTGACGAAACCGACGATTGCGCATCAGACGGCGCTGAACCAAAAAAATCTGCTGGATCAGGTTGTCCCGACAGAGATGTACGATAATCAGATTCAGCGTGAATGTTACCTTGTCACCGATTCTGCGCTGGGTACGGCAACGCCGCATCATCTCTATCTGGCGCGCAAAGGGGATCAGCCGGTGGCGGCCGCACTTGAGACCACGGCTCCGGACGGCTATTCTGGCGCGATTCAGATGCTTGTGGGCGCGGATTTCCATGGCAAGGTGCTGGGCGTACGCGTGATTGAACATCATGAGACCCCCGGCCTTGGTGATAAAATTGAGCTGCGCATTTCCGACTGGATCAACAGCTTCAACGGCAAAGTGGTACATGGCGCAGACGATAGCGCGTTTGCGGTAAAAAAAGATGGTGGTCAGTTTGACCAGTTCACCGGCGCGACCATTACGCCGCGCGCGGTGGTTAACGCCACCAAACGCACCGCACTACTGATTGAAACCCTGAGCGGCAGACTGAGTTCGCTGCCGGAATGTGGAGACGCAAATGAGTGAAGCTAAAAACTTGCTGGTTGGCGGTCTGTGGAAGAATAACTCCGCGCTGGTGCAGCTGCTGGGCCTCTGTCCGCTGCTGGCCGTCACCTCAACCGCAACTAACGCCCTGGGCCTCGGGCTGGCGACCACGCTGGTACTGACCATTACCAACAGCGCCATTTCCGCCTCGCGCCGCTGGGTGCCCTCTGAAATCCGTATTCCGATCTACGTGATGATTATTGCTTCGGTGGTGAGCTGCGTTCAGATGCTGATCAACGCCTATGCCTATGGCCTGTATGAGTCACTGGGCATCTTTATTCCGCTGATCGTGACCAACTGTATCGTGGTGGGACGCGCCGAAGCGGTCGCGTCAAAGAGCAGCATTCCCCTTTCCGCGCTGGATGGCTTCGCTATCGGCATGGGCGCAACCTGCGCCATGGTGACGCTGGGCTCTATCCGCGAGCTGATCGGCAGTGGAACGCTGTTTAACGGCGCGGATCAGCTGCTGGGACCCTGGGCAAAAGCGCTGCGCATTGAGGTGGTTCACTTCGACTCACCAATGCTGCTGGCCATGCTGCCGCCGGGCGCCTTTATTGGCCTGGGCATGCTGCTGGCGGTGAAATATCTTATCGATCAAAAAACCAGACAGCGCGCTGCCCGTCGTGCCGCAGAGGCGACGGCAGAGGATCTGCATGGACATGCCGGGAAGGCGGTGTGAACCAGACAAAACGCGTTGAAATTCTTCGTCGGCTGCGGGACAACAACCCGCATCCGACCACTGAGCTGAACTTCACCTCGCCGTTTGAGCTGCTGATTGCCGTGCTGCTCTCCGCGCAGGCGACCGACGTCAGCGTTAATAAAGCCACGGCAAAACTCTACCCTGTCGCCCGCACGCCTGCGGCCATGCTCGCGCTGGGTGTCGACGGCGTAAAGGAATATATCAAGACGATTGGCCTGTTCAACAGCAAAGCCGAGAACGTGATCAAAACCTGTCGCATTCTGCTGGAACAGCACGGCGGTGAAGTGCCGGAAGATCGTGCTGCGCTGGAGGCCTTACCGGGCGTGGGCCGCAAAACCGCCAACGTGGTGCTGAATACCGCTTTCGGCTGGCCGACCATTGCCGTCGATACGCATATTTTTCGCGTCAGCAACCGCACTCGCTTCGCGCCGGGAAAAAATGTGGAAGAGGTAGAAGCCAGGCTGCTGAAAGTCGTTCCCGGGGAGTTCAAAGTCGATTGTCACCACTGGCTTATTCTGCACGGTCGCTACACCTGCGTGGCACGTAAGCCACGCTGCGGAGCCTGTCTGATTGAAGACCTGTGCGAGTTTGCGGAGAAAACGGAAATATAACGGGTGCCTGCGCACCCGTGGCTTAGCGCGCAGCCAGTGCCGCCTGTAGCCAGGCAATCACCAGCGGTGAATTTTTCTCCAGCAAGGCGGCACGCTCCGACTGAAAGAGCGTGGCAATAAAGAAAGGGTGATCGGTGAGTTCTATACCGCGCACATCGCCTGCCGCGTCCCACGAAGTAATACGAAGATGCTGCCCCTCCAGCGCCTCACTGAAGGCAGGGTTGACGCCAAAATTACAGTGATAACCCTCAATGCTGGCGTGCGCGCCATAAATCCTGGCAATCTGCGATCCCGGTGCAAACCTCACTTCGCCTCGCTGTTCCACCAGAGAACAGTTCAGCGGCGCGATAACCATGCGTCCGCCCGCGGCTGTTTCGGCGTGGTTTGCATCCTGCCAGCCCAGCACATGGCGGGCATATTCAATAACCGCATACTGAAACCCGCCGCATGAGCCTAAAAAGGGCTTATGGTTTTCACGAACCCAGCGTAGGGTGGCCAATACCGCATCATCATTCTGATAGGGACTGCCCGGCACAACCCAGACGGCGTCGCTTTCGCGCACGGCGCTGAGATCGGCAAGTTCATTAGTGGGTAGCCAGCGGAAATGTACGTTAATACTCAGGTGCTTTGCCGCACGCGCAATTGCCAGAGGAATAGCCTGATGGGCGACAGCGCTGGATCGATAGTCGCCGACCAGCGCAAGATTTAATGATACTGCCATGATGATGTCCCGAAAGAGCAAAGGCGTTACGTTAGTGGATTGTTAATTCTTTGTCGATACGGCAAAAATCGCATTTTCACCCGAAATATCAGCGTTTTCCTTGCATCAGGGCCAGCTATTTCCTGCCAGAACTGCGCTTCTGACCAGGCAGAATTTTACCTGTCAGTTCTGGCCGTCTGCCCTGTGCCGAGCTGAAACGGAGTGACAGTCTTCTTTTATCTGCTGAATTAATTAAGCATTTAGCGAGCTTGATCAACTTTTTATCGCCTGCTGGCAAACTATGTACATTTTATAAACGCTGACTATCCAGATTTGCTGATAAATAGAGCAAAAACAGAACAAAAACCTGCTTAAATTAGCATCCACAACACCTTTCATCACAGGGCGGTCACAGAGCAGCTTATATGGCCTTTGTCATTAGCTTACCGTAAAAAACAAACGTTTATTCTGGTATACTTTGTGCGGGTAAAATTTAAATCCAGCCCACAGACGCTGTTGAGTTTATAAACCTCACATAGCCAGGGCTTTTCAGCATTCAAAAAATTCTTGCCCTGTTGCGCGTAATCAGCCACATTAGGCGCCGATTTTCCCTACTAATAACAATGTCGCGCATGGAATCCTGACATGACGCGAACTTTTTTCCTGTCGTAAAACAGGGTACGCGAAAAACTGAGGTACACGTGTCAACTGCAAACAAACACACTGATGAGGCTGTCAGCCTCAATGCGTTCAAACAGCCGAAGGCGTTCTACCTGATTTTCTCTATCGAGTTATGGGAGCGTTTTGGTTTTTATGGCTTACAGGCCATCATGGCTGTTTATCTGGTTAAACAGCTGGGCATGTCTGAAGCAGACTCCATTACCCTTTTTGCCTCATTCAGCGCGCTGGTTTATGGCCTGGTGGCTATCGGCGGCTGGCTGGGTGATAAAGTGCTGGGTACCAAACGTGTTATCGTTCTTGGGGTACTGGTGCTGGCACTGGGTTATGCGCTGGTTGCCTTTTCTGGTCATCACGTTGGCACCGTCTATATTGGCATGGCGACCATAGCCGTCGGTAGCGGCCTGTTTAAGGCTAACCCCTCTTCACTGCTTTCCACCTGCTATGAAAAAGATGATCCGCGCATCGACGGCGCCTTTACCATGTTTTATATGTCGATTAACGTCGGTTCGCTGTTCTCTATGATGCTGACCCCATGGCTGGCAGCAAAATATGGCTGGAGCGTCGCCTTTTCACTGTCGGTGGTGGGTCTGGTAATCACGCTGCTGAACTTCCTGTTCTGCAAAGGAATGGTAAAGAATTACGGTTCCCGACCCGATTTTGCCCCGCTGCAGATGGGCAAGCTGCTGATGACGCTGGCTGGCGTTGTCGTACTGGTTGCCATCGCCGCCTGGCTGCTGCATCACCAGACCATTGCACGCATTACGCTGGGTGTGGTGGCGCTGGGTATTATTCTGGTGTTCGCTAAAGAAACTTTTGCCCTGAAGGGCGCAGCGCGTCGCAAAATGATCGTGGCGTTTCTGCTGATGGTTGAAGCCATCGTTTTCTTCGTCCTCTATATGCAAATGCCGACTTCGCTGAACTTCTTTGCCATTCGCAACGTTGAGCACACGATTCTGGGTATCACCTTTGAACCTGAGCAGTTCCAGGCACTCAACCCGTTCTGGATTATGCTGGCCAGCCCGCTGCTGGCGGCGGTCTACAATAAACTGGGCGACAAGCTGCCGATGCCATTTAAGTTTGCTATTGGCATGGTGCTCTGCTCTGGTGCGTTTCTGGTGCTGCCGGTTGGCGCAAAATTTGCCACAGACGCTGGTATCGTCTCGGTTAACTGGCTCATCCTGAGTTATGCCCTGCAGTCTGTTGGCGAGCTGATGATTTCCGGCCTCGGCCTGGCGATGGTGGCACAGCTGGTGCCGCAGCGTCTGATGGGCTTTATCATGGGTTCATGGTTCCTTACCACCGCTGGCGCAGCGATGATTGCCGGTAAAGTGGCCGGTCTGATGGCCGTTCCGGAAAACGTGACGAACCCGCTCGACTCGCTTAATGTCTACAGCAGTGTCTTCCAGCAAATTGGTATCGTCACCGGCACCATTGCTGTGCTGATGCTGATTACTGCCCCGCTGCTCAACCGCATGGCGCAGTCGCCGCAAACTGAGCTGAAAAAATCTCAGGTCTGATCGACTACAGATCAGATCCGCCGGGCCAGGTGCCCGGCTTTTTTTTATCCCATTCCGGGCCAGACGCAACGCTTGATCGCTGTCACTGGCAAATCGGCGACAACGCATTAAGCTGCAATAATCCTGTCGCAACCCGGAGGTCCGTCATGAAACTTTTCTGTAAAGCGGGAGCCTGCTCTCTTTCGCCACATATTGTGCTGCGCGAGTGCGGGCTCGATTTTACTCAGGTCAATGTCGACCTGACGCAAAAAGTGACCGAACGCAGCGAAGATTACTGGCTAATCAACCCCAAAGGCCAGGTTCCCGCGCTGGAGCTGGATGACGGTAGCATCCTGACGGAGAGCGTGGCGATTGTGCAGTATCTGGCGGACCTGAAGCCCGATCGGCAGCTGCTGGCGCCGCCCGGCAGTCTGACCCGCTACCATACCCTGGCGTGGCTCAGCTTTATCAGCAGCGAGCTGCACAAGACGTTTATTGCGCTGTTTCAGTCCGATACGCCCGAAGATTACAAAGCCGTGCTGCGCGCCCGGCTGGAGCAGCAGTTCCGCTATGTAGAGCGATCGTTGCAGGATAAGCAATGGCTGATGGGATTGCGCTTTAGCGTGGCGGACGCTTCTCTCTATGTAATGGTGCGCTGGGCGCAGGCAGCGCAGCTCGATCTGGCGGGGCTGACCGCGCTGGAAGCCTGGTTCCATCGCACGTCGCAGCGGCCAGCGGTGCAGGCCGCGCTGAACGCGGAAGGACTGGTGTGACCATCGGGGCCGATCTCTGTCGGCCCCGAAAAATCAAAGGCGCTCTGCCGTAAAGTGCTGGGTGGGCTGGGCAATGGCGTCCTGTGCCGCCACCAGCTGAAGTTCATATTCTCCCATCGCGTGCGTTTTCAGCATGACCTCGTAGACCGCTGCGGTAACGTGCTCCAGTGCGCCCTTGAGATCCTTGCCGTGCAGCAAATTAACCAGCAGCAGGCCACTGGTCAGATCGCCCACGCCGACCGGCTGACGCACGCCGAAATCCACCAGTGGGCGACTGATATGCCAGGCTTCCTGCGCCGTAACCAGCAGCATTTCGAAGCGATCGCTGCGACGCCCTGCACGCGCCAGGTGTTTTACCAGCACCACACGCGGCCCTTGCGCAATCAGCGCGCGCGCGGCGGCCACGGCCTGCTCCACGCTTGCCACCGTGCGCTCGCTGAGCATCTCCAGTTCCAGCAGGTTGGGGGCGATAATATCGCTGGCCGGCATGGCATATTTACAGTGGTATTCCGCCACGCCAGGGGCAACGATGCAGCCCTTTTCAGGGTGACCCATCACCGGATCGCAGAAAAACCAGGCTTCCGGATTCGCAGCTTTCACCATCCGCACGATTTCAAGGATCTGCTCCCCCTGCTCGGCCGAGCCTAAATAGCCGCTCAGTACTGCGTCGCAGGTCCTGAGCCGATCGATATCGCTGATGCCTTTAACAATCTCCGTCAGGTGCGTCGCGGGCATAACGGTGCCCGTCCAGTGGCCATATTGGGTGTGATTAGAGAACTGAACGGTGTTGAGCGGCCAGACATTGGCACCCATGCGCCGCATCGGAAACTCGGCTGCAGCATTACCTGCGTGGCCAAAGACCACATGCGACTGAATAGCGAGAATATTTTTCATTATGTTCTGTACTGTCTTGCCCTTGCCTGCCATAAAAAAGGGCCGGAAACCGGCCCTGAAGTGCTTACTGCCAGACGATCAGGCAGTAGTGTTTTTTACCGCGACGCAGCAGCGTATAGCGGCCAAACAGTTTGTCGCTGTCGCTGAAGCGATATTCTGCGCTGGACTGCTTCTCACCGTTGACGGTGACGGCGTTAGAGCCAATCATGGTACGTGCCTGACCGCGTGACGGTACCAGTTCGGCATTGACCAGCGCCTGTTGCAGATCGTCTTCTGCGCCCAGCTGGATGGTCGGCATGCCGTCCTGCGCCAGCTGTTCAAAGTCTGCTTCGGTCATGTCGCTCAGCGCGCCAGAGAAGAGGCTGTCAGTGATGCGTTTCGCTGCCGCCAGGCCGGTTTCACCGTGCACCAGACGCGTAACATTCTCAGCAAGCACATACTGCGCGCGCGGTGCCTTACCGCTGTTCTTGTCCTCTTCCTCCAGCGCATTGATCTCATCCAGGCTCATGAAGGTAAAGAACTTCAGGAAGCGATAAACATCGGCGTCAGCGGTGTTAATCCAGAACTGATAGAACTTATACGGGCTGGTTTTTTTCGCATCCAGCCACACCGCGCCGCCCTCGGTTTTACCGAACTTCGTGCCGTCAGATTTGGTGATCAGCGGAACCGTGAGGCCGAAGACCTGATTCTGGTAGAGGCGGCGCGTCAGGTCGATGCCGGAGGTAATATTGCCCCACTGATCGGAACCGCCAATCTGCAAGGTCACGCCGTGGCGCTTGTTTAGCTCGGCGAAGTCGAAACCCTGCAGCAGGTTGTAGGAGAACTCGGTAAAGGAGATCCCCTGGTCATCACGATTCAGACGCTGCTTCACCGCTTCCTTGTTAATCATCTGGTTAACAGAAAAGTGTTTGCCGATGTCGCGCAGGAAGGTCAGCACGTTCATGCCGCCAAACCAGTCGTAGTTATTGGCCGCGATAGCGCTGTTGTCACCGCAGTCGAAATCGAGGAAAGGCGCTACCTGCTTGCGGATTTTCTCCACCCACTCGCTGACGGTATCGCTGGTATTGAGTTTGCGTTCTGCTGCTTTAAAGCTGGGATCGCCAATCAGACCGGTGGCACCACCCACCAGTGCGACCGGCTTGTGTCCGGCATCCTGAAAGCGTTTCAGGCAGAGCAGCGGCACCAGATGGCCCAAATGCAAGCTGTCAGCGGTCGGATCGAAGCCGCAATAGAGAGAGATGGGCCCTTGCGCCAGTCGCTCTGCTAACGCGTCTTCGTCCGTTACCTGGGCGATCAAGCCCCGTTCCTGCAATTGTTGTATCAGGTTACTGCTGGTCATCACTGACTCCAAATTGATCAGACTGCACCTATGCTGGTACACAGCTTTCCGCTGAGATGCGGAAGAAAAAAATGAGGGCTATAGCATAAAGCGCTGGCGGCGGATGTGCCAGCGCTGAGAGCGGTTAAAAACGCTGTTTTAGGGGGCTAAACGGTCGATTTTCCAGCCGTTGTTGTCGCGCTGGTAGAGGAAGCGGTCATGCAGGCGATGTTCGCCCCCCTGCCAGAACTCCATGGTGTGAAATTTTACGCGGTAGCCGCCCCAAAAGCTGGGCAGCGGCACTTCACCCTGATGAAATTTCTGTTTCAACTCGAGGAACTTGCCTTCCAGCACGCCGCGCGCCGAGATACGGCTTGACTGTCGCGATACCCAGGCCCCGATCTGGCTGTCGCGCGGGCGGCTATGGAAATATTTTAGCACCTCAAGCGGCGTCAGCTTTTCGACTTCGCCCAGGACCATCACCTGACGCTCCAGAAAATGCCACGGAAAGTGCAGCGAGATGCGCGGATTGGTCGCCAGATGCTGCGCCTTGCGGCTGCCCAGGTTGGTGTAAAACACCAGACCCTTTTCATCATAATGCTTCAACAATACGATGCGCTGGTAGGGCTGCCCCTGGTCATCGACCGTGGCGACAGTCATGGCGGTCGGATCGGGCAACTGCGCATCGCAGGCCTGACGCAGCCAGGTTTCGAACAGCGCCAGCGGCTGCTCGGGCAGATCTTTGCGGCGCAGGCCGCCCTGCGTATACTCACGACGCAGGCTGGCGATATCTTGCAGAGTAAAATGAGAGCTCATACGCGTTACCCGAAATGGACAGGCTGACTGGCAGACTGACGTTCACAATCGTTGATGATGATTTTATCATCGCGCTCAATAAAGGCACTTTCCCCTTTCGTCCAGAAAACATATTTTCCGTCGCTATAGCGCGCGCCCGAGGCGGAAATGGCGCGCTTCAGCGTCAGAGGCTGACCGTCCAGAATAAAACTGACCTGCTCGCTGGCGTTATCCAGCGTCACCGTGAGCGGCAGCGTTCCGCAGCGATAGTGCAGCGTTTGCGGCGCTTCGGCCGGCTTGTTGATTAAGCTGCATCCTGCCAGTAGCAGCACCGCAGCAAGGGGTAAACCCTGTTTCATCATCATTATTCTCCTTACGTCAGTAGAGCGGATTCGCCGGATAGATGGCACCCAGTATACTGGCTTCACGCGCCCCTGTTACGGCGGGCAGATTGCCCGGGAGGCCAGACAGCGTGCGGCTGGCAAGCCATGCAAACGCCAGCGCCTCCATGTCGTCACTGCGAATACCCGCCGCGTCGGTGGTAGTGACTTCCGTGCCGACCAGCAGTGTAGCGAGACGAGCCATCAGCAGCGGGTTTCGTGCGCCGCCACCACACACCAGCAGCCGGTCGCAGCCATCATGAAGCTGCACCTGCCGGGCAATGGTGACCGCGCTCAGCTCAGTCAGCGTCGCCTGAACATCCTGCGGCGACAGGCCGGGGAAGGTTTGTAGCTGGCGCTCGACCCAGCCCAGGTTGAAATGCTCACGGCCGGTGCTTTTCGGCGGCGGCAGCGCAAACCAGGGATCGTTCAACATCTGCTCCAGCAGTGCAGGTATAATGTTGCCGCTACGCGCCCAGCGCGCATCCTGATCGAAAGGTTTGCTTTGATGACGCCAGATCCAGGCATCGATCAACATATTGCCTGGACCGGTATCAAAGCCGCGTACCGGCTGGTCGGGAAACAGCAGTGAAAGGTTGGCAATGCCGCCAATATTTAACACCATGCGGCGCTCCACCGCATCCATCAGCAATGCCTGATGAAAGGCAGGCACCAGCGGTGCGCCCTGCCCCCCCAGCGCCATATCTCGGCGGCGAAAATCACCGACGACCGTAATGCCGGTGGCCGCGACGATCTGATTGTTGTCGCCAATTTGCAGCGTATTGGGTGCGGCGCTCTGCGGCTCATGCCAGACCGTCTGACCGTGGCAGCCAATAGCCACAATATCACTCGGTTCCAGCGCCTCACGCCGCAGTAGCGTATTGACCGCTTCAGCAAACAGCTGACCCAGTCGGGTATCAAGCTGTCCCAGCTGAGAGAGGGTCAGGGATTGTCCCTGACAGATTGCCAGAATCTGCTGGCGCAGATCGCCCGGCATGGGATGGCAGTAGCTGCTCTGCTGAGCCACCATGTTTTCATCAATGGCGGCCAGTACCACATCCACACCATCCAGGCTGGTGCCTGACATCACGCCGATATAACGCCCTGATTTCATCTCTGGTTCCTACTCCGTGGCAGAAAAGCAGTTTAACTGCTATCAGTCTGGCAAATTCCCGGGCTGGATTCGACGGTTACCTGATCTTTTCGCCTGACTTTGTGCAACAAACAATTTTGCGCAACTTTTTTTTCACGCTTATTGAATAATTGTTGACCGTTATGGGTCTATGTTTTGCTTTAGCATGTTTTACTCAGACTAAGATTAATTTGCTTTGTGTCTTATACTGTTTGCAGGATTTCGCGATACACATGGCGCATTGCTTAAGAAAGGAGTTACAGATGATCAAGCGTTTCGTTGCGGTCGCACTGGCTGGCATTACTCTGGCAGGATGCTCAAATACCAGCACTCTGTCAGGCGATACTTACAGTGCCAGTGAGGCCAAACAAGTTCAGAGCGTATCATACGGTACGCTGGTATCCGTTCGCCCGGTGAAAATTCAGGGCGGCGATGAAAACAATGTCATTGGCGCTATTGGTGGTGCCGTGCTGGGTGGCTTCCTCGGCAACACTATCGGTGGTGGCACGGGCCGCAGCCTGGCTACCGCAGGCGGCGCAATCGCGGGCGGCCTGGCAGGTCAGGGCGTTCAGGGCGCGATCAATAAAGCGGACGGTGTTGAACTGGAGATCCGCAAGGATGACGGCAATACCATTATGGTGGTGCAAAAGCAGGCGGCAACCCGCTACTCCGTGGGTCAGCGCGTGGCGCTGGCATCTAACGGCAGTCAGATCACCGTCTCACCGCGCTAACCTGTTGTTCGCAAAAAAAACCGACGCCATGGCGTCGGTTTTTTTATTTTTCCCGGTGTTGTAGCTCAAGGATATTTTTCTCCAGTCGGGCTATCAGCGTCACAACCTGATTGATCTCTTCCCGGCTGATGCCCGCGAGAATATCGTCGCGCGTTGCATCGATCACATTTTCGACCTGTTCGATAATCGGCTCCGCCTGCTGTGTCAGCTTAATGCGCTTCGCACGACGATCGTTGGCGCAGGTTGAACGCGTGATTAATCCCTTCTCTTCCAGCTGATCCAGCGTGCGTACCAGCGACGGCTGTTCAATACCGATCGCTTTTGCCAGCTGAATCTGTGACTGTTCCGGCGGCAGCTGGTGAATATTGTGTAACGTAACCCAGTGTGTCTGTGTGAGTTCAAGCGGCTTGAGGCGTTGATCGATCAACGCGCGCCAGATGCGCACCAGCCGGGACAAATCCGTTCCAAGGGTCGTATCCATTTCACCTCCTTATAATTAGCTTGCTAGCTATCAAGCCAGATTTTACACTATTCTGCGAGTTTAACGGATAAATTACAAACCCAGGCGAAGCGGCAAACGCTCATCTACGCTTTTTTGAGACCATTGCCCGGGTCATATCAGGAGGATGCTACGTGGCCCACACTTTTCTACCCTCATCCCAGCCTTTTACCGATCTGGTATTCGGTGCGTCACTCTTTTTTCCGCCGCTGTTTAAAGCGGTTCTGCTCGGCTTCTTTTTTTGGCTCATCATCCATCCGCTGCTGCGCAGCTGGATCTATTCTGGCGACGTCTGGCATCCGACCCTGCTGGATTTATCGCTGTTTGTGCTCTGCGTGACCGCCGCACTTATCCTGTTGAGCCAGGGATACCCACAATGAAACTCAACGCAGTAAAATATTTTTCGACCCTGATCGTATTTGCAGCCGCTCTGCTGGCTGGCTGGTGGATGTGGAACTATTACATGCAGTCTCCCTGGACGCGTGACGGTAAAGTGCGCGCCGAGCTGGTGGAGATCACGCCGCAGATCTCTGCGCGCATTGTCAGCGTGAAGGTCAGAGACAATCAGTTCGTCCATAAAGGCGAAACGCTGCTCACCCTTGATACTGTGCCCTGGCAGATTGCGCTGGATAACGCCGAGGCGGATCTGGCTAAAGCGCAGGCTGAACTGGCAAAGGCGCAGCATGAATCCCGCCGACGCGCCAGATTGCCGCGCAATGTCATCTCCGCAGAGGATCTGGATGCCGCACGGCTCAATGCTGAATCGATGGCCGCCAGTGCTAAGGCTGCACAGGCGGCACGCGACCGGGCGCACTGGGATCTACAGCAAACCACGGTGGTTGCCCCTGTCGACGGCTGGATCACCAATCTGAGGCTGCGCCCGGGGGACTATGCAACGGCGGGTACGCCGCTATTTGCACTGCTCGACAGCCACTCCTACTACGTAATGGGCTATTTCGAAGAGACCAAGCTGCGTCATATTCGCCCCGGTGCACCCGCACAGATAGTGCTCTACAGTAACGGTGCGCGGCTACAGGGCAGCGTGGAGAGTATCGGGCGGGCCATCTATGACCAGAGCGTCGACAGTGACAGCGGGCTGGTGCCAGACATCAAACCCAATGTGCCCTGGGTTCGGCTGGCACAGCGCGTACCGGTGCGCATTCGCTTAGCCACTATTCCCGACAGCGTGCCGCTGGTGGCGGGCACCACCTGCACGATCGCTATTCAGCCCTGAGCGCGTTATGAATCTGCACTGGCTGGCATGGGATCGGCTCCCCTGGGTTCAAGCGACGGCGAACCAGTGGCGCTATGCGCTGCGTAACGCCATCGCCATGTGTCTGGCACTGACTATCGCCTATGTGCTTGACCTGGACGAGCCCTACTGGGCAATGACCTCGGCGGCGGTAATCAGTTTTCCTACCGTCGGCGGTGCCATCAGTAAAAGTCTTGGGCGCATTGCGGGTAGCCTGCTGGGCGCGGGCGCCGCACTGGTGATTGCCGGTCATACGCTGAACGAGCCCTGGCTGTTTACCTTTTTTATTGCCGGATGGCTGGCGTTGTGTACCGGTATCGCCAACCATTATCAGAATAATGTCGCCTACGCCTTCTCGCTGGCGGGCTACACCGCAGCCATTATCGTCTTCAGCAGCGTCAATCTTACCGACGTCACAGATCTCTGGACGCTGGCGCAGGCGCGCGTGTGCGAAGTGATCTCGGGCATATTGTGTGCGGGCTTTATGATGATGGTGCTGCCCAGTACATCAGATGGCGAGACGCTTATCCTGTCGCTGCAAAAGATGCATGCGCGCCTGCTTGAGCACGCTGCTCTGCTGTTACAGCCTTCCGCTGGCGATAACGTGCGCAGCGCCCATGAGGCGGTGATTAGCCAGATCCTGACCATGAACCTGCTGCGTATTCAGGCGTTCTGGAGTCACTACCGCTTTCGCCGCCATAACAATGTGCTTAATTATGTGCTCCACCAGCAGTTGCGTCTGACCAGCGTGCTCTCCAGCCTACGTCGCATGTTACTTAACTGGCCCGATGCGCCGCCGTCGCTGTATGACGCGATCCACGCACTGATGCAGGAACTGGCCAGCGCGCAGTGCGATAAATACCGGCTGGCACAGATTTTGCGCAGCGTTACCCCCGCCGCCGACGGCGATTATCGTCAGCGCGCCTTTTGTCAGCGATTGCGCTATTTCTGCTGGATGTACCTTAATGTCAGCCGCTGGATTCGACTGATCGCCCGTGCTGATGCCGACAGCCGCCTTCAGCCACCCCGTGTCCCTTCTCTGGCGCGCGAAAGCGACAGCGCTGAAGCGGGCTGGAGTGCTCTGCGTACCTTCAGCGTCATCGTGGCGGGCTGCGCGTTCTGGATCAACACCCAGTGGTCGTCCGGCGCGGCGGCGCTTACCCTCACCGCGATCGCCTGCGTACTTTACTCATCAGCCCCCTCGCCAGGCGGGAGCGTATCGCTGCTGCTAAAAACCCTGCTCTGGCTGTCACTGTTCAGCTTTGTTATGAAGTTTGGACTAATGGTACAGATTTCACAGCTGTGGCAGTTTTTGCTTTTTTTGTTCCCGCTACTGATTACGCTTCAGCTGTTCAAGCTGCAACAGACGCAGCGCGCCGGGCTGTGGGGCCAGTTTATCGTTTTTATGGGCTCGTTTATCGCCGTGACTAATCCGCCAGACTGGGATTACGCTGACTTTCTGAATGATAACATCGCCAAAGTGTGTGGTGTGATGCTTGCCTGGCTGGCGTTCCAGATCCTGCGTCCCAGCTCCGATGCTCGCCGCAGCCGCCGCCATATTCGCGCCCTGCGTATGGCATTTCTCGATCAGATGCGGCCGCGTCCACGCCTGAGTGAAAGCCGCTTTGAATCGCAAATCTACCACCGCATCAGCCAGCTGAGCAGCAGCCGCGATGAACAGGCGCGCGTCTGGCTGCTGCGCTGGGGCGTCGTGCTGCTGAACTGCTCACACATTGTCTGGCAACTGCGCGGCTGGCAGCCTGCGTCATCCTCGCTGGCGTACATGCGCGAAACCAGTCTGCGGGATTTACAGCGCATAATGAGCGCACGTGGCGTGCAGCACACCTCGCTTGAGCATTCGCTGGTGAAGCTGGATGAGATGATTCGCCAGCTGGTCGCAGACGGCAGCGTCGACGCCAGTACGCTGGCGGGGATGTTGTGGCGCTTACGCTGTTCGCTGGCACAGCTGAAGCAAGCGGTGCCTGCATAATCACTTACAGTATTGCAGCTGCTGGCGCTCAAAATCGGCCTGCAGCTGTGACAGCGATTTACGCTGTTCGAAGCGAGTTTTATCGTTAGTGGACATCGGTTCAATCACCAGCGCGCGCTCCTCCGGCGAGTAGATAAAGCGGCGCCTGATGTCGCTGCCGGTGAAGCTCTTGCCAATAATGCTGCCGCACACCATGGTCATGCTGGTCCGGTAAACGGCCGCTTCTGCGAAATTCGTTTCGGTTGCGCTGCGCAGCACAAACTGACAGCCCTTCTCTTCAAGTCGTTTTCGGGCGCCGTGGCTTAACCACTCGCGCCCTTTTGCGATATTTTCACACTCGCGTCGCGCCGGGCTGGCGTCGATGGTACGTTGCAGCTGACGTCCGGTTTCCGTCATCAACTGAGTGTCATTGGTCCCGTCGCAGCCCGCCAGCAGCAGACATAACAGCAGTGCGCCCGCTTTGTTCATTCCTTTCTCCTTTGACCGCACCTGATGAAAACGTCAAGAATCAGCATCATAGGCGGTAAACCGTCAGGAGAATATAACCACAAGCTAAACTAAATGATATTAAAACGGCTCCTGAAAGGAGCCGTCTGAGAGCCAGCCGCTAGATGACGCCGCAGGCGTAGCGTGCGCCGCCGCCGCCAAGCGGCTGCGGATGATCGGCATGATTGTCACCGCCGACGTGCACCATCAGCGCTTTGCCCTTGATCTCATCCAGCGACTTCAGGCGCGGAGCCAGCACCGGATAGGTGGCATTACCTTGCTCATCAACATAGACGGCGGGTAAATCACCGATATGCCCTTCACCATAGGGCCCCAGGTGCTTGCCGGTTTTTTGCGGATCGAGATGCCCACCCGCCGCGCCTGCTGCAACCGTTTTGCCCTCAGACACGCCAGGCTCACAGCTGCCGTTGGCATGCACATGGAAACCATGCACGCCCGGCGTCAGCCCCTTGAGCGCTGGTGTAAACTGCAGGCCATAGGTTGTCTGCTGAATAGTAACGGTACCGATAGCTTCACCGATACCTTCTGCGGTCACCTTGTGCAGCGTTACCTCTTCAGCCAGTGCGTGAGCAGCCATAACGCTGCTCGTCATAAATAAACACGCCAGAATCGTTTTTTTCATTATTGCCTCTTATCTTTCCCACAGGATGTGATAAGCCTGGCCGTAATTTTTGATTCCTGCCGTGGTTTGACACACCTTTACGCTTTAGGGCACATCATAGCCCAGGGCTGCCTTGCGGATGCGGAACCACTGCTGGCGATCCAGCGCGATTTGCAGCGCCCCGACCGCATCGCTGACGCGCTCCGGGTGACCAGAGCCAATAATCGGCAGCGGCCGAGCGGGAAGCGCCAGAACCCAGGCATAGACCACCTGTGCCAGACTGGCAGCACCGGTTTCGCGCCGGATAGTTTCCAGTTCATCACGCAGCGGTTGGTAGTGCGGATCGTTAAACAGTTCTCCTCCACCGAGGCAAGACCAGGCCATCGGCCGCAGGCGCATCTGCTGACACTGATCAAGCGTGCCGTCCAGCAGGACGTTTTGCTGAACAGGTGAGATTTCCACCTGATTCGTGACCAGCGTAAAAGGCAGGCGCGACTGTAAGAGTGTGAACTGTGAGGGCGTAAAGTTTGACACCCCGAAGTGCAACACTTTTCCACTCTGATGTAGCGCCAGAAACGCCTCAGCAACCTCATCGGCGTTCATCAGCGGATCGGGGCGATGGATCAGCAGCAGATCCAGCCGGTCGGTAGCAAAATGGCCCAGAGCGTTTTCCGCACTCGCGATGATATGTGCTTTGTCAGTAATGTAGTGACCGATCTGATGTTCTGGTCGGGCGCGCGTAGCGATGCCACACTTGGTGACAATTTGCAGCCGGTCACGCAGACCTGGCGAGCGTTTTAACGCTTCACCAAAAGCCGCTTCGCAGCGATAGTCGCCGTAGATATCAGCATGGTCAACGGTGGTGATCCCCAGAGAGAGATGGTGCTCGATGAAACTGACGCACTGCTGCGGCGTCATGTTCCACTCCATTAAACGCCAGTAGCCCATAATCAGCGGAGAGAATGCCGGACCCTGCGGCGCGACGGTTTGCGGCTGAAGCATAGTGATATCCCTGTACCTGTTTTTCGATGCGTGTCAGGGAGTATAACGAAAAGGTATCAGAACAGGGATGGCTGCTGCGGATCGGGATCGTCACTGGTTTTTTGCTGACGCAGCAGGCGCAGACGGCGCTGATAACAAAGCCGCAGCACCTCACGCTTCTGCGCATCGCTCAACCTCATCCAGTTAAAGCGCTCATCGCGGCTGCGCAGGCAGCCTATGCAGTAGCCACGCCCATCCACCTGACAGATTCCGCGACAGGGGCTGGGCACCGGGAAAAATTCAAGCTGTTCAGCCACAACTACTCCAGATAAGCAGGCCTGTTTATAAGATAGCTTAGTCGCCGCCCGTTTCCCGGCGTAGCCTGCAACAGAAATCACGAAATGTGATTTATACCTTTGCAAACGCCCTGTCCCACTATATTGTTTAGACCGTGTTAAGGTTACCCTCAGCATTAAGCGTTATGCTGCTCAGGCAACTTTTTGCTTTTTCTGTGGAAAACCATGCTGACCAAAACGTTACGCTGTCACGAAAGCACCTTTAACTTTCTCGTTTCGCTCTTCTTTGCTGTGGTGCTAAACGGCCTTTTCTTGTTCCGTGCCTGGGAACGAATTCCTTATACCTCGCTGCACGATTATGCCTTTGCGGTCAGCCTTCCCATCGTGCTGACCGCTGCGTTTACGCTGATATTTAATCTGATCGCCTGGCCTTACTTGCGCAAACCGCTGCTGGCGGTGCTCATTCTGTCGAGCGCAGCAGCCAATTATTTCATGTTCACCTTCGGTACGGTGATTGACACCAACATGGTGCAGAACGTGTTTGAAACCGATCTGCAAGAGTCTACTGCGCTGGTCAGTCGCAACGCCATTATCTGGGTGGGGGTAATGGGCCTGCTTCCCACCCTCCTTATGACGTCGGTGCGATTCAGGCGTCGTGAAAGCTGGTGGATGAATCTGGCTTATCGCGCACTTTTTATGGCGATATCGCTTGGCGTCATCCTTTTGATGGCGATCCTTTTTTATAAAGATTACGCGTCGCTCATCCGTAATAACAAAGGACTGGTCAAGATGGTAACGCCAGCCAACATCATCAGCGGGACGGGTCACTATATTGACGACCGCTGGTTAAAAGGCAGTCAGGCCTGGGTGCACATCGGCCAGGATGCGCATAAAGGGCCAGCGATAACCGCTGAGCAGAAAAAAACGCTGGTGGTGCTGGTGGTGGGCGAGACTGCCCGCGCAGAGAACTTTTCGCTGGGCGGCTACGCGCGTGAGACTAACCCCCAGCTCAAAAAACAGAATGTGATCTACTATCCGCAGGCCACCTCCTGCGGCACAGAGACCTCTGTTTCTGTGCCCTGCATGTTTTCGGCTATGCCGCGCGCCCATTACGATGCCAGTCTGGCGCATCATCAGGATGGCGTACTGGATATTCTGGCTCATGCGGGTATAAGCGTGCTGTGGCGCGAAAACGATGGTGGGTGTAAAGGGGCCTGCAATCGGGTTCCGCATACGGATATGACGCAGTGGAAATTAAGCGATTACTGCAAAGAGGGCTCCTGTCTGGATGATGTGCTGTTGCATCGGCTGGATAACTACACGCAAAGCCTGAACAATGACGGCATTATCGTGCTTCACCAGATGGGCAGCCACGGCCCTGCCTACTATCGCCGCTATCCGCCACAGTTTCGCCAGTTCACGCCAACCTGCGACAGCAATCAGATTCAGGATTGCGACCATCAGGCACTGATGAATACCTACGACAACACGCTGCTCTACAGCGACGATATGATCAGTCGCACCATTGATAAGCTGAAAGCGCTGAGCAGCCGGTTTAACGTCGCGCTGATCTATCTCTCCGATCATGGTGAATCGCTGGGCGAGCACGGCATGTATCTGCATGGCGCCCCCTATCTGTTCGCGCCTTCGCAGCAAACGCACATCCCTCTGCTACTGTGGATGTCGCCGGACTATGCCAGAACCTTCGGGATTGATGAAGCCTGTTTACGTCAGCAGGCACCAGACGCAACGGTGTCGCAGGACAATCTTTTCCATACGCTGCTGGGAATGTTTGACGTGCAGACCGGGGAATACCAGCCGCCGCTCGACATGATCAGAACGTGCCGAAAGTCAGGGTAAAGATTGCATTCGACCGATCGGTCTATTACCTTAAGCGCCATGAACAAGACGCTGCAACGCAATGAAACCCGTGAACATCTGCTCGCTACTGGCGAGCAGCTCTGTTTACAACGGGGTTTCACCGGAATGGGCCTGAGTGAACTGCTGGCGCAGGCAGCGGTGCCGAAAGGCTCCTTCTACTACTATTTTCGCTCGAAAGAGGCGTTTGGCGTGGCGTTGCTGGAGCGCTATTTTCTCCAGCATCATCAGCAGGTCACTGCCCAGCTTCAGCACGGTGAAGGCACCCCGCGCGAGCGGCTGCTTTCCCACTTTCGCTCTGCGGAGCGTCTGTTCAGCGAGCAGGGGCTGATTGTCGGCTGTCTGGCGGTGAAACTGTCTGCTGAGGTATGCGATCTGTCGGAGCCAATGCGTGATGCGTTGCAACACGGGGCCAGCCGCATTGTTGCAACCTATGCACAAACGCTGGAGGCCGCCGCGCAGCACGAGACGCTGTCACTGCCCTTTGCGTCGCAGGAGATGGCAAATCTCATCTATATTTTATGGCTGGGCGCCAGTCTGCAAAGCAAGCTTTCTCGCGAACCTTTGCCACTGCGCCTGGCTTTAAGCACCATTGAACAGTGGCTACAACCCCACTGATTTTAAAAACACCGTTTGCTAGTTGACCGGTCTACTACAGGAGTTGTTATGGCGAGTACACAGCTGTTTAGCCCGCTTAAAGTGGGTGCGATTACCGTACCAAACCGCGTATTTATGGCACCGCTGACGCGCCTGCGCAGTATTGAGCCTGGCGACATCCCTACGCCGCTGATGGGCGAATATTATCGTCAGCGCGCCAGTGCAGGCCTGATTATTACCGAGGCAACGCAGATTTCTTTTCAGGCAAAAGGCTACGCCGGTGCGCCCGGTCTTCATACTCAGCCGCAGATCGCTGCCTGGAAAGCCATTAACGCAGGCATCCATGAAGCGGGCGGTCACAGCGCCGTTCAGCTGTGGCATACCGGACGTATTTCGCACCGCAATGTACAGCCGGGCGGAGAAGCGCCCGTCGCGCCATCTGCTATCGCGGCCGGTACGCGTACCTCGCTGCGCGCTGAAGATGGCAGCGTCTACCGTGAAGAAACCTCTACACCGCGCGAACTCTCTGTCGCAGAGATCAAACAGATTGTGGCTGATTTCGGCCAGGCAGCTGCCAACGCGCGCGAAGCCGATTTTGACCTGCTGGAGCTGCACTCGGCGCACGGTTATCTGATGCACCAGTTCCTCGCACCCGATTCAAACCAGCGTACCGACGAATATGGCGGCAGCATTGAAAAACGCGGCCGCTTTGCGCTGGAGGTTGTCGATGCCGCTATCGCCAACTGGTCTGCCGACCGCATCGGCATTCGCATTTCGCCAATTGGTAGCTTTCAGAATCTGGACAATGGTCCTGAAGAAGAGAAAGCCGCACTCTGGTATATCGGCGAGCTGGCTAAGCGCAATATCGCTTATCTGCACCTTTCTGAACCAGACTGGGCGGGCGGTAAGCCTTACAGCGACGCTTTCCGTGAAAAAGTGCGCGATCTCTTCCCGGGCGTCATTATCGGCGCAGGGGCCTATAGCGTGGAAAAAGCGGACGATCTGATTACACGCGGTCTGATTGACGCGGTGGCCTTCGGTCGCGACTTTATCGCTAACCCCGATCTGGTGGCGCGTTTGCAGCAGGATGCCCCGCTCAACCCGCAGCGTCCGGAAAGTTTTTACGGCGGTGGCGCAGAGGGCTACACCGACTACCCAACGCTTTAAACAGGGTGCTGGCGTAACAGCAATTACGTCAGCCGCCCTGTTTTGCTATTTTCATCGCTATACTTAGCGTTTGCGTCATTGCGAGATGGCGCGTCAATAAAAGAGGATGTTATGCGTTTACTTCACACCATGTTACGCGTTGGCGATCTGCAACGCTCCATCGATTTTTACACTCGCGTCCTGGGCATGCGCGTGCTGCGTCAGAGCGAAAATACCGAGTATAAATACACGCTGGCATTCGTGGGCTATACCGAAGAGAGCGAAGGCGCAGTGATTGAGCTGACCTACAACTGGGGTGTGGACAGCTACGATATGGGCAATGCTTACGGCCACATCGCGCTGGGCGTGGATGACGTAGCAGCAACCTGCGATCGCATCCGTAACGCGGGTGGTAACGTGACGCGCGAAGCGGGCCCGGTAAAAGGCGGCTCAACAATTATCGCCTTTGTTGAAGATCCCGACGGCTACAAAATTGAGCTGATCGAAAATAAACATGCCGGTCACGGCCTGGGCAACTGAGTTTGCCGCTTCAGTCTGCCCGTTGCGGCAGGCTGAAGCTTTGCCTTCTGCTGCACCCTCCCTTTTTTTTTGCCATAATGCGCGCTGCCTATTTTCTGCAATGAGATGCTGATGTCTGAAACAAACTCCCTGAACGCGCTAAATCAACGTTTCCGAGGTTTTTATCCTGTGGTGATCGATGTTGAAACCGCAGGCTTCAACGCGCAAACCGATGCGTTGCTGGAGATTGCCGCAACCACGCTGAAAATGGATGAAGACGGTTGGCTGCATCGCGACCAGACGCTGCACTTTAACGTCGCCCCTTTTGAAGGTGCCCTGCTGCATCCGGAAGCGCTGGCGTTCACCGGCATCGATCCCGGCAACCCGCTACGCGGCGCGGTCAGTGAATATGAGGCGCTGCACGCCATATTCAAAATGGTGCGCAAGGGCATCAAAGATCATAGCTGTAACCGCGCCATCATGGTGGCGCACAACGCAACCTTTGATCTGAATTTTATGATGGCGGCAGCCGGGCGCGCAGGACTGAAGCGTAACCCTTTCCATCCTTTCGCGACCTTTGATACAGCGGCGCTCAGCGGGCTGGTGCTGGGACAAACGGTACTGGCAAAAGCCTGTAAAGCAGCGGGTATGGATTTTGACAGTACGCAGGCGCACTCTGCGCTCTACGATACCGAACAGACGGCGACGCTGTTTTGCGAACTGGTTAATCGCTGGAAGCGTCTGGGCGGCTGGCCGCTGCCGGCGGTGGATGCGGATGACGAGAGCGAGGCCGCATCAGCCTGAAGACAAAAAAGGCCGACTGAGTCGGCCTTTTTGTTTATTCTGCTTCTTTATGCTTCTCTGCCGTCTCTTTGATCAGCGACTGCAGCTCACCACGCTGGAACATCTCAACAATAATGTCACAGCCGCCGACCAGTTCACCGTCTACCCACAGCTGCGGGAAAGTCGGCCAGTTGGCGTATTTCGGCAGCTCGGCGCGAATATCAGGGTTCTGCAGAATATCCACGTAAGCAAAACGCTCACCACAGGCCGAAAGCGCCTGTACCGCCTGCGCAGAGAAGCCGCAGCTTGGCAGCTTCGGGGAACCTTTCATGTACAGCAGGACCGGGTTTTCTGCGATCTGGCGCTGAATTTTTTCTACAGTACTCATAATTGCCTTCCTTAATTCCCTACTTCGTGTTTGTTTATTGTAGCGACTTCGCCCCGCCCCTGAAAACGACAATTTCTGGCTTGCCGGGCAAAAACGCCATGTTTGTTAAATCGTTTCGTAAAGTTTTGACCTTTTCTGACGATAATCAAAACCTGAGCTGTTCATAACTGGTAATAACTCTGCTGTTATAAACTACTGAAATTGCTTATTTTGAATGCAACTTCTACCCTGTAACAGTTTAATGGAAAAATGGCTTAACTTTTGAAAAAAACCTGGCTTAGAATGGCCCCGGCGCTGATCCTTGATCAGATTTTTCTAACCTCGTTACGGCCAGTTGTCGTAACCGCTAACCCTGTAACCGGACTATGCGTTTACTGATTACGCTTTTCATTTTAGCTTTTGCCCAACTGTTTCTTAACGTCGCTTCGGCTTCGCCGCAAACGCCGGTTAATGCCAGTCTGCATAAAGCGGAGAAAAAGAGTGCGCGCGAAGATGAGCGGCGCAAGCGTCGGCCGGTAAAAACCAGCGCGAAGAAGTCTCGCCTGCCTGCTTCACAAAAATCAAAAGTCAAAAAGCAGCAGAAAATCGAAACCGCGTCACTTTCTCACTCCGCCAGTAAACCCAAAAAATCGTCATCTTCCTCCCGTAAACGCTATGGTCATCAGCGCACACTGAGCAGCATCAAAACTACCCGCGCTGCAAACGTGCAGAAAGTGGAAGCGGACGACGGCACTACCATCAAAATGAGCAAGTCTCACCGCCTGCGTTACCAGAAGGCGCGTGAAACGGCGATGACCAAACTGATGGGGCAGCTGGGTAAACCCTATCAATGGGGTGGCAGCTCACCGCACACTGGTTTCGACTGTAGCGGCCTGGTCTGGTATGCCTATAAAGATCTGGTGAAATTCAGAATTCCGCGCACCGCCAATGAGATGTACCATCTGCGCGACGCCTCACCGATCAAGCGCGAATCGCTGGAGAAAGGCGATCTGGTCTTTTTCCGCATTAACGGACGCGGCACCGCCGATCATGTAGGCGTCTATCTCGGCAACGGTAAATTTATTCAGTCGCCGCGCACTGGAAAAGATATTCAAATCAGCGCGCTTTCAGAGGATTACTGGCAGCGCCATTATATCGGCGCACGCCGCATGATGACGCCAAAGACCATACGCTGAGATAAAAAAACCGGGATATCCCGGTTTTTTTTGTGCCACTTTAATGCAGGATGGCGGTGAGGCTGAACGTCACAATCATCAGCAGCGCCGCACCAGTGGTCATCAATGCCAGTTTTAAATCGGTACTCATTTCCCCCCTCCTTACCCACACAGTTATTATGGTCTTGCGCAATTTTCCCATAGCTGGCGGTAAAAATCTCGTGTTATCTCGCAAGCCTTGCTAGAATCCCCGCCTTTGTTGCGCAACTGGCGCAACCGCAGTTTAGTCCGCACGCAACAGCCCCTGTTTTTTTCCTGCCAGGTAATGACTTTTCCGTCAAGAAATGCAGCAAATTAACAGAAAATAACCTTAGCGGACGCAAACGTTTAACATTATGCTTATCAGTAGCTTACTGACAGGTTCTGGAGTTTCTTTTTAATGGCAACAATCAAAGATGTCGCAAAGCGCGCCGGTGTCTCAACGACGACCGTTTCTCACGTAATTAACAAAACGCGTTTTGTTGCGGAAGAGACGCGCAATGCCGTCTGGCAGGCAATTCAGGAACTGCACTATTCGCCCAGCGCCGTAGCGCGCAGCCTGAAAGTCAACCACACCAAAACGCTGGGTCTGCTGGCAACCTCAAGCGAGGCGCCCTATTTTGCTGAGATCATTGAAGCGGTTGAGCACCACTGCTTTGAACGTGGCTATACCCTTATCCTCGGCAATGCGCATAACGATTTACAAAAGCAGCGCGCCTACCTGTCGATGATGGCGCAAAAACGTGTTGATGGCCTGCTGGTGATGTGCTCTGAATATCCGGAAGACCTGCTAAAAATGCTGGAAGAGAACCGCAACATCCCCATGGTCGTGATGGACTGGGGCGAATCGCGCGGTGATTTTACCGATACCGTACTGGATAATGCTTTCCAGGGTGGCTATCTGGCAGGTCGCTATTTGATCGAGCGCGGCCATCGCGATATCGGCGCTATCCCCGGCCAGCTGGAGCGCAATACCGGCGGCGGTCGCCACGCCGGTTTTCTCAAAGCACTGGAGGAGGCTGGCATCGCCGTGCGTTCTGAATGGATCGTGCAGGGCGACTTTGAGCCTGAATCGGGCTACCAGGCGATGCAGCAGATCCTGCAGCAGAAACAGCGTCCGACAGCAATATTCTGCGGAGGCGATATTATGGCGATGGGTGCGATCTGCGCGGCCGATGAGATGGGGCTGCGCGTGCCGCAGGACATTTCGGTGATCGGTTATGACAACGTACGTAACGCACGCTACTTCACGCCCGCCCTGACCACGGTACACCAGCCCAAAGCCCAGCTCGGTGAGAAGGCGCTGGAGATGTTGCTGGACCGTATTACCAGTAAACGTGAAGAGTCACAGACCATCGAAGTGCATCCGGCGCTGATTGAACGTCGCTCTGTAGCTGACGGTCCGTTCCGCGACTATCGCCGTTAATCTTCGCTTAACCACTCCTGATTTAGCGTTTGCGCATCGCCCAGATAGCTCAGTAGCCAGCTGAGCGCGGGTGATGCCCGCTCTTCTGACCAGCTCACGCAGCAATGGCTATCGGGAAAAGTGACCGGCAGCGTGAGCTCTGCCAGTTCACCCCTGTCCAGCAGAGGACGTGCAAGGTGCCCCGGCATCATCGCTACGCATAGCCCATCCAGCACGCAAACCAGCCCCGCCTGCCAGTCAGGCACTACCAGGCGCCGCTGGTTATCCAGCGTCCAGGTCATACGGCGCGGCAGCGCGCGTGAGGTATCCTCCAGCACCAGCGATGGCCAGGCGCGCAGCACATCATCATCCAGCCGGGACTGCTGTGTCAGCGGATGGTGACGCGCAACCACGCAGCGCCAGTTCAGCGCCCCCATATCGCGAAAGGCAAAGCGACCGCCAACCGGTATGGCCTGGGTTGCGCCAATAGCGACGTCTACCCGCCCGTCGGCCAGCGCGTCCCAGACGCCGTTAAAGACCTCATAGCTGATATGCAACTCCATATCGGGGAAGTGTCGATAGAAATCGGTCACCAGTTGACGGCTGCGCGGCAGTTTCACAATCCGGTCAACTGCAATGCTGAGCTGTCCGCGCCAGCCGTTTGCCAGCTGTTGACACTGCCTGCGGGTAGCGAGCATTTTTTTGATAACGTCCCGTCCTTCACGAACAAAATGTTCGCCGGCCGCGGTCAGGGTGACCTCGCGATGCTGACGTTCAAACAGCGCCACTGCCAGCCAGGTTTCCAGCTGCCGCACCGTATAGCTGACGGCAGACGGCACACGGTGCAGCTCCTGCGCCGCGGCGCTAAAGCTGCCGGTACGTGCTACGGCATCAACTACCTCAAGGGCATATTCAGACCACATCGACTTTCCTTTCAAATTTTTTCACAGCACTCTGCAAATTTTACCGTTTCACAGCCTGAGGTGCACCCTTTTACACTTTGCCGCGTTTAATCTGCCTGACTAATAATGAGAATGAGTCGAACCATGCTGTCTTCAAAAGGATTCATGCCTTACCTTGCCCTGCTCAGCATGCTGGGTTTCCTGGCAACGGATATGTACCTGCCCGCCTTCGGCGCAATGCAGGTGAGCTTTGCCACTTCGCCAGGCGTCATCAGCGCCAGTATGAGTCTGTTTCTCGCGGGATTTGCTCTCGGCCAGCTGTTCTGGGGACCGCTTTCCGACCGTATTGGCCGTAAACCCGTGCTGCTGATGGGCCTGGGGCTGTTTGCGCTTGGCTGCGCCGGCATGCTCTGGGTGGAGAATGTGGCGCTGATGCTGGTGCTGCGCTTTATTCAGGCAACAGGCGTTTGCTCAGCAGCAGTCAGCTGGCAGGCACTGGTGGTTGACCGCTACCCCCAGGCGCGCGCCAATAAAGTCTTTGCCACGATTATGCCGCTGGTTGCGCTGTCGCCGGCGCTGGCACCGCTGCTCGGTGCCTATTTAATCAGCCATTTTCACTGGCGTTCCATTTTCCTGGTGCTGACGCTGACTGGCGTCGTGTTGATGCTGGTTACGCTGCGTTTACCTGCTCGTCGCCCGACAGTGAAAGAAGCCGCCGATCAGCCCGGTTTTCTCACGCTGATGCGCTCCGGCATCTATCGGGGCAACGTGCTGATCTATGCCGCCTGCTCCGCCAGCTTCTTCGCCTGGCTGACGGGCTCACCCTTTATTCTTGCCGACGCTGGTCTGACGCCAGCGGATATCGGCCTGAGCTACATTCCACAGACCATCGCGTTTTTACTGGGTGGATTTGGCTGCCGTGCCCTGCTCAGCCACTTTGCGGGCACGCGGCTACTGCCGTGGCTGCTGACGCTCTATAGCCTGAGCGTCGGAACGCTGTTTGCCGTGGCGCTGATGGATAGCCATCCTCTGGTCGCTCTGCTGCTGCCGTTCTGCGGCATGGCACTGGCTAACGGTGCTATCTATCCCATCGTGGTTTCCAGTGCGCTGCTACCCTTTCCGCACGCAACGGGTAAAGCCGCCGCGCTGCAAAATACGCTGCAGCTTGGCCTGTGTTTTATCGCCAGCCTCGCCGTTTCCGCAGGTTTACAACTGCCGCTACTGATGACTACGCTGGTTATGGTGATCACGATTGTCCTGGCAGTCATTGGCTACATCTGGCAGCGACGCGCCAGCGCACAAACAGATGTTGTCCGCACAACCACTCCCTGCCAGGATAATCACTAAGGCAACTTTTATAGTTAGCCGCCTAACAATAAGTCGTTGAACGTTGACCTGGTTGAGCATATACTCAGTCAGGTTAACAATTCTGCAATATATCAATAAGATAATAGTTTCACGCTTAGGCGAGCTCTGTCGCCCGGATGGTGTCTGCGCGCGTCCCCGCTGTGCCAGACAAAGATTTTCAGATTCAATCCTCTGTAAAACGTCGGATATCAGGCGCACGGAGCGATCCGTGACTTTTCTCACAACGCCTGGGAAATTGGCTATTCTTTTTCTCAGGTTCAAGCGGACAGGTGATGGAGAAGCTATGAGTTCATCGTGTATAGAAGAAATGAGCCTTGAAGAAAACCACTGGTATCGCATTATCCACGAGATGCTGGAAAAAGCGGACATCGAAATCAACGGCAGCCGCCCCTGGGATCTGCAGGTTAAACATCCAGACTTTTTTAAGCGCGTGATTCAGGAAGGCTCACTGGGTCTTGGCGAATCTTATATGGATGGCTGGTGGGAGTGTGAGCGGCTTGATATGTTTTTCCACCGTGTGCTGAAGCACAAGCTGGATCAGCAGTTACCCCATCACTTCAAGGACACGCTGCGCGTTGCTGCGGCACGCCTTACCAATCTGCAATCAAAGAAACGCGCCTGGATAGTGGGAAAAGAGCATTACGACCTGGGTAACGATCTGTTCACGCTAATGCTTGATCCCTATATGCAGTACTCCTGCGCCTACTGGAAAGAGGCGGAGACACTGGAGCAGGCGCAGGAAGCAAAGCTGGATATGATCTGCCGCAAACTACAGCTTGAACCTGGCATGACCCTGCTTGATATTGGCTGTGGCTGGGGCGGCCTTGCCGCTTACGCCGCACGCCACTACGGTGCCATCGTGCACGGCGTGACCATTTCGGCCGAGCAGCAGAAGCTGGCACAGCAGCGCTGTGAAGGACTCAATGTTACTATTCTGCTTCAGGATTACCGCGATCTTGACCAGCAGTTCGACCGCATCGTCTCCGTGGGCATGTTCGAACACGTTGGCCCCAAAAACTATGCCACCTACTTTGACGTGGTGGACCGCAATCTGAAACCAGAAGGGTTATTCTTACTGCATACCATTGGCGCTATCCGCACCGACATGAACGTGGATCCCTGGATCGATAAATATATTTTCCCTAACGGCTGCCTGCCTTCGGTACGCCATATTGCTGATGCCAGTGAACCCCACTTTATTCTGGAAGACTGGCATAATTTTGGTGCGGACTATGACACCACGCTTATGGCCTGGTATGAACGCTTTATCCAGGCGTGGCCGCAGCTGACGGAGAAATATGGGGAGCGTTTTAAACGGATGTTTAGCTATTACCTGAACGCCTGTGCTGGCGCTTTTCGCGCGCGCGATATTCAACTGTGGCAGGTGGTGTTCAGTCGAGGTGTCGAAGGCGGTCTGCGCGTTGCGCGCTAAATCGCTGAGAAGATAAAGGCGCGTAAGGCGCCTTTACCTGGATTATTCAGCGTCGTTGCTGAGCGCCACAGCGGCGGCCGCTTCGCGTTGAGCCAGCACTCGCTCAACGGTATCGACAATCGCCTGCGTATGCGGATCGATCTCGATATTAACGCGGTGGCCCAGTTTTTTTGCCCCGAGGGTGGTGCGCTCCAGCGTTTCCGGAATCAGATAGACGCAAAATTTGCTTTTTGTTACGTCGCCAACGGTCAGACTTATGCCGTCGATGCCCACAAAACCTTTGTGCAGAATATATTTCATCTGCGCCGGATCCTGAATTTTAAACCAGACTTCGCGGTTGTTTTCTGACTGGATAATTTTGCAGATTTCCGCAGTGGTCATAATATGGCCAGACATCAGATGTCCACCAATCTCATCACTGAATTTGGCTGCGCGCTCAATATTGACCACGTCGCCCTGCTGCAGATCGCCTAAATTAGTTACGCGCAGCGTTTCTTTAATCAGATCGAAACTGACGCGGTTCCCCTCAATCGCTGTGACGGTCAAACAACAGCCGTTGTGGGCCACTGATGCCCCCAGCGCCAGCCCCGGCAACAGCTCTTCCGGCAGCTCGGCCACGTGGGTGCGAAACAGTTCTTTTTCTTCTATGGACACAATCTTTGCGGTGCCCTGCACAATTCCGGTAAACATAGTTTTGGCCTCTGCGAAATTTGCTCTAGCTTATCACAGCTTAGCGTGCAGATTTTATTTCCGCGTTGCGCCTCTCTCCGGTTGGGAATATAACGCACAGCATGACAAAACTTGGTGAATCCCGTTAATCCCGCTACACTATCCGCGCATTTCTTCGGGTTCTTTCCCCTTTCTCTTTTTTGACAGGTGTTAACGTGCAGAAGTATTTAACAGAAGCGCGTCAATTGCTTGCCCTTGCGATTCCGGTCATCCTTGCTCAGGTGGCGCAGACTGCAATGGGATTTGTAGATACCATTATGGCCGGCGCGGTAAGCGCCACGGATATGGCCGCCGTTGCAGTCGGCACCTCTATCTGGCTTCCGGCCATTCTTTTCGGTCATGGTCTTCTGCTGGCATTGACGCCCACCGTTGCGCAACTTAACGGCTCCGGCCGCCGCGAACGTATTGCTGAACAGGTCAGGCAGGCATACTGGCTGGCTTTTTTCGTCGCTATTCTGATTATGGTGGTGCTGTGGAATGCCGGTTACGTCATTCGCGCTATGCACGATATCGATGAACAGCTGGCATTAAAGGCCGAAGGCTACCTGCATGCACTGCTGTGGGGCGCGCCCGGCTATTTGTTCTTTCAGGTGATGCGCAATCAGTGCGAAGGCCTGTCAAAAACCAAACCCGGCATGGTGATGGGGTTTATTGGTTTGCTGGTCAATATTCCGCTTAACTGGATTTTCATTTACGGCCATTTGGGTATGCCGGCGCTGGGAGGCGTAGGCTGTGGCGTGGCGACCGGCTCCGTCTACTGGGTGATGTTCCTGGTAATGCGCCTTTGGGTGCGTCGTATGGGCAGCATGCGCGATATCCGTATGAACAAGCGCTGGTCGCCCCCGTCGCGTACCGTGCTGCAAAGGCTGTTTTCACTTGGCCTGCCGGTGGCGCTGGCGCTGTTTTTTGAGGTGACGCTGTTCGCTGTTGTGGCGCTAATGGTCTCACCGCTGGGCATTGTCGATGTGGCCGGTCATCAGATTGCCTTAAACTTCAGCTCGCTGATGTTTGTTTTGCCGCTGTCGCTAGGCGTCGCCACAACCATTCGCGTGGGCTATCGGCTGGGACAGGGCTCGGCGGAGCAGGCGCGGGTGGCGGCCTGGACTGCGCAGGGCGTGGGGGTCTGTATGGTCGCCATCACGGCGTTACTGACCGTCACCTTCCGTCATCAGATCGCCCTGCTCTACAACGACAATCCGGAAGTGGTAGCGCTGGCGGCGCAGTTGATGCTGCTGGCGGCTATCTATCAGTTCTCTGATTCTATCCAGGTGATCGGCAGTGGCATTCTGCGCGGCTATAAAGATACGCGCTCTATTTTCTTTATTACTTTTATTGCCTACTGGATCCTCGGGTTGCCCAGCGGCTATATGTTGGCCATGACCGACTGGATTGTACCGCGTATGGGACCCGCCGGTTTCTGGTGCGGCTTTATCATCGGCCTGACGTCGGCGGCCATAATGATGCTGTGGCGCATTCGTCGTCTGCAACAGCTTCCAGCACAGGTGATCCTGACGCGTGCAGCGCGCTAAGTCTCTGAACGGGCCAGAAAAGGCCCGTTACGCCTAAAAAAACGACGCATAGCACAGTTGCTGGTCAGTCAGGATGAAAAAAGCGTTTTTCCCCTTGCCAGCACTGCAACCTGTCGTTAATATTCGTCCCCGCTGTCGCCCTGACAGCGTGTTGCGCTCTTAGCTCAGTTGGTTAGAGCACCACCTTGACATGGTGGGGGTCGATGGTTCGAGTCCATTAGAGCGCACCAAGTGCGTCCGTAGCTCAGTTGGTTAGAGCACCACCTTGACATGGTGGGGGTCGGTGGTTCGAGTCCACTCGGACGCACCATTTTTTCAATGCGCTCTTAGCTCAGTTGGTTAGAGCACCACCTTGACATGGTGGGGGTCGATGGTTCGAGTCCATTAGAGCGCACCACTTTCTTGTTTATTCCTCCTTGCGCAACCTCACCTTTTATTGATCTCTGTCGCCTCCTTCGGTGCTTTTTAATTGGTTTTCGCATACTTAGCGATTATACTGTGCCCCGTTGTTTCACTTGAAAGGTTTCAGCGCTGCGTGCTTATGGCGATAACTCAAACTCTTTGCGCAACACGCGATTGTCGGTTTCCAGACGTAACCGCACAACTTCCCTGCACGCTCAGCCTCCGTCACCTATCCTTACTCTGTACCGTCCGTTTCGATATCAATCAGAATTTTCATTTCGATGCATCGCCATCGAATCTCAACCTTTATCATCCATCACAACTTACAGATAACCCGTCATGAAAAAGACCAAGATCGTTTGTACTATCGGTCCAAAAACCGAATCTGAAGAGATGCTGACTCAGCTGCTTGAAGCCGGCATGAACGTTATGCGCCTTAACTTCTCACACGGTGACTATGCAGAGCACGGTCAGCGCATCGCTAACATGCGTGCAGTCATGCAGAAAACCGGCCATCAGGCAGCGATCCTGCTCGATACTAAAGGACCAGAAATCCGCACCATGAAACTGGAAGGCGGTAATGACGTTTCACTGAAGGCGGGTCAGACGTTTACTTTCACCACTGACCAGAGCGTGATTGGTAACAGCGAGCGCGTAGCGGTCACCTACCCGGGTTTTACTGAAGATCTGAAAATCGGCAATACCGTACTGGTTGATGACGGCCTGCTGGGTATGGAAGTCACTGAAGTGACCGAAAATACCGTAGTCTGCACCGTGCTGAATAACGGCGACCTTGGCGAAAACAAAGGCGTCAACCTGCCGGGCGTTTCGATCCAGCTGCCTGCGCTGGCGGAAAAAGACAAACGCGATCTGATTTTTGGCTGTGAACAAGGCGTTGACTTCGTTGCGGCGTCCTTTATTCGCAAACGTTCCGACGTGCTGGAGATTCGCGAGCATCTGAAAGCCCACGGCGGCGAAAACATTCAGATCATCTCGAAAATTGAGAACCAGGAAGGCCTGAACAACTTTGACGAAATCCTTGATGCATCAGACGGCATCATGGTAGCGCGTGGCGACCTTGGCGTTGAGATCCCGGTTGAAGAAGTGATCTTCGCGCAGAAGATGATGATCAAGAAGTGTAACAAGGCGCGCAAGGTCGTTATCACCGCGACCCAGATGCTTGACTCAATGATCAAAAACCCGCGCCCTACCCGCGCTGAAGCGGGTGACGTGGCTAACGCCATCCTCGACGGAACCGATGCCGTGATGCTTTCTGGCGAAAGCGCCAAGGGTAAATATCCGCTGGAAGCGGTGACCATCATGGCGACCATTTGTGAACGTACCGATCGCGTAATGAAGTCGCGTATTGATTCACTTGAAGATTCACGCAAGCTGCGCATCACCGAAGCTGTGTGCCGTGGCGCAGTTGAAACCGCTGAAAAACTGGAGGCACCGCTGATTGTCGTGGCCACTGAAGGCGGTAAGTCAGCCAAGTCCGTTCGCAAATATTTCCCTGACGCGACCATCCTTGCCCTGACCACTAATGAGACGACGGCGCGCCAGCTGATCCTGAGCAAAGGCATCGAAACACGTCTGGTAAATGAAATCGCCTCTACTGATGATTTTTACCGTATTGGTAAAGAGATGGCGCTGCAAAGCGGCTACGCGCAAAAAGGCGACGTGGTCGTGATGGTTTCCGGTGCATTAGTACCAAGCGGTACCACAAATACGGCTTCAGTTCACGTTATTTAATAACGACGACCTTTTATTTAAAAGCGCCTTTAAAGGCGCTTTTTTTATTCCATCGCTAATACAAAACCAGGAAATTTCCAATCGAAAATAACTATTCAAAATCCTCCGTAATTAAGGTTAATCCGATTAAATCTCTCTGTTTTCGCTAAATATTTTTATCATATTCGGTTGAGCGCTGATTCTTTGAGCGAACGATCAAGTTTAAGCATGTTCTCATCAAAAATTTATTCTCAACTTAAAAAGCTTTGTGTAATACTTGTAACGCTACATGGAGATTAACTCAATCTAGAGGGTATAAATAATGAATCGTACTAAACTGGTACTGGGCGCGGTAATCCTGGGTTCAACTCTGCTGGCTGGCTGCTCAAGCAACGCTAAAATTGACCAGCTGTCTTCAGACGTTCAGACTCTGAACGCGAAAGTTGACCAGCTGAGCAACGACGTGAACGCAATCCGTTCTGACGTGCAGGCTGCTAAAGATGACGCAGCTCGTGCTAACCAGCGTCTGGACAACCAGGCTCACTCTTACCGTAAGTAAGAGTTCTGGTTTGAAAAATGGCACCCTTGTGGTGCCATTTTTTTTGCGTTGATTTTATGTTGTTGCGTCGGCCTACTCCGGCTGACTAACAGGGTTAAGCTGCGATTGCTGAGCCTGCTCCGCCACTTCTGCCGCTGGGCTCTGCCCCTCAACTGGCTCGCCACTTGATACCAGTACCGGCATACCTGAACGACGCGTCAGCGCAGCCTTGATCAGCACACTGTCGCTCTCTGGACTCTTGATAAATTTCTTCAGTGCAGGCGTGAGCGCCAGCGGCATGGTCTGCGGGTCGTCTTTATCACTGCGCGACAGTGGCTGATGAACTTCGATGTAGCGCTTGCCATCCGGCTCCACGGCGTACTTAACTGGCTGATTAATTACCTGCACGCGCGTACCTTTCGGCACGCTGTTAAACAGCGCTTCGATGTCGTGCGGACGCAGACGAATGCAGCCCGAGCTGACGCGCATTCCTATACCAAAATCGGCGTTGGTGCCGTGGATCAAATAATTGCCGCTGCCGCGTGCCAGACGCAGCGCGAACAGTCCCATGGGGTTTTCCGGACCGGCAGGCACTACCGCAGGTAAGGTAACGCCCTCTTTGGCATAGCGCTTGCGGATATTCGGCGTTGGTGTCCAGGTGGGATTCGGGATTTTCTGGCTGATGCTGGTTACCATCACTGGCGTGGCAGCGCCGAGCTGGCCAATACCGATGGGGTAAACAATGACGCTATCTTCGCCCTTGGGATAGTAATAGAGACGCAGTTCGGCAAGGTTTACCACAATCCCTTCACGCGGCGTATCCGGCAGCAGCATCTGCTGGGGTACAACCAGTTGCGTACCGGCTTTCGGTAGCCAGGGATCGGTGCCCGGGTTCGCTTCCAGCATGCTCAGCAGGCCAGTCTGATATTTCGCTGCAATGGCTTCCAGCGGGCGTTTATCATCAGGAACGATGGTTAACTGGTTTTCGCCGATAAGACGGCTGTCGGCAGGAGGAAGCGGATATTCGGTGGCAAAAGCGGGTGCGGCAAGTCCAACGCTTAGCAGCAGCACACCGGCGAAACGCAAAGCTGATTTCATGCAATCTTCTCTTTCAGATAAAAAAACAGACGCCTGTTGGCGTCTGTAAGTTTAACTCAGAGGAGATTTTGAGCGTTATGGCGAATTGACCGAATCATCGCCTCAAGGCCTTGCGACCGGGAGGGGGTCAGATGCTGGGTCAGGGCCAGCTCTTCAAACCAGTGGCGCACATCCAGCGCCACAATGTCAGACGCTGTCAGATTCTGATAGAGGCTAAACACTACTGCAATCAGTCCCTTAACAATGGCGGCATCACTGTCGCCCTCAAGCGCGATGGTGCCATCGCTCTGCGGCGTCATCTTGATCCAGACCTGACTCTGGCAGCCAGAGATCACATTCTCTGGCTGATGCAGGCTTTCAGAAGATTCCGGAAGTTTGGCACCCAGCTCAATGATGTAAAGATACTTCTCTTCCCAGTTGGCGCAACGGTTGAAGTTGCGCACCAGCTTTTCTTTCTCTGGCAAATTTGCCATGACGGACTCCTGAACTCTACTTAACCGCCCAGCAGACGATGAATACGGGTCAAACCTGCCGCCAGACGATCAACCTCTTCTTCACTGTTATAAAACGCAAAGGAGGCGCGGCACATGGCAGGCACGGCGAAATGACGCATCAGCGGCATAGCGCAATGGTGACCCGTGCGAATGGCGATACCGTATTGATCGAGGAAGCTACCCACGTCATAGGCGTGGTGCTTGCCCAGGTTAAATGCAATTACGCCTGCACGATCCTGCGGGCCATAAATGATGATATCCGGCACCGAGGCGAGTTTATCGAGGGCGTAGCGCATCAGCAGCTGTTCGCGCTGCTGAATGACATCAAGACCCAGCTCTTCCACGTAGCGTAACGCCGCACCAAAGCCGATGATACCCCCGGTATTAGGCGTGCCCGCTTCAAAACGCCAGGGTGCTTTATTCCAGGTGGTGCCAGTGGGCAGCACAACCTGATCGATCATCGAACCGCCGCCTTCCCAGGGCGGCATCTCGTCGAGCAGCGCTTTGCGCCCATAGAGAATGCCTACGCCATTAGGACCGTACAGTTTATGGCTCGAGAAGACATAAAAGTCGCAGTCAATATCCTGTACGTCGACCTTACCGTGCATAACCGCCTGTGCGCCATCCACCAGGGTGACTAGGCCAGCCGCTTTTGCCTGCGCGACCAGCGCACGAACCGGGTTAACGGTTCCGAGCACGTTTGACACGTGCGTCACTGCCAGCAGGCGCGTGCGGCTGTCGATCAGACCCGCGAGTGCCTCCACCGCCAGCTCACCGTTATCGTTCAGCGGCAGCACGCGGATTTCCGCGCCGGTGCGCTGGGCAACCATTTGCCACGGCACGATATTTGCGTGGTGCTCCATCTCGGTAACGATCAGGTTATCGCCAGCCGTCAGCTGGCTTGCACCCCAGCTGTTTGCCACCAGGTTAATCCCCTCGGTGGTGCCTTTGACGAACACAATCTCTTCCGGCGAAGAGGCATTAAGGAAACGCGCCGCCTGCAGGCGGACGTTTTCCATATCGCTGGTGGCCTGCGCACTCAGGCTGTGAATACCGCGATGCACGGCCGCATAGCCGTGCTGGTAAAAATGGCTTTCGGCGTTGATCACCGCCAGCGGACGTTGAGCGCTGGCCGCGCTGTCAAGATAGGCCAGCGGATGACCGTTGACCTCACGCGTCAGGATGGGAAAATCAGCCCTGATACGTTCGAGATCGAAGTTCATCATGAGGTCTCTCCAGGGAAACGCGCCGCGATGCGATGCAGGACCGCCTGACGCAGCGTCTCATCATCCAGCGCTTCGGTCAGCTCGGCCGCAAATGCGTGAATAATCATCTGCTGGGCAGCCTCTTCTGCAATACCGCGCGAGCGCAGGTAGAACATCTGCTCATCATCAATGCGGCCGATGGTTGCACCGTGGCTACACTTCACGTCGTCAGCATAGATTTCCAGCTGCGGCTTGGTATCCACTTCAGCCAGACGACCCAGCAACAGGTTGTTGTTAGTCATCTGCCCGTCGGTTTTCAGGGCGTGCTGTGCCACTTTGATGTGGCCGTTAAACACCGCGCGGCCTTTATCGCGCGAAATGGTTTTGTGCAGCTGGCGGCTCAGGCAGTAGCCTTTATTATGCTCCAGATAGCTGCGGGTATCCGCTACCTCTGCATTCATCGGCAGCACCAGGCTGTTTAGCGACAGCTGGGTATTTTCGCCGTTAAGCTGCACGCTGGTGTTATGACGTGAAAGACCTGCACCCAGCAGGAAGCTGGTGCTGCTCACCTGCGCATCGCGACCAATAACAATATCGTTATGCGCGAAGTGGTAACTGCTGCTCTCTTCAAACGCCAGCTTGACGTGTGTCAGCTGTGCATTGTCACCCACCGCAAAAGTGAAGCGTGCGCCGGTAAAATGCTGCGTACCGTTCAGCGTCACATAGTGCTCGATAACCTGCGCCTGCGCGCTCTCTTCCAGCTCAAAGTGGTGACGGTGATGCACGGTATTGAGCGCCTCAGCCTGTCCACTGGTGATATGCAGCAGATAAAGCGGACGGGCTGCCACTTTGCCACGCGCCAGGCGAACAGAAGTGACCTCTTCCGCCAGACTTTCGGTCAGGTGCAGAAATACTTCAGGCTGAACGGGGGCGGGCAGCGGACGACGCTCAGCGGCGCGGCTGTGCTGCACCTCAAACAGATCCGTCTCTGCCGTGCTCAGCGAAGGCTGAAACTGGCCGTCAACAAACACCAGACGAACAGCGTCAAGCGGCAGCGCAAGCGCGTCAGCCTGTGCCTGATCCAGCGTCTGTGCCTGCGGCAGCGCAAACTGGTGAGCAAGCAGGCCCTCCAGCGAGGTGTATTTCCAGTTCTCATGCTTGCGCGTCGGCAGGCCGACGCGCATCAGCTGTTGCCAGTGCTGCTGCGCCTGCAGTGAGCGCGACTCGCCGCGGGATTCAAACAGGTGGTGCCACTGTTGCAGCGCGTTATCACTCTTCGTCGGTAAGCCAGCCATAGCCTTGCTCCTCCAGCTGTTTCACCAGGGTAAAGTCGCCAGATTTGACGATCTTACCTTTGTACAGCACGTGCACGAAGTCTGGCTTGATATAGTCCAGAATACGCTGGTAGTGGGTGACAATGATAAAGGCGCGCTTGTCGTCGCGCAGGCTGTTGACACCTTCCGCTACGATTTTCAGCGCATCGATATCGAGACCAGAGTCGGTTTCATCAAGAATACAGAGTTCCGGCTCCAGCGCCGCCATCTGCAGAATGTCATTGCGCTTCTTCTCACCGCCAGAGAAGCCAACATTGACCGAACGGGTCAGCAGATCTTCCGGCATTTTCAGCAGATGGATTTTATCTTCGATAAAGTCCTGGAAATCAAAGCGGTCCAGCTCTTCATTACCGCGATATTTGCGCACCGCGTTTACGGCCGTTTGCAGAAAGAACTGGTTGCTGACGCCTGGGATCTCAACCGGGTACTGAAACGCCATGAAGATGCCTTCGCCTGCGCGCTCTTCCGGGTCCAGCTCCAGCAGATCTTTGCCTTTGAACGTGACGGAACCGCCGGTGATTTCATAATCTTCCCGGCCAGCCAGCGTTGCAGAGAGCGTACTTTTGCCTGAGCCGTTCGGCCCCATAATGGCATGGACTTCGCCCGGTTTTACTTCAAGGTTAAGACCGCGCAGAATCTCTTTATCTTCAACGCTAACCTGTAAATCTTTAATGCTTAACATACTTATTCCTTCACATTGCTTCCGGCAACGCGTGTGACGGCATCAGCCCACACTGTGCTCAAGGCTGATGGCTAACAGTTTTTGTGCTTCCACGGCAAATTCCAGCGGCAGCTCAGAGAAAACATCTTTACAGAAGCCGTTGACGATCATGGAGATCGCATCTTCTTCACTGATACCGCGCTGCAGGCAGTAGAACAGCTGATCTTCACCAATGCGCGAGGTGGTCGCCTCATGCTCCAGCTGGGCGGTATTGTTGCGGGTTTCTACATACGGGAAGGTATGTGCGCCGCAATCCGGGCCGATCAGCATCGAGTCACACTGCGTAAAGTTACGGGCATTTGTAGCAGTCGGCATGATTTTAACCAGACCACGGTAGGTATTCTGGCTCTTACCGGCCGAGATACCCTTTGAGATGATGGTCGATTTGGTGTTTTTACCAATGTGGATCATCTTGGTGCCGGTATCCGCCTGCTGGCGACCGCTGGTGAGTGCAACAGAGTAGAACTCACCAATAGAGTTATCACCGCGCAGAATGCAGCTCGGGTATTTCCAGGTAATAGCGGAACCGGTCTCGGACTGCGTCCAGGACATTTTGCTGTTCTCACCTTCACACAGGGCACGCTTGGTTACGAAGTTCAGAATACCGCCTTCGCCTTCCCCACCCGGGAACCAGTTCTGCACGGTAGAATATTTCACTTCTGCATTTTTATGAATGATCACCTCTACCACTGCCGCATGCAGCTGATAGGTGTCACGCACCGGCGCTGAACAGCCTTCGATATAGCTGACGTAGCTGTCTTCATCCGCAATCAGGATGGTACGCTCAAACTGACCCGTTTTTGCCGCATTGATGCGGAAATAGGTCGACAGCTCCATGGGACAACGAACCCCTTTCGGGATATAGACAAACGTTCCGTCCGAGGCGACCGCTGAGTTCAGCGCCGCAAAGAAGTTGTCATTGGCTGGTACGACGGTGCCCAGATATTTCTGTACCAGCTCAGGGTGCTCCTGAATCGCTTCGCCGAAAGAGCAGAAAATAATGCCCTGCTCCGCCAGCTTGCCACGATAGGTGGTGGCCACGGAGACGGAGTCGAATATCGCATCGACCGCGACTTCACGACCTTCACGCACCGGTACGCCAAGCTGATCGAACGCTTTTTCCACTTCCTGCGTCAGGTAGGTGTTGGTCTCTTCGATACCTGACGACTGTAGCGCACCCGGCTCGGAGGCGCAGCTGTCATCGCAGTTGCCGCATGACGGGGCCGAGTAGTAGCTGTAATCCTGGTAATCGAGCTTGTCGTAGTGCGCTTTCAGCCAGTGTGGCTCTTCCATTTCCAGCCAGGCGCGAAAGGCTTTAAGACGAAACTCCAGCATCCACTCTGGCTCGTTACGTTTAGCCGAGATCGCGCGCACCACATCTTCATTGATGCCGTGCGCCATTTCGTCGGTTTGCAACTGGGTAAAGAAGCCCTCTTTATAATTGAGCTTGCCTTCCCACATTTGTACATCGTCAGATGTTTCGCTGTGTCGTGACATATTTCACTTACTCGACGCCAAAGCTTTCACCGCACCCGCAGGCGTGCTGAGCTTTAGGGTTGTTGAATTTAAAGATCTGGTTCAGGCCTTCGCGGACATAATCCACTTCGGTGCCATCGATAAACGGCATGGCCTGGAGCGGCACATAAAGTGATGCGCCGTTGTGCGTGAACTGAAGATCGTCATCGGCTGGCGTTTTTACCAGATCCATGACGTAACCGAAACCGGCGCAGCCGGATTGCTTCACTCCCAGGTGCAGACCTTTAACTTCAGGATCTTGCGCTACCAGGGTAAGAATTTGCTTTGCAGCAGAATCTGTCAGCGTGACCCCTTTCCAGATAAAATCATCAGGCGAAAAAGTTGCTGCATTTTCAGATGCCATGTTGATACCTCGTAAGTCCGGACCTTTTCAGGCTATCCCCCTATGGTAAGGATCTGGACGATCACTTCAACCTCTTGTTTTGCAGGGATAATCATCTAGTGCTATTTTTCATTGCTGATTAATTAAGCATAGTCGCTTCACAGCGCTTTGCGGCAGGCCAGCGGGCGCACCCATCGCACGGCTAACCTGTTAAAAATACGTAAAAAAATTTTCAGCCAGTTATTAATAAAATCTTATTGATAGGTTACTCCTTTATTCATCCCAAGAGGATTGTTCCTGCCGATTTTATTAACAGGCTAAGTAAATCATAAAAAGTTTTTCTGTCGCGTCATTGCAATCCACACCCAGTTGAATATGATAATTATTATCATTAACCACCTGAGTTGGCCCCATGATGCTATCTGTCTCCGCCTGGTTACAACACAAGATCGACGATTACCACTTTTCGATACGCGACATAACTGTCGATTTCTACCTGGCTGAGGCAAAACTTAACCGGGCCGACTGTACAATTCATCAGCTGCGTCAGTTTAATGACACCTGTCTGGATATGGCCGAAATTTGTCAGGTTAACGGAGACGACCAGAGCTATCTCCACGCTATGGGCAAACTGCACCACCGTCTGGTGCAGGAGATGAGCAACAGCGACCGCGATCGTCTGTTCCGCATTCAGGCCTATCAGCTGGCGCGGCTCTCGCTCACCACACTTTGTCATCAGCTCGCCCTGGTGGGAAAGTGGGACAACGCCACGGTCTTGCAGAGCGACTTTGTGCGTCACGCGGGCTGGATATTCTAATCCAGCCACGCAGTAACGTCGCGCACAATTTTTTTACATCATTTCCAGCAGCGCCTGCAGCGGATGGCGCATGCCATTACCTTCCAGCCTTTTGACCTGACTGCGGCAGGAGAACCCCGTCGCCAGACAGCGCTGACGCGGAAGTTTTTGCAGCTGCGGGTGCCAGGAAAGCCCGTAGATGCCAAGCGAGTTTTCGAGATTTTTGCTCTCATGCCCGTATGTCCCTGCCATACCGCAACAGCCTACGTTGACGTTTTCCAGCCTCGCGCCGAAGCGAGAGAAAATGGCCTGCCACTGGCCGGGCGTATTCGGCAGCGCCGTCACTTCGGTACAGTGCGCAAACAGATACCAGCTTTCGCCGCTGCTCTGCTGCACCGCACGCGCACTCACCACGTCACCCAGCCATTCATGAACCAGTTGCACATGGAACGCGCCCCGCTGCTCACCAAGCACCTGCTTATATTCGTCGCGGTAGCAAAGCACCGTGGCGGGGTCGACCCCAACCATCGGTATCGCCAGTTTCGCCACGCGATTGAGGAAGTCAGCTGTTTTACCTGCGGTGCGTGCAAAGCGCTGTAGAAAGCCCTTCACGTGTTGCGCCTTGCCGTTGGGTTTGAACGGCAGCAGCACTGGTCGCCGCCCCAGCTTCTCAATCAGGCGGATAAAGTCGGCAATCAGCTGCGCTTCATAGAAGCTGGTGAACGGATCCTGCACCACCAGCACATAGTCAGCGCGCTGGTCAGGCGACAGCGCTTCCAGCTGCTCCAGCGTCATATTCATCGCCGGATGGCCGCTCAGCGCCTGCTTCAGTGAGGGGGATGAGAGCAATGGCAGGTCAACCATGCCGATATGATTTTTACTTAGCTCGCGCATCCAGGGCTGCTTCAAAAAGAAGTTAAAGGTCCTGGGCGCTTTCGCCATAAGTGGCGCATAGCTCTCGACGGCGGCCACCAGATGGTCACTCACCGGTCGCAGGTAGCGCGTATGGTAGAGCTGTAAAAAACGGGCGCGAAAGTCCGGGACATCGATTTTAATCGGACACTGGGTTGAGCAGGCTTTGCAGGCCAGGCAGCCTGACATCGCCTCATGCACTTCGTGAGAGAAATCATATTCACCTTTGCTGGCATGCCAGCTGTTACGCACGCGGCCGATTAAGGCGCGCAGCGACAGCTGTTTCTCCGGCAGCTGTTTCTCCAGCTCAGCGGGATCGACGCCCTGCTCCGCCAGCAGACGCAGCCACTCTCGTGTCAGCGTCGCTCGCCCTTTAGGTGAATGAATACGGTTGCGGGTAATTTTCATTGAGGGACACATGGGGCTGCGCGCATCAAAGTTAAAGCAGAGCCCGTTACCGTTGCACTCCATCGCACCCCGCCAGTCGCTGCGCACCGTCAGCGGGATCTGGCGGTCATAGCTGCCGCGTTTGACCGCATCCACCTGCATCATCGGCTCGTTACTGCCAAGAGGGGTACAAATTTTGCCGGGATTCATGCGGTTGTCGGGATCGAACGCAGCCTTTATACGCCGCAGTTCTTCAAACAGGGTTTCGCCAAAAAACGCGGGGCTATACTGCGCGCGAAAGCCTTTACCGTGCTCACCCCACAGTAAACCGCCATAGCGTGCTGTCAGCGCCACCACCTCATCAGAGAGCGTTTTCATCAGCATCTCCTGCTGCGGGTCGCACATATCCAGTGCAGGGCGCACGTGCAGCACGCCCGCATCAACATGGCCGAACATGCCATAACTCAGGCCGTGGCTGTCAAGCAGCGCACGGAACGCCACAATATAGTCCGCCAGGTTCTCTGGCGGCACGGCGGTATCCTCAACAAAAGGGATCGGCTTGGCGCGCCCTTTAGCGTTACCCAGCAGCCCTACCGCTTTTTTGCGCATGTTATAGATGCGTTCAATGCCGTCGAGTTCCTGGCAGAGCTGATAACCGATCACGCCCCCCTCGCGCTGCGCCATCAGCATATCCAGTCGCGCGCAGAGCGAGCTGACCTGCTGTTCAATCAACGCGCCGTCATCGCCAGCGAACTCAACGATGTTCAGCCCCAGCATCTCTTTATCAGGCACATCGGTAATCAGTTCACGCACGGAATGCCAGACGATATCTTCGCGCGCCAGGTTAAGGACTTTGGAGTCTACCGTTTCAACCGACAGCGCTCTGGCCTCGACCATAAAAGGCGCATTACGCAATGCAGAGTCGAATGAGTCATATTTGATGTTTACCAGGCGACGCACTTTCGGGATTGGCGTGATATCGAGCCGTGCCTCGGTAATAAACGCCAGCGTGCCTTCCGCGCCGCAGAGAATACGCGTCAGATCGAAGGTCTGCATATCGTCGCTAAAGACGTGGCGCAGATCGTAGCCGGTAAGAAAGCGGTTCAGCTTTGGGAATTTTTCCAGAATCAGTTCACGCTGCTCGCGGCAGCGCGTCAGAACCTGCTGATAAATACGGCCTTCCGGCGTAGGCGTCTGCGCCAGCGTCTCCGCCAGCGCCGCGGCCATCGGTCGCGTATCAAGAATATCGCCGCCTAACAGCACTGCACGTAATCCCAGCACATGATCGGAGGTTTTACCGTACACCAGCGAGCCCTGCCCTGAGGCATCAGTGTTGATCATGCCACCCAGCGTGGCGCGGTTACTGGTCGACAGCTCCGGTGAAAAGAAAAAGCCGTAAGGCTTCAGCCACGCGTTAAGCTGGTCTTTTACTACGCCCGCCTCTACGCGCACCCAGCCCTGTTCAGGGTTGATCTCCAGGATGCGGTTCATATGGCGCGACATATCAACGACGATGCCCTGGTTTAGTGACTGACCATTGGTTCCCGTACCGCCTCCGCGCGGAGTGAAAACCAGTTCGCTAAAGCGCTCTTCGCCTGCCACGCGTGCAATTAACGCCACATCGGCGGTCGATCGTGGAAACAGCACCGCATCGGGTAACAGCTGGTAAATGCTGTTGTCAGTGGACATTAACAGGCGGTCGGCGTAGCTGGTGGCGGTATCGCCGGTAAAACCCTGCGCGTTGAGCGCTTCGAGGAATGTCAGCACCCGTTGAACGAGGCCAGGTGCCTGGGAAATCTGTGGGATCATTATGTAAGACCAGGATGTTGGAAATGTTTGCGTTGTCTTTTTTGTCTGAACGCTCCGTTTTAACACATTTTTTTGCCGCTGGCTGTTTTTTCAGGAAAGGTAAAAACCGCCCGGTTGTACTCTGTTTAATGTCAGTAAAATAGCTCATGATTGTGCCGGGCCTGTTTGCCCCCTAATGAAGGATTATTCGAGGTCGTTGTCCCCTATGAAAAACCTGCACCGCACGACAGATTTCCCGCAGATGCTGTTTACGCTGATGTTTATCCTGCTGATGATTGTCGCCTGCATCTGGATCGTTCAGCCTTTTATTCTGGGCTTCGCCTGGGCAAGCATGGTCGTTATCGCCACCTGGCCGCTGATGCTGCGCGTCCAGCGACTGCTCTGGAACCGCCGCTCACTGGCGGTGATCGTCATGACGCTGATGCTACTGCTGCTGTTCATTATTCCTATCGCACTGCTGGTCAATAGCCTGATTGACAACAGCGCCCCGGTGATTGCCTGGGCCACCCAGGGCCATATGGAGATGCCAAAACTGTTATGGCTGAGTGATATCCCGGCCATAGGCGACAACCTCTACTCCAGCTACCACAAGCTGATAGCGGGCGGCGGCTCCGCTATCCTGGCCAAACTGCAGCCCTATGTGGGCCGCACCACGGGCTTCTTCGTGGCGCAGGCTGGCCATTTTGGCCGACTGATGATTCATCTGGGTGTCATGCTGCTGTTCAGCGCGCTACTCTTCTGGCGCGGCGAGCAGGCTGCACAGGGCATACGTCACTTTGCCTTTCGTATGGCGGGCCGTCGCGGTGATGCCACCGTGCTGCTGGCAGGTCAGGCTATTCGCGCCGTGGCGCTCGGCGTGGTAGTCACGGCGCTGGTACAGGGCGTATTGGGTGGCATTGGGCTGGCGCTTTCGGGTATCCCCTATGCTACGCTGCTCACCGTTCTGATGATCCTTTGCTGTCTGGTGCAGATCGGACCGCTGATTGTGCTGGTTCCGGCGATAGTCTGGCTTTACTGGAGCGGGGATACTACCTGGGGTACGGTGCTGCTGATCTGGAGCTGCGTCGTCGGTACGCTGGATAACGTGCTGCGGCCAATGCTGATCCGTATGGGTGCTGACCTGCCGATGATTCTCATCCTCTCTGGCGTTATTGGCGGCCTGGTGGCTTTTGGTCTTATCGGGCTGTTTATTGGCCCGGTGGTGCTGGCGGTTTCCTATCGGCTGGTCTCTGTCTGGATGCATGAGGCACCCGCTCCCGCAGACGACCCGGCAAGCGTGGTCGATATATTATCCGATCACGACGAAGAGCAGCTGCCTTCCTGAAGCCAAACAAAGGGCGGTTAACTGCCCTTATTCATTTTCGTCACGTTACTATTTTTTTCATTAGCATTTTTTAAGATAAAACGTAGTTTTCAGCCCTGAGGCCGCACATCCAGAGTGAATAGTTTATTTTTCGCACTGTATTGACCAGCTTTACGCGCAAAAGAGGCGACAAAAGTTTACTGACTTTAAACTAATAAGAGGATTCTTAAAGACTCAGGACCGCGTGGTGAATAACATGATTCCTAAGTTTGAAATCAACCTACTGATTTTTAAACAACCTTTTTCCCCTGAGTAAAGTGAAGAATTGCTGTGTGTAGTCTTTGCCCATCCCCTGTGATGGGCTTTTTTTTGGCTGTCATAAAGTAAAAAGGCCAGCAAAGCTGGCCTTCAGAAAAGAAATTTACCCGGTAAATCATGCAGTTTTGCTTAAATCCGACAGTGACAGCCAGGTTTCAACCACCGTATCCGGGTTAAGTGACAAGCTGTCGATGCCCTCTTCCATTAGCCAGGCAGCGAAGTCCTGATGGTCAGAAGGGCCCTGGCCGCAGATGCCCACATATTTGCCCTGCTTTTTCGCCGCCTGAATCGCCATAGAGAGTAGCGCCTTCACTGCGTCATTGCGCTCATCAAACAGCGCTGAGACCACGCCTGAATCGCGATCCAGCCCCAGCGCCAGCTGTGTCATATCGTTTGAGCCAATTGAGAAGCCATCGAAGTGTTCGAGGAACTGCTCTGCCAGCAAGGCGTTAGAGGGGATCTCACACATCATAATCACCTTCAGGCCATTTTCGCCGCGCCTGAGGCCCTGACGTGCCAGCTCTTCTACCACCGCCTCTGCCTGCGCTACGGTGCGCACAAACGGAATCATGATTTCGACATTGGTCAGCCCCATCTCGTTACGCACGCGTTTTACCGCTTCGCACTCCAGTGCGAAACAGTCGCGGAAGCTGTCGGCCACATAGCGTCCTGCACCCCGGAAGCCCAGCATCGGGTTCTCCTCCTCCGGCTCATAGCGCTCTCCACCGACCAAATTGGCGTATTCGTTCGATTTGAAGTCTGAAAGGCGCACAATGACACGTTTTGGTGCAAAAGCCGCGCCCAGCGTTGCGATACCTTCAGTGAGGCGCGCAATGTAAAACTCAACCGGATCGTCAAAGCCCTTCATCATGCTGCGGATCTGCTGTTGCAGCTCTGGCGTTTGCTGATCAAACTCCAGCAGCGCTTTCGGGTGCACACCAATCATGCGATTGATAATGAACTCCAGACGCGCCAGGCCCACCCCTTCATTTGGCAGGCAGGCAAAGTCAAACGCACGGTCGGGGTTACCCACGTTCATCATAATTTTCAGCGGCAGATCGGGCATCTCATCAACCTGTGAGCTGGTTACGTCAAAATCGAGCAGGTCGCTATAGACGTAGCCGGTATCCCCCTCCGCACAGGAGACGGTGACCTTATTGCCATCTTTTAAACGATCGGTCGCATCGCCACAGCCGACGACTGCCGGGATGCCCAGCTCACGCGCGATAATCGCTGCGTGGCAGGTACGGCCTCCGCGGTTGGTCACGATAGCGGACGCTTTTTTCATGATGGGCTCCCAGTCCGGGTCCGTCATATCGGTCACCAGCACATCGCCTTTCTCAATGCGGTTCATCTCGCTGATATCGTGAATCACCTTCACTTCACCTGCGCCGATACGATGGCCAATAGCACGACCTTCAACCACGACGCTGCCTTTCCCTTGCAGGTTATAGCGCTCCATCACCTGGCCGTTAGAACGCACGGTTTCCGGACGCGCCTGAACAATAAACAGCTTACCCGTGTGACCGTCTTTGGCCCATTCAATGTCCATCGGGCGCTGGTAATGCTGTTCAATCAGCACGGCCTGCTGCGCCAGCGCCTGGACCTCTTCATCCGTGAGGGAGAAACGGTCACGTGCCTCTTCCGGCACGTCTTCAATGCGTACCTGTTCGCCGTGTGCTTGGGAGTCGGCGTAGACCATACGCACTTTTTTCGAGCCCATATTGCGGCGCACAATCGCAGGCCGACCGGCGGCCAGCGTCGGCTTGTGCACGTAGAATTCATCCGGATTGACGGCCCCCTGCACCACCATTTCGCCCAGGCCGAAAGCAGAGGTGATAAATACCACCTGATCAAAGCCCGACTCGGTGTCGATGGTGAACATCACGCCTGAAGAGGCGAGATCCGATCGCACCATGCGCTGAATACCGGCGGACAGGGCAACACCGCGATGATCGTAACCCTGATGCACGCGGTAGGAAATGGCGCGATCGTTGAACAGAGAGGCATAGACATGCTTTACGGCAATAATGACCGCATCATAGCCCTGCACATTGAGAAAGGTTTCCTGCTGTCCGGCAAAGGACGCATCCGGCATATCTTCAGCCGTGGCGGAGGAGCGCACGGCAAATGAGGCTTCAGCATCATCAGAAGAGAGCTGTTCGTACGCCTCGCGAATAGCCGTTTCCAGCTCCGGCTGGAACGGCGTATCCACGACCCACTGCCGGATCTGTTTGCCCGCTTTCGCCAGTTCATCTACGTCGTCAACATCGGTCTTGTCCAGTAAGTCGTAAATGCGCTGGTTAAGGCCGCTTTGATCGAGGAACTGATTAAACGCAAAAGATGTGGTCGCATACCCGTTGGGCACGGAAACGCCCAGCGACGACAAATTGGTAATCATTTCACCCAGAGAGGCATTTTTTCCTCCCACGCGATCCACATCATGCATGCCAAGCTGGTTATACCAGAGCACTAACGGCTGTTCGCCTGTAATGGACATCGAGATTATCCTTTTAACAATGAATGGGCACATGGAACATTTAGCTATTCGCAAAATTAGCCTGGCACAATGCCCAATTAATAACTAAGTGTTGAATCGTTAAAGCGCGGAAATTTGAGCAATTTAGGAATATTTCCGATACGCTTTTGCTGTTGCGCAAAAAGGGAATTTAAATCTAACGCTTTGAATGAGATGGTTTTCTCTTTTTTTCATTATCTTAGCGGCGTTTTTTGTTGCGCAACAGATGCGCGATTTATTTAGGGCAACCCACAAAAGACAAGGGAAATAAACAGATCAAAACGCTATTTCACTCTTTTACCGTTGCGTTGTTTTCTCACTTTTGCATGCGAAAAAACAGAAAGTTCACAAAAGTAAAATATGGATTTTTTATTTTGAGCAGGTCAGATGCATAATGCGGTTAACGTAACGAACATCTCTTTGCGAAAGGTAAACCTCGATGAGCAGCGAACGAAGCGTATTTTATATTTCAGACGGTACGGCAATTACCGCTGAAGTATTGGGACATGCCGTACTGTCGCAGTTTCCTGTGGGTATCAACAGCCTGACACTGCCCTTTGTCGAAAATGTGCAGCGTGCCCAGGCAGTTAAGGCGCAAATTAACGCGCTCTATCAGAAAAGCGGCGTCCGCCCGCTGGTTTTCTTCTCCATCGTCACCCCAGAAGTGCGTGACATCATTATGCAGAGCGAGGGATTTTGTCAGGATATTGTGCAGGCGCTGGTGGCACCGTTACAGGAGGAGCTGGGACTGGCACCTGCGCCTGTGGCACACCGGACGCACGGGCTTGACGCCAGCAATCTTGGCAAATATGACGCCCGCATCGCCGCCATTGATTACACCCTTGCTCATGATGATGGTATTTCCCTGCGCGGGCTCGAAGATGCACAGGTGATTTTGCTGGGCGTCTCGCGCTGCGGCAAAACCCCTACCAGCCTCTATCTGGCCATGCAGTTTGGCATCCGCGCCGCTAACTACCCTTTTATTGCCGACGATATGGATAACCTGAAGCTACCTGCGGCGCTGCGCCCGTTCCAGAATAAACTGTTCGGGTTAACCATCGATCCGGAACGTCTGGCTGCTATTCGCCAGGAGCGAGCGGAAAATACCCGCTACGCCTCAATGCGTCAGTGCCGGCTTGAAGTCGGTGAAGTTGAAGCGCTGTTTCGCACTCACCAGATCCGCTATCTCAACAGCACCAACTATTCGGTTGAGGAGATTGCGACCAAAATTCTCGACATCATGGGCCTGACGCGCCGCATGTACTGAACCGCAAACGGCAGCGTTTTGTAAACCGGCGCTGCCGACAGAAAAAATTTCATTTCAGTTTAAAGGGTTGCATTCGCAAACTAATAATTTATTGTGAGGATCATCACTTCCCGGTATGTCACCGTTGCGAAGAAAAGCTTTCGAGATCCTCATGACTAAAACAGATGAACTGCGTACGGCACGCATTGGCAGCCTGATCACGCCTGCGGCTCTGGCGGCTGAATACCCCCTTTCCCCTGACGTTGCAGAGAACGTTATCCAGGCGCGGCGACGTATCGCCCGTATTCTCACCGGTGAAGACCCGCGCCTGCTGGTCATTATTGGCCCCTGCTCCCTGCACGATCCGCGCGCGGCGCTTGATTACGCGCAGCGTCTGAATGCGCTGCGCACGCGCCATGCCGATCGCCTGGAGATCGTGATGCGTACCTACTTTGAAAAACCGCGCACCGTCGTTGGCTGGAAAGGTCTCATTTCCGATCCCAATCTGGACGGCAGTTTTGACGTCAATCGCGGTATCAGCCTGGCACGCCATATTCTGCTACAGATTAACCAGCTCGGTTTGCCCACCGCCACCGAATTCCTCGATATGGTCACCGGGCAGTTTATTGCAGATCTGATCAGCTGGGGCGCAATTGGCGCACGCACCACCGAAAGCCAGATCCATCGTGAAATGGCCTCTGCGCTCTCCTGCCCGGTCGGCTTTAAAAACGGCACAGACGGTAATGTGCGTATTGCGGTAGATGCCATTCGCGCTTCACGCGCCAGCCATATGTTCCTGTCACCGGACAAAGATGGCCAGATGACCATTTATCAGACCAGCGGCAATCCTCACGGCCATGTGATCCTGCGCGGTGGGAAAGCGCCCAACTACCACGCCGCTGATGTGGCGGCGGCGGCGGCCGATTTGCAAGCATTTGGCTTGCCGCAGCAGCTGGTAATCGATTTCAGTCACGGCAACTGCCTGAAGCAGCACCGTCGTCAGTCAGAGGTGGCGGCGGATGTTGCCCGGCAGATTCGTGCCGGATCGCGTGCGGTGGCCGGAGTGATGATTGAGAGCTTTATTGAAGAGGGAAATCAACAGGTGGCAGCGGGTCAGCCGCTGGTTTACGGCCAGTCGATTACCGATCCCTGCCTCGGCTGGCAGGATAGCGAAGCGGTGCTGTCGCTGCTGGCCGAGGCGGTAAACAGCCGTTTTTAAGCCGTTAGCTCGAGCAACTGACCTCCAGCGATTTTCCCCAGTCTGGCGGTCGCTGACGATATTCAGCGGCCGTCTGATCGCTAAACGGCTGTTGCAGCGCCTGATGCAGCCGTGCCAGCGCCCCGTTTTCACCTTTTTCCGCCTCCTCAATCGCCTGCTGCGCCAGATAGTTACGCAGCACGATGGCCGGGTTGGCAGCCTTCATTGCCTGCTGGCGGGTTTCATCGCTGACGCCCTCCTGTAACAGACGCGCACGATAGCGCTGATACCAGCGGTCAAATGCCTCTCGATCCACAAACTCATCGCGCAGCGGCGAACGCGCCTCCTGCTGCTGCGTGTCGCTCAGCAGGCGGAACGTTCGGGTATAGTCGCTGTGCTCCTGAGTCATCAGCGAGAGCAGATCCACCAGCAGCGCATTATCACCGCTGTCAGCCTGGGTGAATCCCAGCTTCGCGCGCATCCGCTCACCCCACACGCGCATCAGCTCTGGTTCATAGTGGCTCAGCGCCTGTTTGAGCTGGTCAACTGTCAGCAAACCAGACAGGGCATGCGCCAGTCGATTAAGGTTCCACAGGCCTGTCATCGGCTGATTTTCAAAGCTGTAGCGCCCCTGGTAATCGCTGTGGTTGCAGATAAAACCGGGCTGGTAGTCGTCCAGAAACCCATAAGGGCCATAATCGATTGTCAGCCCCAGCAGCGACATGTTATCGGTGTTCATAACGCCATGCGCGAAACCCACGCTTTGCCACTGCGCGATCAGGCGCGCCGTACGTTTTACGACGTCAGTAAACCATAACAGGTAGCAGTCAGGATCGTTCATCAGGTGCGGCCAGTGGTGGCGCAGCGCATAGTCTGCCAGTTGCTGCACCTTGTCCTGCTGCTGACTATAGAAGAAATGCTCAAAGTGGCCGAAACGGAGATGGCTTTCAGCGATACGCATCAGGGTGGCACCGCGCTCGGCAGTTTCGCGGTAGACCGGCTCGTCACTGACAGCGATCGTCAGGGCGCGGGTGGTGGGAATACCCAGATGATGCAGCGCTTCAGACGCCAGAAACTCGCGCACCGTAGAACGGATCACCGCGCGTCCGTCGCCCATACGTGAATAAGGGGTGAGACCCGCCCCTTTCAGATGCCAGTCAACTTTCTGGTCAGCGGAGAGACGCTGCTCGCCCAGCAAAATTCCACGCCCGTCACCTAACTGTCCGGCCCAGACGCCAAACTGATGGCCGCTGTAGACCTGAGCCAGCGGTGCCATACCCGGCAGCAGTGCGGCACCGTACCAGACGCCATGTCCCTCGCCGGCAAAAAGCTGCTGATCGACGCCCAGCGTCTGCGCCAGCGGGGCGTTATGGTAAAAGAGGCGTCCGCCTTCCAGCGCAGTGGGTGACTGTGCCGTATAGAAACCTGGCAGTTCGCGCTGCCAGCTATTATCAAACAACATAAACTCTCCCGAGCGGCAGCCAGGTCAGTCAGGGCCGTCGTCGTTTCAGAAAAACAGGTGTCGGGGCATCCCGTTACTAAAGTTCAGGTACGGGATACCGCCAAGTATAGTGGCGGGGAATCAATTACAACAGGCGAGCTTAATCAGGCGCGTAGCATGCATCGGCTATGAGCCTGCCAAGCGCCTCGGCTTTTACCGGTGGAAAAAGCGCGCCCTGAATCAGACCCTCCGGCAGGAAGGAGACTTTTTGCAGCAGCGCGTCATCGTCAATACCACAGATAATTATCTGCCGGGTATGACCGCTAATGTTATCTATAATGCTCTGAATAAAAGGCTGGAAAGCGGCGCGTTTTGCCAGCGCCTGAATAAACTGTCTGTCCAGTTTAATAGCATCGAACAGGTTATCGTAGACGGCACGGGTTGAGGATTTACCGGCACCAAAATGGGAGAGTGATAAACGGAACTGTTGTTTTAGAGAAAAAATAAGAGGATCATTAATTCCATTTGAAAGCTGCGGAAACGTTTCGCTGACGTCCAGTAATATAAAAGGCAGCTGTTTTATTTTGCGTATAAGTAATTCACTGGCCAGCAATGTCTTCGCCAGCTTTTCATCAATACGCAGGAATGCCAGAACATGATTTTTATCAAAAAAGTCACGATGCTGTTCCAGCAGGTTAATCTGAATGTGCAGCAGGCGTAACTGCTGCGTTTCATCGAGCTGCGGCAACAGCAAATCCTGCGGCAAGGTAACAGGCGCAGTGTCGTGAACAAACTGACTGACCATTTCAACGGCCATCAGTTGCCCGCCAGATGTGTAAACAGGATAAAACCAAATTTCCGACTGATAGTCGGCAGATAAATGAACTTTCATTTTTTACAGCCAGATAAAGTGGCGATTGGCGCATCGTATATCATCGAAATGTGGCAAGCAATAGTACCAAACGAGAGAAGAGATGGACATCTTTGCCGTTAAGTTTCGCTTTGCCCGCTGCACCATATCCCTAAGCCAAATAAGGGTAGCGTAACTGCCCTTTCCCTGAGAATTAATCTTCGCTGTTATTGATATCTTTATTTTCTCGCAACGTAAAGTACCATTTTAAATAAGACTTTAACCACTGGAACATTCACCGCTGCTATTTGCATCAGCAATAGAGCGCTGAGCAATTAATTTGGCTTAAATCCGGCGCGCCTGCCAGAACGCTTTTCGCCAGTAAACATTATCCAGTGAGGAACGGATTACGCCCTGGCTGGTGGAGGCATGAATAAAGGCATTATCGCTGTCGTAAATGCCGACGTGCAGACCATTTTCTCCGCGACCGGTTTTGAAAAACACCAGATCGCCGGGTTGCAGATCTGCCTTGCTGATCCGGGTGCCTGTATCGCTTTGCGCACGCGTGCTACGCGGTAGCTGTAAATCAAACTTGTCACGCATGGTCAGATAGACAAAGCCGGAACAGTCAACGCCGCCGCGACTCATTCCCCCATAGCGGTAAGGCGTCCCGCGCCAGGCGCTCAGCTGATCGTTAAGCTGCGCAACCACCATAATGGGGTCAGACAGTCGGCCGTTCACCGGCGGCGCGCGATGGCTGCTACATCCCGCCAGTATTAACACCAGTAAAATCACGCCCATCCGCATTCGCGCACATCCTCCTTTCATCGCAACGGCTCACTCTAGCGTCAGGCGCGCAGCGTGGCAAGACGCGCGCGTCAGGGGTGTGTCATCAACAGAGGACGTCCATCCAGCTCAAGCTGACGAAAAGAGATGGCGTAGAGGTCACTTAAACGCGCGGGCGTCAGAACAGCGGCCGCCGTCCCCTGCGCAACGACCCTGCCCTGCGCCATCAGCCAGACGCTGTCGGCATGGTGCAGCGTGTGGTTAAGATCGTGGCTGCTGGCAATCACGCAGAGGCCCGCATGACACAGTTCCACAATGTGCTGATGCACAGCCTGCTGCTGGGCAATATCCAGCCCGGTCATGGGCTCGTCCAGAATCAGCACCTTTCCCTGCGGATTCATATGGGGATCGATTTGGGCGAACACGGCCGCCAGCCTGACGCGCTGCCACTCGCCGCCGGAGAGCTGTGACAGCGGACGCCCCAGCTTGTCCAGCAGGTGCAGCCTTTCCAGCAGTCTGACAAGAGGCGCGTCTGACTGCACGGCCTGTAGATGCAGACGCAGATAGTGATAAACCGGCATATAACCCGGCGCCATCTGCTGCGGCAACCAGCCCCGCACTCGCGCCAGCGCCGGCCGTGGCCACGCGTGCAGCGGACGATCCAGCAACCTGATCTCGCCCTCGCCCTCCAGCAACCCCGCCATGAGCGCCAGCAGAGTGCTTTTACCTGCGCCATTTGGCCCAACCAGATGCAGTAGCCTGCCCGCTTCCACGCTGGCGGAAAAGGTCGCCAGCCGTCCTGCAATGGCGACCTCTGTGAGGCAGAAAACCATTTACTGCGCCAGCGCCTGCTCAATACTCTGCCGGATGGCGGCATCATCAGGCGTCATATCAGGCGTAAAGCGCTGCACAACCTTGCCGTGGCGGTCGATCAGGAACTTCTCAAAGTTCCAGAGGATGTCCCCCGGTGCCTTCGGCGCGCGGCCCTTGCTCACCTGACGTTCATAGAAGCCGCTGCCTTCAGGACGACGGGCATCCGGCTGCGCCGCCACCAGCTGGGCATAAAGCGGATGACGCGCTGCGCCGTTGACATCGCCTTTCGCCAGCAGCGGAAAGCTGACGCCATAGGTCGTGCTGCAAAACGTTTTAATTTCCTCGTTGCTGCCCGGCTCCTGCTCCAGAAACTGGTTGCAGGGAAAGCCCAGCACGCTAAACCCCTGCGCCTGATAGCGTTTCTGAAGCGCTTCCAGCTGCTCATACTGCGGCGTCAGGCCGCATCTGGACGCCACGTTCACCACCAGCAACACCTTGCCCTGCCACTTCTCCAGCGTGGTGTTCTCGCCATCAATCGTTTCCACTTCAGTTTGATAAAGGCTCATAAACGTATCCTTTGGTTTATTAGAGACAAGCCAGCCAGGGCTAGCGCGAAGATTTGATCAACAGCCCAATAAAGAGCGGCGCGCCAAGCGTCGCGGTCACCACACCAATGGGCAGCTCCGCGGAGGTCAGCGCCAGACGCGCAATAACATCAGCGGCAAGTAATACACCTGCGCCTGCCAGTGCCGATGCCGGTAACAGATAGCGATGATCGCTGATGCCGCTCAGCCGCAGCAAATGGGGAATAACCAGGCCGACAAAACCAATCGCCCCCGCCATCGCGACGCTGACGCCCACCAGCCAGCCCGTTGCCAGCACAAAGAGGTTGCGCCAGAAAAAGAGCGACAGGCCAAGCTGCTGTGCGGAGGTTTCTCCCAGCGCCAGCAGATTTAGCACGCGCGCGGTGGCAATCAGCCCGAGGATGACCGGCAACAGCGCCAGCATCATCCAGCGGTAGCGCCAGTCGATTCCGCTAAAGCCACCCATCATCCAGTACATCAGCTGGCGCAGGTCAAGGCTGGTGCTGAAATAGACCGCCCAGGTCATGACGGCGCTACAAATCATGCCGAGCGCAACGCCAGTGAGCAGCAGCCGCGTCACCGAGAGCTGCCGATGCGCGAAACAGAGCAGGATCAGGGTAATCAGCAGCGCGCCCGCCATGGCGGCCAGGCTGAGGCTCCACAGCGACCCGCTGCCAAACAGTACGCCAAGTACCAGGCCGATGCCCGCCCCGTTAGAGACGCCAAGCAGTCCGGGTTCTGCCAGCGGGTTGGTAAAAAGCGCCTGCATCACCACGCCACACACCGCCAGCGCCGCCCCCACCAGTACCACCGCCAGGGTTCGCGGCAGGCGCAGCTGCCAGACAAACAGCTGGCCACTGTCGCTCAGCCACTGCGACGGCGCGATCCAGCTGTCGCCGGCGCACAGGCTGAGAAGCGCTAACGCCAGCAGGATAAGGCCCAGCACAATTAATCCACGGCGGCTACGGCGATCCGCCTGATGAACAAGCTGCTCCAGCAGGGACATAAAAGAGGATTCACTCAGAAAACAGAGATTTGATTGTAGAGAGACTGGCAGAAAAAGAAAGGCTGGCGTGTGCGGCGCTGGAGAGCGCCGCACACGAGGTTAGTGCGCATGTGACGAGAGTGAAAGCCGCTCGCGATGCGGCTTTAGCGTGCCGTACAACGGCTTATCGTGGCTCGCCGCACGCCTGGCACGTTGAGGACGATGCGTTTGCCAGCTGCTGCCGTTCCAGTAGCCGTGTGACCCTTTTATCCCCAGCTTGCGGCCATGATGCGCTTGCCACCATTCAGCCGAGCGCCAGTCAAAACCATCCCAGTAGTTACCCTGCGCATTACGGTCGCCCGCATGGCGACTTGCTCCTGTTGCATTAGCGTGGCCAACATGGCTGACGCCAGCCAGCAGCAACATACCAAATAACAGTGCCGTTTTTCTCATCCGCAACCTCTCTTGTTTGCTGTCGGCGCAGTTATAACAAAAGCGTTTGCAGGGTCACTATCAGCGCGTGCCGATTTGCACGGTTTTTTGCAGATGCTTACACAAGTCTGACACCAGCGAAAAGAGCCGGCGGAACGGCAGACGATGTTACGCGGTACACCAATGAAAAAGGCCGCTTACGCGGCCTTTTTTTGAACACTGAAATCGGTCAGTCGTTATCTTTCGGAGAAGCATTTTCGACACGGCTTTTCAGCTTCTGACCCGGGCGGAACGTCACTACGCGGCGCGCAGTGATTGGAATATCTTCCCCCGTTTTTGGATTCCTGCCTGGGCGCTGATTTTTATCGCGCAGGTCGAAATTACCAAACCCAGACAGTTTAACCTGTTCACCATTTTCCAGAGCGCGGCGAACCTCTTCAAAAAACAGCTCCACCAGCTCTTTTGCGTCGCGTTTGCTCAGCCCAAGCTTTTCAAACAGGTACTCTGACATTTCAGCTTTTGTAAGCGCCATAGGTTCAATCCCTCAAGGTTGCCTGGAATCGCTCTTTTAATGCCGCAACACATTTGCCAACGGTCGCGGCAATCTCCTCTTCTTCGAGTGTCCGGCTGGTATCCTGCAAAATCAGGCTGATGGCGAGGCTCTTGAAACCCTCTTCAACACCCTTACCGCGGTACACGTCAAACAAGTTTACGCCAACTACCTGATTTACGCCAACTTTCTTACACTCGGCGATGATATCTGCTGCAGGGACGTTTTCAGCCACTACAACGGCGATATCGCGACGGTTTGCCGGGAAGCGAGAAATCTCGCGCGCATCAGGCAGGACGCGGTCTGCGACCTTATTCCAAAGCAGTTCAAAGACTAAGGTGCGGCCGTTGAGATCCAGCTTACGTTCCAGCTCAGGATGAACCACCCCGATAAATCCGATTCGTTCGTCCTGCAGATAAATAGCCGCGCTTTGCCCCGGATGCAGCGCCGGATTGGCTTCAGCACAGAAACGGATAGCGTCCAGTTTGCCGGTCAAATCGAGCAACGATTCTAAATCACCTTTTAAATCATAGAAGTCAACCGTCTGACGCGCCAGATCCCAGTGCTCTTCAAAGCGGTTGCCGCTTAATACGCCAGCCAGCATAAGATCCTGGCGAATACCCAAATCTGCCTGGGTATCAGGCACAAAGCGCAGGCCGCTCTCAAACAGGCGCACGCGGCTCTGCTGACGGTTCTGGTTATAAACCACGGCGCTCAGCAAACCGGTCCAGAGCGACAGGCGCATCGCCGACATATCGCTGGAGATAGGATTAGGCAGAATCAGCGCCTCTTCACCCGGATGCAGCAACTGCTGAATTTTCGGATCCACAAAGCTATAGGTAATCGCTTCCTGATAACCTTTGTCGACCAGCAGGCTTTTGACGCGTTTCAGGCTCAGACTGGCTTCGCGATGCTGCGTCATCTCCAGACCCGCCTGCACCGGCACGTCTGGAATATTGTTGTAGCCATAAACGCGCGCCACTTCTTCAATCAGATCTTCTTCAATCGCCATGTCGAAGCGCCAGCTCGGGGCAACGGCTTTCCACTCACCCTGACCTACGGTCACTTCACAGCCAAGACGCGTCAGAATATCGGTAACCTGCGCGTCAGACACGACGTGACCAATCAGGCGATCCAGCTTCTCGCGGCGCAGCGTAATGGTGGCGCGCGGCGGCAGCGATGCCTCATGCGTCTGATCGATAACCGGGCCCGCCTGACCTCCGCAAATCTCCAGCAGCAGCTGGGTAGCGCGCTCGATGGCTTTATGCTGCAAAGCCGGATCGACACCGCGCTCGTAGCGGTGTGACGCATCGGTATGCAGGCCGTGGCGGCGTGCGCGGCCGGTAATCGCCAGCGGATCGAACCAGGCGCATTCGAACAGAATGTTCTGCGTGGCGTCATTCACCCCCGAATGCTCACCGCCAAAGATGCCGCCCATCGCCAGCGCGCTGTGGTGATCGGCAATCACCAGCGTATCGCTGCTCAGCTTCGCTTCACTGCCGTCCAGCAGCGTCAGGGTTTCATCCTCTTTCGCCATACGCACCACGATGCCACCGTTAAGGCGGTCAAGGTCGAAAGCGTGCATCGGCTGGCCCAGCTCAAGCAGGACGTAGTTAGTGATGTCGACCACCGGATCGATAGAGCGAATACCGCAACGACGCAGCTTTTCACGCATCCAGAGCGGCGTAGCGGCTTTGACATTAATGCCCTTTACCACGCGGGCCAGATAGCGCGGGCAGGCGTCGGTTGCATCAACGCGAACAGGGAACGTATCCGCAATGGTGGCCGCAACCGGCTCAATGGCCGGTGCCGTAAGCGGCAGACCATTAAGTACTGCCACGTCACGCGCAATGCCGATGATGCCCAGGCAGTCCGCACGGTTGGGCGTGACGCTGATCTCAATGGTGTTGTCGTCAAGCTTCAGGTAGTCACGGATATTGGTGCCGACTGGCGCATCAGCGGGCAGTTCGATAATGCCGTTATGATCGTCGGAAATACCCAGCTCAGAGAAGGAGCAGAGCATCCCTTCTGACGGCTCACCGCGCAGCTTCGCCGCCTTGATTTTGAAGTCGCCCGGCAGCACAGCGCCTACGGTTGCTACCGCTACTTTCAGACCCTGACGGCAGTTTGGCGCGCCGCAGACGATATCCAGCAGGCGATCGCCGCCCACGTTGATTTTGGTGACGCGCAGTTTGTCAGCGTTCGGGTGCTGGCCGCACTCTACGACTTCCCCCACCACTACACCGTGGAAGGCACCGGCAACCGGGTCGACGCCGTCAACTTCAAGACCGGCCATGGTGATCTGTTCAGACAGTGCAGCGCTGTCCAGAGCCGGGTTTACCCATTCGCGTAACCAGAGTTCACTGAATTTCATTGGATAACCTGCCCTTATTTAAATTGTTTGAGGAAACGTAAATCATTTTCAAAGAAGGCGCGCAGATCGGTCACGCCATAGCGCAGCATGGTGAGTCGTTCCATGCCCATACCGAAAGCGAAGCCAGAGTAAATCTCGGGATCGATGCCGACGTTGCGCAGTACGTTCGGGTGCACCATGCCGCAGCCCAGTACTTCCAGCCACTTACCGTTTTTACCCATCACGTCAACTTCCGCAGAGGGTTCAGTGAACGGGAAATAGGACGGACGAAAGCGGATCTGCAAATCTTCTTCGAAGAAATTGCGCAGAAAATCGTGCAGCGTGCCTTTCAGATTGGTGAAGCTGATGTTTTTGTCGACAATCAACCCTTCCATCTGATGGAACATCGGCGTGTGGGTCTGATCGTAGTCGTTACGATAGACGCGGCCGGGTGCAATGATGCGAATTGGCGGCTGCTGATTTTTCATGGTACGGATCTGCACGCCGGAGGTCTGGGTACGCAGCAGACGCGTCGCATCAAACCAGAAGGTATCGTGATCGGCACGCGCCGGGTGGTGACCCGGAATATTCAGCGCGTCAAAGTTATGGTAATCATCTTCGATTTCCGGACCGGTCACTACGGCGAAGCCGAGTTCGCCAAAAAAGTTTTCGATACGATCGATGGTGCGCGTGACCGGATGCAAACCGCCGTTTTCGATGCGGCGGCCCGGCAGTGAGACGTCAATAGTTTCCGCAGCCAGACGTGCATTCAACGCAGCGGATTCCAGCGCCTCTTTACGAACGTTAAGACGCTCCTGCACCTGCTGTTTCGCCTCGTTGATCACGGCGCCCGCAGCTGGACGCTCTTCTGGCGGCAGCTCGCGCAGCGTGGTCATCAGCTGCGTCAGATGCCCTTTTTTACCCGTATATTCGACGCGCACCGCGTCAAGGGTGGCGATATCCGTCGCCTCGTCGATAGCGGCCGTGGCGCGGGCCACCAGTTCTGCGAGTTGGGACATGGTTTCCTCTTCTTCCAGTCAGGCTGGTCAGTTCTCGTTGGGACATTAGGGTCCAATTGGCGTCGCCAGAAACACAAAAGCCTCCACGAGGGAGGCTTTCGGCGCGATTTTTCGTTTCTTTTCTATGCGCTAAAGCCCCTGATTGTCAGGCGCTAAAGTAAAAAAAGAAACGGAAAATAGCAGCATTCATGCTTGCGTTACCTTGATTTGATACAGAGGGCACTATTGAAAAGCCCGGCGGTGAAAATGTCAATCTTTTGCTTGAGTTACAGGCAATAAAAAAGGGAGCAAGCTCCCTTTTTTATCTGACTTACGCCAGAGCTGATTTCGCTTTTTCAACCAGTGCGGTGAACGCCACTTTGTCGAATACAGCGATGTCGGCCAGGATCTTACGGTCAATTTCAATGGACGCTTTTTTCAGGCCATTGATGAAACGGCTGTAGGACATGCCGTTCTGACGCGCTGCTGCGTTAATACGCGCAATCCACAGCTGACGGAACTGACGCTTACGTTGACGACGGTCACGGTAAGCATACTGACCAGCTTTGATAACAGCCTGGAAAGCAACGCGGTAAACACGTGAACGTGCACCGTAGTAGCCTTTAGCTTGTTTTAAGATTTTTTTGTGACGTGCGCGAGCAATTACACCACGTTTTACGCGAGCCATGTGAGCTCTCCTGTATCAATATTCTGTGATGCCCTTATGCCCTGCTGAATGCAGAGGTGTCGGGGCAGATTTATAAAAAAGTTAACTTATGCGTACGGCAGGCAGGCAACAACCAGACCCAGATCGCCTTTAGACACCATGCCTTTCGGACGCAGGTGACGTTTACGCTTAGTTGATTTTTTAGTCAGAATATGACGCAGGTTTGCGTGCTTACGCTTGAAGCCGCCAGAAGCGGTCTTCTTGAAGCGCTTAGCCGCGCCACGTACAGTTTTAATCTTTGGCATTTTAAAAATATCCACTTCGCATTGTTAATAAAACGAATCAGACAGGCGAACAAAGGGCCGCACAGCGCGAACGCTGCGCGGTCATTGTTACTTGAAAGCCTACTGTTTCTTCTTGGGAGCGAGCACCATAATCATCTGGCGGCCTTCGATCTTCGATGGGAAGGATTCGACTACTGCCAGTTCTGTCAGATCTTCTTTCACGCGGTTAAGCACTTCAATACCGATCTGTTGGTGCGCCATCTCACGACCGCGGAAACGCAGCGTGATTTTGGCTTTATCGCCTTCTTCCAGAAAACGAATCAGGCTGCGGAGTTTTACCTGATAGTCGCCTTCATCGGTACCAGGACGGAATTTAATTTCCTTAACCTGGATAACTTTTTGCTTCTTCTTCTGTTCCTTAGAAGATTTGCTTTTTTCATAAAGGAACTTGCCGTAGTCCATGATACGGCACACCGGCGGTTCGGCGTTCGGGCTGATTTCTACTAAATCAACACCCGCTTCTTCAGCTTTTTCAATAGCTTCGCGAAGGCTGACAATACCAATCTGTTCGCCATCCACGCCAGTTAAGCGTACTTCAGTGGCACGGATTTCACCGTTGATACGATTCGGACGCGTCGGTTGTACTCGTTTTCCGCCTTTAATAACCTTATTCCTCTAATTGGTGAAGATTGCGGCTGCGAATCTCTTGTTGCAGCTTCTCAACAAACACATCGATATCCATCGTCCCGAGGTCTTTACCACGGCGGGTGCGAACGGCCACTTTGCCAGCTTCCACCTCTTTGTCACCGCAGACCAACATATAAGGGACGCGACGTAATGTGTGCTCGCGGATTTTAAAGCCTATCTTCTCGTTTCTCAAGTCTGCTTTCACACGAATGCCAGCATTCTGCAATTTGCGTGTCAACATGTCGACATATTCTGCCTGTGCATCGGTAATATTCATTACCACCGCCTGCATCGGTGCCAGCCAGGTCGGGAAGAAACCAGCGAACTCTTCGGTCAGGATGCCAATAAAGCGCTCCATTGAACCAAGAATTGCGCGGTGAATCATCACCGGGGTCTGACGGTCGTTATTTTCACCGACGTAGGTAGCATCCAGACGTTTTGGCAGGGAAAAGTCTAGCTGAACTGTGCCGCACTGCCAGGCCCGGTCAAGACAGTCATACAGGGTAAATTCAATTTTCGGGCCATAGAATGCCCCTTCTCCGGGCTGGAATTCAAACGGAATTTCGTTTTCATTCAGCGCGGCGGCCAAGTCTTCTTCAGCACGATCCCACATTTCATCCGTGCCGATGCGCTTTTCAGGACGCGTGGAGAGCTTCACCACGATCTTTTCAAAGCCGAAGGTGCTGTACATGTCATAAACCATGCGAATACAGCTGTTTACTTCATCACGCACCTGGTCTTCGGTACAGAAGACATGGGCGTCATCCTGTGTGAAGCCGCGCACGCGCATCAGGCCGTGCAGTGCGCCTGACGGCTCATTGCGGTGGCAGCTGCCAAATTCGGCCATACGCAGCGGTAAGTCACGATAGGACTTCAGACCCTGGTTGAAGATCTGAACATGGCCCGGGCAGTTCATCGGCTTGATGCAGTATTCACGGTTCTCAGATGAGGTGGTGAACATCGCTTCTTTGTAGTTTTCCCAGTGCCCGGTTTTTTCCCACAGCACGCGGTCCATCATAAACGGACCTTTCACTTCCTGGTACTGGTACTCTTTCAACTTACTGCGCACGAACACTTCCAGTTCGCGGAAGATAGTCCAGCCGTCATTATGCCAGAAAACCATGCCCGGCGCTTCTTCCTGCATATGATACAGGTCGAGCTGCTTACCGATTTTACGGTGATCGCGCTTCGCCGCTTCTTCCAGACGCTGTAAATAGGCGTTGAGCTGCTTTTTATCTGCCCATGCGGTGCCGTAGATACGCTGCAGCATCTTGTTATTGCTGTCGCCGCGCCAGTAGGCACCCGCAATTTTTTGCAGCTTGAAGTGGTGGCAGAAACGCATATTCGGCACGTGCGGACCGCGGCACATGTCGACATATTCTTCATGATGGTACAGGCCAGGACGATCGTCATGGCTGATGTTCTCATCAAGAATGGTAATTTTGTAGTTCTCGCCGCGCTCAGCGAACACATCACGCGCCTGCTGCCAGCTAACGACTTTTTTCACAACGTCGTAGTTGGTTTCAGCCAGCTGGTGCATGCGTTTTTCCAGCGCGTCAATATCTTCCTGCGTCAGGGTGTGGTCGAGGTCGACGTCATAGTAGAAGCCATTATCGATAACCGGACCGATCGCCATTTTTGTGTTGGGCCACAGCTGTTTAATCGCATGTCCCAGCAGATGCGCACAGGAGTGGCGAATGATCTCCAGACCCGCTTCATCTTTGGCAGTAATGATGGCAACAGACGCATCTTCTGTGATGGGATCAACCGCATCGACAAGCTGTCCGTTGACGCGTCCCGCGATACAGGCTTTCGCCAGACCCGGACCAATGTCCAGCGCAATATCCATCACGCTGACCGCGCGATCGTAAACGCGCTGGCTGCCATCAGGAAGAGTAATTACAGGCATTTCGTATCCTTAATTGCAGTGGTAAGCCACACGAAAGCTTACATACAACATTGAGTAAAGGTGATTGCCCGGCGTAATGTCAGACCCACGTTGTCGGAATGACGCCAGGAAGTAGTGCGCCGCAGATGATAACAGCTTTAGGCTGCCAGCAAAACCCGCCGCTGTTTGGCTAAGTTGAGGAACAGACGAAAAAAAACCGCAGCAGAGCTGCGGTTAACCAACATACCGCGCGGTTTACATGGCGTAAGTCAGCATAATGCTGGTGCGCGTGTCGGTGCGATCCGGCGCAGACTCTGGCGGATTGTTATTCCAGGTCACGTTATAGGCCAGCTTCAACGCAAAGTGATCGTTGATGCCCACCTGCAGACCGGTTTCAGAGTTGATAGTCGTATCTTCACCAAAGCTGCTCAGGACAGAGACACCCTGAATAAACTTGGTATTGTCGGTCAGCTGCCACTGATAGCTCAGCGCGCCGTAACCCAGTGCGCGGGTCTCGCTACCGCCGTCGTGGAAATCGTCATAGCGCACGCCCGGACCAAATTCTGCCCGCAGCGAGTGGATGGGACCGCTCAGAATCTGACGACCATAACCCGCAGTCAGAACGTCGCGCGAATCGTAGCCGTTAAAGCGGTCACTCAGCCAGCTCGCCTGACCAAACAGGTAGTCAAAGCTGTTGAGGTTATAACGCGTACGGCCACCGATATTGTAGGTTTCTGCCGAACGCTCATCATTAGACGAGGTATTCGCTGCATTGCCCCACAGGCTGTAAGCCATGGAGGTCTGATACCACGTCATATTGGTTTGAGCAGTAAGTGAGGAGCTTTTGGTGTTACCTGTTTGTGCCAGGTATCCCGCAGAGGCGCTGCCATCAAACGGTTTTTTTGCCGTTGATGGATCGTCCATTGCGGTAAAAACGGTGTTATCCGCCAATGCCTGGTGGCAAAACGCGCCGGCGGAAAGCAAAAGAACGGCTGAGAGCTTGTTAAGCACTTTCATTTATTGTGACCCGTACGACAGTTAAAAAAAAAGGAGAGTGTGAAGACTTTTATCGGCCAATCAATGCAATTTACGGTAAGTATTGTAAATAATTATTAACCTGACGATCTCCTTTGCCGATCGCGCCACGCCGCCTGCACATTGGGAATTTTCTCATTAACGGCGAAACATCCTCTGTGTGGCAGACAAAAAAAAACCGCAAATACGACAAAATCTTTCAGCGGCACCTTTGGCGCTTTACCCGGTTTTACATTCAGATGCGGATTATCCGGGCAATTATCCTGTTCATTATTCGCGCATTTTTTCGCCATGGTCTACGCTGTGCTCAGTCATGCTATACAGAGGTGAAAAATGAGCGGCAATGTTAATCGTTACGTTGTCACGTTTAGCTATGAGGAATCTGGCCTGAGTGATGTTCAGAGACTTAATAGTGCAATGGTGGCTGCCGGATTCACTACCACTCTTCATGATGATGAAGGCAAAGCGCACCCGCTGGCTACCAACAGCTTTGGGCTGGTCAGCGCCCTCTCCCCGGACGATCTGCAACAGCAGGCCGTTGCCGCGGGTGAAAGCGTGTTACACCAGAAGCCCGAGGTCAATGTGACTACGCTGGAGGCTTATCTGCACGACGCCTCCAGGTAATATCCCTTGCCATTCATTCCGGTAAGCTGTGCGCGAGCGCGGGTTTTTGCAGGGATGCTTAGCGATATAATTGCCTGTATATCGTGTTAAGCCCGGAGTGATGCCGCAGCCTGACAGGTAAAGAGAGGATCGCCCAATGTGGACCGCTATTAGTCGTCTGTTAAGCGAGCAGTTAGGCAACGCTGAGATAACCCAACGCCATGAACTCGCCGGAGGGGATGTGCATCCTGCCTGGCGTATCCGCTATGGCGAGCACGATGTCTTTGTGAAGTGCAACAGCCGAGAGATGCTCACTCTCTTTACCTGGGAAGCCGATCAGCTGGCGCTGCTGGCACGCACGCAAAGCGTGCGCGTACCCGAGGTCTATGGCGTTGGCCACCACCGCGACCATAGCTTTCTGCTGCTGGAGTATATCGAGCCACAGCCGCTTGATGCGGCGAACGCCTTTCAGCTTGGCGAGCAGCTGGCGCGTCTGCACCAGTGGAGCGAGCAGGCACAGTTCGGCCTGGATTTCGACAATAATATTACCACTACACCGCAGCCTAACAGCTGGCTGCGCCGCTGGTCTGTCTTTTTTGCCGAGCAGCGCATTGGCTGGCAGCTTCAGCTGGCAGAAGAGAAAGGGATTACCTACGGCAACACGGAAGAGATCGTTGATTGCGTTCAGCGCGCGCTCGCTTCCCATCATCCTCAGCCTTCACTGCTGCATGGCGATCTCTGGCCAGCAAACTGTGCCGGTAGCGCCATCGGCCCATGGATTTTTGATCCTGCCTGCTACTGGGGCGACCGCGAGTGCGATCTGGCGATGCTGGGCTGGTTTTCTGACCTGCCGCGTCAGATCTACGAAGGCTACCAGTCCGTCTGGCCGTTGCCGGATGGCTTCTCGCAGCGCCAGCCAGTCTATCAGCTCTACTATCTGCTTAACCGCGCCAACGTATTCGGCGGCAGCTGGTTAAGCGAGGCACAGTTTGCCGTGGGCCGGCTGATGAATGAAGATGCGCTGGCGCAGCGTCAGGCCAGACCGGCCTGACCTGTCAGAGAAAACCGAGCAGCGACAGCACGAAATAGCCGCCGATGGCAATCACAACCGGCAGAATATAGAGCGGGAAAATCTGAAGAAAAATGGTGTGGTGTGGCACCCGAATTTTCTCTTCAAGCTGCTGACGCGTGCGCCCTTCACTTCCTTTGGCCTGCTCCAGAATCAGCTGATCTTCAATGCCCTCTTTGATATGGCGCGTCTGCCGTGCCATGCGCGAACCGGATGATTCCAGTGCCAGCCCGACAAAGATCAGAATATAGATAATCCAGAAGCCAATATTCATCTGGCCATTAAAGGCCGGAACCGGAGAGTTATGCCAGAAGAAGCCGAGGAAAGGCGTATTAAAGCGGATCATATCGACAATGACGTGAACAAAGTCGAGCATAACAGCATCGATGCCCGGCTGTTTTTCACTGTGTCTGAACATAAAGCTCAGCACTGAAATTGCTGTCGAGAGTAGCGCGAGCAAAAAAATTACCCAGCCAGCCACGCGCTTAAGGATGGCGATGCGGCCAGCCTGTTGATATGTCATGGTATCTCCTGTACCTGAATCCAGTTTGCAGTCAGTCTACCTGTCTGCCGCAGATATTTCCTGAAAAAAGCATCGGCCGTGCGCTTTCGCGGTGCCCATCGGCCCATGATAAGGTAGCGCAAATTCAACAAGGAGCCAGCTGATGAGTTATACCCGCCCTGTTTACGCCGCCCTGTTTGATATGGATGGCCTGATAATTGACTCCGAGCCGCTGTGGGATCAGGCTGAGATGGATATTTTCTCCACGCTGGATGTCGATCTCTCCCGCCGCGGTGAGCTGCCGGATACGCTGGGCCTGCGCATCGATCAGGTCGTGCGCATGTGGTACGAAACAATGCCCTGGTCCGGCCCGTCACAGCAGGAGGTCACCGCGCGCATTATTGCCCGGGCACTGGCGCTAATTGAGGAGCAGCGCCCACTGCTGCCCGGCGTCCGGCAGGCGTTGCACCTCTGCCGTCAGCAGGGACTGAAAACCGGACTGGTTTCCGCCTCGCCGCTTATGATGCTGGAGCGCGTGCTGGCGCTGTTTGAACTGCGTGGCGCGTTTGACGTGCTGGTTTCTGCCGAGGTGCTGCCCTACAGTAAACCCCATCCGCAGGTGTATCTGGATGCCGCAGCGCGGCTGGAGATTGATCCGCTGCACTGCGTGACGCTGGAAGATTCTGTCAACGGAATGGTCGCCACTAAAGCCGCCCGTATGCGATCCATCGTCGTGCCACCTGCCGCGCTGAGCGACGATCCGCGCTGGTCACTGGCAAATGTCAAGCTGGACAATCTTACTCAGCTCACGGCCACCCACCTGCTGGGATGACCACAAACCCGCCGCTGGCGGGTTTTTTATTATCTGTTGATCGCCATCTCAAAAAATAAAACAACGTTTCAATTTTATTGAATTGCCTGTCCACTCCTTTTAAGATGCCCTCAGACGCCCCGCGGGGCACGCCTGCCTGACTTCGCCAGAGAGGATTAAGATGGACGTTCGTCAAAGTATTCACAGTGAACACGCCAGACAGCTCGATACCGCTGCGCTACGCCGCGAGTTTCTTATTGAGAAAATATTCAGCGCAGATGACTACACCCTGACCTACAGCCACACTGACCGCATCATCGTTGGCGGAGTCATGCCAGTAGCCACCAGCGTCACCTTCGGCAACGAGATGGGCAAGCAGCTGGGCGTCAGCTACTTCCTTGAGCGCCGGGAGCTGGGGATCATCAATATTGGCGGCCCGGGCACGGTAACGGTTGACAGTCAAGTCTGGGAGATAGGTTCAGAAGAGGCGCTGTACGTCGGTAAAGGAGCACAAAACCTCATTTTCCACAGCAATGATGCGTCTTGCCCGGCAAAGTTCTATTTCAACTGTGCACCGGCCCACAGTCGCTTTCCCGATAAAAAAGTGGGCAAAGAGGAGGCAGTGCGCACCACGCTGGGCGACGCGGCCACCTCTAATCGTCGCACCATCAACAAATATCTGGTGCCGGATGTTCTGCCAACCTGCCAGCTGACAATGGGTCTGACCCGTCTGGAGGAGGGCAACCTGTGGAACACCATGCCGTGCCACACACACGAGCGCCGCATGGAGGTTTACTTCTACTTCGACATGAGCCCGGAGAGCGCCGTGTTTCACATGATGGGCCAGCCGCAGGAGACGCGTCATCTGCTGGTGCATAACGAACAGGCGGTGATCTCACCCAGCTGGTCGATTCATGCCGGCGTCGGCACCCAACGCTACACCTTTATCTGGGGCATGGTGGGCGAGAATCAGGTTTTCGACGACATGGATCATGTCAATATCCGCGATCTGCGCTAACAAAGGAGGCGCACTTATGATACTCAACGCATTTAATCTGGAAGGGAAAGTCGCGCTGGTCACCGGCTGTAACACCGGGCTTGGTCAGGGCATGGCGCTGGGACTGGCGCAGGCTGGCTGCGATATCGTCGGGGTTAATCGAGACGATGCGACAGAAACGCAGCAGCGCGTAGAAGCGCTAGGTCGTCGTTTCTGGTCTCTACAGGCGGATCTAATCCGCACGGAAGAGGTGCCCGGCATCGTGCAGCAGGCGGTCGCCGCAGCGGGCAGGATCGACATTCTGGTCAACAACGCCGGCATTATCCGTCGCGAAGATGCGTTAAGCTTCAGCGAACAGGACTGGGATGATGTGATGAACATCAACAGTAAGAGCGTATTCTTTCTTTCACAACAGGTGGCTCGCCAGTTTATCGCCCAGGGACACGGCGGCAAAATCATCAACATTGCCTCGATGCTGTCGTTTCAGGGCGGTATCCGCGTGCCCTCTTACACTGCCTCAAAAAGTGCGGTTATGGGCCTGACGCGCCTGATGGCAAACGAATGGGCAAAGCACGGCATCAATGTCAATGCGATTGCGCCAGGGTATATGGCGACCAATAACACCGAGCAGTTGCGCAACGATGAAGGCCGCAGCGCTGAGATTCTGGGCCGTATTCCTGCCGCTCGCTGGGGCGTACCGGAAGATATGATGGGGCCGGCGGTTTTTCTCGCCTCATCCGCATCCGATTACGTAAATGGGTATACGCTGGCCGTCGATGGTGGCTGGCTGGCGCGATAACGTAAAGCACGGCGGCATCCGGTCGCCGTTTCGCTTGTAAAATTCACGCTTCGTTACAGCGTCACAACTTCTCATTCACTGGATAAATCCCTATACTGGATGCATCGACAGTTTGCACCCAGGTTCTATCATGACGGGCGAAGGCCACGTAATTTTTGCTATTGCCACTGCTATTTTTGCTAAACGCGCTGAGCTGACACCCGTGCTGGCTCAGGCTGACTGGTGGCACCTTATTCCCGCCGCGCTGCTTACCTGCCTGTTACCTGATATTGATCATCCAAAATCGTTGCTCGGTCAGAGACTAAAGTGGCTCTCCTATCCGATAGCACGTGCATTTGGTCATCGCGGCTTTACGCACAGCCTGCTGGCAGTAGCCGCCAGCCTGTGGCTGTTTCAGATTAACGTGCCGGAAGACTGGCTGCTGCCGGCCGACGTTTTGCAGGGCATGACGCTGGGTTATCTTAGCCACATCGTTGCTGATATGCTGACGCCTGCTGGCGTGCCGCTGTTATGGCCCTGCCGCTGGCGTTTTCGTTTGCCCCTCCTCAGAAGCCAGAAAGGCAATCAGCTTGAGCGCACGCTCTGCCTGGTGCTGGTAGGCTGTTCCCTGTGGTTTCCGCCGGGCGCGCCCTCCTTTGGTGCGCAGGGCTGGACCTCGCAGCTGTTTGATACCCTGCAAAATGGCGTCTCTCGCCTGATTTCTGCGCAAAAAGCACATTAAAACCGCAGAAAATGCTGTCTGGTTATAAGCCATTCCATTTGGATATAAGTCGACACCAGCGGTAGCTGGTACCATACGGCCACTTAATTCGTGTGTCACAATATCTCGCGTTTCGGCTTTTCAGAAAGCCGGACGCGCTCTCTGGAGCCAACATGGATCTACCTCTGATTCTTAATCTCGTTGCCTTTGTCGCGCTGCTACTGCTGCTATCGCGCCTGGGTCGCCAAAGCTGGAGCCTGTCGAAAAAAGTGCTGGTCGGTCTGGTGATCGGCGTGCTGTTCGGCCTGGCGCTGCAAACTATCTATGGTGCGCAGAGTGACGTGCTGAAAACCTCTATCAGCTGGTTCAACATTGTCGGTAACGGCTACGTGCAGCTGCTACAAATGATCGTGATGCCGCTGGTGTTCGCCTCGATTCTCAGCGCCGTGGCGCGTCTGCACAATGCCTCATCGTTAGGCAAAATCAGCCTGCTGACGATTGGCGTTCTGCTCTTTACTACCGCCATCTCTGCGCTGGTTGGCGTGCTGGTTACTGGCCTGTTCCACCTCAGTGCTGAAGGTCTGGTGCAGGGGGCGCAGGAGAGCGCGCGTCTGGCTGCCATTCAGAGCAACTACGCAGGCAAAGTTGCCGACCTGACCGTTCCGCAGCTGCTGCTCTCTTTTGTGCCGAAAAACCCGTTTGCCGATCTGACCGGTGCCAGCCCCACGTCGATTATCAGCGTAGTGATCTTTGCGGCCTTCCTCGGTGTAGCAGCGCTCCAGTTGCTGAAAGATGACGAAGTCAAAGGCCAGCGCGTTCTGGTCGCTATTGATACGCTGCAGTCCTGGGTGATGAAGCTGGTGCGACTGATCATGAAGCTGACCCCCTACGGCGTGCTGGCGCTGATGACCAAAGTTGTCGCGGGTTCTAACCTGCAGGATATCATCAAGCTTGGCGGCTTCGTGGTTGCCTCCTACCTGGGCCTGGCGATTATGTTTGGCGTCCATGCGCTGCTGCTGTCGGTGAACGGTATTAATCCTTTGCGCTTCTTCCGCAAGGTATGGCCGGTGATCACGTTTGCCTTTACCAGCCGCTCCAGCGCCGCCAGTATTCCGCTGAACGTGGAAACCCAGACGCGTCGTCTGGGCGTACCGGAATCGATCGCCAGCTTCTCCGCCTCGTTTGGCGCAACCATCGGGCAAAACGGCTGTGCCGGCCTCTATCCAACGATGCTGGCTGTCATGGTGGCCCCGACCGTGGGCATTAACCCGTTCGACCCGGTCTGGATTGCGACGCTGGTGGGTATCGTCACGCTCAGCTCCGCCGGTGTGGCAGGCGTTGGCGGCGGCGCAACCTTCGCTGCGCTGATTGTGCTGCCGGCAATGGGCCTGCCTGTTACGCTGGTTGCCCTGCTGATCTCTATCGAACCGCTGATCGATATGGGCCGCACCGCCCTGAACGTCAACGGCTCAATGACTGCCGGTTCCCTGACCAGCCGCTGGCTGGGCATGACCGATAAAAAGGTGCTGGAGAGCGATGAGCACGCGGAGCTGGCTCATCGCTAAGCGCGTTATCTGGCCCTGAACCTGACGACGACCTTCCATGCTGGTGACGTGAACGTCACCAGCATTTTTTTTGCGTTATGTTCTGCCCCGTCTTTTCTGCTACTTCTTCCCTCTGTTAGCCTCTCGTCCCTGTCTGAAGGTTAATTACGCAACCTGGACCAGGGATCCCGGCAGCTTCACCGGTTTGTCGCCTTTAGAAAGTGGTCTCTTCTGCGCCTTATCAGTGCGCGGCTGCAACAGCGCCTCCACCCTGCCCGTGCTTCACAATCCGCCGCCATGATGGCGACGTCGTTAAGAAAGCGTTAAGCGTGGTAAAAAGAGGAAAAAGTCGCGCCTCTGCGCTTGTTTTCGCGCCGGAAAAAGAGAATGCTGCGGGCAGTTACCGCAGGAGAAAACCGATGAAAAAAGTTATCGCCTCAATGCTGGCGCTAACGCTGCTGTCGCCAGCCCTTGTTTCAGCCCATCCCGGTGGTTGGGGGCCGGGTCCAGGCCCTCACTGGGGCGGTCACGGTCGCGGCTGGGGCGGTCCAGGTCCGCTGCGTTTCCTGCCGGAAGCCGCAACCGCCGTTTTGATTGGCGGTCTTACCTACTACCTGCTGAATGGCGACTACTATCAGCGCCAGGGTGAAAACTACGTGGTGGTACAGCCCCCCGCTGAACCCTACAGAGAGATGCGGGTGCTCGACTTTAACGGCAGACGTTTTTACGTGCAGGAGGGGCACTACTACCAGCGCGATATTAATGGCGAATATATTGAGGTGCCGCGTCCGGCCGGGCTGTAAGCGAGCAGCACGGCTTATCGCGACCAATGAAAACGGCCCGTCAATGACGGGCCGTTATGTTATTCAGTTTTTTCAGGCTTATTGTGCAGCCTGTGGATCGGTGTCGTAATCTTTACAGCTCTGGAAGCCATAGTTCATCACGCGGCCTGTGTCGTTGTAGCTAACGAAATAGGTCTGTGGCTTGCCGTCGCGCTCGCCAAGCACATAGGTCTGGCAGGTACCGCGTGCGTGAACCATCGTAATCTCGGTAGAAGCCGGACCCGCAATCTGACGTACCTGATCGCGCGTCATGCCTTTTTTCACATCCTTAACAACCGGCTTGCTGACGTAGCTCTCAGCACGATCGTAAGCCGTACAACCAGACAGTGCGACCAGCGTCAGCGCCGCAGCGATACAACCCATTGCTTTTTTCATCTTGTTGTTCCTCATTTTTTGTCCATGTAAGCTTAAGCCTGGAACAGAAATGCAGATTTATCAACTTTATGGGTGCATTTTACGCTGACTTTTCATCGTCAGGTTCGCGTAAAAAAGCTGTTTATCTCCCGCCCGGCCCGTATAATCCTGCGCGAGAATAACCACTCTCAAAACTACTTTTCGGAGGCGAGATGAACAGACAGCGTGCAGCGCGCGATGCCCGCCACCGTACGCGACAGGATGAGATCATCGCGGCAGCGCGACGCTGTTTTCGTCAGTCAGGTTTTCACGCTGCCAGCATGGCGCAGCTTGCCAGCGTCGCCAGCCTCAGCGTTGGGCAAATTTATCGCTATTTTCCCAGCAAAAACGCGCTTATTGAAGAGATGATAAAACGCATCGTTGACGGTCGTGTGGTCGCGATGAGTGAACAGAACGATCTTCTCCATATCGCCGATATGATCGCCCGCCGGGAAACCCTGAACGAAGAGGATGAGATGCTGATGCTGGAGGTGGCTGCTGAGGCAAGCCGCAATCCGCGCGTCCGTGAAATCCTGCAGCGTGCAGAAGCGCGGCTGTTTCATAATGCCTGCGAAAAACTGCGCCGGGACTATCCCCACCTGAGCGAGGCGCAACGTGCCGCCTGCGTTGAGGTGCTGGCGGTGCTGATTGAAGGCACGGCTTTTCGTCGGCTGACGACGCAGAAAGCGTCAGCGGAGCTGCTCTACACCCTTTATAAACAGATGATCCATCATCTTATCACGCCCTCAGAGGACAAATGACACCTGCATCAACGAACCGACTGGTCTATGCCATCACGCTGGGCCTGATGGCGGCGCTTGGCCCGCTCTGCATCGATCTCTACCTGCCTGCGCTACCAGAACTGGCACAGGATCTTCATACTTCAACCGCCACCGCGCAGCTTAGCCTCACTGCTGGCCTGCTCGGGCTGGGTGCGGGCCAGCTGCTGTTCGGGCCGATGAGCGACAAATTTGGCCGCCTGCGTCCCCTCACGCTCTCGCTGGTCCTGCTGTTTATCGCCTCAGTGGGCTGCGCTCTGGCGCAGGATATTCATCAGCTGCTACTGGCGCGCCTGTTCGAAGGACTGGCTGGCGCCGGCGGTGCGGTACTCTCGCGTGCCGTGGCGCGTGACATGTACAGCGGCCATGAGCTGACGCGTTTTTTTGCCCTGCTGATGCTGGTCAACGGCCTGGCGCCGATTGGTGCGCCGGTGCTCGGAGGCGTCCTGATGACGGTGCTTAACTGGCGCGGCATTTTTATTGTGCTGGGTGCCACGGCGCTGCTGCTGATCCTGCTGGCACGCTGGAAGCTGCACGAAACGCTGCCGCCAGAACGCCGCAGCCAGGGGTCGGTGTTTTCGGCCTGGGCCGCACTGGGTCAGGTCATTACCCACCGTCCCTTTATGGGCTTTTGCCTGACGCAGGCGTTTATGATGTCGGGCATGTTCGCCTATATCGGCGCGTCTCCCTTCGTATTACAGCAAATTTACGGCCTGTCGCCGCAGGCGTTCAGCTTCTGCTTTGCCGCTAACGGCATCGGTCTGGTCATCGCCTCGCAAACCAGCGCCCGCCTCTGCCCGCTGTGGGGTGAGTATCGCGTGCTGAAGGGTGGCCTGACGCTGGCGTTTGTCGCTTCCAGCCTGCTGCTGCTGGCGGGGCTGAGCGATGCCCCTCTGCCGCTGGTGCTGGTTGCCCTCTTTTTCACCATCGCCAGCAATGGCGTCATTGCCACCACCGCGTCGTCGCTCGCCATGCAGAGTCAGGGCCACCGCGCCGGTAGCGCCTCGGCGGTGATCGGCGTCTGCATGTTCTCTTTTGGAGCGCTCTCGGTACCCATTACGGGGCTGGGTGGCACCTCCCTGCTCAGCATGACCGGGACCATCTTCGGCTGTTTTATGCTGGCTATTTTTATGTTTACTTTCCTCGCGCAAAAACCTGCGCCGCGGAAAGAAACCGTCTGATAACGCAGCAGTTAACCGGAAACAACTGGCGCTTTGGCTTGTTGTTTTCACTGATGCACGTTAGCTTTAAGGAATGGTTCGCACGGGCCAACAGGCCAATGACTTGGGGAGAGAGGCATGTCACTGCAACAGGAAATCATTACCGCACTTGGCGTTAACCCGGAGATCGATGCGCAGCAGGAGATTCGTCGCAGCGTGGATTTCCTCAAAAACTACCTGAAGCGCCACCCGTTTCTGAAGACGCTGGTGCTCGGCATCAGCGGGGGGCAGGACTCAACGCTGGCGGGCAAACTGTCGCAGCTGGCCATCAGCGAACTGCGTGAAGAGACCGGCGACAAGGCGTATACCTTTATTGCCGTACGCCTGCCCTACGGCGTACAGGCGGACGAGCAGGATTGTCAGGACGCGCTGGCGTTTATCCAGCCCGATCGCTCACTGGTGGTTAACATCAAAGAATCAGTGCTGGCCAGCGAACGCGCGCTAAAAGCGGCAGGCATTGAGCTGTCAGATTTTGTGCGCGGCAACGAGAAAGCACGCGAGCGCATGAAGGCACAATACAGCATTGCGGGTATGACCCAGGGGGTGGTGGTCGGCACCGATCACGCGGCGGAGGCGGTAACCGGCTTTTTCACCAAATATGGCGACGGGGGCACCGACATCAACCCGCTGTTTCGCCTTAACAAACGTCAGGGCAAGCTGCTGTTAAAAACCCTGGGCTGCCCGGAACATCTCTATCTGAAGCGTCCAACCGCGGATCTGGAAGATGACCGTCCCGGTCTGGAAGATGAAGTGGCTCTGGGCGTCACCTATGAAATGATCGACGACTATCTGGAGGGCAAAAGCGTCGCCCCGGAAACAGCGAAGATCATTGAAAACTGGTATCAGAAGACCGAGCACAAGCGCCGCCCGCCAGTGACCGTTTTTGACGACTTCTGGAAGTAGCGCCCTTTTCCCCTGCTTTCCGGCAGGGGAAACCTTTCCACCCATATGTTCAATCATTAACCCACTGGCGAAAGCCTGAACAGACTGATATGCTGTATGAATACACAGTTACAGGAGTCTGTCTTGGTTCGACGTGCCGCTACGCACCGCCTCGAGTTTGATGCGGCTGCTATCTACGAATATCCCGAACACCTGCGCGAATGGCTGGAAGGCTTACCTAATCAGCCCGGCGTCTACACCTTTCACGGTGACAGCGAGACGCTGCCGCTTTACATCGGGAAAAGCATTAATCTGCGTTCGCGGGTGATGTCCCACTTCCGCACGCCAGAAGAAGCACGCATGCTGCGCCAGGCGCGGCGCGTCAGCTGGATCCCAACCGCCGGCGACCTGGGCGCACTGCTGCTGGAAGCGCAAATGATCAAAACCCAGCAGCCGCTGTTTAATAAACGTCTGCGCAAAAATCGCCAGCTCTGTTCTATTCGCTTTGTCGACGGCAAGCCTGATGTGGTCTATGCCCGCGACGTCGATTTTTCCCACTCTCCTGATCTGTTTGGCCTCTACCGTAGCCGCCATAAGGCGCTGGAAACGCTGAAATATCTGGCCGATGAGCACCAGCTCTGTCACGGCCTGCTGGGACTGGAGAAGCTGAGCGCTAACCGCCCCTGTTTTCGCGCGGCACTGCGCCGCTGTGCCGGTGCCTGCTGTGGTCGTGAGACCGTGGACGATCATCAGGCGCGCCTGCTGGAAGCGCTGGAGAGCGTGCGGGTGGTGTGCTGGCCCTGGCAGGGTCCGGTGGCGCTGATTGAGGAAGGCAAACTGATGACGCAGATCCACGTTATCGATCACTGGTTTTATCTGGGATCGGTTAATACGCTGGAAGAGGCGCGCCAGCTGAAACGTGCGCCGAGCGGCTTCGACCACGACGGCTATAAAATCCTCTGTCGACCGCTTATCTCCGGCCACTATCCCATTGAACCGCTATAAAAAAACCGCCGACGCTGCCCAGCGCTCTTTTTCTGGGCAACGTCGGCGGTCTTACAGCCTCAATTCAGCGTGATTATTCAGCCGGCGGTGGGGCAAATTTACCGTCGCGCGGGCCTTTTTCAGTCAGATGCTTTTCAAAATTGGCGTTGTACTGCTTTTTCTGCTCTGGCGTCAGCACGTTGTAGATCTTGTTCTGGGTTTCCATCATCGCGACGGCGCGCTCTTTTGCGTTAGCGGTCATTTTTTCTGCCTGCGCTTCCGCCTTCGCACGGTCAAAACTGTCAGCCGCCACGATTGCATGATCGGCACGACGCTCTTCCAGTGACGGACGTTTAAAATCTTTATGGCTCTCTTTCATGATGTCGCGAATCTGGGTTTTCTGCGCCTCGGTCAGGTTCAGATCCTTAAACATCATGTTCATACCGTGGTGCATCGGCGGCTTATGCATCGCTTTTTCGCTACCGGCCGGTGGAGGTGTCAGGTTGTCAGCCGCTGCATGGACTGCGCTTGCCGCACCGAATGCCAGAGTAGAAGCCAGAAGAAGTGAAGTCAGTTTACGCATAATAGTGTCCTTATCATTCAGTTAATGACGACAGCAGTCTGTCGTGTCTTCGAAAACAAGATTACGCTGCTGAATGTCAATCACTCAGAGAGTGAGTAAAGCCGTGAAAGCATAAAAGACAAAAATCGGGCAATCATGGAGAGAATGAGAAGAACAGCGTGAGGAATTGCAAAGGAGTATGAATTCAAAGCGGATTTGGCAGGAATTATGGAGGAGTGTAAGGGTTTGGGCAGCAAAGCGGAAGGATAATTCTGCGCCTTGCTGCCGTTTTTTGTCAGCGCGCCAGCGCCGCCGTCTGCTCCCCTTCCTCGACCAGCATTAAGCCAGCACGCAGCCCGGGCGCAACGGCAGGGTTAGGAAACAGCACATATTCCCGCGCCTGCTGCACAACGTAACGCCTCTCTCCATCTTCGGCCAGCAGTGCACCCTGCGGGAACGCGGTGAAGTTGCGCGTCTCTGCGTCCATATGCAGCTGGAACTGCTCGCTAAGGCGGGTAATCTGCTGCACGACCCGATAATGGCGCGGCGCAGCCTGTGCCTGCGGCAGCGGCTCCCCGCTCAGCAGCGCAGAGAGCGCCAGCTGCGCGGCAGCGAACTGCGTCAAATCGTTGGTGCCGAATGGCAGTGCTTTGCCCAGTTCCAGCGTACAGCTGGCCGCACTGAAATGCGCGCAGCTAAAGTAAGTGAAGGTCCCGCCAGGCGCAGTATGAAACACCAGTGCCTCCAGCCCAGCTACCGCCAGCCAGTGAATAAAATCTGCTGGCCAGGGCTGCAGGTTAAGCGGCAGTACGCCAAAACGCGTATGCCAGGAGCCGCGGATGGCGGTATGCAAGTCAAGGTGCCAGCGCGGCTGCTCCGCTTTACACGACTGAAGCCAGAACGCGTCGGTCGCCTGCTCCAGGCGTAGCGCGCGTCGAGCCTCGTCGCAGTCCTCAATCTGCTGCCAGCGGCCGCCAAACAGCCGGTTCATGTCGTAACGCAAATAGCGCTTTCCGGCCCGCAGCGCCGGCGGGTTACCAAGAATCGCCAGCACGCGATGACGGAGCGCCATCTCGCCGCGCAGTAACGCGTTAACCAGCCTGTTCATTATTTCTACCGGCGCGGTCTCATTGCCATGAATGCCCGCCGACAGCACCAGCGCCTGCTGCGGTTCACATTTGGGATCAAGCTGGAGGATCCCGTGATCGATCCACTGCCAGCGCAAAGTGGGGGTCTCGCCGTGCAGCATGGCCGGCGCCTTCCCTGACAGCGTTTGCTGTAGAAAATCCTGCATGGTTACTCCTGTCTGCGAAAGAGAAGCCCGTGTCGGCTACAGCTGGAAGGCATAAACGCTGCCCAGATTCAGCAGCTGCGTAAGCTCATCCAGCGCGTCGCGCCCTTCCCTTAACAGCTGCGGATCGGCCAGATCCGCCTGCGTCAGACGGTCGCGGTAGTGGCGATCTATCCAGCTGTTCAGCGTCGCGAACAGCCTGTCGTTCATTATCACCGCCGGGTTAAGCGCCTGCAGCTCCTGCGGCGTCAGCACCACGCGCAGGCGCAGGCAGGCCGGACCACCGCCGTTGTGCATACTTTCGCGCAGATCGAAGCTCAGCAGTTCGCCGACGGGTCCACCCTGCTCGACCAGCTCGTTCAGATAACGCCAGACACCGGAATGCTGGCGTGACTCTTCCGGCAGCACCAGCAGCATTGAGCCATCCTCGCGGCTCAGCAACTGACTGTTAAACAGGTAGGTATTGACGGCATCTGCGACCGAAACGCGATGCTCCGGCACCTCAATGGCCGTAAAGCCAGGCACTCGCTGTTGCAGCGTCGTCAGTAACTCAGGCTGTCCAACAAATGCCTGCTGATGGCAGAAGAGCACCTCGCGGTTGCTGACCGCAATCACATCGTTATGAAACACCCCCTGATCGATCACCTGGGGATTTTGCTGAGCAAATAGCGTCTGGCTGCTGTCGAGCTGATGTAAACGCGCCACCGCCTCACTCGCCTGGCGCGTCTGTCGTGCCGGATAGCGGCCCGGTGCCACGCCGCCGTTGTCGTCACGCCCATAAACAAAGAGTTGCAGGCTGCGCTCACCATACTCTCTGCCCAGCCGGTTATGGTTCGCCGCCCCTTCGTCGCCAAACAGCGCAACCTGCGGCAGCGCGTCGTGTACGCTAAAGTGGGTCGGATCGCGGAAAATGGCACGCAACAGCCGTGCGGTCTGCGGTGCCTCCATGGCGCGGTGAAATTTATTATTCAGGTTTGCCACGGTGAAGTGTACCCGCCCGTCGCGGCTGTCTGCCGAAGGCGATACCGTTGCCGCGTTAGCCACCCACATCGCTGAGGCGGAACTGACGGCCGATAACAGCGCAGGTGAAGATTTCGCCGCCTGCATCAGCACCTGCTCATCGCTGCCGCTGAAGCCAAGCTGACGCAGCAGCGGCAGATTCGGCCGCTCATGCGGCGGAATGACGCCCTGAACAAATCCGCGATCCGCCAGCGCCTTCATTTTCAGCAGCCCCTGTTTTGCCGCCAGGCGAGGATTGGAGGGCTGATGCTGGTTGCGCGTCGATGCCTCGTTGCCGAATGAGAGTCCGGCATAGTGGTGCGTCAGGCCGACCAGCCCGTCAAAGTTTGCTTCAGCCGCTTTCATGCCTGCTCCTCGCGCAGAGAGAAATCAAGGCCCGGCGACAGCGCGGCGGGCAACGTCAGATCCGGCGTCTCCAGCGACGCCATGGGCCAGGCGCAGTAATCAGCGGCGTACCAGGCGCTGGCACGATGATTACCCGATGCGCCAATGCCCCCAAATGGCGCGCTGCTTGCCGCGCCGGTAAGCGGCTTGTTCCAGTTAACGATACCCGCGCGCGCCTCCAGCAGCAGCTGGTCGAACTGCGCACGTGACGGCGAAATCAGGCCGCACGACAGGCCATAGCGGGTATCGTTAGCCCTGTGGATCGCCTCACTAAAACTGTCGTAACGGATCACATTCAGCAGCGGACCAAACACCTCTTCATCCGGCAGTCCATGCACCTGCGTCACGTCGATAATGCCCGGCGTCAGCAACGCCTTATCGCGCTGCGGCCAGCGCATCTCCAGCAGCACCTCGCCGCCAAGCGCGACGCGCTGCTGCCAGGCCTGATAGATTTTTTCCGCCGCGCCGACAGAAATCACGCTGCCCATGAACGGCTGCGGTTCAGCGTTCCACGCGCCGGGCTGAAGCCGCGCACTGACCTCCACCAGCCGCTGCAGGAATGCATCCCCTGCTGCGCCGCGTTTCACCAGTAAACGGCGCGCGCAGGTGCAGCGCTGACCGGCGGTAATAAAGGCTGACTGCACCGCAATATGCACTGCTGCGTCAATATCCGCTGGCTCCTCTACAATAAGCGCATTGTTCCCCCCCATCTCCAGCGCCAGCATTTTCTCTGGCTGACCGGCAAACTGGCGGTGCAGCTGATAGCCCGTGCCCGCGCTACCGGTAAAGAGCACGCCATCGATTTGCGCCTCAGCCGCCAGCGCCTGGCCCGTTTCACGCGCGCCCTGCAACAGCGCCAGTACGCCGCGCGGCAGCCCCGCCTCCAGCCAAAGCCGCACGGTTTTTTCTGCGGTTAAGGGTGTCAGCTCGCTGGGCTTGAACAGCACGCAGTTACCCGCCAGCAGCGCAGGGACAATATGGCCGTTAGGCAGATGGCCGGGGAAATTGTAGGGACCAAATACCGCCAGCACGCCGTGCGGCCGATGGCGGAGAGAGCTTTCGCCCTCATGTTGCTCACCCGTACGCGTGTGAAAGGCTTTTACTGAAATGGCGATCTTGTTGATCATCGCCTGAACCTCGGTCAGCGCCTCCCAGCGCGGCTTGCCGGTTTCTGTGGCGATGGTCTCTGCCAGATCCGCTTTATGGCTCTCCAGCAGCGCGGCAAAGCGTTCGGCCAGCGCCTGACGCTCGGTAAACGGGCGTCTCGCCCAGCCGGGAAAGGCAGCGCGTGCCGCCGCCGCCGCGTCAGCAATCTGATCGGCGCTGGCGGCGTGCCCTTGCCATACAGACTGACCCGTTACGGGATCGGTTTTGCTCAGCATATCGCCGTGACCTGCCAGCCACGCGCCGTTAATCATTTGCGTCATGCTTTTTTCTCCTCGCTACCCAGCGTGACCACGCGCAGGCTGTCGCCTGGCTGAATATGCAGTGCGCTGAGCTGCGCCTCATTAAGAACCACGTCGTGCTGCTCAATCCGTGCAGGCAGCAGCGCAACGCGAAAATGGTGATAGTTGAGACTGGCCACCAGGCAGAGCGGTGCGTGCTCATCCGGCTCGCCGAGCACAGCGCTGCGCACGTGGCTTTTACGAATGGCGCGGATGTCATCAATCTCGCACTCCAGCGTCGGGCCACCGTCAAAGATGTCGATATAGTTGCGGTAGCGGAACCCTTCCGCCTCCAGCACCGCGCGCGCAGGCGCGGTTTTCTCATGCACCTGGCCAATCACCGCCTTCGCCTCAGGCGACAAATAGTCAATATAGAGCGGGTGTTTAGGCATCAGTTCAGCGATGAACGCCTTTTGTCCGGTGCCGCTGAGGAAGTCTGCCTTGCGGAACGCCATAGAGAAGAAGCGACTGCCAACGCTGTCCCAGAAGGGAGAGTGCCCCTGTTCGTCGCTGACGCCGCGCATCTCGGCCACTACGCGATCCATAAACAGATGGCGGAAATTAGCCATAAACAGGAAGCGCGACTTCGATAACAGATAGCCGTTTTTTCCGTCGCGGTAGTCGGGATCGAGAAACAGCGTGCAAAGTTCACTGCTGCCGGTGTGGTCGTTGCTCAGCGACAGCGTCGGCAGCGCCGCGTAAACGTTGAGCTCTTTCGAGGCATGGACCTGGGTGCCCACGCGAAAATTGTACCAGGGCTCCTGCAGTCCGACGGCGACCTCAATCGCACAGATACCCACGGCCCGGTTGTCATCGCTGTCTGCCAGCACAAACACGTAACCCTGCTCAGCTCGCGGCAGCGTGCCCTGCCAGGTTTGCAGCGATCGTTCTATGCGCGCCTGCAGGGTCGGGCTGTCAACCGGCAGAGAGGTCAGGCCGCCGCCGGTTTTCCCCGCCAGCGTCAGCAACTGCGCCAGGTCATCATGTTCAACAGGGCGAATTATCATCATGTTGTTGATCCTCGCGCCAGGTGTTCACAGGCAAGGGCGAAACGTGCCATGCCGGTTTTGACCTCCTGCTCACTGATATTCAACGCCGGGGCGAAGCGCACGACGTTGGCACCCGCAATCAGCACCATCACACCTTGCTCGGCCGCCGCCAGATTGAACTGCTTCGCCTTACCGGCATAGTCCTCATTCAGCACCGCGCCAATCAGCAAGCCCAGACCGCGTATCTCCTTAAACAGATGCAGGCGCTGGTTAATCGCCTCCAGAGCCTCAACGATCCAGCGATGGCGCTCGGTCACACCGCTCAGCGTGGCGGGCTGGTTAATCAGCTCCAGCACTTTGCCTGCTACCGCTCCCGCCAGCGGATTGCCACCGTAAGTGGTGCCGTGCGTCCCCACCCCCATCACCTGCGCCAGATCTTCGCGCGTCAGCATGGCACCAATCGGAAATCCGCCCCCTAGCGCTTTGGCGGTGGTCAACACGTCCGGCGTCACGCCGTAGTGCATATAGGCATAAAGTGACCCGGTGCGCCCTACGCCGCTCTGCACCTCGTCAAAAATCAGCAGCGCCTGATGCCTGTCGCACAGCTCGCGCAGGCCGCGCAAAAAGGCGGGATCGGCGGGCAGTACCCCGCCTTCCCCCTGGATCGGCTCCACAATAACGGCACAGGTCGAGTCATCAATCAGTTGCGCCGCGGCCTCCAGATCGTTGAAAGGCGTATGATGGATATCGGGCGGCAGCGGCGCAAAATCTTTTGAGTAGGCGGGCTGCCCACCTGCCGACACGGTAAACAGCGTGCGGCCATGAAAGGCATTATTAAAGGCAACGATGCCGCTTTTCTGGTTGCCAGAGCGATCGTGCGCCACTTTACGCGCCAGCTTTAATGCGGCTTCATTGGCCTCGGCACCGGAATTACAGAAAAATACGCGGTCAGCAAAGGTCGCATCAATGAGCTGTTTCGCCAGGCGTAAAACGGGCTCGTTGGTATAACCATTACCGGTATGCCAGAGGCGCGCAGCCTGTTCGGTCAGCGCCTGTTGCAGGTCAGGATGGGCATGCCCCAGCGCGTTAACGGCAATACCTCCGGCTAAATCGATATACTCTTTACCCTGTTGATCCCAGAGGGTCGACCCCGTCGCGCGCACCGGTACAAAATTTGCTGGCGCGTAGACCGGCACCATCCATTCATCAAAGTCGTGACGCGAAACCTGCAGTGACATAACTGTTTCTCCTGCCTTCCCGCCCGGCATGCCGGTGAGTAAAGCTAATGTTTTAAAATTGTGAAATCCGGGTAAATGCAGCCCTACTCTAGATTGCAGCTTGCGTGCCAGCCAAGGGAATAAATGCATAAAATGAGACGCGTTGCGAAATATCAATAAGTTACACATCGACGCTATTCACTTTAAATGCATATATAGTGAATAATGTTGAGCAGACCGCGCTTGCGCCGAAGGATCCACAGAGGATTTATGCAGTTGCCGAAGTAAATGTTGCTTTTGTGATCGCTCCTGATTTTTATTGCCATAACAGGGCAACAGTCGCACCGGAAGCGTGCATGTCGCCCTTTAAACAGGCAACGCTTTAATATCATCGGGTGCATTGTCTGAATAAAAAAAACAGAAATGCACCTGCAGGCAGCCATTAACATGCCAGACAAGGAAAAACAGCCATCCGTCTACTGCCTGTCAACGCTAAATAAATATGAGCGTTTGTCGCATTATTTCTGACGTTATTATCATGGCGGAAATAAAAGTCGTGACGAAGATTTCAATTTGTAAGCACGCTAATGATCAGCATTCAATCCTGCTGCGGGTTATTGAACATTTTCAGTTAAGCTTGATTTTCATCTGGGATTAGCTAGCCGCTATTTTCCGCCGAACCCTCTGGATAAGAAAACATCAATGTGATTAATTAAACCATTTAAATCAATAAGTTAATTTATAATTAAATTTTTTTATTTTTGTTAAAGATGTCGATTTTCAGAGAACCAGAGGCGAACTGGCAGGCAGCAAAAGGTTGCAGACCCTTTTCGAAACATTTGATTACACTTATTGCACTAGGTCTGTTTACCTTTTTGTGTCATTTTTTCTGCACCTCGTTTAACGGGGAAATAATAACTAACAAAGACAGGGTAAAAATAAATGATGCAGCGCGCTTTCCTGGCGACACTCGTGTCGTCCATTCTCGGATTATCTTCCGCTCAGGCAGCGGAGATTTATAATAAGGACGGGAATAAACTTGACCTGGTCGGTAAAATTAACGTTTCACATCTGTTTTCAGATGACACTAATAACGACGGGGACACCTCTTCCTACGCCCGCTTTGGTTTCAAAGGCGAAACGAAAATTGCCGATCGGCTGACCGGCTATGGGTTCTGGCAGTACCAGTACAGCCTGCGTAACTCAGAGGGTAGCGATGCGCAAACCGGTAACCGCACCCGCCTTGGCTATGCCGGCCTAAAATATGGCGATGCCGGTTCGCTCGACTATGGCCGCAACTATGGCCTGGTTTATGATGTACTGGCCTACACCGACATGCTGCCCTTCTTTGGCGGCGATTCAGGCTATACCGATGGATTCCTGGCGGGCCGTTCCACCGGTGTGCTGACCTGGCGCAACAAAGATTTCTTTGGCCTGGTCAAAGGTCTGAATCTGGGTGCGCAGTATCAAGGTAAAAACGATCGCTCCGGTAACATCGATGCGGTGCGCCGTTCTAATGGCGATGGCTATGCGCTGTCTGCCAGCTATGACTTCGATTTTGGCCTGAGTTTTAGCGGCGCGTTTGCCAGCCTGGATCGCACCGAGACGCAGAACGCCGCAGCACGCGGCGAAGGGGAGAAAGCGCAGCACTGGGCAACCGCAGTGAAATATGACGCTAACCAGATCTATCTCGCTGCAATGTATGGTCAAACCCTGAACGCCACGCCGGTTAGCGGCGGCTATGCTAACAAAGCAGTAAACTTTGAGGCAGTCGCGCAGTATCAGTTCCTGAACGGCATTCGCCCGTCAGTAGGCTACGTCTCTTCGAAAGGGAAAGAGATTGAAAATACTGGCGATGCGGACATTGTGAAATATGTCTCTGCGGGCGTGACCTACTACTTCAACAAAAATATGTCTACCTATGTTGAATACAAGATCAACCTGCTCGACGACAACAATCCGCTGGGCCTGAAAACTGACGATATCACTGCCGTCGGCTTGATCTACCAGTTCTGATACGGGTTTACCCTCACCTGCCCGGTCCGTGTCAACCGGGTCACTGAAGGCCGCGCAAGCGGCCTTTTTCAGTCAGCCCGCGGCTTCAGGTCAGACGATACCACGCGTCCGCACGCAGCGGTGTGGGCAGCGTCTCCTCTTCACCCGCCATCTCACGCAGGCTGATTTCAATATTGGTGCAAATCGCATCCATTGGCAGATGATTATTCAGATAGCCAAAGGGCATCTCCAGCTCTTCTGCCAGCGTATCCAGCGACAGAAAGGTGTAGGAGATAAACATCGAAACCAGTGGTGTCATATAGTGCAGATCGGGCGCCAGCGCGAACGGCAGCAGCGTACAAAAGAGATAGACGGTACGGTGCAACAGCAGGCCATAGGCGAACGGCACCGGCATACTGGCCAGCCGTTCACAACCGCCGAGCACGGCCGCCAGCTGGTTGAGGCTCTCATCAATACTTCCCCACATAACATCACTGATTTTGCCCTGACGGCGCTGATCCGCCAGCCAGTGCGACAGCTGTAAATGCAGCATATTCGTGGGCGAGCGGCGCGACAGCACCCACCTGCTCTCGTCACCCAGCAGGCGCTGAAGGTCGGCACCGGCATCGCTGCGGCGCAGCTGATGCTTCAGGCTGTAGCAAAACGCCAGCAGCAGCGCCTGGACGCGGGGTGCCTCTTCGGGAAACAGCGCCAGTACCTGGCGCTGTAGCGTGCGGCAGGCGATAAGTAGTGCGCCGAAGAAGTGGCGCGCCTCGCTGAAACGCGCAAAGCAGACGCTGTTGCGAAAGCCGAGAAACACCGCGATTGAGACACCTAGCAGACTAAAGGGTGCCAGCGTCAGCTTAATGCCCAGCGTCTCGTACCAGTTGAGCAGCCAGAGCGCGAGCAGCGACATCAGCAAATTGAGAAACAAGCGAAATGAAATAGCAGGCAGCACTGAGCCGTGCCAGGCGAACAAACGAACGAACCAATGGCGATGGGGACGAACGATCATGATGTGCAAGTGACAAGGGATTTTGCGGCGATTCTGCCGCTTTCCTGTCACGCTTTCCAGCGGTAAATTGTGACAATTGTCACAATTTACCGCCCCTGCCCGGACAAGGCTATGACCCCATTGTCACGCGAACTTTATGGATTATCACACTGGGCAATCATTGTCGCCACGGCGCGGCTGAGGTGGGGATCGTCGGGGGCATAATAGAACTGCACGCTGGTCTGCCGCTGGCTAAATTTTGCCACCTCTACCCATGCCACCACCTCTGACTGCGGGTTTAACAGGTTAAACCGATCGACGCCGCCGGGCAGCGGATCGTCCGCTTCCAGCAGGAGTCGCTGTTCAGCCGCCACCCCTTCCAGACACTGCTCGATGGCGTCTCGATGGCCTGACAAATAGCCGGTCGTGGTTTCAGGATGGCGCGTAACGTGGCCCAGGTCCACGCAGCCGCACAATAAAAGAGAACTTATGGCAAGACAGGGCATTTTCATTTACTCATCCTTCTACTGAAAAAGCGCCAGGCGGATAGCGTTGATGCTGGCACAGGTCAGTCAAACGTTCCTTTAATAACGCATCAGGGCTGCATAATGTTAAAGCGGTCTGACGCCTCTCCTGTATCCACCGCTATTGGTGGCTGTACCTTCAGGGTAATCCAGTTTGAGGTGACGCGCTGCTGCTTTTCATCTTCCAGCGTCACCGACAGATGATATTCGTTACTGGCTCCCGGTGAGTCATCCCAGGCGGGCATAATCAGGCTCCAGCCCTGCGGCTGGTTATTGTCGGCGGGCGGCGTCAGGCTCAGCGCCTGAGTATCTCCCTGCCAGCTCACCGCTTTAATGGGGTTACTGTGGCGAATTTGCAGCTTCAGCGGCAGACTTTCACCCGGCGTCAGCTGCCACGGGGGCGTGGCGAGAAATACTGACAGCGTTTTACGCTGACGGAAATTCAGCACCGGGGTCTCTGAACGCGTCACGCGATCGTAGCGGCTGCCCCGCAGCGAGCGCGCTTCAGCCACATTGCCCGCATCCAGCTGTTTGCTCAGCGCGACGCCAAAGCGGTAATTGAGTTTGAGGCCCAGCTGATCCTGGGTTTCCCCTGCACTGCTGGTTTTATGGGTGGCAGAGAGCGTCACCAGCGGCACCGGGGTATAGGAGACGCCGAGCGACAGCGCTGAAGGGTTGTGATAACGGTTGCCGCTGTGGAACAGATCGACATTATTGCCCAGATACTGCTCCCAGCTCAGCGAAACGCCCAGCTGTCGGTAAAAGGGCAAATAGCTCTGCGTGGTGATGTCATACCCGCGTGCCATGCGCTGCTGCTGTGTCTCGCCGCTGTTCTTCCAGCCGCTCAGGGGATGATAATAGTTGGCGGAAAAACGCAGGTTCTCATTCCAGGCTTCCGTCCCCAGCGAGGCACGCTGTTGACCAATAGCAAAGTTTCGATCGAGAAAGGCGTTATAGCCCAGCAGCCACGCCGGTGTTACCCAGCGCTGCCCCAGCCCAACATTTCCCACCAGCCCGTCGCTGGTATCACGGATGCCCAGTTGGCTAAAGGTCAGATGACTCTGCTCGTCCGCCAGCGTGCTGAACAGATCGCCACCGGTGCCGGTAAAATTGCCCTGCATATCGACCATTAAGTCGAGCTGCGCGTTGCCCCAGGGAGAGAGCAGCGACTGCCCTTCACTTTGCACACGGCTGGCAACCTCGTCGCGAAAATGGTTAAACGCCCAGACGCCCGCCTGCTGCCCAAAGGTGGTGGAACTGTCCGCGTTCTGGCTGGCTTCACCAATACTTTTAGCGATGCTCGCCAGGCGTTTATTCCACTCATCGCTGTCAGCTGGATTACCCAGCGACGGCAGCGTCTCAAGCTGCTGCTGAAAACGTGCCGGATCGTCAAAAGGCGCGTCCGACACTGACGACATATCACTGAATGCCTGCGCCACAGGCACAGCAGAGAGGATCGCCGCAGCGACCAGCCCGGGGAGGGTATAAAGACGGGTAACGCGAAGAAAAAGCATAGCGACTTAACGGTTTTCTCAGTTCATGAACGAGATCTGTCTCACAAAACGTATAGATTAACCTTAACACATGGTCGTCATTTTGTAGAAAAAGAGAGAACCAGAAAGGCGTTCGTCAGGATAAAAGCCGGATAAGCGGACCGCTTACCCGGCCTGACAGCGCATCAGGAGAAGATCAGGCCGCCATCCACGTTAATGGTCTGCCCGGTAATATAGCGAGCATCCTCAGAGGCCAGGAAAGCCACCAGACCGGCCACATCCTCTGGCTGACCGGCACGCTTCAGGGGAATGTTCTCTACCCACTCCGCCATTAGCTCGCCCTTGCCATATTTTTTCTCCCCGGTGCTGAGGATCTCACCCCAGACGCGATCGTTGTAATCCCACATTTCACTTTCAATGATGCCGGGACAGAAAGCGTTAACGGTAATATGGGCAGGTGCCAGCTCCAGCGCCAGGCTTTGCGTGATACCGATGACGCCCATCTTGCTCGCCGCATAGTGCGGCGTATAAATAAAGCCCTGACGCCCCTGGCCCGATGAGGTATTGATCAGGCTGCCGCGCATCTGCTTTACCATATACTTTGCCGCTTCGCGGCAGCAGAGCCAGACGCCGGTGGTATTCACCGCCAGCACTTTCTCAAAGTCCGCCCTGGGCATCGCGTCAAATCGATCAATGGTGATGACGCCAGCGTTCTGGATAGAGACATCGATGCGGCCAAAGCGCTCAAACGCCTGCTGGTAGAGCTTTTGCACCGCCTCCTCATCCGTTACGTCTGCCTGCAAGGCCAGAATATCGCTGCCATAGGTTGTGCTGAGCGCCTCGGCGGTGTCAAACACCCGCTCGGCATTAGAGACCATCACCAGGTTAGCGCCGTCACGCGCGAAGCGTTGCGCAATGCCCGCGCCAATTCCGCGACAGGCACCGGTAATCACCACGGTTTGCCCTTGAAAATCATGCGTCATGTTCTCCTCCGCTTATCCATGACTGACTTCAGATACCGATGTTGTCTGCTGCTTTTTTTCATGACGACGCAGCATGACCACTTTGCTTTGCAGGCGTTGCTGGAACTGGTCAATCACGACGGCAGTAACAATCACCAGCCCTTTGATCACCATCTGCCAGAAATCGCTGACGCCCATCATCACCATGCCGTCGGCAAGGAAGACAATGACAAACGCCCCGATGATGGAGCCGGAGACGCGGCCACGCCCGCCCGCCAGTGCCGTGCCGCCCAGCACCGTTGCCCCGATAGCATCCATCTCAAACATATTGCCGGTCATCGGGTGCGCGGTTTGCAGTTGCGACGCCACAATCAGGCCAACCAGCCCGGCGCACAGCCCGGAGAAGGCGTACACGAAGATTTTTACCTTCATGATGGGCACGCCCGCCAGCCGCGCGGCGGGCTCGTTACCGCCTGCGGCATAGATATAGCGCCCAAGTGGGGTTTTGCGCGTCAGATAGAGTCCGAGCAGCAGAAAACCGACCATCAGCCAGATGGGAAGATAGACGCCCAGCAGCGTGCCGGAGCCGAGAAAGGCGAAACCGGTATTGCCCAGCGCAGGCAGGCCGACCAGGTTAGCGTAGGTACTGCCGTCGTTAAACAGCAGCGCCGCGCCGCGCGCCACGTACATCATGCCAAGCGTACAGATAAAAGGGGCCACGCCGAGACGGGTGATCACCGTGCCGTTAATCAGGCCGATTACCACGCCAAACAGCGCCACCACGAAGATAACCTCCGGCACGTTAAGAAACAGAATATTGCCGTTCCACAGCGGCACGCCGCTGGTGAGCAGCGCGCCCGCCACCATGCCGCAGATCCCCGCCACCGCCCCCACCGACAGGTCAATGCCACCGGTGAGGATCACCAGCGTCATGCCAATCGCCAGTAGTCCGGTAATGGCCACGTGCTGCGTCATGATCAGCAGGTTCGACGGCGTCAGAAAGTTCGGCACCATCACGCTAAAGAAACCGATCACGATTAGCAGCGCGATAAAGGTTCTCGCCTTGAGCAGGTACATATAGAGCAGGTATTTTTGGTTCATCATCTCTCCCGCGGGCGAGAACACATGCCCGTCATGCCAGTAAAACTGGCGGCTTAGTCATGCGGCGTCGAGGCCGTAATCAGTTTCTCGCGTGTGGCCTCGGCGCGGGTTAAATCAGCGGTAATACGCCCGTCGGCCATCACCAGCACGCGGTCCGCCAGCGCCATTACCTCATCAAGCTCCGATGAGGAAAACATCACCGCCAGCCCCTGCTGCGCCAGACTGCCAATCAGGTGATAGACGTCGGTTTTCGCTCCTACGTCAATACCGCGCGTCGGCTCATCCAGCAGCACCACCTTTGGCCCGGTCATCAGCGCTTTGCCCAGCACCACCTTCTGCTGGTTACCGCCGCTCAGCGAGGTAACGGGCAGCTCCGCATCGCTGACCTTGATCGCCAGATGCTGGATCATCTCATCCACGCGCTGCTTCTCTTTTGCCGGATGCAGCAGGCGCAGCGCGCGACGAAATCCGCGCACGCTGAGATCGGTCAGCGTCATGTTGGCGGTGACCGACATCAGCTGCACTACGCCTTCCCCCTGCCGATCCTCAGGCACCAGCGTGATGCCGCGCTTCAGCCGCTGCTGAAAACTGCACCGCTCAAGCGCCTGGCCCGCCAGCTGTACCCGGCCCGACTGGCAGGGCATCAGGCCGATCAGCCCCTTAAACAGTTCGGTGCGCCCGGCACCCAGCAGGCCGTAGATACCGATCACCTCGCCTTTGCGCAGCGAGAAGGTCACGTCATTGAGACGGTAGCCACCGTTCTGATGCAGCGCCGTCAGGCCCTTCACCTCCAGCACCGTTTCGCCCTGCGGCGCAGCCTGATAGTCAAAGTGTTTTTTCTTGTCACCCACCATTTGCTCAATAATCCAGGGCACGCTGGCGTCGCGCACGTCGCGCTCGCTGATAAAGCGGCCGTCGCGGAAAATGGTGATGTGGTCGCCAATCTCCATCAGCTCTTCCAGACGGTGCGAAATATAGATAATGGTGACGCCGCGCCGCTTTAGCTGCTCGATAACGTTGAACAGCACCTTTACTTCTGACTGGCTGAGCGCACTGGTCGGCTCATCCATAATCAGCACGCGCGTATCCTTGGAGAGCGCCCGCGCAATCTCCACCAGCTGCTGGTGGCCGATGCCCAGTTCGCCGAGCGGCGCATAGGGATCGACATCCAGCTCCAGTCGCTCAAGCAGGGATTTCGCCAGCGCATACTGGTATTTCTCGTTGATCACCCCGCGCTGAAAGAACTCATTGGCGATAAAGATGTTGTCCATCACATTCATGTTGGGAAACAGGTTCAGCTCCTGAAAGATGATGCTGATGCCCTGCTTTTCCGCCTGATAGGTGGAGGAGAGCGAGACAGGCTGGCCATCAAGCAGGATCTCGCCGCCGGACGGCGTCTCCACGCCAGCCAGCATCTTCATCATGGTGGATTTGCCCGCACCGTTTTCACCGATCAAGACATTGACCCTGTTTCGGTAAACGCGGTAATTGACCTGATCCAGCGCAGTAACGCCAGGATAGAGGCGCGACAGGTTGCGCGTTTCGATAATAACGTCACTGAGGGTATCGGACTGGGAACTCTGCATAGCCGCTCCTTACTGCCGCGTAATAGCAACAGGCGTCACGTTTGGGATCTGCTGCGGCACCTCCCAGCTGGTGAAGACGCCCGACAGCTGCACCTTGTCGCCCACTTTCGGTTTAAACGCCGCCATCATGTCGGAGGCCTGCTGATTGATGGCGCGGCCGTAGTCGCCAAACAGCACCTGATCGTTAAAGTCCTGATAGCTTGCGCCTTTGAAAGCGTCACGCAGCGCGGTACCGGGAATAATGGGGCCGATCTGCACCGTGATGTTGTCGCCAGAGGCTGCTTTAACCGTCATGCGGCCATTGCGTGAGGTGGTGTTGACCGCCGTGACTTCTCCGCGAATGCTGACGCTGAAAATGCAGGGATTTTCCGCCTGACTGCGGTAGCCCAGTGCGGTGCAGGCGCTGTCAAAATCCTTCGCCGACTGAAACGCCTTCAGCAGTTCAGCCGCAGGCTTTGCGTCATGCTCCACCTGAGGCACCAGCTGCTGCTGCCAGGTCTGTGCAATATTGGCCATTTTAGGGTTAGGCGGATTTTTCAGGTTGGCCAGCTCCTGCTGCGACACAATGCGGCAACCGCTGAGCACAATCAGAGGAAGCAGAAGCCAGAGTCGTCTGTCCATCGGTTTCTCCTGACGCCCGCGACAGGCAGGCGTCGCTGCGGTTGATTACGACTTAAAGTTGAAATCCTGTACGCCGCTGGCGTTCTCCGGCGTAATCAAAATGCCGCGGAACATCACGCGCTGTTTTGCTGGCCGGGTGCCTTTCTGAATAAAATTATCCAGGTCGGTAACGCCCTGCGCAGCGATGGCCTGGGCCTGCAGCATCACCGTCGCTTTTAGCGTGCCAGCCTTCACCGCCTCCCGTTCGTCATTGCTGCCGTCGATACCCACTACGATGACGTCATCACGTCCTGCCGCCTTCAGGGCAGCAATCGCGCCCAGCGCCACCGGACCGTTGCCGCAGATCACCCCTTTCACATCCGGGTGCGCCTGCAGAATGCTGTCCATAATGCGCTTGCCATCGATTAGCGTACCTTTGGCATCCTGACGCGCTACGCTCTGCATATCAGGGTACTGATCCAGCACCTGGTGAAACGATTTAGAGCGCGTCACGCAGTTGTTGTCCGCAAGGTTACAGGTCAGTTCAGCGTATTTACCCTTTTCACCCATTTTTTCCACAAAGACGCTGGCCACATCGGAACCGGCCTGGAAGTTGTTATGGGTAATCTGCTCCAGCGCCACGTCATCCACCGGAATTTCACGGTTAATCAGTACCACCGGGATACCGGCATCTTTGGCCTTTTTGATGGCGGCAACGCTGGCGGTAGAGTCGGCGTTATCAAGAATGATGCCCTGTACTTTTTTACCAATGGCGGCATCGATCAGCTCGCTCTGTTTTTTCACGTCCTCACCGTGCGACAGCACCGTGGTTTTGTAGCCCAGCGCCTGCGCCTTGAGGCTGGCCCCTTTGGCTTCTGAGGCGTAATAGGGGTTATCCAGTGAGTTAACGAGGATCATGATGGTGCCTTTCTCTGCCGCAAAGGCGGCGCTGGAGAAGAGGCTGGCGGCAATCGCGGTGCAGAGCAGGGAGCGGATTTTCATGGTGATGTTCTCTCTTTTATACGTAGGGTCGTGACGCTGGAGGGCGTGGTGTTGTCTTACCAGATGGTGAAACCACCATCGATCATCAGATCGGCTCCGGTGATCATGTCGCTGCCGTTACTGGCGAAAAACAGCACTGCGGCGGCAATCTCGTCGGTATAGGCGAAGCGTCCCAGTGGGATAAGCTTTTTCATCTGTTCACCCTTTTCGCCGCGCCAGGCTTTTTCGCCCATCGGCGTCAGTACCACGGTGGGTGACAGGGTGTTAACGTTGATGCGGTGTGGCGCAAACTCTTTTGCCATTACTTTCGTCATGCCCAGCAGGCCCGCTTTGGCAGAGGTGTAGGCCACGTGGTTGTCGATAGCGACTGAAGCAGCCTGTGAGGCGATATTGATAATTTTGCCGCCTTTACCTGCTGCCACCATGTGCCTGCCCGCAACCTGTGAACAGAGAAAAGGCCCGGTCAGATTGACGGCGATCTGCTTCTGCCATTCAGCAAAGTCGGTGTCGAGTACCGGCTGGAGCATGACGTAACCGGCGCAGTTAACCAGAATATCGATCTGACCGTAGTGGCCCACGACTTCGTCAAATGCCCGCGCTACCGAACCGGGATCGGTGACGTCACACTGGACAAACTGCACGCTCGCCGCGTCGAAGGTTTCACGCAGGCTGGTCACTTTGTCCGCTTCGAAAGGAGGATAGAGCAGCGCCAGCCGCGCGCCTTTTGCCAGCAACATCTCGTTGCTCGCCATCGCAATGCCGCCCAGCCCGCCGGTTACGACCGCGACTTTGCCGTCCAGGTTCTGGCTGCTGTCGACGCCGTAGCGCAAATTGACATCATATTCACTGCTCATTCTTCTTCTCCTGTCAGGTGACGGACGGCCGGTCCCGTTAAAAAGGTTTTTCACCGAGTACGGCAGCAATATTCATTTTCGAACAAAAATATAAGCTATCGAAACGCAATGGTATGTGGGTGAGATCAAATTTCATACACCTCGTGAAAATAATTTTTATCCCCTTGTTTTCGCATAAAAACGGGAGTATTGCTGAAAAGGTGCATGGACAAAGCGGCTGAATGGCCTCAGCACGTTCAATACCATGCGCACCATACATTTTCGTTCGAAAACAAAAACCCCGTCCCCTCACCTCGCATTCATTAAAACAGCGGGGTAAACTCAGCCTCAGGCGTCACTTCGCCGGAATCGGCCGTGGATAAAAAGAGGAAGCATTTCGATTGAAAAGCAAAACAGAGCAGCTTGCTGATATGCAGCAGCGCCGCGAAAAAATTCTGGAGATGATCCGCGAGGATGGGACGGTGACGGTAAAAGCGCTGACTGAAGCCTTTGGCCTGACAGAAGCGACCATCCGTACCGACCTGAGAATGCTGCAAAAGCAGGGGCTTGTGCAGCGCTATCACGGCGGAGCAACGCTAATGACCGGTAAACAAAATACCGGTGCACTGCTGCTGGAGCGCCAGACGCATCTGGACGAGAAAGAGGCGATTGGCCGACTGGCGGCGCAGCATATCGAAAACGGTGACACGGTGATTTTCGATTCAGGCACCACAACCACAGCCATTGCTGAAGCGATTGGTCATATTCGCCGTCTCTCCGTGGTCACCACGGGCGTGAATATCGCGCTAAAGCTGGGCGGTGAACCCGGCATCAATATTTTGCTCACTGGCGGCACCTTCAAGTTCCCGACGCTCTCAACCTCCGGCGAAAAAGCAGCCAACTTTTTTGAAAACGTGCTGGCAGAGAAGTTGTTTCTTGCCACCGCCTGCATCTCACCGCGTCTGGGGCTGAGCTTTCCCAGCGAAACCGATATCAAGGTGAAAATGGCGATGATCAACTCCGCCAGCACGGTCTATGTGGTGGCGGACTCCAGCAAAATTGACAAAGTATCGATGTTCGCCCTGCCCTGCGACTGGAGCCATATCCACTACCTCATTACGGACGACGGTATCAGCGCGGCGCAGATCGCCGCCTTTGAGGCGCTGGGGGTAAAGGTACTGGTCGCCCCGCTGTCGCAGGCGCAGCGGCGGGCGGTATGAGCCAGTCCCACCGCTTGCCACACGGTTTGCGCCGGGCTATAGCGCCGGAATCTGACTTATCGTTGACCGCCTGCGCACCGCCCGTAAAAAAAGGCGTCCTGCCAGCATGCTTGCGCATGAGGACGGACGCCTTTATCCAAAACACTGTTCCGCCACCGCGGGCGAACGCAATGCAAATGCCTTTTCAGAAGAGCAAGTCTTGTGCCAGGACAGAATTACAGCGGCGGCGGGCCGCAGGGTCTTTTCCGGCCAGTCAGATGCACCTTACTGACGCACCTTGCGCAGATAACGCACAGAGGGTGTGCATCTCCCGGTAAAAGCGTACCTCAGCGATGGTGACTACTGCGCAGGCGCAGCGGCCTCAGCCGCCTCCTCTTTGCACGCCAGCAGCGGTGAGCCTGTTCAGCTCGGCGGGCGTCTGCCGCCTCACGCCCTGCACCTTGCCTGCTCTGTCGAACTGGCTGCGCTCCCTGTGGCATGGCGCAGCCGTTGAGTATCGGCCTCTGTCACCAGGCTAAGAGATCGATCTACCGCCAGATTGCCGGGGAAGGGTTTTCTGACCATCCTTGTTTTCAGTGCACAAGCAAAAACTATGCCCCCCCTGAAGCCTCAAATGCGATTGCTATCACGCGGATATTCTGAAAAATAGAGCATGGACAACCCGGTTAAAAAGCACGTTTCAGGCAAAAGTAATTAAAAATATTTAATAATTCCCCATTCGCATTAACGCATGACAGAATAGCCTGCACCGGAATATATCCGCTTATGCGACCCATTAATAAGTTTGCTTTAACTGTAACTGATGACGGCGTTTATCAGCCTTTTAACGCGCCCGGTTCTGGAGCCTCTAGCATGGCTTTGACAGTGGCGCAATGGTTTGAAATCTCAAAAGTCTTAGGTAGACTTAACGCCATACTATGCTGATGTAATTTTTCTGGTTTTTTTAGCTGATGCGGTGAAGGCATGATGTTGCACGCAGGTCGTCACGGAAATGACGCTGGCGGCGTATTATGCAGTTACTCTGATGAAATCGAGGAACATGGTGAAAAAGAGTCTTACGTTGATACTGCTGGCGACATTGACCCTGGCGGGCTGTAAAGCCCCGCCGCCACCTGTCACTGATGACACGCTGGTAACCAGCGAAGTCAATGGCGTTAAGTTAGTTCATCGTCATGCGGTTGCCGCGCCTGCCGAGTTCACGCCGATTAATCAGACCTGGCGCGCGCTCTATGCCGCCTCGGTCATGACTACGCCAGACTATGGCGGCAAAGTTGTGCGTTATCTGGAAAACGGTAAATCGTTTGAAGTGCTGGGAAGCGTCGAAAATCACTGGCTGGCGATTGCCGACCAGCCTGATGGCCCCCTGACTGGCTATGTCCCGCTGAAAGCGGGTGTAGAAAGCAGTCGCTATGACGCGACGTTACGCAGCGACCGCCCTCGTCCGCGTGGAAAAAATAAGCAGGTCTGTGTCGATGTCGGCGGTGCCAGCAAGGCGTGCCGCACCAACGATACCGCGACCTGGATCTTAGACTGATAATGAAATTCGGCGCATATTGCCTGTTTGTAATCCCTGAGTTCGCCACTCGGGGATTTGTTCTTGTCTGGAAGAATTCCCGTTAATGACTCAAGAATCGCAGGCCTCTGAGGTTAACGCCTCGGGCAACGATAATCTTTTATTGCAGGCTGCTGCCCCGCTGCTCAATGCCGTCGTGCAGCTGCGACAGGCGGTGACGCATGACGATCCCGCAGGCCTGCGCCAGTCGCTGATCGATGAAATCCGCCTGTTTGAACAGCGCTGCAAACAGGCCGGGCTGCCGTTTGAGATGATCATCGGCGCGCGCTACTGCCTGTGCAGCGCACTGGATGAGGCCGCCGCGCAAACGCCCTGGGGCACGCGCGGCGTCTGGTCTGGCAATGGTATGCTGGTGACGTTCCACAATGAGAGCTGGGGTGGCGAAAAATTTTTCCAGCTGCTTTCCCGTATCTCGCAAAGTCCGGCCCAGCACCTCTGGCTGCTGGAAGTGGTGCACTACTGCTTGCTACTCGGCTACGAAGGCCGCTATCGCGGGAGTGACAGCGGCCGCGTTCAGTGTGATGCCATCCGCAAGCGTCTGGCAAAACTGATTGATGACACGCGCGCCCCGCGCAGCGGAGATCCGAAACCGCTGGTGGAGGTGCATCCGCTGGTCAGCACTATCTCACGTCCCATGATCCCGCTCTGGGCCTGCGCCACGGTGGCGGCGCTGATCGCCTGCCTGCTATACAGCGCGCTGAACTGGCGGCTGGGCAACGATGCCGAGCCGCTGCTGCGCGCGATCTATCAGACTCCCCTGCCACAGATCACCGTTGGTCGTCGCCCCTCTTCGCCCCAGGCGCTGCTCGATCTGCGCCAGCGTCTGAGCGACGTCATTGCCGCCGGGCAGCTTGAGGTCAGTGACGGCGCCTTTGGCAGCAAGGTCATCATTCCGGCGGATAAATTATTTGCTGAACAGGGCACCGCCATCAATCCCGTAGGCCGGGCGCTGCTGGCGCGTGTGGCGACGGCCATGAAAAACGTCAAAGGTTCGGTCCTGGTTTCGGTCTTTACCGACGATCGCCCGGTCGACAACAGCCGTTTCGCCTCCAGCTACGAATTCTCTTTTGCCCGTGCCCGCGCGGTCACACAGCTACTGCAAACCCAGTTTGCCGAAGGCCATGCCATTCGTTCTGAAGGCCGCGGCGACAGCGACCCGCTACTGCCCAATGACAGCAGCGAAAACCGAACCCGCAATCGCCGTGTTGAAATCACGCTGTTCGCTGCGCCGGAAACGCTCAGTAATCATCAGGGAGCCCAGTGATGCGCGCATCCTTACCGTCTGTTCTGACTCATCGCCTGCTGTGGAGTTTTATCGGCGTCACGGCGTTGAGCTGTTTGATCTGGATCCTTGGCCCTTTCTGGAGCTGGGGAGAGACCCGTCCTCTGGAGCCTGAGCTGCCGCGCCAGCTGACGGTCGGCCTGCTGTTTTTTGTCTGGATTCTGTTCCAGTTTATTCCGTCGCTCTATCACGCCTGGTTTAACAGCAAGCTACTGAATACTCTGCAGCAGAGTAGCGCCGAAGATCTCTCCGATCGCCAGGCGACCGAGGAGCTGTTGACCCAGCGCTTTAGCGAAGCGGTCATGCAGCTGAAACGTACCCCTTTCAGCCGCAACAGCCACAGCCGCTGGCCGGCACGCTTTCAGTCTCACTATCTCTATCAGCTACCGTGGTATCTGGTGATGGGCGCGCCTGGCGCGGGCAAAACCACCGCACTGCTTAACGCCGGTCTTGATTTTCCCCTGACCGACAGCGTTGGCAAAACGGCGATTCGTGGCGTTGGCGGAACACGCCACTGCGACTGGTGGTTTACCGATCGGGCGGTGCTGATTGATACGGCTGGCCGCTACACCCTGCAAGAGAGTCAGCGCACCCGTGATGCGGGCGAGTGGCAGAGCTTTATTAACCTGCTGAAGCGCTATCGTACACGCCAGCCCATTAACGGCGTCATCATGACGCTCAGCGTTGCCGATCTGCTGAGCGAATCGGCCGAAACCCGTTTTGCTCAGGCAAGCGCCATGCGCAGCCGCATGAGCGAGCTACACCAGCAAACCGGCATTCACTTCCCGGTCTATGTGATGGTAACCAAAACCGACCTGCTGAAAGGGTTTATGGGCTACTTCGGTGCGCTGGAGAAGCGTCAGCGCGACGCCGTCTGGGGCTTTACCTTTCCCTGGGAACCCAGTAAGTCGCACAAGGATGAATGGCATCGCAGTTTTAATCAGCAGTTTCACCGACTGGAGCAGCAGCTTCAGCAGCAGCTTGGCCATAAGATGGCACAGGAGCGCGATCTCAATCAGCGCGCCGACTGTTTCCTTTTCCCGCAAGAGTTCGCCTCGCTGCGCCCGCTGCTGAATGAGTATCTCGATGTGGTCTTTTCCAGCCAGCAGGAGGCCGTAGCCTGGAGCGCTCGCGGGCTTTTCTTTACCAGCGGGACCCAGGAAGGGCTGCCCTTTGACCGCATCATGGGCGAGCTGAGCCGCAAGCTACAGCTGCCGCAGGCAAGCGGCCAGACCATCGCCGCCTGGGACAGCGTCAACCGCAACAGCCCGATCCCCGGCAATAAAGGCCAGAGCTTCTTCATCCGCGATCTGCTTAGCGATCTTGTCTTTCGCGAAAGCGGTCTGGCGGGCAGTAACCGTCGCTGGGAGTATCGCAATCAGCTGTTCCACTGGATTGGCTATGGCGTACTGGCGGGCGCGCTGGCGATTGCCGCCAGTCTCTGGCTGATCAGCTTCTTCCAGAACCAGCGCTATCTCAGTCAGGTGGCAGAGCGGGTGCCCGCCATCGTCACTCAGAGCCAGCAGGTGATCCATCAGCCAGCCGATAATATTTTTGACCTGCTTCCGTTTTTAAATAATCTGGTCAAGCTGCCGCTCTCCGACCACTTTTCACTTGATAAACCGCCTGTTACGATGCGCGCTGGACTCTACCGTGGAACCCAGGTCAGCGATGCCGCCTGGGCGCTTTATCAAAATGCGTTAAAGTCTTTACTGTTACCCCGCGTGGCTCAGCAGATCACTAACCTGCTGCGTAACGATAAGGGCGACGATAATGAATACAGCCGCAATGCACTGCGCGCCTATCAGATGCTTTACCAGCCGCGCAATTATGATGGTGAATTTCTGCGCGCCTGGCTGCTGCAAAACTTACAGCGCTCGCTGCCGGAAAACGTGAGCGCGCGCGATCTTCAGCAGCTTGACTGGCATCTTAGCCAGCTGCTGGATCAACAAATTCAGTCTTCGCCTTATGCGCGCGACAACGCGCTAATGATGCGCAAACTTGCGGAAAATCTTAAAAATGCCGGTCGTGAAAGCCGTGCACTGGCCGTCACGCCCACAGCCGATGCACCGCCACTGACCGCGCACAGCGAGGAATGAGGTGAGTATGGCTGCGACCGTTGCACCCGGCTGGTACGGGAAGCTGCCCTCAACCGGCGACTTTTTGCGCTACCGGTTAAGTGAGAAGCATATTGCGCCCTGGAACCACTGGTTTCAGCAGGGGCTAATGCAGTGGCACAATCAGGAGCAGGCGGCAACCAGCTGGTTTATCCAGGCCCCGGTATGGAACTTTGTGTTGCCGGTGACGCCAGGTGTCCAGCAGGTGCAGATGGGCTGCCTGATGCCGTCGTGCGATCGCGTCGGCCGTGCCTGGCCGCTACTGGCGCTGCGTACCTTCCCTCTCAGCCAGTGGCACCCGGCACAGCTGGCTATTTCAGGCGACTGGTTTCAGGATTTAGGTGCCACACTCTGGCAGGCGGTCAGGGTGCAGGTCAGCGCCGGGCAGCTCGAACAACAGATACAGATGCTGCCGCCGCTGCTGGTGCCGGAGAAGCAGCAATCCGATATCATGGATGTGATTGGCTTCAGCGATCTGCCCTGCACGCTGAGCTGGCGTGAAGCGGCAGACCGTTTCGATCCCCAGCAGCATATCAGCTACTGGTGGACCAACCGCTGTGACGGGTTTCCCCACGCGACCCATAAACACAGCGGCAACCTGACGGCGCAACTGTTTTCTCTACTTTTTAACCCGGCGGCAGGTACTCAGCCGGGACGTAATGGCCTCTATCCGCCAATGTTCGAATAACGGTCTTACGTTTGCCCCTCAGACACGGGATGACTCATGCAATTTACCATTGTGCAGTGCAATACGGATGTTCCGGTAAAAACCGTGGCGTTTCAGCCGCCCGGCGGCACCATTGGCCGTAGCCAGGATAACGATCTGGTTCTGCCGGATGAATCGCGCGCGATTTCGCGTTTGCAGGCGCTGGTACATCTTTCTGCCGATGGCGACTGCCGCCTGACTAATCAGGGGAGCGTGACGTCGGTGGTGCATAACGGCATGACCCTGGCGCGGGGAGTGCAGGTTCAGCTTCAGCATGGCGATGCGCTGCAAATTGGAGACTATCAGCTTGCGGTAGCCGATCCTGCCCGTGCCGATGCGGCAAAAGACGATCCGCTGGCGCTGTTTCTGGACGGGGCGCAGGAACAGCACGACCTGCTGGGCCTGCTGGCAACCGAACCTGCGCAAAGCGCGATGCCGACGCCCCCTTCTTCGTCGCGCCATAGCGATGCCCGACTGGCTATCGATCCGCAAAAGAGTGAATCGCCTCGTCCGGCGGGGGCCGCCCTGGCCGATCAGGAGAAGCTTATCGCCGCTCTGCTGGAGGGCATGGGACTGAATAACGGCCACGCTACGCCCGTTGACGAAGAGCAGATGCGCGTCACGGGTCGAATGCTGAGCCTGTTCTCACAGGGTACCGTGGCGCTACTCTCTTCGCGCCAGATCCTCAAGCGCGGCGTAAAAGCGGATATGACCATGATCCTGAATGAGGCGAACAACCCGTTCAAAATCCTGCCTTCCGGTAAAACCGTCCTGATGCAAATGTATCAGAGCCAGATGCCGGGCTTTATGCCACCCGAACAGGCGGTGCGCGACGCGCTGGTTGATCTGCAGGCGCACCAGCTGGGGATGATTGCCGGCATTCGCGCCATTATCGCTGCCATGCTGCAGTCATTTAATCCGCAGCGACTGGAAGAACAGGCGCGTAGCGAAGGCGCGCTGCCGAAACTCCCGTTCTCCTCTGCCCGTAAAGCAGCGCTCTGGGACTATTTTATGCGTAACTATCAGCGCACCGCGGGCGAAATCGAAGACGATTTCCACACCCTGTTTGGCGAGGCCTTTCTTCACGCCTACGATGTTGAAGTGAATCAATATAAAGATTCCCAGACCCGGGCGGATGAAGCATGAAGATTGTGTTTGCCAGCCGCTGCCAGCAGGGGCTGCGTGATGAGAATCAGGACCGCACGGGTGCGGAAATTGATGAGAATAAAGCCTGTTTTCTGGTCTGCGACGGCGTGGCGGGTTTGCCCGGTGGCGAGCGGGCGGCGCAGCTGGTGCGCGACACCCTGCTGGCCGAACTGCATGAACAGACCCGGCTGACGCCAGCGAATACCCATGCGGCGATTGAACGCTGCCGTGCGGTGCTGCATCAGGCGCAGCGTATGGACCCCGCTTACGCGCGCATGAGCACAACGCTGGCCGCGCTGTTTATCGATCGCTCGCAGCAGCGCGCCTGGTGGGCGCACGCGGGCGACAGCCGGGTTTATCACTTTCGCCACGGCACGCTGTTTGAAGTGACACGCGATCACAGTCTGGCGCAGCAGCTGAAAGATGCAGGCTATGAAAATACCGGCATTAACAGTAATTTACTCTATAATGCGCTCGGTGCAGAACCGGCACGTCCGGTGACCTTTTCTGCCGAGCTGATGCTGGAAGATGGCGATGCCTTTCTGGTCTGCACCGACGGCTTTTGGCTCAATCTGACCACCAAAGAGATGGAACAGGCGCTGCGCATGGTTAACGCCTGTGAAGAGTGGCTTGCGCTGATGGAAAAAGCGGTGAGCAGCAATGTGAAAAAGGATAATCTCAGCGCGCTTTCCGTATGGGTCGGCGAACCACAGGACGCCACATTGCTCTATTCTGCGGCGGATTCGGCACGCTTTTTGCCTCCCCGCTACTGATACCAAGGATCCTTATGAAATTGTGGTTGTCTGGCATTGCCACCTTGCTCATTGCCTTCGGCGCTCAGGCCGAGGATTATCGCGTGGTTTATTCACCCAGTCTGGCGCTGGAAGTTTTTATCGATAACGTCAAAAGCAAAGCGCCTGATGACTGGTGCAAAGAGACGCTGCCGTTGCGCATCGTATCGGGCAAAAGCACCGATTCTGCCGTACTGACCACTTTTTTACCGCGCGTCGGCACGCTGCTGGCGAACCAGTGCGGTACGCTGGATGTGTTGCCCTGGCAGATGACCAGTAAAGAGGGCAGCGTTCTCGCCAGCGGCAGCGCCACTAAACTGCAAAACTGGCGTCCCATTGTGATGGCCGATGCCACGGCCAGCGCCAGCGCAGCCAACGCCGCCCCACTGGATCTCTCTCGCCCAGTCAGCACCGCGCCGCTACAGCACTTTGACCTGCCCGGCGGCTGCCGTTTCCGCACCGCGTGGGATGCCGAGGGTCCGTCGCTGTTTATTCCGGACGGCGCGAAAGCCCAGTGCCCCCACGACGGCTGGCTGGAAGGCAAAAGCCAGCTAGCACTGGCGAATAAGGGAACCACGACGCCTTTAACGGTTTCCTTCCTGCAGGGCTATCCGGTGGCCAATCTGACGACTGCCGGTGCTCCGCTTGAAGCGATTTCGGTCAGCAAAGAGCGCATGATCCTGGCACGCACCGATGCTGCGGAGAGCTGGCTGGTACTGCCTTTTGATGAGACCAGCCACGTCTGGCGCTTTAACGGCGCGCTGCTGGTGAAAATGGATAAAAACAAGGCGCAGCAGGATCCTGACGCTGTGAAATCGCGAGTGGAAACGTTGCGTGGTCTTTGGGGACCACAGTTTATGCCACAGCAAAAAGTGAATGTGTTACTGATCGACACCCTGCACGCCGATTTGGTTGACCCGGCGATCGGTGCGTGGCGTAACATCAATTAATTACCGCGCAGCCTGGTCGCCAGGCGGTGTTCAGAGAGTTCACTATGTCGGCAAATGATAATCAAAAGGCGGTACCCAACGCGCTCCCGGCGGGATACCGTTTTAACGAGTTTGAAATCAAGGAAGTTATCGGCGGCGGCGGTTTTGGCATTGTCTATCGTGCCTGGGATCATCAGCTTGAACGCACCATCGCCATCAAAGAATATATGCCGGTTTCGCTGGCGGTACGTGCAGAAGATTTGTCACTGGAGCTGCGCGGCGAACGCTACCAGAAGCTGTTTAACGCAGGCCTGAACAGCTTTATTCAGGAAGCGCGTTTGCTGGCACGCTTCAATCATCCCGGTTTGCTGCATGTGTTGCGCTTCTGGGAGCAGAACGGCACTGCTTATATGGGCACGCTCTACTACAGCGGCATGACGCTAAAAGAGTGGCAGATCACCACGCCTGAGTGTGTGAATGAAGCCTGGATCCGTCGCCTGCTGCCGCCGCTATTTGGCGCGATTAATACCATTCATCAGGCGGGCTATCTGCATCGCGACATCTCGCTGGATAATATCCAGATTCAGGAGAATCAACTGCCGGTGCTGCTCGACTTTGGTTCAGCGCGTAAAGAGATTGGCAATCTGTCGGACGAAACCGAGATTATGCTGAAGCCGGGCTTCGCGCCGATTGAGCAGTATAGTGAAGAGGGTGAGAACGAACAGGGTCCCTGGACCGATATTTATGCCCTGGGGGCCGTGCTCCATAGCCTGATCACCGCTAACCCGCCCCCGGTCAGCGTGGTGCGCTGCATTGAGGATAATTACCAGCCGCTGGTGGAGCGCAAGCCTGAAGGCTATTCGCTGCCGCTGCTGCATGCGGTGGACTGTGCGCTGGCGATGAAACCCGCCGATCGTCCTCAATCGATAGACGCCTTTGCCGCACTGATCGATCTGCCGGTCAGCGATGTGGAAGCGGTGGTCAGTCAATTGCAAACCGTACCGGAGCCGCTGCCTGCACCCGTGGAAGAGGAGGAGGCTGTCACGTCTTCGCCGGTGGTGATGGCGGTAAACCACGCCTCGGCCAGCGTAGAGCCGGTCACGCCGCGCAACGTGCGCCGTCTCTCACCTGGCCTGTTGGCGCTGGCGGCCGTGGCGCTGCTGGCGGTGGTGACCGTCGTCTGGCTGGCAAACAGAGACAGCACCGCGCCGCAAAAGGCCGTGCCTGCAACCGTGGCGAACGCGCCGAATGACTCATCGCCGCCGGTGACCACCCCTGCCGCGCTGGCAACGGTCTACCTTAAACTGGAAAACGGAGCCAATGTAGTGCTCAACGGCCAGCCAGTGGAAGTGAAAACCGGCAGCAACGGGTTTGCCGCGCTGAATCTGGCGGCAGGCCAGTATCGCATTGAGGTGCATTCGGGTTCCAGCATGCGTGCGCAGTCGCTGGTCATTGATAAACCGGGCACCTGGCTGCTCAACCCGGGCAACTGATGTCCGTTTGCGGCGTGGATGACCACGCCGCAGGTTTTTTTCAGCCCTGCGCGCAGCGCGCTCCGGCCTGTAGCGCACGCACCTGGTGCGCCAGACGGCTTAAATTCTCCTCCTCCATGCCGCGCTTCGCCAGCTCCTGCTCCAGCGAAAAAAGATACTGCGCGTTACTGCCCAGCGGGCCGCTCGCTGTAGCAATCAGTGGCGCAATGGCCTCAGGACAGGAATCGGATTCATAAAGGGGATGGCGCGGATCCATAATAAACGCCAGCGCAGTGACGCTGCGGCCATCTTCCAGCGTGAGCGCGCACCAGGTAGGCAGATAGCAGCCGGTGATCATTTCGCGCTTCCACAGCAGTTCAAGCTCCTCATGCAGGCGCGCTTCCGGCAGTCGAAAGGCCAGGCCGCTGGTGGTTCCCCCCTCTTTCAGCGCCAGCATCCGTCCCGGCAGCGATGCCGTGCCGCGTCCGGCGATAAGACGCAGGCAAAAGGCGCGGTGCCATCCCTCCAGCGTGCCGGAGGCAACCTCATCCGCTTCAAAAATGGGGTTCCACATCAGCGATCCATAGCCAAAGATCCATACCGGGCTCTGGTCTGGACGGCAGGCCAGCGTCGCGGCAAGCGAGGCGGCTCGCTGCTCACAGCTCCAGAGCAGCGATTCTTCAATATCGCCAAAGGACGTTTTGCAGTCTGCTTTTAATAAAAATTCTCGGGTTAACAACGCGACCTCCTGACATCTTTGACACCCTGTCGAGTAAGCGTCCTTTATTTTATCTCTGTGCAACGTTCTCAGCCGCAACATAAAACGACAGTATGCATTTTTCGCTGCGCTTTCAAGGTTGAGGCAAGGCGGGAAAGTAAAAAAGAAGGGTCAGAGGCCAGCAGCGCTGGCCCCGGTCGCGGGATATTACTTTTTAGGATGCCACTTGTCGTCGTCACCCTTTTCATACTCTTTTTTTACGGCTGACCAGGCGACCTTGTGCGCCACCTCTTCGCGAGATTCATCCCCTCGCCGCTCGTCCTTATCCTTGTACTGTTCCCAGGCGCTGTTGAACGCCTTCTGATAAATCTCCTGAGCATGCGGCGGCAGGACATGTCTGACGCTATCCGGCAGCGCATCGCGATTTTTGTACGGCATACTTTCTCCTGCGTGATAAGCCAGCTGTAAGCCTGGCGTAACAGACAGAATTTACAACCCTGAACTTCATTCATCGAAGATCGAAAAAGCCAATGAAGGCAGCAAAAAGAGAGGTTATTTTCGGTTTTATCCCTTCTGAAATGCTGTTAATTTGATAAATCCATTTTTTTAACCTGCTGAATAGCATTGTCAAATTAACCCTGACCCCGGCTTTTAAGGATATAAAGCATTTCAGGTTAAAAAGTAAAAAGCAGTAAATTTTTCACTATGAGAGTGGTGAAAAGTTACACTCTCTAATGCGATAAAAGTTCTACACTTTTGTGAAACCCCGTTTGGGTTTCACCGATGCTTTTTCTCTGAAGAGGATGGTGAATGACCACACACGAAAAAACACGTCACAAAGAGTTCACGCTGATACTCCCCCTCGCCGCGCTTGGCGTGCTGTTTTTCTTTGGCGGTGCTAATAGCCTGCCTGCGGTTATCGGCATCAACCTGCTGGCACTGGTGGCGATCCTCAGCAGCGCCTTTAGCGTGGTGCGTCACGCCGACGTGCTGGCACACCGCCTTGGCGAACCCTACGGCTCGCTGATCCTGAGCTTATCGGTGGTGATCCTGGAAGTGAGTTTGATTTCCGCGCTGATGGCAACCGGCGACGCCGCGCCTGCTCTGATGCGCGATACGCTCTACTCCATCATCATGATAGTCACCGGCGGTCTGGTTGGATTTTCACTGCTGCTCGGCGGCCGTAAGTTCGCCACTCAATATGTCAATCTCGCCGGGGTAAAGCAGTATCTGATTGCGATTTTCCCGCTGGCGATTCTGGTGCTGGTCTTTCCCAACGCGCTGCCGGGCGGCAACTTCTCTACCACGCAGGCGCTGCTGATTGCAGCGATTTCCGCGGCCATGTATGGCGTTTTCCTGCTGATTCAGACCCGCACGCACCAGAGTCTGTTTGTTTACGAGCATGAAGATGACAGTGATGATGGCGATCCGCACCACGGTAAACCATCGGCGCACAGCAGTGTCTGGCATACCATCTGGCTGATTGTGCATCTGATTGCGGTGATCAGCGTGACCAAAATGAACGCCAACACGCTGGAATATCTGCTGTCTGAGTTTAATGCGCCTGCGCAGTTTACCGGTTTCCTGGTGGCACTGCTGATCCTGTCGCCAGAAGGCCTGGGGGCGCTGAAGGCGGTGCTGATGAATCAGGTGCAGCGCGCGATGAACCTGTTTTTTGGTTCAGTGCTGGCCACAATTTCACTCACCGTCCCTGCCGTTACGATTATCGCTACGCTAACCGATCAGCAGCTGGTATTTGGTCTTGAGCCGCCGCAGATGGTCATGATGTCAGCGGCGTTGATTCTCTGTCATATCTCGTTTTCAACCGGGCGTACCAACGTGCTGAACGGTGCAGCGCACCTCGCCATCTTCGCCGGCTACCTGTTGACGGTAATGCTTTAATCCTTGACGAAAAAAAAGAGCGACGTGTCGCTCTTTTTTATTTTGCCACCTGTCACAGGGGTTAGCGGCTGGTATCCAGCTCCGGGAAGCTCTTCACCAGCTCGTCTATCGCTTTCATCTGCACCAGGAATGGCTCCAGCTTATCGAGCGGCAGCGCTGACGGGCCATCGCATTTTGCATGGTCTGGATCCGGATGTGCTTCAATAAACAGACCGGCAATGCCCACCGCCATACCGGCGCGCGCCAGCTCGCCGACCTGCGCACGACGACCGCCTGAGGCCGCGCCGAACGGATCGCGCGTCTGCAGCGCATGGGTCACGTCAAAGATTACCGGGCTGTTGTTGGTGACTTTCTTCATTACGTTAAAGCCGAGCATATCCACGACCAGATTGTCGTAACCGAAGTTACTGCCGCGGTCGCACAAAATGACCTTATCGTTGCCGCCTTCTGCAAACTTATCCACGATATTGCCCATCTGACCCGGGCTGACAAACTGCGGCTTCTTCACGTTAATCACCGCGCCCGTTTTCGCCATCGCCTCAACCAGGTCGGTCTGACGCGCCAGGAAGGCAGGAAGCTGGATAACGTCTACCACGTCAGCAACCGGCTGCGCCTGAGCTGCCTCGTGCACGTCGGTGATGATTTTGACGCCGAACGCCTGCTTCAGCTCCTGGAAAATTTTCATGCCCTCTTCCAGGCCTGGACCACGATAGGATTTAATGGAAGAGCGGTTTGCCTTGTCAAAGGAGGCTTTAAACACGTACGGGATACCCAGCTTGTCGGTAACCTTGACGTAGTGTTCACAAATACGCATGGCGAGATCGCGCGATTCCAGCACGTTCATGCCGCCAAACAGCACAAATGGCAGATCGTTAGCGACCTTGATGTCACCAATAGTGACGACTTTCTGAGTCATGCCCTTTCCTTAACTTGATGGTGCGCTTAGTGCAGCGTCACCTGTTTCTGTTCAATTGCGTGAATTTGTACTTTGATCATTTCGCTGACCGGATCTTCCGGGCACTGCTCAACGAAATAGTTCAGATCGTTCAGTGCAATGTGCTCGCACTCGAGCTGCGCATAGATCAAACCGCGATCGCGGATCTCATAGGGGTCATCGGGATCGATCTGCAACAGAACCTGGCTCACGCCCAGCGCCAGCTCCATCTGTTTTTCCTCCATCAGCGCGGCTTTCATGGTGTCGAGCATCTTGCGCATGACGCTAACGGTTTTTGCCTCTTCCAGATCGTCATCATAGAGTTTCGCCGTTGGGCTGATGTTGCCTTTCAGCCATACTTCCAGCGTATGGGTGTCCAGCGAGTCGCCGTTGAAGGGATTGATTAGCCACATGTCGCCATCAATCCAGTCAGCGCGTAGAATGAGCTGGGTCGGGAAAATCACCGGCATCAACGGAATATCGAGTTCGTGCGCGATATGCAGCAAAATCACGCCCAGCGATACCGCCGTGCCCTGACGGGTTTTCAGTACTTTATCCAGCCATAGCGCATCTGAAAGGTTATAGATGCCGCTCGCGCCGCCGAACCCCCACTGGCGATAGAAAAGTTCCAGCAGTTTCTCCAGCTGTAGATCGGCGTCCGGTTCGCTGCTGACGTAGTGACGCGCTTCCGCCACCATCGATGCCAGCTGCGCCTGTACAGAGGACGCGGGAAAGTCGGCGCGGATGGCCAGGGTGGCACCAATCACCGCTTCACACAGCGGTGTCTGACTAAAATCTAATTGTTCGGTGGAGCTCATACTATCCCCAATAATGGCATTTTGGTCACCGCCAGCTTAATTACCGTTACCAGTGCGATCAGCGCAACCAGAAACGCGATCCAGCGTGTGCGGCTGGTACGCGGGCGACGGCTCAATGCCACGGAACCTAAGGCGATGTAGATAATAACGCCTAAAAGCTTCTCCGTCAGCCAGCTTCCTTGCGGTGAGAACGGGTAAAAGTGCGTAATGACCACCAGCATCACGCCGCTGAGCAGTAAAAAGGTGTCATTAACGTGGGGCGTAATGCGTACCCAGCGACGCTGCAGCAGCGCCGAACCACTGCGCAGCCAGTAAAAACGCACAATGAAAAGCGCGATGCTGATAAAGACCGTCAGCAGGTGCAGTTGTTTAATAAGGGGATAATAAGCGGCCATGATACGTCCTGTTAAAATGCGGTCTGACCGAGCGTGACGCGCGGATTGCCGCCATAGTCATTTACGGTCGCAACCTGAAGAAAACCTTGCTGTTGCATCAGCGCGCGTACCTGCGCGTCCTGCTGCCAGCCATGTTCCAGCAGCAGCCAGCCGCCCGGCGTCAGCCAGTCGGGTGCCTGCGCGATCAGCAGACGCAAATCTGCCAGCCCGGCCTCTTCGGCCACCAGCGCGCTAAGGGGTTCAAAGCGTACATCACCCTGTGACAGGTGCTGATCCCGCGCATCAATATAGGGAGGATTACTGACGATCATCTCAAAAGGCGTGGCGGGTAACGCCTCGAACCAGTGGCTGAGTACGAAGGTCGTGTTCCGGATACCCAGGATCGCCGCGTTGCTTTGCGCCAGCGTCACGGCGGCCTCAATGCGATCGACCCCCACAACCTCACAGTCGGCTCGTTCGCTCGCCAGCGCCAGCGCAATTGCGCCGGTGCCCGTACCGAGATCGAGGATGCGTGACGGCGCAGCAGACAGGTGCAACAGCGCCTGCTCGACCAGAACTTCGGTATCAGGGCGCGGAATGAGCGTGGCATCGGAGACGCGCAGCGGCAGCGACCAGAACTCACGTTCACCCGTCAAATGGGCAATCGGTTCGCCGCGCACGCGACGCATCAGTAACGCATCGAGCTGCGCCAGCTGCTCAGGCAGCAGTTCCGTTTCATCGAATGCCACCAGCCAGCTGCGCGATCGGCCCGTGATAAAGCCCAGCAGGATCTCTGCGTCCCGCTTCGGGCTGTCGCCCCCCTGCAGGGCTGCGACAGCCTGTTTTAGCCAGCCTCGAACGTCCATTACTCCTGACCAGCCAGCGCAGCCAGCTGATCGGCCTGATACTCCTGCACAATCGGCTCAATCAGGTTGTCGAGTTTGCCTTCCATGGTTTCATCAAGACGATAGATCGTCAGATTGATACGGTGATCGGTGACGCGGCCCTGAGGAAAGTTATAAGTACGGATACGATCAGATCGGTCGCCGCTGCCCAGCAGGTTGCGGCGCGTGCTCGCTTCCGCCTCATGGCGTTTTGCCATCTCTGCGGCGTGAATGCGCGCGCCCAGCACCGCCAGCGCTTTGGCTTTGTTTTTGTGCTGCGAACGCTCATCCTGGCACTCCACTACAATGCCGGTTGGCAGGTGGGTAATACGGATGGCGGAGTCGGTGGTGTTGACGTGCTGGCCGCCTGCACCCGAGGAGCGGAAGGTGTCTATTTTCAGATCTGCCGGGTTAATGTCCGGTAGCTCCGCTTCCGGCAGCTCTGGCATCACCGCGACGGTACAGGCGGAGGTATGGATACGCCCCTGTGATTCGGTTTCCGGCACGCGCTGTACGCGATGCCCGCCCGATTCAAATTTCAGTCGGCCATAGGCACCCTCGCCGGTCACGCGCGCGATAACTTCTTTATAGCCGCCGTGCTCGCCCTCATTTGCGCTGACAATCTCAACGCGCCAGCGGCGCGCCTCGGCATAGCGGCTGTACATGCGAAACAGGTCGCCAGCAAAAATTGCCGCCTCATCGCCGCCGGTTCCGGCGCGTACTTCAATGAAGCAGGCGCGTTCATCATCGGGGTCTTTAGGCAGCAGCAGAACCTGAAGCTGCTGCTCCAGACGCTCGCTCTGGTCGCGCGCCTGCTGTAGCTCTTCCTGCGCCATCTCGCGCATTTCGACATCGTCCAGCATCATCTGGGCGGTTTCGATATCTTCCTGCGTTTGCTGCCACGCGCGGAAACATTGGGTCACGTCGGTTAACTGGGCATATTCGCGAGAAAGCGCGCGGAAGCGATCCTGATCGGCGATAACGCTGGCATCGCCCAGCATTGCTTCCACTTCTTCGTGGCGCTCCTGTAGCGCTTCCAGTTTGGCAACAATAGAGGTTTTCATGTTGTGATGGGGTTCTCGTCACTGAGGGCAACAGCCCAGGAGTCTACTCGAGACCGAGGCTGTCGCGAAGCAATTGCAGGCGTTCGGTGTCGCCGTCGCGGGCGGCCTGCTGCAAAGATTTAGTTGGGGCGTGAATCAAACGGTTGGTCAGCTTATGCGCCAGTTCCTGTAACACTTTTTGCGGATCGGCACCCTGCTGTAGCGCGGCCAGCGCGCGCGACTCAAGATCGGCACGGACACTGTCAGCCTGGGTACGGTATTCGCGGATGGTCTCGACTGCGCTCTGCGCGCGCAGCCAGGACATAAATTCGCTGCTCTCCTGCACCACGATACTTTCAGCCTGCACGGCTGCGGCTTTGCGCTGCGCCATGTTCTGCTCAATGATCGCCTGCAGGTCGTCAACGCTGTAGAGATAGGCATTAGGCAACTTACCAACCTCTGGCTCAACATCGCGCGGTACGGCAATATCCACCAGCAGCATCGGCTTGTTGCGGCGCGCTTTCAGCGCTCGCTCCATCATCCCTTTACCGATAATCGGCAGGGGGCTGGCCGTCGAGGAGATAACAATGTCTGCATCCGCAAGGCGCGCATCGATATCGGCCAGGCCGATCACCTCCGCTCCCACCTCATTTGCCAGCCGCTCGGCTCGCTCGCGCGTGCGGTTAGCGATCATCAGCTTCTGGACGTTATGCTCGCGCAGGTGGCGTGCTACCAGCTCGATGGTCTCACCCGCGCCGACCAGCAGTACATTGACCGTAGAGAGGGACTCAAAAATCTGACGCGCCAGCGTACAGGCGGCGAAAGCCACCGACACCGCGCTGGCACCAATTTCGGTTTCGGTACGCACGCGTTTGGCGACGGAAAAGGTTTTCTGGAACATGCGTTCCAGCTCGCTGCTCAGCGCATGGCCGCGCTGCGAGTCGGCGAAGGCTTTTTTCACCTGGCCGAGAATTTGCGGTTCGCCCAATACCAGCGAATCCAGCCCGCTTGCCACGCGCATCAGGTGGCTGACCGCTGCATTATCCTGATGCCAGTAGAGACTTTGACGCACCTCCTCTTCATTGAGGTGGTGATAATCACACAGCCAGCGCACCAGACGCTCCTGCAAATCCGCCTGCTGCTCTACGCTCAGGTAGAGTTCAGTACGGTTGCAGGTAGAGAGAACGACGCCGCTCTGCACCATCGGCTGGGAAAGCAGGCTGTCGAGCGCCTGTTCCAGCACGTCCGGCCCGAACGCCACGCGTTCACGCAGGGCGACAGGTGCAGTTTTATGATTGATTCCGAGAGCGAGCAGCGTCATGGCGATAAAGGTTGGGATGTCCCAATAATGTCAGGGTTTTGTGATGCGCATTCTACAAGATGCGGCAGATCATGAAAAGCCATACAAAGGCTATGACTGTAATAAGATTAAACTGATCGTGCGCATTTTTCTTTTCATCGCCATTGACGGTTTATGACCGTATCGCTAGCGTTATCTGTTACGAATTAAAAACGTGTCCGAGGAGATGACCACGTTATGACCTTTTCACCACGCACCCTGTTGCGCCTTTTGCCGCTGGCAAGCGCCCTGTTGACCGCCTGTGCTGTTCATCAACCGCAGGGACCAGGCCCCGCCACCACCGCGCCACAGTGGCAGCAGCACCAGCAGGCGGTGGCGAAAGTCACGCACTATCAGACACGCGGCGCGTTTGCCTATCTTTCCGACAAACAAAAAGTTTATGCGCGCTTTAACTGGCAGCAAAGTGCACCCGATCGCTATCGCCTGCTGCTCACTAACCCGCTGGGCAGCACCGAACTTCAGCTCGACGCACAAGGCCAGACCGTGCAGCTGGTGGATAACAAAGGCAAGCGCTACGTCAGCAATGACGCCGAGAAGATGATTGCACAGCTGACCGGCATGGATATTCCGCTTGCTAACCTGCGCCAGTGGATGATGGGTCTGCCCGGCGACGCCAGCGACTATCAGCTGAATAATAATTATCAGCTGAAAAGCCTGAACTACAGCCGCAGCGGCCAGCAGTGGCAGGTCACGATTCAGGATTACGACAGCAAAGTAACGCCCGCGCTGCCTGCCAGCCTGGAGCTGCGCGAAGGCGATCAGCGCATCAAGCTGCGTATGGATAGCTGGACGCTGCAATGATCACCTCCTGGCCCGCTCCGGCAAAACTTAACCTGTTTCTTTACGTTACCGGCCGTCGTGCAGACGGCTACCACAACCTGCAAACCCTGTTTCAGTTTCTCGACTATGGCGACACGCTGCATATCACACCGGACAGCAGCGGTGACATCAGACTCACCACGCCGGTCGAGGGCGTGGCCCATGACGACAACCTGATCGTGCGCGCCGCGCGGCTGCTGCGTCAGGCGGCGCAGGCGCACCAGACGCTGCCCGCCAATGCGGGTGCGCAGATTGCCATTGAGAAAAAATTGCCGATGGGGGGTGGGCTGGGTGGCGGCTCCTCGAACGCGGCCACGGTGCTGGTGGCACTCAATCACCTGTGGCGTACAGGCCTTTCAGCGGATGCACTGGCAGAGATTGGGATTCAGCTGGGTGCAGACGTACCGGTCTTTGTCAGAGGTTTTGCTGCCTTTGCCCAGGGTGTGGGTGAACAGCTTCAGCCCGCCAGTCCCACTGAAAAATGGTATCTGGTGGCGCACCCTGGCGTCAGCATTCCTACGCCACTGGTCTTTACCGATCCGCAGCTTACGCGCGACACGCCCGTGCGCTCGCTGGCGGCACTTTTAGCGGCGCCCTTCCACAATGATTGTGAGGCAGTGGTAAGAAAACGTTTTCGCGAGGTTGATGAGCTTGTTTCCTGGCTGCTAGAATACGCGCCGTCGCGCCTGACTGGCACTGGCGCTTGCGTGTTTGCCGAATTTGACACCGAGTCAGCTGCTCGTCAGGTGCTGGAACTCGCCCCGAAATGGGTATGCGGATTTGTCGCGCGAGGCGTTAACGTCTCGCCTCTGCATCGCACCCTTTCCGGGCTGTAAGCCCATGTGTGACAGTGTCACCCTGTTCCAGATACTGCACCCTGGGCATTAACACACCCGTATGAACATGCGCTGCGGTATGCGCCGGTTACCGTAACGCCGTTCATTCTCTGGACGCCAAGCCTGAGGTTCTTCTCGTGCCTGATATGAAGCTATTTGCTGGTAACGCCACCCCGGAACTAGCACAACGTATTGCCAACCGCCTTTACACCAGCCTCGGAGACGCCGCAGTGGGCCGTTTCAGCGATGGCGAAGTGAGTGTACAAATCAACGAAAATGTACGCGGTGGCGATATTTTCATCATCCAGTCCACCTGTGCTCCCACCAATGATAATTTGATGGAACTGGTTGTGATGGTCGACGCGTTGCGTCGAGCTTCTGCTGGTCGTATTACTGCGGTTATCCCCTACTTCGGGTATGCCCGCCAGGACCGCCGCGTGCGTTCCGCGCGCGTGCCGATCACCGCTAAAGTGGTCGCGGATTTCCTTTCCAGCGTAGGTGTTGACCGCGTTCTGACGGTTGATCTCCACGCCGAGCAAATCCAGGGCTTCTTTGACGTCCCGGTTGATAACGTTTTCGGCAGCCCTATCCTGCTGGAAGATATGCTGCAAATTGGTCTGGAAAATCCGATTGTGGTTTCTCCTGATATCGGTGGCGTTGTGCGCGCGCGCGCCATCGCCAAACTGCTGAACGATACCGATATGGCTATCATTGATAAACGTCGTCCGCGCGCGAACGTTTCTCAGGTGATGCATATTATTGGTGACGTGGCAGGCCGCGACTGCGTGCTGGTCGACGATATGATCGACACCGGCGGTACGCTGTGCAAAGCGGCTGAAGCGTTGAAAGAGCGCGGTGCAAAACGCGTCTTCGCCTATGCAACCCATCCGATTTTCTCCGGCAACGCGGTTGAGAACCTGCGTAAATCGGTCATCGATCAGGTTATCGTGTGCGATACCATTCCGCTCTCGGAAGAGATGAAGTCACTGCCGAACGTGCGTACCCTGACGCTGTCCGGCATGCTGGCTGAAGCTATCCGCCGTATCAGCAACGAAGAGTCTATCTCGGCCATGTTCGAGCATTAATTTTCTCTGGAGGCTGGGCCCGGTGCCCGGCCTCTTTTTCCTGTCGCGCCAGTTAAGCAATAATCCCCCTTTTTCCCCCGATATTTCCTCAATGCGTTTTCTGCAAGCGCTCTATTTTTAACCGCATTCTCTTTTTACACAAAGCCTGACCGCAACGCTTCTTTTGGTAAGCATTTAGTGCTATTTTGCTGCCCTCTTACAGGCGGGAACGCACATCACAATGAACCTCGACATCTATACCCTGTTTGTTTGCGAGCTTTATGTGCTGGTTTTCCTGAGCATTATTATGCTGTTTGCCTGGAAAGGTGCGCAGTATGACCCGGTGCTGGGCTACACCACGCTGGCGCTGATTGCCACGCTGGCGGCAGTTTTCCTCAGCAGCTTGCGCAGCAGCGGCCTGGTCTTTTTACCCGTGGCGGTCGGTAACTGCGTGATGCTGCTGGCCTATGGCGCGCTACTCAATGCCTTTCGTACTTTCAGCCTGCGTCCGACAGGCTTCGCCTGGCTGCCCGGAGCCCTCGTCTGGGCGTTGCTCTGCTGTTTTCCAGCCTTCTACCAGTCAATGCCGAAGCGCGTACTGGTCATCTGCATCCTCTGCATCCTTTACACCGCAGCGCTGATCCGGCTGCTGTGGCGGGCACGTGCTTCGCTTGCAGTGACCTTCTGGCCCGCCCAGCTGCTGCTCTGGATCCACCTGCTGTTTCATATAGCGCGCATCTTTCTTGATAATGCCGTCGCCACACCGCTGCGCGGCGCAATTGGCGGCTCTGACTTCTCAGTCTGGGTCATCCTGGAGTCGATTTTGTTTGTTATCGGCCTCACCTTTACCATCATGGCGATGGTTAACGAACGAACGCAGATTTGGCACCAGCAGGCTTCGCTGCACGATCCCCTGACCAGCGCCTGGAATCGCCGTGCCCTGTTTAGCCAGGCCGACAAGCTGATCGCCCGCTGCCTGCGTCAGCAGCAGCCCTATACGGCAGTACTGTTCGATCTGGATCACTTTAAAAGCATCAATGACCGCTTTGGCCATCTGCAGGGCGACCGGGTATTACAGGATTTTTGTGCGGTAGTAACGCCAAGGCTGCCACAGCATGGCTTATTTGCCCGGCTGGGTGGCGAAGAATTTGCGGCAATTCTGCCTGGTGATGCGCGCGATGCGCATGAGATTTGTGAAAAAATTCGCGTCGCGACGCTGGCCTCGCTGCCGAACAATATCGCCTATTCGGTCAGCATTGGTTTTGCAACCTCCAGCGCGGCGACGCAGAGTATGGAAGGACTGCTGGCGCTGGCTGATGAGGCGTTATATCGCGCCAAAGCCAGCGGTCGTAACCGAACTGAGCAGTCTCTGACGTTAGTTGCGTCAGCTCAGTGATGAGGCGTTTTGCGGCAGCGCTCATCGTAATGGCGATGCCAGTAGTAACGATCCTCGATTTTTTCCCGCCCGCTGATGCGTGCGCCGGCGAGCCAGAGTAAGGCGCCAATAAAAATACCCAGAATGGCGCCCTGCGCCATCAGCGATGGCAGCGTAATACTGGGAAGCTGATTGATAACCGAGAAGCCAATGCCGGTTATCATGACGATCATACCTACGATCATCAGTGCATTACCTGCTTTACGACAGTGTTGATGTTTCATAAATCACCTCTATCCCTATGAGCAAGTCAATCAAACCGCACATAATGTTAACTGGCCATAAGTTTAGGCAATGACCCGGTTTTAATTTGCGTTCAGGATCACATAACCACCATAAAGGCTGACGTAACTTTACTCGCAGCAATCTGATTTAAATAACAAAATCATTAATCACGCTGGGTGACTTTATGTTAACGCCAGGGTTTGTTCTCTTTCCTGCTGCGAAGTACACTAACGCCTTTTCAAAACCTGAGCAGGATAATCATCGTGAGCAGCATTAAACTGATTGTGGGCCTGGCAAATCCCGGCGCGGAGTATGCCGCTACGCGCCACAACGCGGGTGCCTGGTATCTCGATTTGCTGGCGGAGCGTCATAATCAGTCGCTCAAGGAAGAGGCAAAGTTTTTTGGCTACACCGCGCGTATCAGCCTGGCGGGCGAGGATGTGCGTTTGCTGGTGCCAACCACCTTTATGAACCTGAGCGGTAAGGCCGTGGCAGCGATGGCGACCTTTTTCCGCATCACGCCTGAAGAGATTCTGGTGGCGCACGATGAGATGGATCTGCCGCCCGGCGTTGCAAAGTTCAAACAGGGCGGCGGGCATGGCGGACATAATGGCCTGAAAGACATTATCAGCAAGCTGGGCAACAACAATAACTTTCACCGTCTGCGCATTGGCATCGGGCATCCCGGCGATCGCAACAAGGTAACCGGATTCGTGCTCGGTAAGCCGCCAGCCAGCGAGCAGAAGCTGATCGATGACGCGATTGATGAAGCGGCGCGCTGTACCGAAGTATGGTTAAAGGAAGATCGCCTGAAGGCGATGAACCGACTACATGCGTTCAAGGCAAGCTAAACGCCCTGCCTGCGCCATTTGTGTGTATAATGCGCCAACTTTTTTTCGTTTCCAGCAATGTCTGTAACAGGCATTGCACCTCAAGTTAGAAGGGTAACCAACCATGGGATTCAAATGCGGTATCGTGGGCCTGCCGAACGTCGGTAAATCCACCCTGTTCAACGCGCTGACGAAAGCGGGCATCGAAGCGGCTAACTTCCCCTTCTGCACCATTGAGCCCAATACCGGCGTGGTGCCGATGCCGGATCCGCGCCTTGATCAGCTGGCGGAGATCGTCAAGCCGCAGCGTCTGGTGCCGACCACCATGGAGTTCGTTGATATCGCGGGTCTGGTAAAAGGCGCATCAAAAGGTGAAGGTCTGGGCAACCAGTTCCTGACCAATATTCGTGAAACCGAAGCGATCGGCCACGTGGTGCGCTGTTTCGAGAATGAAAACATCATTCACGTTGCGGGCAAAGTGAACCCGGCGGAAGATATCGACGTCATCAACACCGAGCTGGCGCTTTCCGACCTGGAAACCTGTGAGCGCGCTATCCAGCGCGTGCAGAAGAAAGCCAAAGGTGGCGATAAAGACGCTAAAGCTGAGCTGGCAGCCCTGGAGAAATGCCTGCCGCATCTGGAAAACGCCGGTATGCTGCGCGCGCTGAAGCTGGATGCGGATGAAAAAGCCGCTATTCGCTACCTGAGCTTCCTGACGCTGAAACCGACCATGTACATTGCTAACGTTAATGAAGATGGTTTCGAAAACAACCCTTATCTTGATCAGGTACGGGCAATTGCAGAGGCGGAAGGATCGGTCGTTGTGCCGGTCTGCGCGGCGGTAGAATCGGATATCGCCGAGCTGGATGATGAAGAGCGTGAAGAGTTTATGGCTGAACTGGGCCTGGAAGAGCCGGGCCTGAACCGCGTGATCCGCGCCGGTTACGCACTGCTGAACCTGCAAACCTATTTCACTGCTGGCGTGAAAGAAGTGCGCGCCTGGACCATTCCGGTGGGTGCGACAGCCCCACAAGCGGCCGGTAAAATCCATACCGACTTCGAGAAAGGCTTTATTCGCGCACAAACTATCGCGTTTGAAGACTTTGTTGCCTATAAGGGTGAGCAAGGCGCGAAGGAAGCGGGCAAGATGCGTTCAGAAGGCAAAGAGTACGTCGTGAAAGATGGCGACGTGATGAACTTTTTGTTCAACGTCTAATAGTTTTGTTCACCTCATAAGGTTTGACTGAATCTTATGCCCCTGAAATCCACGCAAATGCGTGGATTTTTTTATGCCGCTTTCGATAACTTTTTAAATTATAAGATTGATTTTAACAGGTGGTTGAGCACAGCGCCCTTTCATCTTTACCTCGAGGGGAAGTCGCAGTCCAGTACAAACAGGCTAAATTGTGATGTTCACTGATACCAAGTGCCGTAGAGCACACCATAAGAAAACATGAGTAGCGTTATGATTTTCAGTGTCTTTTCTTCATGGACAAATCCAGCACTCAGAAGGAAGCTGCGCTGTCCTCGGCAGAGGCGATCATCCCGGGGCCTTTGAAACCCGCATGGCGGCGTTTACGCCCGCATGGATAGCCCTTGAGATGCGTCTGATGGCCGAGCACGAGTTCGGCACGGGCATACTGCCACAACCGGATGACAGAGTATCTCTGGTGACGCTGCCTGACCGCCTGATTTGTACCTGTCACGGATTCACTGCATTGCTGGCAGGTAAGCACCCCGTCTGACTGCGTTACCTGGCGTTCAGCGCCGCGTCATAAAGGAACTTTCAGGCGTGACAAGCGCAACGTTTAGGTTGTCCCTTGCCTGCTTCACTATGTGAAGCGTTTTTCCGATTTGTTCTTTGATTCACTTCACGCAATCTCGCCTTGCCGACACAACACCTCGTTAAACTTCATACGCTGACCTTCAGAACATCACGCGTCTCCCTGCGACGCGACATTTACCCTCTGGAGGTCGTATGGAGAATTCAACCCGTCACTACAGCGGTGAGTACAGAGCGATAAAGGCAACAAGCCCACCAGCGCCTACCGCCAAAATCATGATGGCAGCCGGCATAGGGCATTTCATCGAATGGTTTGATTTTGGCTTATATGGCACCCTGGCGGCGATCATCGCCGGCAACTTTTTTGTCAGTTCCGATCCGGCTACCGCTCTGTTGAAATCCTTTGCCGTGTTTGGCTCTGGCTTTTTAATGCGGCCGCTTGGCGGCTTCTTTTTCGGCTCAATGGGCGATCGGCTGGGGCGGCGAAAAGTGCTGGTGACAGTGATCGTCATCACCTCGATTTCCACCTTCGTGATGGGCATTCTGCCGACCTGGCATCAGGTCGGGATCGTCGCACCGGTATTGCTGGTACTGACGCGCCTGGTGCAAGGCTTTGCGGCAGGCGGTGAAAGCTCTGGCGTCATTACCTATCTGGCAGAGAGCGCGGCACCCCATCGTCGCGCCACGCTCACCTGCTGGAGTGAAAATTTTAGCTTTATGGCTTTTGTCTGCGGCTCAGGGCTGGTGCTGACGTTGACCTACTGGCTGGGAGAAACCGCAATGAATGAGTGGGGCTGGCGCATTCCCTTCCTGCTGGCGGCACCGCTCGGGCTCGGAGGACTCTATATGCGCCGCAACATGGAGGATTCAGCGGCGTTTCACCGGCTGAAAGCCACCGGAAAAATCGAAAAGTCACCGCTGCGCACCGCCCTGAAAACGTCGCTGTCTGCGCTGCTGTTTTGCATCGGCTTCGTGGTGGTCAAAGCGGTCAGCAGCTGGGTTCTGCAATCCTTTATGCCCGGCTATTTATCGACACATCTGCACTACAGCCGCACCGATTCCTATCTGATTACCACGCTGGGACTGCTGAGCGTCGCCATCAGTATGCCCGTCACCGGGTATCTGTCAGACCGATGGGGACGGCGGCCACTGATGCTGCTGGGCTGCGCTGGCTTCATCCTGCTGACCTATCCCGCCATGCTGTTGATGACCCAGGGATCGGTGGGCAGTTCCATTGCGGCGATGAGCATGCTGGGTGTGTTTGTCGCGCTCTTCAATGGCGGCTGTGGTGCCGCCATGGTTGAACTCTTCCCTACTGCGATCCGCTATGGCGGCATCGCCATGTCCTACAACCTTACTGTGGCGGTGTTTGGCGGCGTCACGCCGCTGGCGTCAGCGGGTCTGATTCGCTTAACGGGCGATCCTCTCTCGCCAGCCTGGTACGTGATGATCACCGCGCTGATCTCGTTTATCGCGGTGTGGTGTGCCAAAGAAACCGCTGGAAAAGTGCTGGACTAACGCAAACTGGAGCCGATATGCAGATTACACGTGTCGAGTGTTTCCCCCTCAAAATCGCGCCTGAACAGGTTTATCTCGGGGGTGAGGCAGACGAAAACGCCCCCGACTATTACTACCGTCCTGAATACCGCTGTGTCTATTCGCGCAAGATGGAAACCTGCCTGGTGAAAATCACCAGCAGCGAAGGTCACGTGGGTTGGGGAGAAGCGCTGGCCCCCGTGGTGCCGCAGGTGATTGCTGAACTGATCAATCAGCTGTTTGCGCCCCTGTTAATCGGTGAATCACCGTTCTCCAGCGGCGTTCTGAACGCCAGAATGTATGACTCGATGCGCGATCGCGGCCACACCGGCGGCTACCACCTCGATGCCATTGCTGGCGTGGACATTGCGCTATGGGATCTCAAAGGCAAAATTCTCGGCCTCCCCGTTCATCAACTGCTCGGTGGCGCATTTCGCGATGCCATTCCTTGCTATGTCTCGGGTTTGCCTGAGCCCGACATTGAGAGCCGCTGCTGCCTTGCCAGGCAGTGGCAGGAGAAAGGCTTTCATGCCGTGAAGCTGGCGCTGGGCTATGGCGTGCGCGAAGACATCGACAATATCCGTGCAATTCGCGAAACGATCGGCGATGAGGCGCAAATTTTTATTGATGCCCACTGGAATTACAGCGTGGCGGAGGCCACCGACCTGGCGGCGCAACTTCACGCGCTGGGGGTCGGTTTTCTTGAATCCCCGCTGCTGCCAGAAGATATTGTTGGCCATCGTGAACTGCGCGCCAAAAGCGCAATTAGCATTGCGCTGGGCGAAACCGAGCGCTCGCGCTATCAGTTCAAAGCCATCATTGAACAGCGTGCGGCAGATATTCTGCAACCCGACGTGGGCCGAACCGGTATCAGTGAACTGATGCGCATCGCTTCGCTGGCTGAAACCTGGAATTTGCGCGTTGCTCCGCATTTAAGCGTGGGCTTAGGCCCCTGCATTGCCGCCTCGATTCACGTCGCCGCCGCCATCCCCAACCTGTTCATGCTCGAATATCAGCCGCCGGTTTTTGCCATTGCCAGTCAGCTGCTGGAGCAACCACTGAGATGCGAACGTGGTGCCTATCATCTGCCGCAGGGAGCAGGATTAGGTATCGAAATCAATGAAGATCGCGTGCGCGACGTGATGACGGAGGCCGCATGTTAAAAGGCAATGTCCCGATCCTTGCCACCGCATTTGATGAGCGGGGCCAGCTAGACCTGACGTCGATTGAGCGTCTGGTTCGGTTTCTGCTGCAACAGGGTATTGATGGTCTGGCACTGTTTGGTAATGCTTCCGAAGGTTATGCGCTGACTCAGGAAGAAAAGCAGGCGCTGTTTTACTGCGTTAAAAAGCAGGTTGGTGACCTGCCGCTGGTGGCGGCGGCTGGCGGTGCGTCCTCCGCCGTTGCCATTGACGACATCAATCGTGTACATCGCTGGGGTGCGACGGTGGCGATGGTCAATCCACCATCGGTGGTCAAACCGGGGCCGGAGGAGATCTATCACTACTGGCGCGACATCTGCCAGGCCTGCTCGATCGACATCATGATTCAGGATGCACCATTGATGACCGGCGTGACGATTCCCGTGCCGACGCTGGTGCGGCTGTGCCAGGACTTTCCAGCCATCCGATACATTAAAGTGGAACAGCCGCCGAGTACGCTGAAAATCACCGCGTTAAAACAGGCGCTGGGCGATAGCGTGGGCCTGTTTGGCGGCTTGAATGCCGGGTTCCTGTTTGAAGAGTTATGCCGGGGCGTGACGGGCACCATGCCCGCCTGCGAATTTCCGGAAGTCATTAATGCGATTCTGTCGGCATGGCAGGAGGATCGCCAGCAGGCCCAGGGGCTGTTTTATCGCTATCTTCCTTTCCTGCGCTACGGCGTGCAGCCGGGGATCGGTGTCGCCATTCATAAAACCGTGCTGCACTGGGCAGGAATTTTTACCACGGATTACGTGCGTGAACCGGCGAAAAGCCTGGATGAGATCACGCGTCACGAGCTAAGGGAACTGACTCAGTTTCTGCCGCTGACCGTGCTGAAGGAGCGCTCATGAACTACATTGCGGTGGACTGGGGCACCAGCAACTTTCGCGCGCTCAGCGTGCGCGACGGCGTTGTCATTAAATCGGTGCTGGCAAGCTGCGGCGTCGGCAGCTGCCAGCGCGCCGAGCTGCCTGGGATTTTACAGCAGCAGTTGCGAAGGCTTGATGAAGCGTACGACGAACAGTTGCCGGTGCTGCTCTGCGGCATGATTGGCAGCAATCTCGGTATCGCTGATGCAGGCTATCTTGCAATGCCGCTCAGCTTTTCGCAGCTGCTTGGTAAAGGCATGCCGTTGCCGGGTATCCTGCCAAACCCGCTGACCTTACGTCCCGGTATTTGCGACAGCCAGGTTAATGAGATCTGTCGGGGTGAAGAGATACAGCTGGCTGGTGCGTTGGTGCATTCTACTGCCAACACCTTTGCGGCCGTCGGCACCCACAGTAAGTGGCTCAGGGTGGATCGCCTGGCGCAGCAGGTCACAGGCTTACACACCCTGATGACCGGCGAGCTTTATCATCTGCTGCTGACCTGTTCCGTGGTGGGCAAAGGCTTACCGGCGCAATCTTTCTCGCTGGCGGCCTTTCAGGCCGGCGTTGAGACTGCGCAAAGGGTGATGCGTGAAGAGACCGAGCTGGTGACGGAACTCTTTCGCTGTCGGGGGCGCTACATTCTGGGGGCGATGGAAAAGGAGGATGCCGCTTCGTGGCTTTCTGGCCTGCTGACAGGATATGAAATTACGCGCGCGCACCCCGGCGGCGATCAAACGGTTTGCTTTATTGGCAGTGATACACTGCTGCCGCATTACCAGCAGGCCTGCGAGATACTGCACTGCCGCTATGAATTGCTCTCCGCTGAACGCGCGATCGTTACCGGACTGAATGAGGTCTTTCGCTATGGTGAATAGTCAGCAAATTATCGCCATTCTGCGTGGAATAACACCCGAAGACGCGGTGTCGCATATTGCCTGCTTACAAGAGCACGGCATTAACCGCGTTGAGATCACCACGAATTCACCCGGCTGGGAAACCAGCCTGCATCAGGTTCGTCAGCATTTTGGCCATGAAGTCCAGCTTGGTGTAGGGACAGTCACTACCGCAGAGCAGGTGCAGCGCTGCTTCGATGCCGATGCCGATTTTATCCTTACCCCCAACCTGAACCCGCAGGTGATTGCACAGGCAAAACAACACCGGCTGTTCATCTGCGCGGGGGTTTTTACGCCTGGCGACATCTTCACGGCCGCGGCGCTGGGAGTCGATGTCATGAAAATATTTCCCGCCTGTGCACTGCCGCCAAACTATCCGCAGCTGATTAAAGGCCCCCTCTCCCGGCCCGTCCATTTTTCGGCTGTAGGCGGCATAGAGCTGGACAATGCTGGTGCGTTTTTGCGCTTTTATGACAGCGTCGGGTTAGGTTCTGCGCTCTATCTGCCCGGCCAGCGCGTAGCCGACACCGCTGCGCGCTGCAGACAACTGCTACAGTATCGGTAATGATTCGCCGCTGATTCTTTTCGCCGCCGCCGTCAGGTACAGACGCAAACTTTCACGGTCTATTTTTTTACTGCTGATATTGGATAACGCAATCGCGGCCTGCATGCCGGGAATGTTGCAGGCCAGCCGATAATCACCCGATCCAAAATCTTTGGCAAATACCTGATGCCGACGCGCTTCATCAATATCCTTTTTCAGCAGTTGATAGTCATGAATGCCAATCTGGCTGATGATCTCTTCATCGCTCATCGCTGACAGCAATTTAATGCCAATCACTGAATCATGTACGGGGTAGGATTCATAATTGCCAATGGCACGGGCAATACTGTTTCCACCACGGGTGTGGATTAAATAGACCACGTTTTTTCCACTCAGTACGCCGATGACAATGGAGATAGCGCGATCGCCGCTCTCTTCCAGCAGATCCATCACCGCATTGTAAAAGGCAGAGTTATGAATGGCGTGAGCGGACAGGCGGTGAATGCCGATACCCAGACTGTATTTGCGGCTGGCGTGACGTTGTACCATGTCGAGCGCCAGCAGCGTCTGCATGAGTCGCGTGACCTTTGCGGAATCCAGTTCAAGCTCGCGTCCCATTTCGCGGATGCCCTGCGGACGATTCGCCGTTGCCAGTAAATTCAGGCAGCGGAAGGCGTCATAGACGGTACGGTTCATAAACCTCCTGATATGAGATAGCGGGCGGCGCTATCGATGATATTCGCACTAAACCTCTTTGCAAACCCGCCCAGAAAGCGATAATACCCCACCCCTGATTGCCAAAGGCACGACGATGCGTGACATACCGCAAGGCACCCTGACCCGCAAAAAACATATGAAGCTGAGCACCCTCGTCACGCTGATGATTGGTGCGGTCGTCACCTTCGTGCTGCTCAGCGTGCATCTGCTCTATTTCTTCCAGATCGGTCACGCTACCCAAAGTCAGCTCGAAGATAAGGCGATGGCCGTGGCGCGCACGCTGGCGGACGTGCCCGACATTCAGCGGGCGCTCAGCGGCTCACCTGATGCCAACATTATTCAGCCCATCGCACGCGCGGCACAGCAGCACAATAATCTGCTGTTTGTGGTGGTCACCAATATGCAGAGCATCCGCTATTCACACCTCAATCCGGCGCTGATTGGCCAGCATTTTATCGGCAACGATATTCTTCCTGCTCTTCAGGGAAAGGAGAACGTCTCGGTCAATCGCGGTGCGCTGGCCGAAGCGCTGCGCGTTTTCACCCCGGTTTACAACGCACAGCATCAGCAGATTGGCGTAGTGTCTATCGGCATCTCACTGGAAGCGGTCAGCGATCGAATTAACCAGAGTCGCTGGAGCATTATCTGGACTATCCTGATTGGTGCACTGGCTGGCACGCTGGGCACGCTGGCGCTGGTAAAAACCCTGAAGCGCATTTTGTTCGGTCTGGAACCGCGAGAGATCTCGTCGCTGTTTGAACAGCGGCAGGCAATTTTGCACTCCATTAAAGAGGGGGTAATTGCCGTTGATGCGGATGCCGACGTATCGCTGATCAACGATGCGGCGCAGAAACTGCTGACAGACACTACCACCAACAGAATGGATGAGACCAGCGTGATCCATACTCAACTACTGGAAACACTGCGCTCTGGTCGTGCGCGACGCGACGAAGAGCTTAATATCAATGGTCACCTCCTGCTAAGCAATACCGTTCCGGTCTATAGTCAGCAGCGGCTAATCGGCGCGGTCTGCACCTTCAGAGATAAAACCGAAATCAGCCAGCTGCTGCAGCGGCTGAGCGGCATGGTAAACTATGTCGATGCGCTGCGAGAGCGCTCGCATGAATTTATGAACAAGCTGCACGTCATTCTGGGCCTGCTGCACATGAAAAACTATGCGCAGGTTGAGGCCTATATCTTAAAGACGGCGAATAACTATCAGACCGAAATTGGTTCGCTGCTCGACAAGATCAAATCGCCGGTCATCGCGGGCTTCCTGCTGAGTAAAATCAATCGTGCTTCCGACAGCGGCCATCGCCTGACGCTGAGCGACGCCAGCTTTTTACCGGACATCGGCAATGAGCAGCAAATTGCGACGTTGATTACCGTGCTGGGCAATCTGATTGAAAACGCGCTGGATGCGCTGGGTGAGGAAACGGGCGGCGACATACACGTTATGCTGCATTACCAGAACGGCTGGCTGGCGTGCGAAGTCAGCGATGACGGCCCCGGCATCCCCACTGAACAGCTGGATGCTATCTTTGAAAAAGGCGTGTCGACAAAAGGTGAAGATCGCGGCGTTGGGCTCTATCTGCTGAAGCAGCAGACAGAGCAACTTGGCGGCAGCGTGAGCGTGGAGTCAGAACCTGGCGTGTTTACCCAATTTTTTGTACAACTTCCCTGGGATGGAGGAAACAAAACCGCATGATCAATGTGTTAGTGGTCGATGATGACGCCATGGTTGCCGAGCTGAATCGTGTATATGTCGGACAGGTATCGGGCTTTCACTGCGTCGGCACCGCCTCCACGCTACAGCAGGCGAAAGAGATGATCGTCCACGGCGAGCCCGCCGTGGACCTGGTACTGCTTGATATCTATCTGCAGCATGAGAATGGACTGGATCTGTTGCCGGAGCTGCGCGAGGCGAAACAGCCTGTGGAGGTGATTATCATCTCCTCCGCTGCCGATGCGGCTACCATCAAAACCTCCCTGCACTACGGCGTGGTCGATTACCTGATCAAGCCTTTCCAGTTCCCGCGTTTTGAAGAGGCGCTGACCAACTGGCGGCAAAAGAAGTCGCTTATGGACAACCATCTTTATTATCAACAGGCAGAGGTGGATCAGCTAATCCATGGCAATCCCCCCACCAGCAACGACAGCAAACGCCTGCCCAAAGGGCTGACGCCTCAGACACTGCGCACGCTCTGCCAGTGGATTGATGCCCATCCCGGCAGCGAATTCTCTACCGATGAGCTGGCGGCCGAGGTCAATATCTCGCGCGTATCCTGCCGCAAATACCTGATCTGGCTGGCGCAAATTAATATTCTGTTCACCAGCATCCATTACGGCGCAACCGGCCGTCCGGTCTATCGCTACCGCCTGCAGCCGGAGTATCACTCGCTGCTCAGGCAGTACTGTCAGTAATCAGGCGATAACGGTCATCAAGCAGCCTGAAGCTAAACTGGCGCGACGAGGAGCAAATAATCTCGTCGTCGCGCGTCACAAAAATAGCCTCGATGTGCGGCAGATCGCGCAGCGCCAGCAGGCTTCTTTCTACTCCTAACCCGTAAAGCAACGTGGTGTAGATATCGCCATCCAGTGAGCGATCGGCGATCACCGTCACGCTCAGCAGCTCGTTATCCAGCGGATAGCCGCTGCGTGCATCAAGAATATGGTGATAACAGCGTCCGTCCAGTTCGAAATAGCGCTCATAGATGCCCGAGGTCACGACCGACTTGCCGACCACCTCCATCACGCCGATCAGCTCATCGCGCTGGCTGAAAGGTTTTTTCAGCCCAACCGCCCAGCCAGCTGACTCTGGCGGCGCACCCAGCGTCTGCACATTGCCACCAAGATTGATCAGCGCCCTCTCCACCTTCTGGTGACGTAGAAACCCACGCACGACATCCGCGATATAGCCTTTAGCGATGGCACCCAGATCGATCTCCATCCCCGGCTGGCGCAGAAACACGCTGAGACGCGCCGGATCCAGCTCTACCTGATGGGGATCCGTCAGAGCAATAAGCTGCGCCAGCTCCTGCGGCGGCGGCACGCTGTGTCCCTGAAAGCCAATCTTCCAGCGTTTCACCAGCGGACCAATAGTGAAATTGAACAGGCTGTCCGGCAGCAGGCTAACCTGATGCGCGCACTGGATCAGATCGAACACGTCGCGGCTGACGCTCACTGCCGCTTTGCCTGCCGCGTGGTTGATGGCCATCACCTCAGAGTGTGCCCGGTTAACGGTCAGAATATTCTCCTGATGGCGGATTACGCGAAACACCTGAGCGGCAAGCGTCGCATTATTATCGAAAAGCTTCAGAAGGATGGGTGACCCCATCAATACGGCGGACCAGGCGTAAACGCCTTCATCGGCTGTCATAGATGCCTCAGATGCGAGAGAAAAAAAAGCGGTGCCAGCTCGTCAGGCACCGCTTCAGGAGGGGAACGGGCGATTCAGTACCCGCCGCCGCTAGCTGCGCGCCAGCGCCGCCGCATTACGACCGGCAACCAGGCCAAAGATAATAATATCCGCCACGGCGTTGCCGCCGATGCGGTTAGCGCCGTGGATACCCCCTACCACCTCGCCCGCAGCCCAGGCACCGCGAATGACCTCTTTATTACGGTCGAGCACGGCGGTATCGGTATTGATGGTTACACCACCCATGGTGTGATGCACGCCAGGCGCAACGCGGATGGCATAGAACGGCCCCTGATTGAGCGGATGACGTAGCGCGGTGGTCCGGCCAAAGTCCTCATCTTTCTGGTTAACCACAAAGTCGTTGTAGCGGCCCAGCGTCTCTTCCAGCGTGGTGTGCTCCATGTTGAGCTTCACTGCCAGCTCGCCTACCGTTGGCGCACTCATCACAAAACCTTTGGCGATATACTCATCCGCCGCTTTGTTGTTCTCGCGCACCTGCTCATCAAACACCACCCAGGCACTTTTCTCTGGCAGGGCAATGATTTCCGCTGACACTTTGTCACGCGTCTCCATCTCGTTAAAGAAGCGTTTACCCGCCTGCGATACCAGGATGGCCCCACCGCCGCGGATGGACTCAGAAATCAGATAAGAGGTGGTCTGTTCCACCGTCGGATGGATCTGGATCTCACCCATGTCCACGGTATCTGCGCCCAGCTGTTGCAGCATGGCGATGCCGCTGCCGGTGGCCCCTTTATGGTTGGTGGTGACGAAACCATCGAGTTCCGGACGGTATTTCACCACCATTTCGCGGTTGGCGCTGAAGCCGCCGGTTGCCACGATAACGCTCTTCGCATACAGAATACGACTGTCGTAATACTCATCGACGACTTTAACCCCCGTTACTGCGCCGTTTTCAGAGAGAATTTCCGCCACGGAAGTATCGAGCAGCACTTCAATATTGCGCTTGTTGATGTTTTTCACCAGGCCGCTGATCAGGTAGCCGCCAACCGCTGAGCGATCCGCTGGGCGGTGCGTGCGGTCAATGCTCATACCGCCAGTGATGGTGATATCGTTGAGTTCAATACCGTGATCGGCCAGCCAGTCAATCGCCTCCGGTCCCAGCTCAACAAATTCACGCAGCAGCTGCGGATTGTTTTTGTTTTTGCCGCCCTTCAGCGTCTCCTGATAGAACAGCTCTTTGCTGTCTTTGATGCCTTTCATCGCCTGGAAACGCGTTTCCGCGGCATTCATGCCCACCGACGCTTTGATGGTGTTACCACCAATGGTCGGCATTTTTTCGATAATCACCACGCGTGCGCCTTCATCATGCGCCTGTATAGCTGCGGCCAGGCCTGCGCCGCCGCTGCCAATCACCACCACATCATAGTTTTGCGGCGCTGAGGGGTTGCCGCCCTCTTCAATCACATACTCTTTGCTGGATGTCGAGAGCGCGCGCGATACCGCTTTCTTCAGCGCCTCACTCTGCGTGGTTGCGCCGGTAATGGCATCAACGTGTGGACTGTTGGCAACCAGTATGCGGTTACGCAGACTCTCAAAGGTGGCGGTGAAGTCGACGTCAAGCGTGTCGTCCGGCACCATGGAGATGTCGGTAATACGGTCCGTGTCCAGCGTAACGTTGATTTTCAGCTTCAGCGCTTCCGCCTCTACTTTCTCCTGATAGACACCGGCTTTATATCTCCGTCCCGGCGCGCTGACTTCGCGGATCATGGCGTCCACCAGCGAGAAGCGCCACAGCGGCTCAGGAATCTTCAGCGCTTCACGCTGGGTGCTGTCGATAAAGAGATCCAGATGTTCATTGTTCAGCACGCGATCCGCCCAGTCCGGATAGGCGATGCAGGCTTTACCAATTGCGACAAGATCGTAGCCGTGCGTCAGCGCCATCTCGGCGTCAGACTTGTTCACTACCCCACCCACCCCGATCACCGGCACTTTTGCCAGGCGTTCAGAGCGCTGCGCGATATATTTATCAATCAGCGGTGTGGGATCTTGCTTGTCGACAATAGAAGGACGCAGCAGCTGGCCAACGGAGAAGTGAACATAGTCCAGCCCGCGCTCCGCCAGTTTTTCCAGCAAGTAGAGGGTATCGGCAAAGCGGATGCCGGGCACTTCGATCTCTTCGGGTGAGAAGCGATAGCCGATAACAAAGGTATTGTGCGCGATGCGCTCAGCCATCTTATGGGCAATATCGAGCACCGCCAGCGGGAAGCGGGCGCGATTTTCACGGCTGCCGCCCCACTTGTCATCACGCTGGTTTGAGTTAGGAGAGTAGAACTGCTGGATCAGGTAGGTGTTAGCACCGTGGATTTCGACCCCGTCAAAGCCAGCTTTGATCGCGCGGTTTACCGCATCACCAAATTTGGTGATCATCACCTCGACTTCCTCCGCCGTCAGCGCCTGCGGCGTGGTGGCGCCTTCGCGCGGTGCGGCGATAGCGCTGGGGCCAACCGGCGTTTTACCGCCAATCAGCTCGGGTTCAACCATACGGCCACCGTGATAGATCTGCAAAATCGCCGTTGAACCCTGCGATTTAATCGCGTCTGCAATTCTGGCCAGGCCCGGGATCTTGTTGTCGTTGTCGATGGCGATGGCACCGGGGAACGCAGGTCCTTTCGAATCAATAAAGCAGCACTCGACAATCACCATGCCCAGCGTACCGGCACGGGCACGATAGTATTCCACTAATTCGCTGGTGACTGTGCCGTCATAAAAGCCGGTACAGGTCGTCATCGGCGCCATCACCAGGCGGTTTTTTAATACAAGGCCGTTCGGCAGTGAAAGGGGATTTAAAAGCGGGGTGCGAGTATTCATGTAAATTAACTCCGGAATTTAAAAAGCTTAAAAATCTTTTCGGACGGGATACCCTGACGATTATTAAGAGGTCCGACTTCATGTCACTAATATAGCAATTACTTTAATAACAAAACCAGTTAATATAGTTATAAAACTTTTTAAGAGCGGAGTAATTTATTTTGCAATGCTCAAAATTTTAGTTATAGTAATGTTAGCGAAAGCGCTAGAAAAATCAAACATTTGTTAATAACAAAAAATTACGATTTACAATCAGGAGGTTAAAGACCTCTTTTTAGACCATGGCGGGGAGGTAAACATGTCTTGTTTCATGCGGAATCTTCTTAACGTTCGCGCTGCCCTATTACTTACACAAAGAAACAAAAAGGGCTTAACGTACTTTTTGATCCAGATCAAAAATTACTATTATGACAGGCGCATCATATAGTCAGGTTACAAAGTTTTATTTAATAAAGTCGCTATGTGAAGACGTTATTCAATAAGGTTTTGGTGAGGTCATTCTGGCGAAAGAATATTAACGCCCTTCTCAACAAACCCAACATTCTTTTCTTTTTAACTTGCAGACCACGACTATGAATATGAAAACGACGCTGAACGACGCCGCGCAAGCGGCACCCGTCCCACCGCCGGGACAATCCAAACGCTGGCTTATGCTGGCCCTTCCCATCATCGTTGCCGTACTGCTGTTACTGGTCCCTACCCCTGCCGGGCTGGAGCCTTATGCCTGGCACTTCTTTGCCATTTTTGTGGGCGTTATCGTCGGCTTGATCTTTGAGCCGTTACCGGGCGCGGTTATCGGCCTGACGGGCGTGGTGGCTATCGCGCTGTTCAGTCAGTATGTGCTGTTCAGCCCGGCTGAGCTCGCCAGACCCGGCTTTAAAGTGGCAACCGAGGCGTTTAAGTGGGGCGTAAGTGGCTTTGGCAACTCTACCGTCTGGCTGATTTTTGGCGCCTTTATGTTTGCCGCTGGCTACGATAAAACGCAGTTTGGTCGCCGTCTGGCACTGATCCTGGTGAAATATCTTGGCCGCCGCAGCCTGACGCTCGGCTACGCCATCACCTTCGCTGATCTGCTGCTGGCCCCCTTTACGCCGTCAAACACCGCGCGCAGCGGCGGTACTATCTACCCAATTATCGCCAACCTGCCGCCGCTCTATGGCTCGAAGCCCAACGATCCCAGCGCGCGCCGTATCGGTTCCTATCTGATGTGGGTGGCGATCACCGCCGCCTGTATCACCAGCTCGATGTTCCTCTCGGCGCTGGCGCCCAACCTGCTGGCGCTGGCGCTGGTGAAAAGCATTGTTGGCTTTGATATCTCCTGGGGCATGTGGTTTATCGCCTTCCTGCCGCTCGGCGTGCTGCTGATTTTAATCATGCCGCTGCTGGCCTACTGGCTCTATCCGCCTGAAGTCAAAGTGAACGACGAGGTGCCACGCTGGGCCAGTGCCGAGCTGCAAAAACTGGGCAAGCTGTCGCGCAATGAAATCCTGCTGCTGATCTTTGTGGTGTGCGCGCTGCTGATGTGGATTTTCGCCACCTCCTGGATTGAACCCGCTATGGCCGCGCTGCTGGTAATCGTGCTGATGCTGTGGACCGGCGTGCTCAACTGGAATGACATTACCAGTAATAAAGCGGCATGGAATACCTTTGCCTGGTTTGCCACCCTGGTGGCGCTGGCGGATGGCCTGGCGCGCGTCGGCTTTATCGCCTGGCTGGGTAAAGAAGGTGGCATGCTGCTCCACGGCTACGATCCGCAGGTTTCTGCAGTGGTGTTGCTCATCGCCTTCTATCTGCTGCACTACCTGTTTGCCAGCACCACCGCGCACACCACAGCACTGTTGCCCGCGATGCTCACTATCGCCGCCTCCATTCCGGGTATTAATATGCCAGTGTTCTGCCTGATGCTCTGTACCTCGCTGGGTGTGATGGGGATCATTACCCCTTACGGCACCGGTCCGAGTCCGATTTACTACGGCAGCGGATACCTGCCGACCAAAGACTACTGGCGTCTGGGCACTATCTTCGGCCTGCTGTTCCTGGTACTGCTGATGCTGATCGCCTACCCCTGGATGGAAATGCTCTACTAAATCAGGCGACGAATCAGGTTAATAAAGTGTAAAATCTTTTCCCTTCTGCTTACGTCAGTCGCGCCGGGCGCGACTGACGAAATAAAAACCAACAATCTCTGCGGCAGTGGGTTTCGCGCAGTGTGAGCCATCGCCGCATGATTAAGTGAGCTGAGATGTCGAACAAACCTTTCTACTACCAAGAACCTTTTCCGCTGTCCCACGATGATACGCAGTACTACCTGCTGACCCGCGAGCACGTTTCCGTTGCCAGCTTTGACGGTGAAGAGGTGCTGAAGGTCGATCCCAAAGCGCTGACGCTGCTGGCACAGCAGGCATTTCATGACGCCTCTTTTATGCTGCGCCCGGCGCACCAGCAGCAGGTGGCTTCAATTCTGGCTGACGACGAGGCGAGCGAAAACGACAAATATGTCGCGCTCCAGTTTCTGCGCAACTCTGAAATTGCCGCCAGGGGCGTACTGCCTACCTGTCAGGATACCGGCACGGCGATCATCATGGGCAAGAAAGGCCAGCGCGTCTGGACCGGCGGCGGTGATGAAGCCGCGCTGTCACAGGGCATCTACAACACCTTTATCGAGGATAATCTGCGCTACTCTCAGAACGCCGCGCTCGATATGTATAACGAGGTGAACACCGGCACCAACCTGCCTGCGCAGATCGACCTCTACAGCACCGATGGCGATGAGTATAAATTTCTCTGCATCGCCAAGGGCGGCGGCTCCGCCAATAAAACCTATCTTTACCAGGAGACCAAAGCGCTGCTCAGCCCTGGCAAACTGAAAAACTATCTGGTCGACAAGATGATGTCGCTCGGCACGGCTGCCTGCCCGCCCTACCATATTGCGTTTGTCATTGGTGGCACCTCCGCTGAGAGCACGCTGAAAACCGTGAAGCTGGCCTCTACTCACTACTACGACGCGCTGCCTACAGAGGGCAACGAGCATGGCCAGGCGTTCCGCGATGTAGCACTGGAGCAAGAGCTGCTGGAAGCGGCGCAAAAGCTCGGCCTGGGCGCGCAGTTTGGCGGCAAATATTTTGCGCACGATATTCGCGTAGTGCGTCTGCCGCGTCACGGTGCCTCCTGCCCGGTAGGGATGGGTGTTTCCTGCTCTGCCGACCGTAATATCAAAGCCAAGATTAACCGCGACGGTATCTGGATTGAGAAGCTGGAAGATAACCCGGCACAGTATATTCCTGAAGCGCTGCGCCAGCAGGGCGAAGGTGATGTGGTCAGCGTCGATCTGAACCGCCCGATGCGTGACATTCTGGCACAGCTGTCGGCGTTTCCGGTCTCTACCCGTCTGTCGCTGAGCGGTACCATTATCGTGGCACGCGATATTGCCCACGCGAAGTTAAAAGAGCGCATTGATAAGGGTGAAGGACTGCCACAGTACGTGAAAGATCACCCAATCTACTACGCGGGTCCGGCGAAAACTCCGGCGGGCTACGCTTCAGGCTCCCTTGGCCCGACGACCGCAGGCCGCATGGATTCCTACGTTGACCTGCTACAGTCGCACGGCGGCAGCATGATTATGCTGGCCAAGGGCAACCGCAGCCAGCAGGTAACGGATGCCTGTCATAAACATGGCGGCTTCTACCTGGGCAGCATTGGGGGCCCGGCGGCGGTACTGGCGCAGCAGAGCATCAAGAAACTGGAGTGCGTGGAGTATGCCGAGCTGGGTATGGAAGCGATCTGGAAGATTGAAGTTGAGAACTTCCCGGCGTTTATTCTGGTAGACGATAAGGGCAACGACTTCTTTAAGCAGATTCAGGACAGCACCTGCGCGCGCTGCGTGAAATAACCTGCAACTACGCTGTCCCGGGCCGCCTGTGTTTACACTAAGCAGGTGGCCTGACATGAATCGCCTGACGTCTCGCGTCAGGGACAGCGTGCATCGGGCAAACAGAAGTCTCCTGCGTGCAGGGGCGATCGCACCTTGCTAAGCACGCCTGCACCACCCGACTCTTTTTACCAGAATGTTGTCTTATGGCGCAGCGTCTCGCACGCCTCGGGTGCCCGCAACCGATCGGCGGCGTCGCCATTGCTCAGCGCCATCATCTGACGCTCCGGCAGATTTACCGCAATAATGCTGTTCTCCAGCCCGTCCAGCACATCATCGTATTCAGTTAATACGTTATAGAACTCGTTCATCAACATTCCTTATTCAGTTCAGCCTCTGGCCTGTCAGCGCGCGCCCCTGATTCTGCCACAGCTATTTTACGCGGTGATGACAGTTAATAATGGGTCGAAATAACGCTAAATATGCCGGATTAAATATGAAACAAAAACGGCGTGTTGCCCAGCAGACAACACGCCGTAAAAGGCTAAATCAGAAGAAACCGAGCGGCTGAACGCTGTAGCTCACCAGCAGGTTTTTGGTTTGCTGATAGTGATCCAGCATCATTTTGTGAGTCTCACGTCCGATCCCCGATTTTTTGTAGCCGCCAAAGGCCGCATGCGCCGGGTAGAGATGATAGCAGTTGGTCCAGACGCGCCCCGCCTTGATGGCGCGGCCCACGCGGTAGGCCCGGTTGATATCGCGCGTCCAGACGCCCGCCCCCAGCCCATAAATGGAGTCGTTAGCGATAGCGACCGCTTCCGCCTCATCCTTAAAGGTGGTGATGCCAATCACCGGCCCAAAAATCTCCTCCTGGAAAACCCGCATGCTGTTGTTTCCCTTCAGCAGCGTCGGCTGAATGTAATAGCCGCTGGCAAGATGCCCTTCCAGCTTCTCCACCCCGCCGCCGGTCAGCACCTCGGCACCCTCCTGCTGGGCGATCTCGAGATAGGAGAGGATTTTGTCGAACTGCTGCTGCGACGCCTGTGCGCCAACCATGGTTTCACTGTCCATGGGATCGCCACGCTTGATGGTTTTAATGCGTTTCATCACCGCGGCCATAAAGGGTTCAAAAATCGACTCCTGCACCAGCGCACGGGACGGGCAGGTGCAAACTTCACCCTGATTCAGGAAGCCGAGCACCAGGCCTTCGGCGGCCTTGTCGATAAAGCTCTCTTCGGCCTGCATAATGTCTTCAAAGAAGATATTGGGCGATTTTCCGCCTAATTCCACGGTTGAGGGGATCAGGCTTTTCGCTGCCAGTTCCAGAATATGGCCGCCGGTGGCGGTGGAACCGGTAAACGCCACTTTTGCAATATCGGGATGAGAGGCCAGCGCTTCGCCCGCCTCTCTGCCGTAGCCGTGAACCACATTGACGACGCCCGGCGGCAGCAGATCCTTAATCAGCTCAACGAACAGCGTAATGCTGAGCGGCGTCTGTTCGGCGGGTTTTAACACCACGCAGTTGCCCGCCCCGAGCGCTGGCGCCAGCTTCCACGCCGCCATCAGCAGCGGGAAGTTCCATGGGATAATCTGTGCTACCACGCCCAGTGGTTCATGGAAGTGATAAGCAGCGGTAAACTCATCAATTTCAGCCGCCGTGCCCTCCTGTGCCCGCACGCAGCCGGCAAAATAGCGAAAATGATCTACCGCCAGCGGCAGATCAGCGGCCAGCGTTTCCCGCACTGGCTTACCGTTATCCCAGGTTTCATTCACCGCCAGATATTCCAGATTTTGCTCCAGCCGGTCGGCGATCTTCAGCAGCGCCAGCGCGCGATTCTGCGGCGAGGTTTTCCCCCAGGCTTCAGCCGCGGCGTGCGCAGCCGCAACGGCCTTGTCTACATCGGCTTTATCCGAGCGCGGAAATTCACCCACCACCGAGCCGTTTACCGGCGAGGTATTGGTAAAGTAATTCCCGTTCACCGGCTCAACAAATTCACCGTTGATGAAGTTGCCATAACTTTGTTGCAGCTTAATCAGAGAACCCTGTTCTCCGGGAGAGGCATAACGCATGGTGAATCTCCTTGCAGGATAGGTATTGAAACAACAATGAAACTTGCCGTTAACAATGAATGAACAAACCTAGCCTGTCAGATGTTGCTGTCGGAAACTGTGACCGCCACAAAGGAAAAGCACGCCGCTTGCCTGAAGGGATTATTCCAGCCACTAACCGACGCGTGAAAGCTCGCGCGCCGTTGGGTTGGTCAGAAGAGGTGACAGGAGGAGAATGACAAGCGGGCTTTCATGCACTGACACCGGGCGGCGTTTTTGTGCCTGTATCACGATACCTTGCTCACCGGGCCGGATCTGTCGCGCGCCCTGCGCCACAACAGCGGGTGCTGAAGAACCGGCCGTCCGCATGCGCGGCTATGTGCCCTGCGCCTGCCGCGCCTGCGGTCGCGTCTGCTGCCAGAACGCTACCAGCAGCTGGCGCGCCCAGTCGATGCCCTCGATATCGGCACCATCGTCGCTGACGTCTCCCGGCAGACAGGCCTGCATAACAGGGCGCGAGAACTCAGGATGAAACTGCACTGACAGCGCCTGCGGCGAATAGCGGAGGATCTGGCAGCCATCTTTGGCTGATTTTGCCAGCACCTGCGCCTGTGGCGGCGGGGTGATCACCGACTGGCGGTGTGAAAGCCAGACGTTGAACGCGGAGGGCAGCGCCGCCAGCAGCTCGTCGCGCCCGGCTTCCGCTTCGCACACCAGCGGCAGCAGACCGCGCTCCCAGCCGTTGGGGTTGTCTGCCACCTTCCCGCCCAGCGCGTAAGCCATCAGCTGATGACCGTAGCAGACGCCGAGCAGCGGCAGCCGGGCGTCAATGGCTGCGCGCACCCATGCGGCAGTGCGCTCGCTCCACTCTGCATGATCGGTCACCATCGCCCAGGATCCGCTGAGAATGGCCCCGCTGATGCGATCAAACTGCGGCAGCGCCTCGCCAAGATGTGGACGCACAATGAGATACTCATCCGCATGCAGGCCAAGCGCATCAATAAACCAGCGTGGCTGTTCGCCAATCTTATCGGCGACGGCAGCAGGCGGAACTTCCAGCTGAATCAGAGCAAGGGGCAAGGCAGAGGCGCAACTCATATTGAATTCATTCCCTTTCTGGTAGACGTCACGGCAAATCAGTCTGCCAGCAAAGCGGCAGGTTGTCTTATGATTTTCCCGCCTCTGTCATAACAGAAAAATATTTGTCATCGCCTGTCAGCGACTCCGTGCTTCGTGTCATCATGACAACGTGGTGAAAAATAACAGCGAAGGATGTAACTGTGGCGTTGCGGCATTTTTTTCTTGTGTTAATGGTGGTGTCTATCTGGGCGTTTAATAACGTGGCGGTGAAGTGGGGCCTGATGGAGCTGCCGCCGCTGTTCCTGACCTGCATGCGCTTTGTAGTGGTTTCTGTTGTCCTGATCCCCTTCTGCCGCATCACGCGTCAGCAGCTGCCCTGGCTTATGGCGCTGGCCTTTACCTTCGGCTTTGTACACTTTTCGCTGCTGTTTGTCGGGATGCGCTATACCGATGCCGGAACCGGGGCGATTGTTGTCCAGCTCGGTACCCCCATTGCCATGCTGCTGGCGATGGGGGTGCTGAAAGAGCGGCTGACGGTGATCCAGCTCTTCGGCATCGCCCTCTCCCTGTGCGGCGTGGCGGTGCTCTCCGGCAGCCCAACCATTCCCGCCTGGTGGGTACTGACGATCCTGCTCTGTAGCGCGACTGGCTGGGCGATCAGCAACCTGATTGTGAAGAAATCGCCGCCGATTAAACCCCTGACCATGACCGGCTGGATCGCCTTTCTGGCTGTGCCCATCGTGGGCCTCTCCTCTCTGGTGATGGAGTCACATCAGCTCTACGCGCTGAGTCATGCGGGCTGGCGCGGCTGGTTTGGTATTCTCTACAGCGCAGTCGCCTCCTCCATTGTTGCCTATACCCTCTGGTACGGGCTGCTGAAAAAATACAACGTTAACCTGATCATGCCCTACTCGCTGCTGACGCCGGTACTGTCGGTGCTGATGGGCATAGTGGTGCTCGGCGACAGCCTTAACAGTTTTAAAATCATCGGTGCCTCGCTGGTGGTGTGCGGCACGGCGATAGCGGTTATCAACCTGCGCAGTCTGCGTATGCACGCTCGCTTCCCACGCCTGCGCCGCCGCTGAATAAGCGGTGCTATGCTTCATAAACACCCTTTTATGGAGAATCACTATGGATTATCAGCTCGCCGCATCGCTGTGGCAGCAGCTGTGGCAAGGATTGCGTGGCCCCGGCGACGCAACCGCCGCCCCTACCTTTCTGGATACCGCAACCTTTTCCTCTGCATTTGCCGTCAGCGAACTGGCGGCCACCAGCATCGGCCTTGCCACACGGGCAGCGGCGAGCTTTGTGGGATCTGACCAGCCAGTCAGCGTCAACGTACGCCTCGCCTCACGCTGGTTTCAGTCGAGTTTTCTGCCGCGCAACCGGCCTGCGCCCGCACTCTGGGACGCGTTTGCGGGCGACTACCGCAGCAACGATGGCTGGATCCGTCTGCATACCAATGCGCCCCATCACCGCGCGGCCATGGCGCGCGTGCTGGGGCAACATCCCGATCGTGATGCGCTGGCACAGCAGGTGGCGTGCTGGCAGGCTGACGCACTGGAGCAGGCGATCGTTGACGCAGGCGGCTGCGCGGCACAGATGCGCAGCGAGGCGCAGTGGCGACAGCATCCGCAGGGCCAGGCCGTCAGCGAGGAGCCGCTGATAAGCTGGCAGCGCACCACGCCCGGCGCGGCGGTCAGCTGGCCAGTACCCGCCGCGCGGCCGCTGCTCGGCGTGCGCGTGCTGGACCTGACCCGGGTGATTGCCGGCCCGGTCGCGACGCGCTTTCTCGCCAGTCTGGGCGCAGAGGTGCTGCGCCTGGATCCGCCTGGCTGGGACGAACCATCACTTGATGAGGAGCTGGGCTGTGGGAAACGCCGCGCCGTTGTCGATTTCAAGAGCGCCGCAGGCCGCGGCACGCTGCGGGCGCTGATTCAGCAGGCCGACGTGCTGGTGCACGGCTACCGCGCCGACGCACTGGAAAAGCTGGGATTCGATGCCGATACCTGCGCGCGCCTGTCGCCGGGCCTGGTCGACGTTGGCCTTAATGCCTGGGGCTGGCGCGGGCCGTGGCGCAATCGCCGCGGCTTCGACAGCCTGGTGCAAATGGCGTGCGGTATCGCCCAGAGCGGCATGGCATGGGCTGAGCGGGAAACGCCAACGCCGCTGCCGGTACAGGCGCTGGATCACGCGACAGGCTATCTGGCGGCGGCGGCCGCGCTGGAGGGATTACGCCAGCGGCACACCACCGGCTATGGGGTGCAGGCGCGGCTGTCGCTGGCGCGCACCGGCTGGCTGTTGCAGCAGCACCCTGCGCATGCACAGCGCCCTTCAGCCGGTATTCAGGCGCATACCCACGACATACTGCCCGCCACCGAACTGACGCCCTGGGGCATCGGTGAACGGCTGCGGGCCGCTGCGCGTCTGCCGGGCACACCACAGCTCTGTGCGACGCCGGGCTACGCACCGGGCACCCATCAGGCGTGCTGGTAAAAGCAGAAAAGGCGTCCGGGTCAGTTCAGGGAAAATGCCTGACCCGGCAGGCAGCCTCAGGCGTCACCGTCGTCTTCAACAGCCTCATTGAGTTCGTCCCACATCGCCTGAATCGCTTCGCGGCTCAGTACGGCCAGCGTGCGATAGAACGTGCTGGTGGCATGAGCTTCTACTTTGCCGAGGAAGGTGCCGCACCAGGGCAGCAGATAGCTGTCAAACAGGGCAAACTGCGCCGCGCTCTCATCTTCTGCCGACTGGTCTTCCAGCCAGGAGGCCGCCAGCAACAGCACGCCAAAATGATCCGCTGGCGCGTCGCTGAGCGGCATCCCGCGGGCGGTCAGAAAGGCGCGCACCTCTGCTTCCGGCTTGCCTTGCGGCCAGTGAGAGGCACAGGGCGGCACGCGGCACTCGGGCCCCACAAATAGCGCATTGTAATCTGCTGCCAGCGCCTGCGGATCGCTGTTCTGCTGGAGGCGCTGTAGCAGTTCATCCTGCTCCAGCGGCCACTGTGCGCCGAGTTTGCCCTCGCGCAGCAGCGTAAACAGCGGCACCAGCAGCGGGTCCTGCGGCTGACGATTAAATAAAGAGCCGATAACGCGGCAAAGAATGGAAAACTCGTTCATGCACTATTCCAGAGGCTAAAGGGTTAAAAATGCGCCAGCTCGGCAATCTGTCGGCCGGTCCGCTGCTCAAGAAAATCGAGCAGGCGACGCGGCGTGACATTTAACACGCGATCTTCCGGAAAATCCACTTCCCGCGCGATACGCAGACAGTGCTCAAAATCGCCCAGCGTAAAGGCGGTGTGGGAGTCGGAGCCAAATGCCAGTCGACCGCCCGCGTCGCGTACCGCTTCGGCAATGGCGCGGCAGTTGGGTTCGCTGCCGGGACGTGAGGTGGTAAAGGAGGAGTTATTGATCTCCAGCGCCACGTTGTAGTGCGCGGCCGCGTCGGCAATGGCGCGAATATCGACCGGGAACTTTGGGTTGCCGGGATGGCTGATAATATGTGCAACGCCGTTGGCCATGGTGGCGATCATCGCATCAGTGTGGTGCGACTTGTCGCGTGGCGCATACACCGGCTCATGGAAACCAGCAATGATCACATCCAGAGAGTCAAGCATCGGGCCGGAGCAGTCAATTTCCCCCTGCTGGTTTTTGATATTGGCTTCGATGCCGCGCAGAATGCCAACACCGTCAATGACGCGCGGCCAGATTTTCATATTGACAAAATGCCAGTAGTGCGGCGCATCGGCCATATCAGGGCCATGATCGGTAATGGCAAAGAGCCGGATGCCGTTCGCTTTCGCCTGCGCGACATAATCATGCAGCGTGCTGTAAGCGTGGGTACTGGCTACGGTGTGCATATGTAAGTCAACCGGGTACATCATCTTCTCCTTTACGCCACCGACGCGGGCGGCGGTACGTGAACTTTTATTAATAGCCGCGCAGTCGATCAACGCAGCCCGACGGCTGCCTGCCCGCCTCACACGCCTCAATGGCACGGGCAATCGCCTCTATCGCCTCATCTACCCGGGTCAGGGCGGCAATATGTGGCGTCACGGTGACACGCGGATGACGCCACAGTGGATGGTGCGGGGGGAGTGGCTCCTGCTGGAAGACATCCAGCGCGGCGGCGCGAAGCTGCCCGCTCTCCAGCGCCGCCAGCAGATCGTCTTCAACCACCTGAGTGCCACGGGCCATATTGAGTAAGCATGCACCCTGCGGCAGCTGGCTCAGGGTTCGGGCATCAAACAGATCGGTGGTCTCTGGCGTGCTCGGCAGCAGATTAATCACCACCTGCGTGCCGTGCAGAAACGCATCGAGCGCCTCACGTCCGGCAAAGCTGGTTACGCCTGCAATCTGCTTAGGCGAGCGGCTCCAGACGCGCAGCGGAAATCCCCAGGGTTTTAGCGCATGGATAACGCTCATCCCCAGCACGCCCGCGCCCATCACGCCCACGGTAAACGCCTCGTACGCCGCCAGCTCAAGCGGCTGCCACTGCGCCTGCTGCTGTAGCTGGCGATAGTCGTCGAAGCGGCGATACCAGCCGAGCACGCAGTACACCGCATACTCCTGCATCTGCCGCCCCATTCCGGTATCTTCAAGGCGCACAAGCGGCACCGACGGCGACAGCATATCGGGATAGCGCGCCAGCTGCGCCAGAATGTCGTCTACGCCAGCCCCCATCGCAAAAACGCCGCGCAGGCCAGGCCGACCGGCCAGCAGCTCACGCGGCGGCTTGCGCACAATCGCATAGTCAGCGGCAGCTTCATCGCCCGGCTGCCAGTGCCGCACGCGCGCCTGCGGAAGGCGACGCTGCATCCCCTCCAGCCAGACCCCGGCATCCTGTGACGGGTGGTACCAGATAATCTCCATTTTGCTCCTCGTTTTTTACCCTCAGCCTCCGGTAAAAGCGGCATAAGGGCAAGGAAAAATCCGCTCGCGTTTGCCCGAAAGGCGTCGAACCCGCTTCACATTTCCGCTGCGTTAACGCGCCATGCCGTCAGATTAAGGCTAAAGTTGTTCGAGTGGTCAATGCGTTACGCGCGGCCGCCTTTCGGACAAGGAGAAAAACCGATGAAAAAAACTGTTGTAACCGCGCCTGTCGGGCGTCAGGGCGTCGCGCCAGTGGTGCTGACTCTGCTGCTGGGTTTACCTGCGCTGGCAGCGCACGCAGACGATCAGGCACGTATGCTCAGCAATCAGCCGCAGCCGCCAGATGTCCGCCTCGGCCCGCTATTCAGCGCAGTGCAGCAGGCGCAGTTCTACCCTGACCAGAAAACCTTTGCTGACGCCGTACCGAAATACGACCCTTCGTCGATCCTTGCGGACTGGCAGATGCAAAAAAATCAGCGCAATTTTGATCTGAAGCGCTTTGTCGCCAGTAACTTTACCCTGCCTGAAGCCGGTGAAAAGTATGTGCCGCCAGCGGGTCAGAGCCTGCGCGCGCATATTGATGGCCTGTGGCCGGTGCTGACGCGCACCGCCAACCGCGCCGGGCGCTACGATTCACTGCTGCCGCTGCCTAAACCCTACGTCGTCCCGGGCGGACGTTTCCGCGAGGTGTACTACTGGGACAGCTATTTCACTATGCTTGGCCTGGCCGAGAGCGGCCACTGGGATCGCGTGCAGGATATGGTCGATAACTTCGCCTGGGAGCTGGATACCTATGGCCACATCCCAAATGGCAACCGCAGCTACTACCTCAGCCGTTCGCAGCCCCCCTTCTTCAGCCTGATGATCGATCTGCTGGCAACCCATACCGGCGAGGCCGCCTACAGCACCTATCTGCCACAGCTGCAGAAAGAGTATGACTACTGGATGGCAGAGAGCGGTAGCGTGGCGGCGGGCCAGGCGCACCAGCGCGTTATCAGGCTGGAAGACGGTACGCTGCTTAACCGCTACTGGGATGAGCGCGATGCACCGCGCACCGAGTCCTGGCTGGACGATGTCAACACCGCGAAAAAAGCGCCGCAGCGGGACAAAAATGCGCTCTATCGCGATCTGCGTGCGGGCGCAGCATCCGGCTGGGACTTCAGCTCACGCTGGTTTAGCGACGCGCACAGTCTGGCCTCAATCCGCACCACCCAGCTGGCTCCGGTCGATCTCAACAGCCTGATGTTTCATCTCGAGAAAACGCTCGCTAAAGCCTATCGGCTTGACAAGCAGCAGGATAAAGCAAAGCAGTTTGCCGATTTAGCCGAGAAGCGCCAGGCCGCGATAAATCGCTACCTGTGGGATGAGAAACAGGGCTGGTACGCGGATTACGATCTTAAGACGCATCAGGCCAGTCCGCACCTTACCGCCGCAGCGCTCTTTCCGCTCTACATGCAGCTTGCCAGCGACAAGCAGGCCGACCGTACCGCGTCTGCCGTTGAACAACATCTGGTGAAAGCGGGTGGCCTGCTGACCACCACGGTGAACAACGGTCAGCAATGGGATGCGCCAAACGGCTGGGCACCGCTGCAGTGGGTGGCAGTAGAAGGGCTTGAGCACTACAACAAACCGCAGCTGGCGCAACAGATTGGCCTGCGCTTCCTGCAAAATGTGCAGACCACCTATGACAAAGAGCAGAAGCTGGTGGAGAAATATGTTGTGGACGGGCCTCAGCTCGGCGGCGGTGGCGGCGGTGAGTACCCGCTACAGGACGGCTTTGGCTGGACCAATGGCGTCACGCTGATGCTGCTCGATAAATATTGTCCAAAAGATAAAACCTGTAACAGCGCACAGGATATTCCTCAGACGACCGCGACCACAAAATAGCCTCTGCGAAGGGTCGGCGCGAGCCGCCCTTCGCTTTTTGCTACACCTTCCTTTAACACATCTTGAAACATCCCCCACATATTGATAATAATTCTCACTCTGATAGTGAGAATTTTTATCACTCTTGATTCGCCTGATCTGGCGGACTGAACAAGGAAAGGACATGAAGCTGCCGTTTACCCCTCACCGCTGCGCCCTGCTGTGCGCGCTGGCTATTGCTATCCCTTCGGCCAGCCTGGCGGACGAGACGCTGGTCATTACCGCTGCGCCACAGGAGAGTGCTGACAGCCCAACGCAGGGCTATGTTGCCACTACCAGTGCGGGCGCGACCAAAAGCGACCGCCCGCTGGTGACAACGCCGCAGTCGGTTTCCGTGATTACCCGCCAGCAGATTGACGATCAGGGTGCCATCGATCTCAATCAGGTGTTGAACTATACGCCTGGCGTCTTCACCGGCTTTGGCGGTGCTGCGACGCGCTACGACACCATTTCACTGCGCGGCTTCCACGGCGGCGACGTCGATAACACGTTCCTGGACGGCCTGCGCCTGATGAGCGACGGCGGCAGCTACAACATTTTGCAGGTCGATCCCTGGTTTCTGGAGCGCGTTGACGTTATCAAAGGCCCCTCGTCAGCACTCTATGGTCAGACGGTTCCGGGCGGGCTGGTAAACCAGACCACGCGCCGCCCGCAGTTTCGTGAAGAAGGCCATTTCCGTCTGTCAGCGGGCAATCACGCCACCAGCGGTGCGGCATTTGACTATACCAACGCCATTGACTCGCAGTGGGCGTTTCGCCTGACCGGAATGACGCGTAACAGCGATACGCAGTATGACCATACGCGTGAAGAGAAATATGCCCTGATGCCGCAGTTGATGTGGCAGCCCACCGAGGATACGCAACTGCTGCTGCGGGCCTATTTGCAAAAGGATCCGTCTGGCGGCTATCACGGTTCAGTGCCCGGCGAGGGTTCCCTCGATCCACACAACGGCGCAAAGCTGAGCACCGGCTTTTACGATGGCGATCCGGCGCTGGATCAGTTTAAGCGCCGCGAACAAATTTACAGCTATGACTTCCGGCATCGCTTCAGCGACGTCTGGTCTTTCGCCTCGACCGGCAGCTACAGCCACTCAAATGCCGATCTCGATCAGGTTTATCAGGGTGGCTGGCTGGCGGCAGACTCTTCGATCCTCAGACGCTATTACTCTGGCGAGCGCTCCTCCCTTTCCGCCTGGGCAACAGATAACCGCCTGACGGCGGAGTTTATTACTGGTGAACTGGAGCATCGGCTGTCGCTGGGGGCAGAGTACCATCGCTACAAAAACAGCCTTACCGACGCAGGCGGCGTGGCCAGCTCGCTTAATGCCGTCACGGGCGAGGCGCTCGGCCCCATGCCTGACTTTAGCTGGACGTCATCTACCCGCCGCTACTACCAGACCGGCCTCTACCTGCAGGATGAGATGGTGTGGGATCGCTGGCATCTCGATCTCTCTGGCCGCTACGATCGCATTGTCGCCGACAACAGCGGCACGTCGCGCCGCCAGGACGATCACGTTAGCGGGCGGGCGGCGCTGCTGTACGCCTTCGATAATGGTGTCTCCCCCTATGTGAGCTACAGCCAGGCGATTACCCCCACCGCGCTGACCGGCTCAGACGGCAATCTGCTCCAGCCAACCACTTCCGAACAGGTTGAAGCGGGCATTAAATATCAGCCTGCGGGCACGCGCGATCTCTATACGCTGGCGCTTTACGATCTGACGCAGAAAGATGTGGCGACGCGTAATATCGTGGACTCGACCTATACACCAACCGGCAAAGTCCATTCGCAGGGTATTGAGCTGGAAGCGCATAACCAGCTGACGCCCCGCCTGAGCACGGTGGCAGGCTACACGCTGAATCACCTGCGCTACAAAGAGACGGTGGACGGCAATGAGGGTCACACTCCCTATATTACGCCGAACAGCATCGCCTCCTTCTGGGGTCACTACCAGTTTGACGCAGGTATCAGCGCCGGGGCAGGTGTACGCTATATCGGCAAACAGTGGGCGGACAACGAAAACAGCCGTCGCGTGCCGTCGGTTACCCTGTTTGACGCGTCGGTACGTGCCGATCTGGGCGTGTGGAATAACGATCTGCGCGGCGCATGGCTACAGGTGAGCGCCAACAACCTGACCGATCGTCACTATGTTGCCGCCTGCTACGGTACAGGCTACTGCTACTGGGGGGCAGAACGTTCGCTGCTGGTGTCGGTGGGATACGATTTTTAAGCGGAAAGTAAAACGGGACGACCTGGTCGTCCCGTTGCAGTTCTTGCGCTCAGCGCGTCAGCTTCGCACTTTGCGGTAGATCCACAGCACCACGATGGCACCGATAACAGCGACCACAAAGCTGCCGAAGTTAAATCCGTCTACGCGACCAAAGCCGAACAGCGTACTGATCCAGCCACCGACGACCGCACCAACGATACCCAGGATCACGGTGACGATAAAACCACCGCCATCACGACCCGGCATGATCCATTTAGCGAGAATACCGGCGATTAAACCAAAGATGATCCATGAAATGATACCCATCCACTACTCCTTCCTTTTATGTTTAGGTTGTGACCGCCTGATTAATCAGGAGAATTACACAGATAAGTATAGACAGTAAATTCTGCAATGCAGGTTAAACAAATGCAAAAAATGGCGTTAAGGGGTAAAGCTTCAAACCGGTACGCCGATAACGGTCAGAGAATAAAGGAATAGCGAACCGCATTTTTGCCCTCTTTTGGAGCCAGGAAGTGAAAGAAGCCGACAACGAACAGTATCTCAAACGCGGCACGCTGGCCGTGCTGGGCGTCATGAAAGATTTGCTGCGTTTACAGACCCCTGTGATGGTCACGTTTTCGCGCGGCCAGTTTATCAGTCGCCTGCTCGACGCTGACGGCGAGCGTATTATTTTCGATCTCGGCAGCAACAGTTCTGATAACGACGCTGTGCTTTCCTGTCACGACGTAAACCTCACTGCGGAAACCTTCGGTGCGAAGATTGCGTTCAGCCTCGCCGCACTGGAAAAAACCACCTTTGATGGGCTGCCTGCTTTTAGTGCACCGCTGCCGGAGCTGCTGTGGCACATTCAGCGCCGCGAATTTTTCCGTATCAGTGCGCCCCTTGAGCCCACATTTTACTGCCATAGTCAGTGGCCCAACGGTAAACAGGTGCGTTTTCGCCTTCAGGATCTGTCGCTGGGCGGCATTGGCGTGCTGGTGGACGAGGCGCTGCCGGATGGCCTTAACAGCGGTGATAAGTTCAACAAGCTGCGCGTCGAACTGGGCGAATATGGCGAGTTTGAGGTTGGCGCTCAACTGCTACATATTGGCGAGCGCAGCGTGGTGAGCAGCAAAAACGAAACGCGCGTGACGCCGCGCCTCAGCTTCCGCTTTACCGCCATCGAACCGTCACAGGAGCGTCAGCTCCAGCAGGTCATTTTCGCTCTGGAGCGCCTGGCACGGGATAAAGCGAGGCGATTTCAGTAATTTTTCAGTGATTTAGGCGGTCATCATCCATATCCAGGCTATGCTTCTCCTTGCTTTCTTTTTTTAAACCGGCTCCCAGCAAGGAGAATATCCCCAATGGAAAACTGGCTCTCATCTGGCTATTTTCAACGTCTTTTTCTCAATGAAACCTTCTGGCTAAACAGCGCCATCGTGGTCGCAGGCACGCTGCTGATCTACTGGCTGTTACGCGGGGCAATCCGTTTTATTTCAGGCCGCATTGCGCGATACAGCGAGCAGCGCCACGTGCGCTTTACCTCAATTCTGGTAGACATCCTGCGCAACACCAGCCAGACGCTGCTGCTGATTTTCTCGCTGCTGATTGCCCTGCGCTTTGCTGACGTGCCTGCCAGCTGGAACAGCTTTATCGCCCACGGCTGGTTTCTGGCGCTTGCGGTCCAGCTGGCGCTGTGGATCGACGGCGGCATTCGGCTCTGGCTGCACAACCTGCTGCGCGACCCGGTCCACGTGCGCAACCCCGTCACCACGGTGATCCTCGGCATCCTGCTGCGCGTTGTCGTCTGGGTGATGATGCTGCTCGCCATCCTGTCGAATATGGGCATCGACATTACCGCGCTGGTGGCGAGCCTCGGCGTTGGGGGTATCGCCATTGCACTGGCCATTCAGACGGTGCTGAGCGATGTGTTTGCCTCGCTGGCGATTGGCTTTGATAAGCCTTTCGAACACGGTGATTTTATTGTGTTTGGCGATATCGCCGGCTCTATCGAGCATATCGGGCTGAAAACCACGCGCCTGCGCAGCCTGAGCGGCGAGCAGATTGTCTGCTCCAATACCATTCTTTTGCAGCAGACCATTCACAACTACAAGCGCATGCAGCAGCGACGCATTGTGTTTCGCTTTGGTCTGAGCTATGGCACGCCGTCGGCGCAGGTGCGGGAAGTCAGTCAGCAGATTAAAACCATTATCGAAGGGATGGAACTGACGCGCTTCGATCGCGCCCATTTCTTCGCATTTGAAGATTCAAAGCTAACCTTTGAGGTGGTCTATTACGTACTGGATGCTGACTACAACAAATATATGGATATTCAGCAGGAGATTAACCTGCAACTGATGGCGGCGCTGGAGAAGCGCGATATCCGCTTCGCCTTCCCAATCCGTCAGGTGGAGTTCAGCGGCGGCCGTATTCCGCCAGTGGAGATGCTGCGGGCGGATAACGATGAGCAGGAAGCGCGTCGGGCCTGATATCGGTCCATCGCACGCCGGCCACACCAGCGAGATGCGTGGCCGCCGGGCAGAGCACAGGATTCCTTTTTGCCCGGCGCCGCGTGCTGCACCGGCCCAGACCGCCCTTCAGCCCAGGGCGCGGGCCGGGCGGTCAGGACGGTTGTCTCTCTGCACTCTGCCCGTTCCTCACCAGGCCGCTCGGCCTGCAACCGCGCAGCGCCTCTTTATGCCTGCTTGCGCCATGGAAGGTCAGGCGGGCTGGAAACGGCAGCGCGCCACCGCCTCTGTCCAGCCCCGATAGCGCTCGCGCATTGTCTGCGCCCGCTCTGCACACGGCTCAACGCGGGTGCCCCCCTGCAACGCCCGCATATCGCTGCCCTGCTGCCACCAGCCAAGCACCTTGCCCGCCAGCAGCGCCGCGCCCAGCGCCGACACTTCTGCCGTTGGCGCACGCAGCAGCGGCCGCTGCAAAACATCGGCCTGGAGCTGCATCAGCCAGTCGTTTGCGGTGGCGCTGCCGTCCACGCACAGCGCCGACAGCCGCTGGCCACTCGCCTGCTCCATGGCAAAGAAGACGTCCGCAATCTGATAGACAACTGACTCCAGCGCCACCCGCGCCAGTACGGCAGGCGTTGCTGCGTCGGTCAGGCCGCATACCATGCCGCGCGCCTTGAGATCCCACCAGGGCGCACCCAGACCTGAGAGGGCGGGTACAAAATAGATGCCCTGATTGTGTTCGGTGGTCTGCGCCAGCGCCGTGAGCTCGTGCGGGTCGCGGACGCCAAGTATGTTACCCAGCCAGGCCGCGCCGGAGCCGGTATGGGTAATATTGCCCTCAAAGGCAAAGCGCAGCGCGCCATCGTGCCAGGCCACCGTGGTACTGAGGCCGTTATCGGTCATCAGCGGTGTGGCCATCGACATCATCAGGGAAGAGCCGGTGCCGTAGGTCGCTTTCACCACCTCCTCGTCACCGCGCCGCTGCGCCTGAAGCGCGGCATGCGAGTCGCCAATGCGTGACAGGATCGGCGTGCCTGGTAACAGGCCAGCAATATCGTTGATGGCTACCCTGCCCTGCTCGCTGGCTGAGGACACAATCGCGGGTAGCGCGGCGCGCGGCAGCTGAAACAGCCGCAGCAGCGTCTCATCCCAGTCGTTGCTGTGCAGACTATAGAGCTGGGTACGGGCGGCGTTGGCATGATCGGTCACAAATATCTCACCCGCGCTCAGCTGCCAGCTCAGCCAGCTGTCGACCGTACCGATGCACAGCTCACCCGCTGCCGCCCGCATCGCCCCATCCGGGATCGCCGCCAGCATGCCGGTAAGCTTGGCCGCCGGAAACATTGGATCGACGGCCAGCCCCGTCAGGCCGGTAATGCGCGTAGCATTGCCCGCTGCACGCAGATCGCGGCAAAAGGCCTCTGAGCGGCGATCCTGCCAGCTGACCAGCGGCGTCAGCGGCTTGCCATCATGCCGCTGCCAGATCAGCACCGATTCGCGCTGGTTGCTGATAGCGACCGCCGCTACGGGCGCACCGTTGCACTGTGCCAGACAGTCGGCCACCGCCTGTTTTACCGCCTGCCAGATCGCCAGCGCGTCCTGTTCCGCCAGCCCCGGCTGCGGATGGGAGAGCGTCAGTGGCCGGTTGCCGCGCGCGACTACGCTGCCCTGGCGATTGACAGCGACCGCTTTGGCATTGGTGGTGCCTTCATCAATGGCCAGGATAAGGGCGTCTTGCATACTCAGGCTCCCGCGCAAAGGCGCACTGCACTGTTCACCACGCTCGCGGCATCAATACCGTGACAGGCACGGGTAGAGGCGCGATCGCCCGCAATGGCGTACTGACCGTCAGGAATGCCGAGGCGCAGCAGAGGAATGCCACAGCCGCCCTCTGCCAGCACTTCTGCCACCAGACTGCCGACGCCGCCGTTAACGTTGTGCTCCTCCACAGCGATAACGGCTGGATAGTGATGTAACAGGTTGCGCAGCTGTTGGGTATCACAAGGTCGAATGGATGGAACGCTGATCACACCGGCCGAGATCCCCTGCTCTGCCAGCCGCTCGGCTGCGCGCACGATCTCATGCACCGTTGAGCCCATCGCCACCAGCGCAATATCCTTTCCTTCCCGCAACAGGTCGATGTTGCCCGGCATAAAGCGGTAGCTCTCGTCGTGCAGCTGCGGCAGATCTTTACCGTCGAGACGAATATAGACCGGGCCGACGTGCGCAAGCGCGTAGTCGATAATCTGGCGGCACTCCAGCGGGCAGGATGGGGCATAGATTTCGATGTTGCCGAAGCCGCGCATTATCGCAATGTCATCAATGCTGTGATGGGTGCTGGCGAGCGGGCCGTAGCTGGCCCCGGCGTTAAGGCCAAACAGCTTGACGTTGGTGTTGTTGTAACAGACATCGACTTTAACCTGCTCGTTGGCGCGCGACACCAGGAACGGGGCGGCGTTACAGGTTACGGCGATCTTGCCGCCCAGCGCCAGACCGGCGGCGGTGCCGACCAGCGTCTGTTCGGCAATTCCCACGTTGACCAGCCGATCGGGAAAGGCCTTGATAAAAGGTGAGATTTTTGCGGTGGAGGTCGAGTCCGCCACTACCGGCACCAGATCAACGCCGCGGTTAACCGCGTCGATAAAGGCGTCGACCATGACGCTGGCTAAATGTTGTGCATTACTCATCTTTCAGTTCCTCCAGGGCCAGTTCAATCTCTTCGCCTTTCGGCACGCGATGGTGCCACTCCGCTTTACTCTGAATAAAGGAGACGCCATAGCCCTTTTCGGTATGCGCTACGATAACCTGCGGCTTGCCGTTCTGCGGCAGGCTTTCGAGGGTGTCAACCACTGCCGCCATGTCGTTACCGTTGCATTCGGTCACCTCAAGGCCAAAGGCTCGCCATTTCTCCGGCAGCGGATCGGTGTTCATGATGTCGCGAGTCGATCCCGCCAGCTGTAATTTGTTCTTGTCATTAATAATGATCAGATTATCCAGGCCGTAGTGGGCTGCCACCAGCGCCGCCTCCCAGTTGCTGCCCTCTGCCAGCTCGCCGTCGCCGGTTACCACGAAAATGCGCCGTTTACTGCCATCCTTTTTTGCCGCAATCGCCAGCCCGACTGCCACCGGCAGACCATGGCCCAGCGCGCCGGTATTCAACTCAACGCCGGGCGTTTTCTGGCGCACCGGATGACCCGGCAGGTGCGAGTCGGCATGCTGGTAGGTCGGCAGCCAGTCGGTGGGAAAATAGCCCGCTTCCGCCAGTACACAGTAGTAGCCGCCCACCGCATGGCCTTTCGACTGGATGTAAATGTCACGCTGCGGATCGTCGAGGCGGTCTGGCGCGCAGTTGAGAATGCGAAAATAGAGTGCGGTTACGATGTCCGCCTGCGAGAGATCGGCACCGGTATGGCCGCCTGCCGGACTGCCCGCGTTAAGCTGGATAATGCGGCGGCGCACGGCGCGCGCCTTGCGCTGCAATTCGTCGACCGGGAGCTTGAAAGGATTCATACATCACCTCTGAATTTAAAATCATACTTGAATATATATTCATACCAGGTAAAAAAAGGGGTGCAGCAAATGTTGATACCTGCACCTCAACCGATTAATGCTTAGCTGGCTCGCCCTCCTCGATCAGCGCCTTCTGTGCAACCACCGCTGCTTTCTGCTGCATGCGGTTTTGCATCTGGTCGATGATGACGGCGATGATGATGACAATGCCCTTAATCACCATCTGCCAGAATTCACTGACGCCCATCATGATCAGACCGTCAGCGAGAAAGCCGATCACAAACGCGCCGATCAGCGTGCCGAGAATGGTGCCGCGACCGCCAGCCAGCGAGGTGCCGCCCAGCACCACCGCCGCAATGGCGTTCATCTCAAATGAGGTGCCGTTGGCCGGATGGCTGGCCACCAGCTGCGACGAGACCACAATGCCCGCAATCGCCGCGCAGAAGCCCGAAAGGGTATAAACCCAGATTTTTATCTGTTTCACCCTGACGCCAGAGAGCTCAGCCGCGCGTTCGTTGTCGCCGATGGCATAAACCTGACGGCCAAACGGCAGGCGGCGCGCCACATAGGCAATCACCAGCGCCAGCACGATCATCATCCAGATGGCGTAGGGCAGCCCCAGCAGCGATCCGGCCCCGATCCGATCAAAGCCGGTGTTACCCAGCAGCGGGTTGCCCTGCAGACCGGGAAAGGTTTCGCCGCCTGAGGTCAGCATTGCCGCGCCGCGCAGGATATACATGGTGCCCAGCGTGCAGATAAAGGGGGCGACGTTATAACGCGTAATAATCCAGCCGTTGGCCGCGCCGATGAGCCCCCCCACCAGCAATACCAGCGGCACAATGACCCAGACGCTGGGGAAAATGGCGATGCCGAACATCGGCAGTACAATGCCTTTGGTGATCAGCCAGCCGGCAATCATGCCGCACAGTCCCAGCGTTGCGCCGATGGAGAGGTCAATGCCGGCGGTGATAATGACAAAGGTGATGCCCAGCGCCAGGAAGGCGTTGATGGCGATATGCTTCACCATGATCACCAGGCTGCCAACCGCAAGAAAGTCTGGAACGGTAACCGCAAAAAACCCCACGATTAAAAACAGCGCGATAAAGGTACGCAGCTTCAGCAGCAGCAGAATGATGCCTTCGCGCGAGTTAAATACGTTTGCCGGTTGTCCTGCCATCGTCATAGCGTTATTGCCTTTCATGCTCAGAACCCCTGTGCGCTTGCTTTCACCAGCGCTGACTCTTCCGCATCAGCGCGCGGAATATCAGCCGTAAGTTTGCCGCCTGACATCACCAGAATGCGGTCGGCCACCGCCATGATCTCTTTCAGATCGGAGGTGGAAAAAAGCACCGCGATCCCCTGCTCTGACAGCCGCACCATCATGCGAAACACTTCGGCTTTCGCGCCGACGTCAATCCCGCGGCTTGGCTCGTCGAGCAGCAGCAGACGCGGATTTGTCAGCAGCGAGCGGCCAATGACGACCTTCTGCTGATTGCCACCGCTCAGCGCACTGATGGTTACCTCGGGCGAGGAGATTTTGATCGCCAGATTGCCCACGGTCTGCGCTACCGCCTCCTGCTCCCGGTGCCGGGCGATAGCAAAGCGACCCGACAGGCGACGCCAGAGGCTGGCGATGGTGAGGTTGCTGGCGACTGACGACACCGGGAAAATCCCGGCGCGCTTGCGGTCTTCCGGCACCAGGCTCATGCCCATGCGGATACGCTCAGCCGGCGGCAGTCGCGTCGGCACCGGCTTGCTGTCGAGCCAGACTTTGCCAAGATAGTTGCGCTCGCTGCCGAGCAGACACTCAAACAGTTCAGTACGCCCCGCGCCCATCAGCCCATAGATGCCGACAATCTCCCCGGCGCGCACGTTAAAGGTGACGTCATCCACCAGCGTGTTACCGCCGGGGCTGACGCAGGTAATATGTTCCGCTTCCAGCACTGCCGCACCAAAGGTACGGTCATCGGGCAGGAAGTTGCTCATCGGCTCGCTGCCCAGCATTTCACGCACGATCCAGGGCACGTCGATGTCACTGACCTTTGCCTCTGCCTGAAAGCGGCCGTCGCGCAGAATGGTGATCCTGTCGCCAATCGCCATCAGCTCTTCAAGGCGATGCGAGATATAGATGACAGAGACCCCCTGTCGCGTCAGCTCGCGAATAACGCGAAACAGGGTGGCGACTTCGGTTTTACTCAGCGCCGAGGTAGGCTCGTCGAGGATCAGAATGTCGGCATCTTCCGCCAGCGCTTTGGCGATCTCCACCAGCTGCTGCTGGCCCACCTTGAGATTGCCGACGTGCTCGGCTGGCGAGACAGGCTGGTCAAGGCGCGCCATAAGCGCCGCGGTACGGCGCTCCTGCTCTGCTTCATTAATGGGCCTGATACCGCGTTGCAGTTCGCGGCCAAGAAAGATGTTCTCCGCCACCGAGAGGTTTTCGAACAGGTTCAGTTCCTGATGCACCATGCCGATGCCAAGCTTTGCCGCGGCGCGCGTGCTGCTCAGCACCACTTTTTCACCGTTCAGGAAGATCTCGCCGCTGGTTGGCTGCTGCACGCCCGCGAGAATTTTCATCAGCGTCGACTTGCCCGCCCCGTTTTCACCGATGATGACGTTGACCTTGCCGCGCCAGACGCGATAGTCGACGCGATCCAGCGCCAGCGTGCCGGGAAACAGCATTGAAATGTTGCGCGCGCTCAGGATGATCTCATCGCTCATGGCGTCTCTCCCTGCTTCAGCGACACCGCCATCACCTCATTAACGCTGTTGTGGCCCATCTCAACCGCCAGCAGCGCCTGCGCCGGTTTGCCGACCCAGCTCGCGTCCACTGCCGGCAGCTGCTGCACCGCGTGGCGGTTTAGCGCACGGGTCAGCTGCGCATACTGCACCTGATTGGTAAACTCCTCGAAGCGAAAACCGGCAGCATCACGCAGCGCGTTACTGCGGATCACCGGGCCCAGGCTCACGTTGACCGGTTTGCCATTCAGCGTCAGCGTCAGGATGCGCTCGCGGCTGTTGCTGGTATCCACCGCCTCAACCCTGCCGCTGGCGCGCACAAAGACGCTTTCGCTGCCGCCCGCCTTCACCGTTCCGCTTTTGGTTTGCATGTCTGCCCAGCTCATGGCGTGCTGCTGTGCCGTGTCGAGCACGCGGCTTTGCCAGCTCGCCTCAGCGATCTGCTGCGGCGTCTGGTTGCTGTAGCTCGGCTTCGCATGGGGATCTTTCGGCATGATCGGATTGCCGCTGGCGTCCAGATCCACCACGGTACAGCCGCTTACTGCTAACGCCAGTGTCATGACCACCGTAGCCCCAATCCGTTTCATGCCGCCTCCGGTTACTGCGCCAGGCTAAAGTTTTTCAGCTTCGACGCATTGCTTTCGTCAATCAGCACACAGTCCATTAGCTGCTTCTCTTCTTTCTGCGCTTTCCCGTTTTTCAGGTAGTAGTCCACCTGCTCCACCGCCATCTGCGCCTGCGCCCAGCCCGGCTGTAGCACCGTTGCTTTGATATTGCCCTTGTTGATGATGGAGTCGCGGGTATAGTCGCTGCCGTCAAACCCCACCACGATGACGTCTGTTTTACCGGCCGCTTTCAGCGCGGCTTCCGCACCCAGCGCCATAGTGTCATTACCGGAAATCACACCGGCAATATTGGGGTTCTTCTGCAGAATGGTTTCCATGCGGCTGAACGCCTCCGTCTGGCTCCAGTTGGCGCTCTGCTGCGCGACCATCTTCATGTCGGGGTAGTCATCCAGCACGTCGTGGTAGCCCTGCGAACGCACTCCCGCGTTGGTATCAGACTCTTTGCCCAGCAGCTCCACGTAACTTCCTTTGCCGTTAAGCAGGCGGGCGAACTTCTCTGCGCCCAGCTGCGCGCCCTGATAGTTATTGGAGACAATTTGCGCCACCGCGACGCCGGTTTTATTGATTTCACGGTCGATGAGAAAAGTGGGAATGCCTGCATCTTTGGCCTTTTGCACCGGGCCCACGGTGGCGTCCGCCCCGGCGTTATCCAGGATAATGGCCCTGGCCTTACGCGCAATGGCGGTTTCGATCAGCTGGTTCTGCTTATTCACATCGTCGTCGTGCGAGGCCACCAGCGTGGTGTAGCCAAGCGCTTTGGCTTTCTCCTGCGCCCCGTCAGCTTCCGCCTTAAAGAATGGGTTATCGTGCGACGGGGTGATGATTGCCAGCAGGCCGTTATCTGCGGCAGACGTAGCGGCCGAGAGCGCCATCAGTGAAGCCAGTAGGGTGATTTTGACGAGAGGTAGGTTCATCAGTTATTCTCCGCTTGAATAAATATTCAATTGCGATTTTATATTCAATATGACTATGCACCCGCGCTGGCCGGGTGCGCAACCCTGGTTGTTTAAAAAGCGAAAAGGATCACAAAATGTCCTGCGTTGTGATTTGCTGCGTCCTGGTTAACAATACCAGGCCGATACTGAGAGGAAGGATGAATGGCGAAACAGGATGAGCAACGGCTGATGGTAAAGATTGCCACGCTTTACTACAGCGAAGGGATGAAACAGTCAGAGATTGCGCAGCTGTTGAAACTGTCGCAGTCGTTTGTCTCGCGCATTCTTAACCGCAGCGTAAAGGAAGGCGTGGTGAAGATCAGCATTGTCCCGCCGGCTAATGTTTTTCCCACGCTGGAAAAGGCGATCGAACAGACCTACGGTCTGCCGCAGGCGATCGTAGTGGATGTGGCAGAAAACGCCTCACCGCAGCAGATCAAACAGGCGATTGGCTCGGCAGCGGCCCACTATCTGGAGACCCGCCTGCGCGCCGACGAGCTGATCGGCATCTCCTCATGGAGCGGCACTATCCGCGCGATGGTGGATGCGCTGCATCCATTAAACGTCCCCTGCAAAGGGGTGATTCAGCTACTGGGCGGCGTCGGTGCCAACGGTAACGTGCAGGCCACCATCCTGACGCAGAACCTGGCGGCGCTGCTAAACTGCCCGTCGTGGCTGCTGCCCTCCCAGTCGATTGAGCATTCGGTGCAGGATCGCCAGCGTCTGGCGGCCAGTCCCGACGTAGCGGAAGTGCTGGAAAAGTTCGAGCAGGTGGATCTGGCGATTGTCGGCATTGGCGACCTGGAGCCGTCGGCGCTGCTGCGTAACTCCGGTAACTACTACGATGAAGAGATGCTGCGCACCCTGGCGCAGCGCGGCGCGGTCGGTGATATCTGCCTGCACTACTTCGACGCACAGGGCCAGCCGGTGCTGAGCGCCGATGAAGATCCGGTGATTGGCATGGAGCTGGCACAGGTGCGGCAGTGTCCGCAGGTGGTGGCGCTGGCAGGGGGCAAAGAGAAGGCGCCCGCCATTCGTGGCGCGCTGCGCGGGGGTTATGTGAAGGTATTGATTGTCGATTACCCCACCGCGCGGCTGCTGATGGAGTAACCGGTCAGATAGTGCGGTACGCCGTGGTAACTTTCCACAGGTAGCGCGGCGCCTGCGCGGCGGGATGTTTATTCTGGACGTGCTGATAAAACTCCTCTGGCGACATCGCGTTAATCATGGCGATGGCCCGATCGCGGTCACGTGAGAAGGTTCGCAGCAGCGCACCCGCGCCGTTGGCGTAGGAGACGATAGTGGCGTAGCGCAGCGTCAGCGGATCGCGGATGCCGGAGAGCGCCGACTCTTGCAGGATCTTGATATAGGCGGTGCCGATATCGATATTTTTCGCTGGATCGCGCAGCTCAGCGGTCGAGGGTTGTCCGCGGCGACCCTGCACGCGGTAGACCTCACGGCCCGCCGTTGAGGCTTTAATCTGCATCAGGCCCACCGCGTTAGAGCGGCTGACCACGGCGGGGTTGCCGCCCGATTCGACACTAATAATGGCGCTGATCAGCTTCTCATCAACGCCATAATGACTGGCGGCATCTTCGGTGAACATCGCCCAGGCGGCATTGATGTTTGACGGCGGTGCCTGGGTCAGCGGGGTATTGCGGAGTTTAACCACCTGTTTAGGGGGTTCGCTGGCGCAGCCTGCCAGCAGTAGCGCAGAAAGGGCAAGGTATCGAAATTTCACCAATTATTCATCCTGATGCAAAAGGGTCGCACGCTATCATACCTGGCGCGCACAGCAGCAAAATTACCCTTTATCCTAATTGTGTTAAAAAAGGTTTGACGCAGTGACTTCCGTCGCGCTTTTCGTCATTATCGGCGCGTATCCCCCGCTAACCGCAGGAATAGCCTTATGATTTCGCGCTCAGTTCATCTTATCTCCCCTTCCGGATATTGCCATAACCAACCCGCTGCATGGCGGGGCGTTGAGCGGCTGCGCGCTGCAGGCCATCAGGTCGGTAATCTGGAAACCCTCAGCCGACGCTTTCAGCGTTTCGCCGGCAGTGACGCCGAGCGGCTTGCCGAATTTAACCAGCTGGCGCAGCTCGACGTGCTGCCCGATATCGTACTGGCGGTGCGCGGAGGCTACGGGGCCAGCCGGCTGCTGGCCAGTATTGACTATGTTGCGCTACAGCGTCGCCTGCTTAACCAGCCGCTGGCACTGTGCGGTCACAGCGACTTCACCGCCATTCAGCTGGCTCTGCTGGCGCAGACCGGCCTGATCAGCTTTAGCGCACCGATGCTGGCGGGCAATTTTGGCGCAGAGATCCCTTCAGCATTTACCCTGAATCATTTCTGGCAGGCGCTGACGTCACCTGTGGTGGAGGTCAGCTGGCGCAGTGAGACGCCCGATCGCGGCGAGTGGCAGGGCACGCTGTGGGGCGGCAATCTGGCGATGATCTGTTCGCTGATCGGTACCCCCTGGCTGCCGCAGTTTGATGACGGCATTCTGGTTATTGAGGATGTTAATGAGCATCCGTTTCGCGTTGAGCGCATGCTTATCCAGCTGCACCAGAGCGGTATCCTGGCGCGCCAGCGCGCTATAATTACCGGTAGTTTTACCAGCACCGCGCTCAGCGACTATGACAACGGTTTTGATTTTGCCAGCGTCTGGCACTATTTGCGTGAGGTGACCGGCCTGCCGGTGATCAGCAATCTCGCCTTTGGCCATGACGCCGATACCGTTACGCTGCCGTTCGGCGCGCGCGCGCAGCTGCGCGTAGATGATGGCCGGGCCGAACTACAGGCCACTGGCCATCCGGTGTTACCCGAGCATTAAGCCGTTCTCAGGGAGATCGCCATTGAAGCCGCTCTACGACGATTTGTGGATCTCCACGCCGGAATTTCCGGTCGAAGATACCGTTAACGACCTCATGATGCATGGGTTCCTGCTGCGCCATCCGCGCGGCAATCTGCTGATAGGCCGTGTCGAACACCCGCTCGATCACGAAGTGCTGGCGGACGAAGGCGGCGTCATCCGTCACTATCTGACCCACTGGCATGAGGCTGCGCCAGGCGCTGTCGCCATTCAGCAGCGCTTTAACAGCGCGCTCTACTGCCACAGCCGCTCGCTTGGCCCGGTCAGCCGGGTGCTGGAGCCAGACGATACGTTCAGCAAGCCAGAAACACACTTTGGCGACTTTCATCTGCTGCCGACGCCAGGCCATACGCCCGGTAGCAGCAGTTACCTCTACGCGTCACCGCTGGGCCGCACCTATCTCTTTGTGGGCGACACGCTGACGCGCGACCACCAGCGCTGGATTACCGTGCTGCTGCCGGAGAGCAATCCCCATGAGCTGCAACAGTCGCTGGAGTTCTATCGCACGCTGCGCCCTGACGTGGTGCTGATGAGTACCACCCGTGGGCACCTCTCCTGGGTGGAGGTAACGCTGCAAAGCTGGCTGGCGGCGATTGATGAGGCAGAGCAGCAGCCGCTGGACCGACGCCAGCCGCCGCTGTTTTAGTTAAAGCGTTTTGCTGAGATAGTGGCGCTGATGATGGCGCGGGTAGTTATCCAGGCTGAAGCGCAGGCTGTAACCGAGTTTTTCATAGAACGGGCGCGCCTGAAAGCTGGCGGTATCGACCTGCGCATAGCAGCAGCCGCGCTGCCGCGCCTCTTCTTCAGCCGCCTTCATCAGTTTGCTACCGATCCCCTGTCCGCGCAGCCCGTCACTGACCCACAGCATATCAATACGCAGCCAGTTGCCGGTGGTCGACCCGGTCAGCCCTGCCCGCTTCTGGCCGTGCTCGTCGGTAACGAATACGCCAATGGCCTTAATTTCATCGATATTGATAAAGCGGCTGTTAAAAGCATTCAGGCCGAGGCGCACCTCATCCAGATCCTGATGCGTGACGGCGTCTGTAACGTTCAGTTGCATAAACTCTCCGGCTAAAGTCGGTTATGAGTGCGGATGGTTGCGATCGTCATAGGGTTCCAGCGACAGCTGATCGACATTGCGCGTTTCGCTGCGGCTACAGGGTATCAGCCGGGCGCTGTCATGGTAAACGAAGAAAACGTCCCTGCTCGCCTTATTCACAATCAGCTGATCGCCGTTGCGAAAGCGGGTGATCGCGACTTTGTCGCCGCCGTCTAAACGGGTGTGCTGCTCGCCGGACGCAATCTGAAAGTGATGCTGCGGCCATGCCAGGGTGCTCAGGCCATACTGTGCGCGGGAAAGCGTCATGGTGGGCCGGCCGGGACAGGTGATCTGAAACTGCGTATCGCCCCAGGCAGTTGCCATGCAGCAGCTCAGTAAGCCAAGGGTGAAAAGTGAGGCCTTCATTGGCAAACTCCGTGATAGTTATCATCTGATTTATTGAGGTATTCTCAGACTAACAGACTCAACGGACGATGAAAGCGAATCGGCCCGCACGGAGCGGGCCGAAGTGTGTCAAAAGCTGTCGTTAATTGCCCACTTCCGACATATCCTTGATGCTGTCACGATTAATCTGCTGCTCTTTACCGTAGACGTCTTTATAGGTGATCATACCCGTATCGTCATCCACCTTCGGTTTACCCTGCGCCACAATAGTGCGGCCGTCGTTGGTGTGCAGTACGTGGTCGTTTGCGCAACCGGCCAGCATCAGGCCCGCGCTCAACATACCGATGGCTATAACACTCTTTTTCATATTTCCTCCTTCCTGGGTTCGCATTAGGTTTAGCACAGCCTGGCCAAAGCGAAACCAGGAACAGGTTGAAAACGCATTGATTCCTAAAGGAGATTGCATGAACCGGCAAGATGCCCTGTTTCAGCGGCTGGCGCAGTCACCCTTTCGCCGCCGCTTTCACCTGGGCGAAAAAGAGCGGGCGTATTGTCTGGCGAAGGGGCCGGAAGTGATTGACCAGCACGCGGCGGACTTTGTGGCACAGCGTCTGGCGCAGGCAGAGCCAAAGAACGACGGTAAGCAGACGCCGATGCGCGGCCATCCGGTATTTATTGCCCAGCACGCAACAGCGACCTGCTGTCGTGGCTGTCTGGCGAAGTGGCACGGTATCGCCGCCCATCAGCCGCTGAATCGCGCACAGCAGGACTGGATTGTGGCCGTGATCCACCGCTGGCTGGTGAGTGAGATGAACCGCTAGAGGTCCGGCGTGAGCTGTCACCACGCCGGACGGGAATTATTCTGCCGCTACCTCGGCGGCGATCAGCATCAGTGCCAGTGCGGCATTTTCTGCATCGAAGGCCTGCATGACGTCGCGGATTTCTCCAACGCAGGCCATTACCTGCTGCTTCTTTTCCGCCTCCAGCTTTTCAATCGCATGGCGGATAATCATTAGACTGGCTTCTTCTTCTTTCATTACGTTTCCCTTAAATCGCCCCAACTGATGCGCAAAGATGGCAAGAATACCTTTAATGTGCTACTCAAGTCACCCTTTGGTACGTCTACAGCTTAACTATTAAGCAAACCTCAAATGGGAAGCCGCGCGAGACCTGCTATGATCAGAACAGGCGGGACGCAACGCGTCGAAATTAGCGCCACGAAATTCCCAGGGACTGAAGCAGGTACAGGATATGTTGCGACTCACCTTACTGACAATCATTACGCTGCTCGCAGGCTGCGCCTCTGGCCCGAAAGGGGTGGATTGCCCCGGCGAAGTCAGCACACTCTACGGCCAGCCGATGGGCCAGACGCAGGCGACCATTTTTGACCTCGTCAGCGCCTTCACCGTCAGCCGTGATGGCGTTCGCGTGCAGAGTGGGACACTGCGTTCGCTGGATCGTTTCAAATATGTGCCCTCGGCGGTCACCGCTGAAGGTTATTACGCCCAGCGCCTGTCCGATAAGCAGTTCCGCCTGATTAATCCGCATGACGACACCATGATTACCTGGACATGCCCTTAAGCGTGCGTCCGACGTCTGAATCGTTTATTGTCAACGCTCGTCAGAGATCAGGCCAGGTGATTATGGAAAAGCGACTGGACAACAACGGCTATATAGATTTTCCCTTTCCCGCCACGCGTAATGAGGATGGCTCGCTGAACCCCTGCGGCATCGATTTGACGCTGGAGACCGACCGTATTGATGAAATTGCGGTGCTGACGCACTCTGCTAATCTGCGTCGTTTGCTGGAAGAGGTTAATTTGCAGGACGGACTGTTTATGACGCTGGCCTGCGACTGGCAGCAGCGCGATGACGCGGTATGTGGGTTTGTTGACGTTGCCTTTCGGCCGGAACACCCTGTAGCGCAGTCGGAGACGCTGGCACTCGAGCGGGCATTTGCAGACTATCTGCGCGAGCAAGCGGCGCAGCACCAGATGACAACAGACGCTCTGCTCAACTATGCGCGCAGCGTGCTGGACTGGGGCTGGTCACCGCTGCGCCAGCGTGGCCGGGCGTATGAAAAAATTACGGTGATGTATTACTGCCAGCAGCGTGACGAGGCGGAATGGTGTCTTGACCATCTGCGGCATTTTCTGGTGAGCTGGTATCCCGGCTGTCGCCCTGCTTTGCTGGCGTCATACACAGAGTAAAACCGGCTGCCTGCGCCGGTTTCACGCTCAGGGCTTCACCAGACGTATAGCGTGCTCCAGCATGCGTTGCTCATCGCGCTCGCTGTGCGTGCGGTGCAGGCGCGCTCGCTTGAGCAGACCGGAGATCTCTTCTCGCTTTGTCTCATGTCCGGATTCAGCCAGCACCACCACCGCATCGCCAATCACGCGGCAAACTTCATCATAATCATCTTCATTTAATACATCGCGTTTCATTACCCCTCCTGATTTGCCTTGCCGGTTATGGGAAAACCCTGTCCAGAAACAGTAGTCAGGATTGGTACAGCCTGCAAACCAGACGGCAGGCAAACGCCTGAGCAGGTCAGACAATGCTCGTTATCAGGCCTGCGTCTGTTTTCGCAGTCTGGCGGCCGCTTTTACCGTGGCCTGTCGCCTCTTCTCAATAAAAGGTGCCATCTGTTCCCGGGCTTTTTTAAGCAGCTCATCTGATGCGCGGTGAGGCGAGCCACAGGTAAAGGGAGGGGCAGGATCATATTCCATCTGGAGCTGGATAGTTTGCGCTATATCTCTGCCGAACATCTCGGAGACGACGCTCAGCGCAAAATCGATGCCTGACGTTACCCCTGCGCCGGTTATTCGGTTGCGGTCGTGCACCACGCGCTCGCTTACCGGCTCTGCCCCCAGTAAGGCAAGCTGATCGAGAGACGCCCAGTGCGTGGTGGCCCGGTATCCGTCCAGCAGCCCCGCAGCCCCCAGCACCAGCGACCCGGTGCAAACCGAGGTGATCAGCTTTACCTGCTCACTTTGCGTGCGAATAAACGACAGCACCTCGTCATCCTCCATCAGGTTTATCTGTCCCGGTCCACCCGGAATGCAGATCACATCCAGTCTGGGGCAGTGGGCAAAGGTCGTGGTCGGGGTTATCGCCATGCCGCGATCCGACACCACTGGCGACAGATCTTTCTAGATGAGGTGGACCCGGGTATGGGGTGCCCTGGCAAAAACTTCAAAGGGGCCAGTCAGATCAAGCTGAGTCAGACCGGGAAACAGCAGCAGACCCATTGAGACAGAAGCAGCATCACTCATAAAACATCCTTTTTATCAGAAGGCAATAAAGGCAGCTTTCCGTCTGCTTCCGCTCTTCAGCCACAGCAGAGAGCAGGCCAACAGACACGCCGGGCTGTGAACGACTTTACGCGATTTGCCTTCTGTTGCCACAGCAAACATCGCTTACTCACTTCACTGAATTTTATCTGTTGGCCCTGGCGCGCCTGTGGTAAACCTGAGGCACTGAGAGAGCGTTACCTGCAAGGAGAAGCGATGAGAATCAGACTGGCGCTGCCGGAGGAGGCAGAAACATGCTGGACTATCCGTAACCAGGCAATACGCCATGGATGCCGTCACAGCTACGATGCGGCGATCATCGCCGCCTGGACACCGGAACAGATGCCCGCCAGCTACAGGTGTGCGATCGCTGAGCACCCTTTCTTTGTGGCTGAGTGCCCCGATAACCGGCTGGCAGCGACCGGCTTTCTGGACCTTTCTACCGCTAGCGTAGAGGCGGTCTTTACCTTACCGCACTACAGCGGTCAGGGATTAGGCAGCCTGATTATGGACGCGATCAAGCGAGAGGCCCGAGAACGAGGCTTTGACCAGCTGACCTTATCTTCAACCCCCAACGCCCGGTCATTCTATGAGAAGCAGGGTTTCACCCTGGTGCGGGAGAGCCGCTATTCCTCTGCGCTTGCGCAGGCTGAGCTGCGCTGTCTGGAGATGCTGTTAACGCTCCGCTAAGGTGTCCGGCAGCGTGCGGTTAAGTCCGCCTGGCCGCTGCCTGACATCGCCCCCTTTTCTGCCGTTTACCTCTCCTCTGCCCCGCCCGCAAACTGTCTGTTTTGTGATCTACATTGTAGTACAATCTTTATTTTTAGCACTACAATGGCCACATGGTTATCTGATCTCAGCATGGTGCGATCCGGTGACCGACAGCGGTAAAGTAGCTGCACCCTTACCCAACCGCATGGAACATCATGAAAGACACTATCAGCAAAACGGACCGTATCATTCTGACCCTGGGTGAAGAGATCGTATCGGGCAAATATGTTCCCGGCGCCTCTCTGCCTGCCGAAACCGAACTGTGCGATCAGTTCGCAACCTCGCGAAACATTATTCGCGAGGTGTTTCGCGCACTGGTGGCCAAACGGCTGATTGAGGTCAGGCGCTACCGCGGAGCCTTTGTGACGCAGCGCAGCCAGTGGAATTTTCTCGACAGCGATGTCCTGCAATGGTCACTGAAACACGATCAGGATCCTCGTCTGATTGCCGCCATGAACGAGGTGCGCAATCTGGTTGAGCCGCAGATTGCCCGCTGGTCGGCGGAACGTGCCACCTCCCGCGATCTGGCTAACATCGAGGCGGCGCTTAACGATATGGTCGCGCACCATCACGACCGTGAGGCTTTTAACCGGGCGGATATTCGTTATCACGAAGCCGTGCTGGAGTCAGTGCATAACCCGGTACTGCAGCAGCTCAGCGTTGCCATCAGCTCTTTGCAGCTGGCGATATTTGAGCGCACCTACATGCCAGACAGCGGCAATATGCCAGACACCCTGCGTGAGCATAAGGCCCTGTTTGAGGCGATTCGCCATCAAAAGCCCGATGAGGCCGAGCAGGCGGCACTGACCATGATCGCCAGCTCAACACAGCGACTTAAGGACATTCATTGAACAGCTATATTGCGATCGACTGGGGTTCGACCAACCTGCGAGCCTGGTATTACCACGACGGCGTCTGCCAGCAGGCACGGCGCTCTGAATCGGGTATTACGCGTTTAAATGGCAGAACGCCGGCCGAGGTTTTCCATGCGGTCACGGAGGGCTGGCCGGTTGATGATCTGCCCGTGATCATGGCTGGCATGGTCGGCAGCAATGCGGGCTGGATGAATGCCCCCTATCTGCCCTGTCCGGTCTCGCTGGAGGATATCGCCTCACACCTGACCCGGGTAGAACAGCGCGGCTGGATTGTGCCGGGGCTGAGCATTCATGCCGAGGATAATGTGAACGTGATGCGCGGCGAAGAGACGCAGCTGCTGGGTGCCGCCCGGCTGCTTCCCGCCTCCTGTTACGTGATGCCCGGCACGCACTGCAAGTGGGTCAGCGAGGCGCAGCGCCAGATTGTCTCCTTCCGCACGCTGATGACCGGAGAGCTGCACCACCTCCTGCTTAACCACGCGTTAATCGGGACAGGCTTACCTGAGCAGGTTGCAGACGCAGATGCGTTTCGCCAGGGGCTGGAGACAGGCGTGCACGACCGCAGCATTTTGCGTCGGCTGTTTGAAGTCCGTGCGGCGCACGTTCTGGGCGTGCGTCCGCGCGAATCGGTCAGCGAGTTTCTTTCCGGCTTACTGATTGGTCACGAGGTGGCACTGATGGCGGAGACGTTTGTCGAGGAAAAGACGGCCCCCTTAACCCTTATCGCCGGTCCTGCACTGGCCGAACGCTATCTGCAAGCGATGGCGTTGTGCGGCCTGCCAGCTCAGCGGCTGGACAGCGATCGGGCTTTTCAGCACGGGATCAGGAGCATTGCCAATGAACTGGATTACTGAGTTGCCGCTGATTGCTATTTTGCGCGGCATTCGTCCCGACGAGGTTGAAGCGCACGTCGGTGCATTAACTGAGGCAGGTTTTGACGCCATCGAGATCCCGCTGAATTCTCCTGACTGGGCGCGCAGCATAGCCCATCTGGTGACAACATATGGCGACCGCACGCTGGTGGGGGCGGGTACCGTACTGACGCCCGGCCAGGTGGATCAGCTGGCCGCGATGAACAGCAGGCTGGTGGTGACCCCAAATACCGACGCCGCGGTGATCCAGCGCGCCGTGGCGCAAGGGATGACGGTGGCAGCGGGCTGCGCCACGGCCTCAGAAGCCTTTGCGGCGATCCAGGCCGGGGCGCAGGCGCTGAAAATCTTTCCCTCTTCCGCCTTTGGACCGGACTACATCAGAGCGCTGAAAGCCGTGCTGCCTGCGGATGTGCCCGTCTTCGCCGTCGGCGGCGTGACGCCGCAAAACCTTCGTGCGTTTCTGGCTGCGGGATGCGTGGGCGCAGGACTGGGCAGCGATCTTTATCGCCCCGGCCAGCCGGTTTCACGTACTGCAGAGCAGGCACGCGCTTTCGTTGCAGCCTATAAGGAAGCCATATCATGAAAATCACCCGAGTCACCCTCTATCGCTTACCGCCGCGCTGGCTGTTTCTCAGGATTGAAACGGATGAAGGCGTAACGGGCTGGGGAGAGCCGGTCATTGAAGGACGGGCAAGAAGCGTCGAAACGGCGGTTCATGAGCTGTCAGACTATCTCATCGGCCAGGATCCGGCACGCATCAACGATCTATGGCAGGTCCTGTACCGTGGTGGCTTCTACCGTGGCGGCCCTATTCTGATGAGCGCAATCGCGGGAATCGATCAGGCGCTGTGGGATATCAAAGGCAAGGTGCTCGGCGTACCGGTCTGGCAGCTGCTTGGCGGCCAGGTTCGCGACACGATTAAGGCCTACAGCTGGGTAGGCGGCGATCGCCCTGCCGAGGTTATCGCCGGCATTCGTAAAATGCGTGAAATCGGTTTTGACACCTTTAAGCTTAACGGCTGTGAGGAGATGGGCATGATTGAGAGCTCGCGTCAGATCGATGCCGCCGTCAGTACCGTCGCGCAGATTCGGGAAGCATTTGGCAGCGAGATTGAGTTTGGCCTGGATTTCCACGGTCGCGTCAGTGCCCCGATGGCCAGGATCCTCATCAAAGAGCTTGAGCCCTACCGTCCGCTGTTTATTGAAGAGCCGGTGCTGGCCGAACAGGCGGAATACTACCCGCGCCTGGCCGCTCAGACGCATCTGCCGATTGCGGCGGGCGAACGCATGTATTCGCGTTTTGAGTTCAAGCGCGTGCTGGAAGCGGGCGGTCTGGCTATCCTTCAGCCCGATCTCTCCCATGCGGGCGGCATTACCGAGTGTTATAAAATCGCGGCGATGGCAGAGGCGTATGACGTAGCGCTGGCCCCCCACTGCCCGCTGGGCCCGATTGCCCTTGCCGCCTGCCTGCATGTCGATTTTGTTGCGCGCAACGCGGTGTTTCAGGAGCAAAGCATGGGCATTCACTACAACCAGGGGGCCGAACTGCTGGACTATGTTGTGAATAAGGAGGACTTCAGTATCACGGGCGGACACTTCTCACCGCTCAACAAACCTGGTCTTGGCGTGGAAATAGACGAGGCGCTGGTGGCGGAACGCAGTCAGCATGCCACAGACTGGCGCAATCCACTCTGGCGCTTCCCGGACGGCAGCGTCGCCGAATGGTAGCGCGCGTCTGAAACCGGCAGACCCTACAACCTGCTGCCGCATCAGCGGCGTCTAAAACGATAAACACATTACCTCTTAACCTACCCTGCGTGAGCCGTGGGCAAGCCTGCTGCTGCCCAAATCCGGCAAAGCGCCAAACGAGGTCGACATGATGAATACCGATCTGCATGCCTCTACACTCAGGCAGTTAAATACAAAAATAATCCCTTTCATCGTTATCTGTTATTTCGTCGCCAATCTGGACAAGACCAATATCTCTATTGCCGCGCTGCAAATGAATGCTGACTTAGGCTTGTCAGCCAGTATGTATGGCCTGGGCGTCGGTATGTTTTATGTCTCCTATATTTTGTTCGAAATCCCGAGCAATGTGATCATGACCAAAGTCGGCGCGCGCCGCTGGATCGCGCGCATTATGGTGACCTGGGGCATCGTCAGTATGGGCATGGCGTTTGTGAACAGCGCGAATCAGCTTTACGTGATGCGGTTCCTGCTGGGCATGGCGGAAGCAGGGTTTGCCCCCGGCATTATCTACTATATCTCCTGCTGGTTTCCGAAAAGTCACCGCGCTCGCGCCATGTCGTTCTTTTATATGGGGTCGGTTGCCGCGTCCATTATCGGCCTGCCTGTTTCAGGTGCGCTTCTGAATATGAACGGGATCGCTGATATCGCCGGCTGGCGCTGGCTGTTCGCGCTGGAGGGGTTCCCCGCCATCGCGCTCGGCGTGCTGGTGTTATGGCGTCTGCCCGATTCGCCTGACCACGCGGCCTGGCTTTCCCCGCAACAAAAATCCTGGCTGCGCCAGCGTCTGCAACAGGACAATGCCGGGGTCGAAATCAGTGAAAATCACGCGTGGCTGAGCGCGCTAAAAAATAAAACCGTGCTGCTGCTGAGCCTGGTCTGGTTTCTGCAGGCGTTTGGCTCCATCGGCATTACCCTGTTTATGCCGTTGATCGTCAAGAGCATGGCCGCCGGTCAGAGCAATGTCGTTATCGGCCTGCTCTCCGCGGTGCCGTTTGCGCTGGCCTGCCTGTTTATGTATCTCAACGGCCGCCATTCCGATCGCACCCATGAACGCTCATGGCATATGGGACTGCCCCTGATCTTTTCGGGCCTGTCGCTGGCCCTGGCGATCTATTCCGGCAACCTGCTGGTCGCCTATTTTCTGCTGGTGCTTACCGTAGGCTTTAACTTTGCGCTGACACCGGTTTTCTGGGCCGTTACCACGGAAAAACTGGCCGGGGTGGCCGCCGCCGCGTCTATTGCGTTTATCAATACCGTGGCGAATTTTGTCGGTCTGGGGCTGCCCCCCTTGCTCGGCAAAATTAAAGATGTGACCAACAGCTATCACTCTGGACTACTTATTGTGGCCGCCGCGCTGATTATCGGTGGGGTCATCGGCATTCTGATTTCGCGCCCCTCACGCCGTGCACTCAAGCCGCTTTCACGGACCGAAGCCGGTAGCAGACAGTGACAGCAGCACCCGGGAGCAGGTGGCGCTGCCTGCTCCCGACGTGGGGCTTGCACTAGGCGCTGGCACGTTCGATCAGATGGCCCTGCATAATTCTGCGCTCCGGCGCAGAGTCGGGCTGGCTAATTTTTTGCAGCAGCAGCCTGCAGGCATGACGTCCAATATCACGCGAGGGCTGCGCCAGCGTGGTCAGGGGCGGCGAGACCATTTCCGCCAGTTCGGTGCCGTCAAAACCGGCAACGGCTATGTCGTCCGGTACGCGAAGCCCTGCCTGCTGGATGGCCGCCATCGCTCCGGCGGCAAGCGTGTCTGACACCGCAAACACCGCATCCGGGCGTGCTTTCTCTTGTAACAGCGCCATCATGGCTTGCTTACCCGCGCTGAAACTCAGCTCTGTGGCATAGCTGATGGCTTGCCACCTCAGCTGGCAGGCTTCCAGCTGTTGCAGATAGCCCTGCTGACGCAGCCGGGCATATTTATAGCTGAGGTCATGGTTTATGAGCGCAATGCGCTGGTGCCCTTTTTCAGCCAGATAGTTCACCATCCGCTGCGCGGCATCGCTGTCATTGATCCCCACGCAGGAGATATCCCCCGCATCAGCATACTCTGCGCACTGTACCCACGGCGTGCTGGCAATAAGCTGGCTCAGCTCCGGTAGTTTACTGAAGGCATCCATCGTGATGATGCCCTCGACAATTTTTCCGGAAAGCAGTTGCAGGCTGGAGCGGGATCGTGCGATCTCTGAGCCGGAATTACAGAGCAGAATACGGTAGCCGTTCTTTTCCGCCTCCTCTTCAATCCCTTTGACCACCTCAGCACAGAATGGGTTGGAGATATCCGACACCAGAACCAGAATCATAAAACTGCGAGCGGTGCGCAGCTGGCGTGCCAGCAGATTAGGCTGGTAGTTATTCTCTTTGATCGCCAGCAGGACTTTTTCGCGATTGCTTTCCTTTACCGTGCCGCTGTTATTCAGCACGCGTGATACCGTCGCGACGGAAACGCCCGCCAGCCGAGCGATTTTTTGAATGGACATGGCAGCAGCTCAGGCTGTATGAGGTGACAGGCAGGCTATCATAAAACCCGGTGAACAATAAGCGCGCCCGGCGTGCTGGCCTGCATTCGCTATCGCCTCCGCGTCAAGGTTATCCCCCGGTTCAGGCCTCTGCTCTGCTCCGGGGTGATGACATCGCTGCCGGTAAGGGTGACAGACCTCATTTACTTCTCCTGTTGCAGGCCAAGCTGGGCGCGTATATCAGAGAGATCGCCCTGTTGCGCGGCGAACGCGTCGAAGGCGCGATCGGCCACCGGAATAATGTGGCGCTGAATAAATCTGGCACCCTCGCGGGCACCGGTTTCACTCTCTTTCAAACAGCACTCCCATTCCAGCACCGCCCAGCCGTCATAATCGTACTGGGCCAGTTTGCTGAAGATGCCGTTGAAGTCGACCTGGCCGTCGCCCGGCGAGCGAAAGCGACCGGGGCGATCTATCCAGCGTTGATAGCCACCGTAAACCCCGCTGCGACCATTCATCAGATATTCGGCATCTTTAACGTGAAACGCTTTAATGCGCGGATAGTAGCAATCGATAAAGTGCAGATAGTCCATGTGCTGAAGCAGCAGATGGCTGGGATCAAACAGAATGTTGCAGCGCGGATGGTCATCCACCGCCGCCAGGAAGCGCTCAAAGGTGACGCCATCATGCAGATCTTCACCCGGATGCAGTTCAAAACAGAGATCGATACCGTGGCGGTCAAACTCATCCAGTATCGGCCGCCAGCGGCGTGCCAGCTCAGCAAATGCCGCCTCCAGCAGCGCCGGGTTGTGCGGCGGCCAGGGGTAGACATAGGGCCAGGCGAGTGAGCCGGAAAAGGTCGCGTGTGCGGCCAGTCCGAGCTGTGCCGAGGCCACCGCCGCCTTTTTCACGCGCGCAACGGCCCAGGCCGTGCGCGTTGCGTTATCGCCGCGCACAGATGCCGGAGCAAAGCTGTCAAAGGCGATGTCATGTGCCGGATGCACGGCAATAAGCTGCCCTTCAAGATGCGTCGATAGTTCACTGATCACCAGCCCATGGGTCGCCAGCAAGGCGGTGACCTCATCGCAATAGGCCTGACTGGTTGCCGCGCGATCCAGGTCGAAGATAGCGGGATGATGACAGGGAATTTGCAGCGCCCGATAGCCGAGCCCTGCCGCCCACTGCGCCAGCCCCTCCAGCGTATTAAACGGGGCCTGCTGCCCGATAAACTGCGACAGAAAAATGCCTGGTCCCTTGATCGTTTTCACATCCACCTCCCGTTAATCAGGCCGCTTCATCCCGGTATTTAAAGGTGAAGAGGAAAAGAATAGCGATCGCCGCTGCCCCAACGGCCGGGATCCACCAGAAAAGCGCCCAGTTTTCTGCCGTGCCCCGATCGGCCACCAGCCGGTTGTAAAGCGCCCCAGAGAGTTGCGAGCCCAGTAACATGCCGATGCCGTAGGTAAACATCACCACCATGCTCTGCGCCTGGCCTTTGACTTTCTCTCCGGCAATCCGGTCGGTGTAGATAAAGCCCACCACAAAGAAGAAGTCATAGCAGATCCCGTGCAGCAGAATGCCCAGATAGATCAGCGCGCGCCCCTCGTCCCCCATGCCCGTTGCAAACAGCGCATAGCGCACAAACCAGGCCGCCATACCGATTAGCAGCATGTATTTCACGCCAAGGCGACGAAAGAGCAACGGGATGATCAGCATAAAAAAGATTTCAGACATCTGGCCAAAGGACATGGCAGTGCTGACATTGGTGACTCCGGCATCGGCCAGCCACGACGCGGTATAGGCATAGTAAGTTCCCAGCGGAATGGAGATGAGCGTGGCGCACAGCGCAAAGACAAAAAAGTGACGAATTTTCAGCAGTGCAAAGGCATCCGCACAGAAGAGATCGCGTACTTTCAACGGTATCCCTTTGGCCGGTGCTGGCGTGTGGGGCAGCGTCAGGCTGTAAATCGCCAGCACCACCGAGCAGGCTGCGGCCAGGGTGAAAATTGTGGCGCTGGCAGCAATACCGGCGAAGCCGATAAAGATACCCGCCACGATCCAGCCAAGGGTGCCGAATACCCGCACCACCGGAAAACTTTTATCGCTGCTGGCGAGGCTGTGAAAGGCAATGTTATTGGCGAGTGCCAGAGTAGGCATAAAGCAGAGCGTGTAGCCAAACAGCAGTGCCATGAGCAACGCGCCATTTTCAGCCATTAACGCCGAGGGGACAAACCAGAGCAGCACCGCGCCCGCGAGATTCATCACCGCCATCACCTTTTGCGACGGGAAGAACCTGTCTACCAGCATCCCCAGCACGAAGGGAGACAGAATGGAAGCAACTGGCCCCGCTGAAAAAGCATCACCAATCAGCAGTGACATATTGTGCCGGGTCATCACCAGCCCCAGCGTCACCGACCAGCTTCCCCAGATAAAAAACTGCATAAACATCATCAGCGAGAGCCGGGGTATCAGTAACCGCTGCTGTTTCACTATGCTTTCACTCCCCGTGACTGCCGTAGCCATACAGACCTCACTTAAAAAAGTAATCGATTACATATCGTGAAATGCAGGGTAATTGATGCCACATAGCGGCGCTGATGGTGCGATCACAGTTTGCATATTTTCCGTACACACGGCGTTCAGTCTGCCCGGTTTACGTCGTCAGAAAAGCGGATATGCATCTCGCTGCTCAGCGCCCTCCGCCTGACTGAAGCCTTCTCTTACTGCATTTGCTGCCTGCCTGTTTGCCCGCTACGCTTTGAACGAACGTTTTTTCGCCAGGAGAGACAAATGAAACAGCTGGTAATGATTTTTTTGCTGGGTATGGGCGCGCTTGCCGTCACCGCCTGCGCGCCACGTCCGCATGACGCACCGCCGCCGCCACACCCGCCCAGCGGGCAACATCCTCCGGGTGCACCTGGCGGTAGCGGTCCGGTCGGCCAGCCCCAGTCCTGAAGTGAAAAAGGGAATAAAAACGTAAATGCCCAGCATAACCGTCGGGCTTTGCTACGCTTTACAGAGTGCTAACCCAAAGGAGACGAACTATGTCAGGAAAAATCGAAGATACCGTTAAAGAACTTGCCGGTGCCGCTGAGCAGCAGTGGGGCGAAGCCACCGATTCTCCGCGTCATCGCGTTCGCGGTGCAGCGCGTCGTTATTCAAACCAGGCGTCTTACGCTGCGCGCGACGCGGCGGACTGCATTAAAGATCAGGTGCAGTCAAACCCTCTGGCTGGCCTGGCCGTAGCCGGTGCCGTTGGCGTCGTAATCGGCTTCCTGCTGGGTCGTAAGTAATCCAGTTCGCCTCCTCGCATTCTGCGGGGAGGCAGGAAACCGGCGCTTTGCCCCTGCCCGGCTTCCTGTTTCACGACTTATCGTTCGGCTTCCGGTTCTGCCGTAACAGCCTCATCCGGCCTTGCAGCGCGCCTGCAAGGGCTTTTTGCCGGCAGGGGGTCAGCTTACGCCACTTCTGCGCCTCTTCGCGGATGCGTCCGCCTCCTTCACACCAGCCGCTTTTCCCGTTAAACCTGCACAAATCAACACAGGGCGATTTTATTGCCACAGGTCACCTCTTCAGTCAGCCATTCGCTTTCAGCCAGTCAGTCTACATCAGCACATAGACTTTCTGGTATGTGGTACCCACGCTGCCAGTGTTTATCCTCTGCCTCGTCCTCTGTCAGCGTACTGGCTTCTGGCTGACGCTGGGCCTCTCCTGCGTGCTGACCGTTGCGCTTTTTGTGCTGTAGGCGCTTCTGCTTAAGCGCTGTGGGATAAGCCTGTTGTAGCCGCTGCTGCGCATCATTTTTAGGGCGTGTTGCCGCCTGTTCAGCTTCAGCGCGCCCGGATCGCGCGCGGTTTTTCCATACGGAATCCCAGCCCAATCAGGCGACCAATAATAAAGCGCAAAAATGGCCATTTGCGCAGCATACCCGGCATCGGGTTTTTCCCGCCCGCGTCGGGTCTTTTGCGGCTCATTTTGATTTGCAGAAACTGGGTAGCCACGGTAGGAAACTGCCGCCGCTTTTGCACCTGCGCCAGATCGCGCAGTCTTACCTTACCGCGCCGCAGCGGCCCGGTGAGATAGTTGGCGGCCGCCACTGCATCCTGAATCGCCAGATTGACGCCTACGCCGCCGATGGGCGACATGGCATGTGCGGCATCCCCGATGCAGAGCAGACCGGGCCTCATCCACTTATCCAGCCGATCGATCCGAATCGACAGCAGCCGGATCTGCGACCAGTCGCGGAGCATGCCCAGCCTGTCAGCGCTGAAAGGGGCAACGCTGGCAATGCGCTGGCGCAGCGCCTCTATGCTTGTATGTTGTAACGATTCAAACTCACCCTTTTGAATCGTCAGGCCGCACTGCCAGTCATCGCCACGATCGATAACGATGAAATTATTGCGCGGCCCACTGTGGCCCGTGCCCATTACCGGATCGCCCGGCTGCTTCTCCAGCTGAAACCAGATAACATCGCGCGGTGAGCCAAACGACTGGCCCACCAGCCCCGCTTTTTCTCTGACCGCCGAATGGCGCCCGTCCGCACCAATGACCAGCTGCGCGCGAACAGTAAGCGGCTCCCCGTTGTGCTGCGCAGTCACGCCGCACACGCGGCCCTGCTCAACAATCAGATCGCTGAGCACCGTCGACGGCAGCAGCCTGAAGCCCGGAAAGGCCGCGCACTCGCTGGCAAGAAAATTCAAAAAATCCCACTGCGGCATAAAGGCGATAAAGCGGCAGCGCACCGGCAGGCGAGAAAAATCAGCCATCGTCACCTCTTCCCCTCCCATCTCGGCCTGTAGCGTCTCTGCGCGCTGGTGCGGCAGCGCCAGCAGCCTGTCGAGCAGGCCGAGATGGTGCATGACCTCCAGCGTCGAAGGGTGAATGGTGTCGCCACGAAAATCGCGCAGGAAATCGGCATGTTTTTCGATGACCACGACCTGCAGGCCCGCGCGCGCCAGCAGATAGCCGGTCATCAGCCCGGCCGGGCCGCCGCCGACAATACAGCAGTCAGCGGAGAGCGTGTGTAATGACATAAAAACTCCCTGGTTATCGCCTCAGTGTAGGCCAGCCGTCAGCCACTAAACAGCGACAGGTTGCAGGGTTATTGTCGCCCGACTTGAACCTTTCCATCTGGCTGCCAGGCTTAAAGGTAACGTCAATTACCCACACTAAGGAGAGAGCATGTCGAGATTTACCGGAAAAGTCGTGGTGGTGACCGGCGCGGGATCGGGTATTGGTCAGGCGACGGCGCAACAGTTTGCCCGTGAAGGCGCGGCGGTAGTGCTGGTGGGTCGAACCCGGGAAAAACTGGAAAAGAGCCTCAGGCTGCTGGCGCAGGGCGATCATCTGGTTGCGCCGTGCGACGTCGCGGAGGTGGACCAGGTTAAGGCGCTGCGCGACCGCGTAGCGGAAAAATATGGCCGCGTTGACGTGCTGGTGAACAATGCGGGCAGCGTGGTGCAGGGGCGCATCCATGAGGTCAAACCGGACGACTGGCATCAGCTGATGAAGGTCGATCTGGATGGCGTCTACTACTGCATTCACTACTTTATGCCCGATCTGCTGAAAACCCGGGGCAACGTGGTTAATATCTCGTCGGTGTCGGGCCTGGGCGGCGACTGGGGAATGAGCGTCTACAACGCAGCCAAAGGCGCGGTGACCAACTTTACCCGTTCGCTGGCCATGGACTATGGCAGCGATGGCGTGCGTGTTAACGCTGTCTGCCCCGGTTTTACCTTTACCGATCTCACCGCAGAGATGAAAGAGGACAAGACGCTGCTGGAACGCTTCTATGACCGCATTCCGCTGGGCCGTGCCGGCCAGCCTGATGATATCGCCAGCGCCGTGCTGTTTATCGCCAGCGATGATGCGCGCTATATCACTGGCGTCAACCTGCCGGTCGACGGCGGTCTTACTGCCTCTAACGGGCAGCCCAAACAGGCGTAACGCCGAGGAGAGAAGATGAACCAGGACTATCTGATTTTTGGTGCAGGCTATCATGGCGAGGTAAAGAGCCTTGAGGCGGGCCAGGTGGAGATAGAGGTCGAGATTAAAGCGCCCGACGAAACAGAGAGCAGCACCTCGCCCAACCGCGAAGCTCTGCAACACTATACGCTGCCCGTCACCGTCATCGCGGTAGACGGCAAGCGCTATAACGTCGCCACGGAAGAAAATCCGAGCGAAGATGAGGTGAAAGAGGCGGTTACCCGCTGGCAGCCACAGCCGATTCAGGCTGACGAGCTGCTGTAATCCGCCGGGGCGCGGCATCACTCCGGTGCCGCCGCCTCCGCACGCTGTCGCTCTACCAGTACCAGCGGACACTTTTTTACTTTGCAGGCGTGGCTATAGGCCAGCGCACAGACCGAACAGAGATCCCCTTCTGACTCATATTCATACTCCGTAAAATAACGGACGCCAGCACGCTGCGACTGTGCGGCGCGGAACGACGCTTCTGCCAGAATCAGGTCCAGCTCACGGAAGGTCAGCGCGGAGGGATTGTGAAATCCCACTTTGATGCGATAAGTAGCCATAGCAGGATTATTCCCGGACGGGAGCTGATGGGCCAGACGGTAATAGTATTTGGTGTGATAGCTGCGGATTATCAGCGAGATAATCCGCAGCCGGGGCTTATGCCGCGTCGCGTGCGGGCGTCGTGTCTGTTTCGCCAAAACGCTCACGCATCAGCGTTTCGATCTGCTCCAGCGATTTCCCGCGCGTTTCCGGCAGCATGATGGCAACAAACGCCAGCGAGGCTACGTTAATCACCGCAAAGATAAAAAAGGTATTGTTACCCGCCAGTGACAATAGCGGGGGAAAGGCAAAGGCGACCGCCGCGTTACAGACCCACTGGAACGATACCGCCGCCCCGGTCAGCACGCCGCGTACCTTCATCGGAAACAGCTCTGACATCAGCAGCCAGTAGACCGGCGAGATACACATCTGCATAAAGAACAGGAACAGCATAATACAGGCGAGCGCCAGCAGGCTCTGCGTCATGTTCTGCGGCATAAAGACCAGCACCGATCCCAGCGCCAGCTGTGCGGCAATGACCACGCCAAGTCCGGTCATCAGCATCGGACGACGGCCAAATCGCCCGACCGCCCGGATACCCGCCATGACCGCCAGCACAGAGACCACCCCGTTACCGATAGTCGCCGCGATCGAGGCGCTGGTGCCCATGCCGGTCGTTTTCAGAATGATCGGCGTGTAGTACATAAAGGCATTGACGCCGGTAAACTGGATAACAATCCCCATGCCCGCGCCCAGCAGCAGCAGACGTACCACCCACTTCTCGCGCAGCAGCTCGCCAGCCGACGGGCCGCGCGCGGCTTCACGCGCCTGCTTACGCATCGCCGCCATCTCTTTGCGCACCTCACGCGGGGTTTCACGGAGCTTTCTCATGATGCGCATCGCCTCTTTGATGCGCCCTTCCGCCACCAGCCAGTGCGGCGACGCGGGTACAAAAAAGGTGCCGATGAACAGCAGGGCGCCAGGGATCATCGCCAGTGCCAGCATATAGCGCCACATCTTCGGGTCATGTAGCAGGTAGCTCATCAGCGCGCTGACGACATAGGCCAGCAGCTGGCCAGAAACGATCATCAGCTCATTGCGGCTCACTAATGGTGCACGATGACGCGGACCCGCGATTTCGGCAATAAATACCGGAACGGTGGAAGAGCCGCCGCCCACCGCGATCCCCAGCAGTAATCGCATGGCAACCATTACCTCCACGTCAGGCGCAACGGCGGTGCCGATCGCACCCGCCACAAAAATCAGCGCCAGGCTACGCAGGGTAATGCGGCGGCCAAAGCGATCCGAGACGTAGCCGCTGAGAAAGGCCCCCACCGCCGCGCCAAAGATCAGTGACGACGTGACCAGTCCTTCGGTAAAGGGGGTGAGATCCAGACCGCCCTGGTCGGGCGGCAGCGTCATGTAGGGGAGCGCGCCGGAGATAATGCCGGTGTCGTAGCCAAACGCCAGCGCCCCCATCGTCGCCACCAGAACGACAAAAAACAGTCGCTGGCGTACGGTATCGGCTGAGGGTGCGCCGCTGTCGGTTGATTCAGGTTTAGTCTGATCCACATTCACTCCATGAAGGTTAACGCCCTGAATTTGCCCATAATTTAGCCAACCCAGGTAAGAGTACCAAGTATAGATGCACTTTTTAATTTGTGACGGCGATCACCTGTTTTTCTCGCAGTGTTCCTCCTCCCTGCCCGCTCCCTCTCCGGCAACTCTGCCAGCGTGAACTATGATTGATTGGCGTATGGCGTCAGAGTAAGCCAGCGTCGGTCGGCCCGCAGGCTGGCGCGGCAGACCAGCCCTCTCTGCTGATGGCGCTCCATACCGGTTTCCGTCTTACCCTTTGCTTCTGCATCGCCGGCCGCGCGCCGCGCGGTGTGGTTTATCGATCACATTTGATTCAGACGAGGTTATTGAATGGAGTCAGTATCATTTACCAAAAGCTGGGGCGCCGAATATGTCGCCAGCGATGCCGTTCGCTTTCGTCTCTGGGCTCCGGGTCAAAACAGCGTCAGCCTGCGCCTCAATGGGCAAGACACGCAAATGAGCCCGGCAGAGAATGGCTGGTTCGAGCTGCTCTCAACCGGGGTCGCCCCCGGCAGCGAATATAACTTTGTACTGGCCGATGGCACGGTGGTGCCCGATCCCGCCTCACGTGCGCAGAAAGAAGAGGTCAACGGCCCGTCGCTGGTGGTCGATCCTGAACACTATCGCTGGCAGCATACAGAGTGGCAGGGACGTGCCTGGGAAGAGAGCGTGGTGTATGAGCTGCATATCGGCACCTTCACGCCGCAGGGCACCTTTCGGGCGGCCATTGACAAGCTCCCCTATCTGGCCGATCTCGGTATCACGATGATTGAGGTGTTGCCCGTTTCACAGTTTGGCGGCAACCGCGGCTGGGGCTATGACGGTGTGCTGCTCTATGCGCCACACGCCGCCTACGGCACGCCTGACGACTTCAAGGCTTTTATCGATGCGGCGCACGGCCACGGCCTGTCGGTGGTGCTCGATATTGTACTTAACCACTTTGGGCCAGAGGGCAACTATCTGCCGCTGCTGGCACCTGACTTTTTCCATAAAGAGCGCGTTACGCCCTGGGGGGCCGGTATCGCCTACGACGTTGACGCGGCGCGTCGCTATATTGTTGAAGCGCCGCTTTACTGGCTACAGGAGTACCGCCTCGACGGGCTGCGCTTCGACGCCATCGATCAGATTGAAGATACCTCCGCGAAACATGCGCTCATCGAGATTGCTGAACGCATTCGCGCAGCAATTACCGACCGGCCGATCCACCTCACCACCGAGGACAGCCGTAACGTCATTTTTCTCCATCCGCGCGATGAAAACGGCAACACCCCGCTCTTCAGCGGCGAATGGAATGACGATTTCCACAATGCGATTCACGTTTTCGCCACGGGAGAAACCCACGCCTACTATCAGGATTTCACACCCCATCCGGAAAAATATGTGGCACGCGTGCTGGCAGAAGGGTTTGCTTATCAGGGCGAGGTGTCGCCGCACAGCGGCGGGGCGCGCGGCGTTGACAGCCGGGGGCAGCCGCCTGCTGCCTTTGTCGACTTTATCCAGAACCATGACCAGGTCGGCAACCGCGCGCTGGGCGAACGCCTGATCTCTCTTATCGGCGCGGAGCGCAATAAAGTGCTGCTCGCCACGCTTCTGCTGTCGCCCCATATTCCGCTGCTGTTTATGGGCGAAGAGTATGGCGAAACCCACCCTTTCCTTTTCTTTACTGATTTCCATGGCGACCTTGCCAGAGCGGTGCGTGAAGGCCGGGCCAAAGAGTTTGCCGGTCACGCCGGACATGAAGGCGAAAGCGTGCCCGATCCCAATGCCGAAGAGACTTTTATCCGTTCAAAGCTCGACTGGCAGAAGCTGGAAAGTGAGGAGGGTCGCGCCTGGCTGGCGCTGTCGCGCAAACTGCTGGCGCTGCGTCAGCAGCATATTGTACCGCTGCTGGCCTCGGCAGGTGGCCACAGCGGTAAAGTGGAGCACAGCGCAGAGGGCTTTATCCAGGTGAGCTGGCACTTCCCGGCGGGTACGCTGTCGCTGGCTCTCAATACTGGCGAGACGCCGCAGCCGCTGCCCGAACAGCCCGGTGAGACCCTTTTTGCCTGGCCGGAGCAGAGCCGCGATCTGCCGCAAAACGCTATCGTCGTACGCCTGCATAAAGGAGACGCGCAATGACCATTCCCGCTTCGACCTATCGCATTCAGTTCCGAAACGGCATGACTTTCGCGCGCGCGGCGGCGCTGGTGCCCTATATCAAACGGCTGGGCATCACGCATCTTTACGCGTCGCCGATTTTCACCGCCACCCGCGACTCGACCCACGGTTATGACGTGACCGACGCCAATGAGATCGATCCCGCTATTGGCGGCCGTGCCGGGTTTGATCAGCTGGTTGAGACGCTGAAGCAGGCGGGCCTTGAGCTGATCATCGACATTGTTCCCAACCATATGGCCGCCTCGCTGGAAAACGCCTGGTGGCGCGATGTGATTGAGCACGGTGAGCAGAGCCGCTATGCGCACTACTTCGACATCGACTGGTCACGCCGCCTGACGTTACCTTTTTTAGGCGACACCTTTGAAGCGGCACTGGAAAACGGCGAGATTACCCTCAAAGCCGATCCGCAGAGCGGTAAACCGGCACTGGCTTACTATGAAAGTTTCTACCCGCTGTCGCCCGAGAGCTGGCAGGGAAAGGAAGCGGAAGTGCTGGCACTGACCGATAAGGCGCAGATTGCCGCGCTGCACGACCGTCAGCCCTGGCGACTGATGTCGTGGCGCGACGCGCCGCGCGACCTCTCCTACCGTCGCTTTTTTGAAATTACCGGCCTGGCGGGCGTGCGGGTGGAAGATCCCGAGGTCTTTGCCGACAGCCACCGCCTGATTCTGGAGCTGGTGCATTCCGGCGCGGTCAGCGGCCTGCGCGTGGATCACGTCGACGGACTGGCCGATCCCAAAGGCTACCTGGCGCAGTTGAGCCAGCACGCGGGCCCGGCCTGCTATATCACGGTAGAGAAAATCCTCGGCGAAGGCGAGCAGCTTCCGGCGGACTGGCCGGTCTCCGGCACCACCGGCTATGAGTTTATCGCCTCGCTCTCCGACGCGCTGGTGGATGGCCGCCAGGTCGCTGCGCTGCGCCAGGCTTATGACCAGGCGATCGGCGAGCCGGTGGATATGCGCGCTGAACTGCGCGACGCCAAGCAGCTGATGGCGGATAAAAACTTTGAAGGTGAATTCACCACGCTGCTGACGCTGGCGGGCACCATGGCCAGCGCGTCTGAAGTGACGCTGATGGAGAGCGATCTGCGCGCCGCGCTGCGTGAGCTGCTGGTGGCGTTTCCGGTATATCGCAGCTACGGTACGCCTGAGGGAATGCCTGAGGAAGGCACCGCGCTGCTCCAGCGCGTCGCGGAAACGGTGCGTCGCGACGCCCCTGGCCTGCAGCCTGCCGCTCTCGACTTTCTGCTGCGGATCCTCAATGCAGAATGTGATCCGACGCTGGCTCAGCAGGCCACCACTTTCCGAACCCGCTTCCAGCAGTTAACCGGTCCGCTGATGGCGAAATCGGTCGAAGATACGCTGTTTTTCCGCCAGCATATGGCGCTGGCGCTGAATGAGGTCGGCGCGGAGCCGCTGCCGCGCGCCTTTTCACTGGCCCGCTTCCATGACGACATGCAGACGCGCCTGGCGCGCCAGCCTGACGGCCTGAGCAGCACCTCGACGCATGATACCAAGCGCGGGGAAGATGCGCGTGCGCGCCTCTATACCCTGACCGAAGCGCCGCAGCGCTGGGCAGAGAATGTTGCCCGCTGGCAGCAGATAAACCGCGATGCGGTGGTTCAGCTCAACGACGGCCCTGCGCCGGAACCGGCGGTAGAGTGGATGCTTTATCAGGCGCTGGCGGGCGTCTGGCCTGCCTCCGGTGCACCCGATGCCGAGGCGCTGGCGGCCATTGAGCCGCGCTTTATCGGCTTTGTCGAAAAAGCGCTGCGCGAGGCAAAGCTACGCACCAACTGGGCGGATGGCAATGACGACTACGAGCAGGCGGTACTGAATTACGCGCGACGCCTGCTCTCGCCGGCAAACGCCAGCTTTTTGGCGGACTTTAGCCAGGCGCTGCTCCCCTTTATCGCCGCTGGCCTGGTCAACTCTCTCAGCCAGACGGTCATCAAGCTGACCGCGCCTGGCGTGCCCGACATTTATCAGGGCAGTGAAGCGCTGAACTTCAGCCTGGTCGATCCCGATAACCGCCTTGAACCCGATTTTGCAGCGCTGCAAAAGATGCTGGATATCACCAGCGACTTTGCGACGGCGGAAGGCTGGCACAGCGGGCAGCTTAAACAGCAGGTTATTGCGACGCTGCTGCCGCTCCGCCAGCAGCATGCGGCGCTGTTCCGTCACGGCGACTATCTGCCGCTGGTGGTCAACGGCAATGAGGCCTCTCACGCCGTGGCCTTTGCCCGTGCTGATGGCGAACACGCTCTGATTGTGGTGGTTCCGCGCCTGGCTTTTGCCCGCCAGCGCATCAGCGAAGGCACCGCCATTGCCCTTAAAGCCCCGCTGGCGCAGCGCCGCTACCGCAATATTTTCACAGGAGAAATGTGTGACCTGACCGACCGGCTTAGCCTTGTTGCGCTTAACAGCGGCGCTCCGCTGGTACTGATTAGCGCCTGACAGAAAAAAGATGTCATTCATCGCGTTGTGTGTGGATAGCGTTTTACTGAATGGAGAAAGATAAATGTCTCAGGGTACACATTTTGAAATTACCTCAGGTTCGGGCCATCAGTTAGGTGCCAACTATGATGGTGAAGGCGTTAACTTCGCTATCTTTTCTGCCCATGCCGAGCGCATTGAACTCTGCCTGTTTGATGAGAGCGGTCAGAATGAGATCGCCCGTCTGGAGCTGCCAGAGTTTACCCATGAAGTGTGGCACGGCTATGTGCCGGGGCTGAAGCCCGGCGCGCTTTACGGCTACCGCGTTTACGGTCCTTACGATCCGGAAAATGGCCATCGCTTCAATCCCAATAAGCTGCTGATCGACCCTTACGCGCGTGAGCTGGCGGGCGATATCGCGTGGAACGAAGCGCATTTCGCCTACGATCTGCTGCATGAAGATAAAGATTTGACCTTTGATACCCGCGACAGCGCCCCCTTTATGCCCAAGTGCCGCGTTATCGACCCTGACGAATTTGACTGGCAGGACAATAACCGTCCAGATATCGCCTGGCCGAATGTGGTCATTTACGAGACGCACGTTAAGGGCTTTACCCAGCTGAACTCAGCGCTGCCAGAGGCGCTGCGCGGTACCTACGAGGGCATGGGCCATCAGGCCACCGTCGACTATATCAAGAGTCTGGGCATTACCTCGGTCGAGCTGCTGCCGGTGCACTGGTTTCCGGACGATCAGCACCTGCTTGATAAAGGACTGAAAAATTTCTGGGGCTACAACTCTATCGGCTTCTTCTCCCCTGCGCCGCGCTATTACGGTCCGCGCGGTATTCAGGGCTTCCGCGATATGGTGCGCGCCTTCCACGACGCTGGCGTAGAAGTGATCCTTGACGTGGTCTATAACCACACGGCCGAAGGCAATGAGCTTGGGCCGACCCTGTCGTTTAAAGGGATAGATAACTTCTCTTATTACCGCACCCTGCCCGATCAGCATCGTTACTACATCAACGATACCGGCACCGGCAACACGGTGAATACGTCACATCCGCGCGTCTTACAGATGGTGCTGGACTCGCTGCGCTACTGGGCCGAGTCGATGCATATCGACGGTTTTCGTTTCGACCTTGGCACCATTCTTGGCCGCGAGCCGGAAGGGTTTGACCAGCGCGGCGGCTTCTTCGATGCCATCATGCAGGATCCGGTGCTGTCAAAGCTGAAGCTGATTGGCGAGCCCTGGGATATCGGCCCTGGTGGCTATCAGGTGGGCGGCTTTCCGCCAGGCTGGGCGGAGTGGAACGATAAATATCGTGATACGGTGCGCGAATACTGGAAAGGCGACAATGTTTCTACCGACTTTGCGGCCCGTCTGCTCGGCTCCGGCGATCTCTACGATCAGCGCGGTCGTCGTCCCTGGGCCAGCGTTAACTTTATCACCGCCCATGACGGCTTTACGCTGAACGACCTGGTGTCTTACAACGAAAAGCACAACGAAGAGAACGGCGAAGATAACAATGACGGCCACAACGATAACCGCTCATACAACTATGGCGCGGAAGGCCCGACCGAGGATGAAGGTATTAATGCCGTGCGGGAGCGGCAGAAGCGCAACTTCCTTGCGACGCTGTTTTTCTCGCACGGTACGCCAATGCTGCTGGCGGGCGACGAGTTTGGTCGCAGCCAGCTGGGGAACAACAACGGCTACTGTCAGGACAGTGAGATCTCCTGGGTGCACTGGGACAATCTGCCTGCCAGTGCAGAGGCGCTGCGTGAATTCACGCGTCACGTGATCCGCCTGCGTGCAGAGCAGCCGCTGCTGCGCCGCGAGAGCTGGCGCGACGGCATGGAGATTAAGTGGTTCAACGCGGGCGGTGGCTTCCAGCAGGCGGAGCAGTGGGAGGAAGGCTCTACGCTGGGGGTCTATATTGGCCGTCCCGATTTGCAAACCGAAGCGGGCATCTGGCATGACGTGCTGATGCTGATTAACCCCTTTGAAGGTACCGTACCGTTCCGTATTCCGCAGTTTGGCGAAGGCGGTTGGGTGCTTGAGCTGACCACGTCTGATAACGATAACCGTGGGCTGGTCATCACTAAAGAGAAGGATTTTGAGCTGGAAGGCCGCAGCCTCGCGCTCTTCAGACGGCCCTGATTCCGTGCTGTGACAGCCTGTGCCGTGCCCGTTCCGTCGGGCACGGTTTTTTTTCGCCCTTTATACTGCTGAGCTGCCCATAACATTATTTATGTGACATGCTTCACATTTTTACGTCATCTGTTAATTTGTACAACTAACTTCATTGTTGTACAAAAATAAAAAAAATCCCTTTTTGTGCCGGACGATTAGAAAAGAAAACATTAGGAAATCATTATTTCTCTCATTGAAAACCCATAAGTTTCATACAAAATGACACATTGCAAAATATGCCACTCCTCCACATAGTTAATGCGTATTCAGTTTCTTTTTAATTATTTTGTTTTTATAGAGAGGAATTCGTATGACTCAGCATCGTGGTGGAGCAGGTAATTTTGCCGAAAATCTGGAAAGAGCTCGCGAAGCAGGAAAGAAAGGGGGCCAGATGAGCAGCGGCAACTTCAAATATAACCGGGAACGTGCGGTGGAAGCGGGTCGGGCAGGTGGCAAGCTCAGCCGCCGCTCAGCGGCAGATAAAAGTTCCAGCTAATGTTAAAGCAGCCGGGAGTTGATGCCCGGCTGCTTTATTAAAAAAGGCTACGCGATAATTCCGCATACGGCGTAAAGTTCCTGATGTTTTACCCCCCCCCCTGCTTCTGACAGCGTCACTCTGACTATTTATCCCTCTCCAGCTTCTGGCGCACTAAATAAAACACCAGCCTTATTCAGAGTGGGTAAATATATTTCCCCTTCAGGAAAACCTGCCGTTACGCTTTATTTTTCAGTCGGGATTCGCGCGCAAAAATAAAATGCAGCATGCTACTGCACGCGTGCGCCTGCGGATCCAGCACGCGATTCAACACACTGACATAGTCCATCACCAGCCCCGGCGTCCACGTCATGCCTTCGGCTCTGCTGCGGATCAGGCTCAGCAGCCAGAAGTCAGGGTTTAGCAGCGCTTCGTAGCCGCGATTTCCCAGCAAGCCTTCTGTGGCAACGTCCAGCGCCTGTATCACGGTGGTTGAGCAGTTGCGCGAGGTCAGATTGTAACGACAATCCCCGCGATGCCTTGCCCAGTAATGGCGCAGCGCCTGCTGATTATAGTGCCGCAGCGACAACCGCTTATCTGGCAGGCACCCGTTTTTTATCTCCCGCTCAAGTGACTCCTGATGAAAGCCTGCTACGTCATTCTCTTCGCGTGCATGTAGCATCTGTAAAAAGCCGCTGAGGTGGCAGGTCAGATCCTCAACCGGATAGAGGCTGACATAGAGGCTTTCGCCCATCTCCAGTGCGGTATGGCCCGTTGAGACCTTTCCGCGATGGTCGATAGCCGCAACCCAGCGGTCAAAACCGGGACGGCGTCCCACTACACTCCCCGATCCCAGCGGCGTCCAGATATAGATTTTGAGCGGCGTGCTGGCTGGCTCACCCGCATAGGGCGAATGCAGATAATCCAGGCCGTGTGGCCTGCGCAACCCTTTACGGGTAAACAGCGGCAGTGCCGCCACGCTGGTATTGGGCGATAGCGTGCGGACCTGCCAGGCCATCTGAAGCAAGGAGAGTGCCCAGGCCAGCAGCAGGATCGCAAACCCCAGCGGGATAATAATGTGATGTGGCAGCGGCCAGTCCATGATAATCAGCAGGCTGAATAACCACTCCGCCCCACCCGTGGCCAGCTTATATTGCCAGCGGCGGCAGCGCATCAGACTACAGGAGATAATGCGAAAACCCCCGTCAAAGATAAAGGCGGTGGCGAACAGCCAGGCCAGACAAACGCCTTTCATCTGTGGCGCAGCCAGCAGAATGCCACCCAGCGCGATCAGCACAAACGCCTTCATTTTTGCCTGCCAGCTGTCTGATGTCATCAGGCGAGCGCGCCAGACCTGCATAACGCCCTCAGCGCTCAGGAAAAGACCCAGCAAGCAGAGCGGTATCAGCAGCGTGCTGTGAACCAGCATATCCAGCACAATGCCTGCGCTGGCGGCCAGGCAGAGCAACCCGCTAAGCAGCAGCCATGGACAGCTGGCGCGTAGCGCCGGGCCGCCCATTAATAAAAAAAGCAGTCGCAACAAAGCCGTACGCCCCTGTCAAAACGTCTTACCCCAGTTTGTCTTGTTGGATGTCCGGTGGCATGGAACGTTCCTTTCCCGGCGGGTCATATCCTTATCGTTGACGATTGGTTGTGTTAGTGAGCGCAGCGTACGTCAGAAAGATTAGTTTTCGCTTAATCTTCAGGACAAAAAAAAAGCCTGAAGCAGTTTAGCGCTTCAGGCCGTGTGAATCAGTTGCCGCGGTAGGTTGAATATCCGTATGGGCTCAGCAGCAGTGGAATGTGGTAGTGCTGGTTGCTGTTATCAAGCGTAAAGATCACCGGGATCTCCGGGAAGAAGGTTTTCTGTTTTACGCCCGCGTAGTAGTCGCCGGTTTTAAAGACCACTTTATATTCCCCCTGCTCCGCCTGCTTACCTGCGGGATAGAGCGCGCTGATGCGGCCATTAGCATCGGTTACGCCGGTTGCCAGTTTCACCCAGTTACCGTTCTGGTTTTGATCCAGCTCGACCGCCACGCCAGGCGTCGGAATGCCAGTCTGCAGATTCAGAACGTGTACGCTGATGGCATTTTTCATTGCAGCCGGTTCCGCTGCGGCGGCAGAGAAAGCACAAGCCAGAAGGGCCGCACCCGAAATCGTTAATACATTTTTCATAAGTCATCCTTTTTTTATGTTGACGCGTTCAGCCTAAACCAGCCGCCGGGCGATGGCCTGATTTCACGCTGCGTATCTGAAATTTCTGAGACGCCCCCGGCTCCCCTTTTTGCGCCAGCGCCTGTCAGCCAGTAAAAATTATTCTTTTGTGCGTTTACTGGCTGCATGCACTCTCTGATGGATAAGGCATTTTGTTTCGCTTTACAGAAAACTGTTTTTTTATTTTTCACGGCGCGCTGTGCTTATGGTAATTTGGCGGTAAACAGGCTATTAATTTTATCTATGACGCTACCCAAGATACCCGCCGCTCCCGCTAAAGAACGCGGCAGGCCCAGAGCCTTCGATACGGACAAAGCCCTCGATAACGCCATGATCGTCTTTCGCCAGAAAGGTTTTCATGCCTCATCGGTCAGCGATCTTAGCGAGGCGATGGGCCTCACCGCTGGCAGTATCTATAAAGCGTTTAAAGACAAGCGCACCCTGTTTTTACGCGTATTTGAGCGCTATATTTCGGTGCGGAATGCGGATTTGCGCCTGCGCCTGCAGCACTGTCCAGACGGCAGAGCGCGTATAGCAGAGCTGTTGCAGTTTTACCTCGACTCTGCCGTCGAGATCGAAGGGCGCCGCGGTTGCCTGGTGGTGGGCAGTACCGTTGAGCTACAAAGCCTGGACGACAATCTTTCCGAACTGGTGCGTCAGGCCGTACTGCGTAACCGCAACTTTCTGGTCTCACTGATCGAGCAGGGCCAGGAAGATGGCTCCGTCTCTCCTGCGCTGAACGCGGAAACCGCTGCGGGTTTACTACTCTGTGTGGCATTTGGTATGCGCGTAGTAGGTAAAGTTCAGGATGTGACTAATGGAGCAGAAACGATTAAGATGCTCCTCAGTATTCTGGATTAGTTTATTTACCATATTAGGAAATAAACGTTTCCTAAATATAAGGTGCGCAGATCGTTCTACCTGAAGCGACAGTTTTCTGTGCCCTTTTGGACTAAACCGTAACAGAGATAATGCGCTTAAAATGATGATCGTCTTGCTTTTAACGCGTTTCAGGAGGCAGATTGCAGCATAATGGGCCTGCTGATAACGATGAAATTTATGCCCTGCTTGGCCGTGTCGTCACGCAAATTCTGCAGCCTGGCGAGTCACTTCCTCTGCAGGAAATTATCGGCGCACTCTACCGGACGGGCCGTCGCTCTGGCGATCCAGAAATCCAGGCCGCCTGTGAACGCGCCATTCGCTTGCTGATGGACAAATTACACTGATTTCTCTGCGCGCCCGCAACGTTTAGCTGATGCTGGACCTGGCTTAAACCGATCTCTTGGCGTGCTACCTGAACATTAATTTTGCTTCAGCCTTTTTTTAGTACCGGAAATCTGTACAGACTCGCTTTTTATTGACCCCGGTTTTAACGTAACGCGTTGTTATTGCTGAACGGAAACAGGAAGATAAAAATTAAGCGAAAGCGCACATGTAATCCTGTACAAGCATAAAAAAATTGTATAACTTTAACGCTGGCTTAACTGACCATATTTTAATCACGCGAACAAGTAAGGGTTGCTTATGCGCCAGAACGATACCACTTCGACCACATCCAGTGATATTGCCCAATATTTTAATAAAGCCGTTCTTCCTACCGAGCAGGAAACCCTGGGCCAGATCGTGGTAGAGATCCTGCGTGCAGGTGATGCCCTTAACCGGAAAACACTCTGTGCCAAATTGCTGACTCGCCTTGAGCAGGCTACCCATCCTGAAGAACAACAGCATTATCAGAAATTAATTGGTCTGTTATTTGGTCGTTGAGCCTGATTTGCCGACCTGCCATGGCATTCATGGCGTGACCGCAGCATGATTTACCGCGGAGCCTGTCAGGCAGAATATTCGCCCTCAGGGTTCTAATCTGTCCAGCAGGTAAAACACTGTATTAAGAGATGCGGGTATGTACAGAAGTAAAATTGAAAAACTGACTGATTATGTGACTGGCGAAGCCGTTGCTGCGCTGCTTGAGCAAAACGCCTCTATTTCAGGCGCATCGCTGGCGAATCGCCTGAAAGTGATGGCTATGACAGAAACAGACAGCGATCGCCAGCAGGCGCTGGCGCTGGCGCTGGCCGAAGTATGCCGGGAGCTTCCTTCAGCCCGTGTCGGCGCAGAGCCGACGATGCACAATCTGGGCGTGCGCGCGTCGGCAGGGGCGAAAAAGCAGTAACGGTGCGTTGCACCCTTTATGGCGTTCGCTCGGTTACTTCACAACAGGCAGATCGGCAAAGCGGGTGGTGTAGGCGGGTGACAGCATTTCTCGTTTCATCGCCCAGCGTTTCTCCGTTCCCTGTCCGGCAAACCAGAGCGTGCCCCTGCCCTGTTGATTAATGCGATCGATAACCTGCATCAGCGCCTCGCTGTTCGCGCGTGGCCCGCAGGGATCAAACAGCTGTAGCTGTGCCACACCCTGGCTAAAAAAATCTCCCAGCATCACTCCTGCCTTCATATAGCGATAACCGTCGAGCCAGATGCGATCAAGGGCGTCCGTTGCCACCCGGACAATATCGCGCGTATCGTTCGTCGGCGTCAGCAGCTGTCCCGATGCCTGATTACCGTAACAGGCCTCGTTTTCAGCGTGGGGGCTGGTTTTAACAAACACGGCGATTTGACGGCAGTACTGCTTTTCCTGGCGCAGCTTTTCTGCCGCGCGCTCCGCATACTGGCAGACTGCCTGCCGCATTTCGTTGTAATCCGTGATGCGCGTACCAAACGAACGTGAGCAGACAATCTGCTGTTTGGCTGCCACCTCTTCCAGTTCAAGGCAGGGCTCTCCACGCAGCTCGCGTACCGTACGCTCCAGTACGACATTAAAATGTTTGCGCATGACCCATGTTGAACTTTCCGCCAGCTGCAGTGCCGTGTTGATGCCTAACTGATGGAGCTTTTTGCTCATCCGGTCCCCCACGCCCCACACCTCCTCGACCGGCACCAGCGCCATTAGTTTGCGCTGCCGCTCCGTCTGCGAAAGATCGACAACGCCTTTCGTACCCGGATATTTTTTTGCCGCGTAGTTAGCCAGTTTCGCCAGAGTTTTAGTTGGCGCGATGCCGACGCCGACGCGAAGATGTGTCTCACGCCAGACGCGATCTTTGACATCGTGACCAAAGTCCTCAAGCGGCTGGCAGAAGCTGACGCCGCTCAGATCGAGAAAAGCTTCATCGATACTGTATATCTCTACCGCAGGCGACATCGCTTCCAGCGTCGTCATAACCCGATAGCTCATATCAGCGTTTATGTGGAATGGAAAATCTACAAATTTTATCAGTGCTGCTGTGTCTGGATAGGTTGAACAGAAAGGAGGTACTGTATGTCTAGTTAATACCAGTACTTATACTAAACCGACCGGTTTCGTACATGTAGAATATAGTCTGTCCGAAAGTTAGTGTTTTTAATTTCGGACATACGCTATAATAAGTACACCTATTTCGTACATAAAGTAACTACATGTCACGAGTTTTTGCCTACTGCAGGGTATCGACCCTCGAACAGAACACTGAAAACCAGCGTCGTGAAATCGAAGCGGCTGGCTTTGCCATCAGACCCCAGCGACTGATTGAAGAGTACACAAGTGGTTCAGTCGCGGCTGCTGAACGCCCTGGATTTATGCGTCTCCTTGATCGAATGGAAAACGGAGACGTTTTAATCGTAACGAAGCTGGATCGCCTCGGGCGAAACGCCATGGATATCAGAAAAACCGTTGAGCTACTTTCTGCGTCAGAAATACGGGTACACTGCCTGGCGCTGGGAGGGGTAGACCTCACCAGTCCGGCCGGAAAGATGACAATGCAGGTAATCTCGGCGGTTGCTGAATTTGAGCGCGATCTGCTACTTGAACGTACACATGCTGGTATTGCGCGGGCTAAGGCATCCGGAAAGCGTTTCGGCCGCCCGCCGGCTCTGGATGACGAACAAAAGAAAGCGGTGTTCTTGCGTCTTAGTGAAGGGAAGAGTATCAGCGCGATCGCCCGCGAATTTGACACCACACGGCAGACCATTTTAAGAGTGAAAGCGATAATGGAAGACGCTGATGCTCGTTCATGAGTTGCTTTTCTGCGTATGTCCGCTTTGTGCCAGAAGCGGACGTTGGTAGCTGGTAAAAGCTGTAGTGATACTTCGCCGGAGAGAGTAGACCTGTCCGGTTTAGATATCGAAGAATATTTATCTGATTTCGTTTTTTGCAAAACTGCTGTTTAGGTTTTTCAGCACTTCATTGATACCTCTGCTTACAATCCGGTCTTCCCGCATGACTGTCCCGAGAGTCCGGTGAAGAGAGGGCGTCACAGAGTAAAGATCGAGCCCCGATCTTTCCTCAATGCATGCAACGGACATTCTGGGAACAATGCTGTAGCCAAGACCGGCACGGACCATTCTTTTAATAGCTTCGATACTGCCAAGCTCCATGACCGGGCAGGCAATATGTCCCGTCTCCCGGAACCACTGGTCAATCAGGGCGCGTGTCCCGCTTCCCGGTTCAAAGATAATCAGCGGCAGCGGCAACAAAGCGCCCGGATTCCATATTTTCGCACTCGGCTCTGATGCATCCTTTTCCATGATGACAACAAACTCATCCGTACCCAGCGGGATGATGCTCAGGTTTTTACCTGCAGCTGGCAGAGTCACCAGGCCAATATCTATACGATTTTCCTCCACGCCCCGCACTATATCGGAAGTGTTACCTGTGCGTACGTCCACCTTCAGCAGGGGATGGGCCTGCCGCAGTTGCTGTAGTAAGGGGGGAAGTAAATGAATACAGGCCGTTGCGCCTGTGCCAACAGTAACAGTGCCGGTTATCTCATCAGAATGCTGGCACACCGATTCAACTGCTGTACTTACCACTGCATCAATTTTCATGCTGTGCTCAACGAGAGTCAGCCCGGCTGGCGTGGGCCTTACTCCCCGGCTGGTTCGCTCAATAAGCCGGACCTGAAGCGCCTGCTCCAGTTGTCTTATATGCAGGCTCACTGCCGGCTGCGACAGACCAAGTGCTTCAGCCGCCCCGGAGAAACTGCCCCGGCTGACGACCAGTCTGAAAGTAGCCAGGTGATCGAGGTTCAGGTTTGCCATGCCAAAATTTTCCTTATGCCGCTGATAAGTCCTGCTGCCTGTCTGAAATTGTTCATTCCGGTTAGTCTCTGCTTATGACCGCAGAAGGAGCCGTACCGATGGAAATAACCGAAGCAGATGAACGACATATTCCTGCCATCCAGCAGATTTATGCTTATCACGTATTGCATGGCACCGCCACTTTTGAAACTGAACCGCCGGATCCGGCTGAAATGACAGCCCGCCTGAAAAAGGTGCGTGCAGCAGGACTGCCCTGGTTTGTGGCTGTTGAGGACGGCAATGTCCGCGGATACTGCTACCTGTCACTCTACCGGGAACGGTGTGCCTACAGATTCACCCTGGAGAATTCTGTATATATTGCCCCCAATTTTCAGGGCCAGGGGATCGGAAAAAAGTTGTTATTGAGTGCGGTCACATGGGCAGAGGACCGTAGCTTTCGCCAGCTCGTGGCCGTAGTTGGAAACAGCGAAAATAGCGCCTCTCTTGCCCTGCATCGCGCGGCAGGCTTCAGCATTACAGGAACGCTCAGATCTGTGGGCTTCAAGCACGGACGCTGGCTTGATACGGTCATCCTGCAGCGTACGCTCGGGCAGGGCGACGCCACATTTCCGGAGAGCACGGGTTGACTGACGGGTATCTGACAGGCCGCACCATTTTCTGCATTGGCATGACGCAGCTAATCAACTGGGGTATCACATTCTATATGCCGGGGGTCTTCGGGACCGCCATCATGTCGGAGACAGGCCGGTCACCAGTTGTGACATTCTCCGGGCTGACTATTGCCATGCTTGTTATGGGGCTTGTCTCGCCACTTACCGGCCCCCTTATAGCACGTACCGGCGGGCGTACGGTAATGATGGTGGGAACCTTCGTCATAGTCCTCGGTTGTTTTCTGATGGCTTTTACCCATTCAACCACATCGTGGGTTGCCGTCTGGCTCCTGATGGGAGCTGGCATGCGACTTGCCCTGTATGATGCCGCATTTGCGCTGCTTGTAGAAATTGCAGGCGCAGAGGCCCGCCGGGCAATCACCCTGGTCACACTGCTGGGTGGTCTCGCGTCAGTCGCGTTCTGGCCTGCTGGCGCTGCGCTACTGCACTTTACCGACTGGCGGCATGCCATTATCGTTTACGGCTGTGCAGGCATTGTCAGCCTGCTTTTTTTGACCACCGTTCCGGCAGGTTATCGGCGTCAACCTCCCGTTGCCGGGCAGCCCGCTCTTCAGGCGATCGGACCAGCAGAAGACCGGAAAGCCTTTATCAGCGGCCTGTGGTACGCCACGTTGATAGCGCTGATAAGCTTTGTTTCCACCGGCGTGTCCGCTCATTTTCCTCAGATACTGGCCGCTTATGGTATGCCCGCCGTAGCGGGTATGTTGTGGGGGATGGGACAGGTGAGCGCCAGACTGCTGGACGTGGCTTCCGGTGCACGTACTTCAGCGATCCGTCTGAGCCTGTTTACCGGCATTATTCTGCCATTATGCTTTTTGGTTGGCCTTGCAGGGAATGTTACCCCGGTGGCTACAGCCATCTTTATTCTGAGTTACGGGGCTGTAAACGGACTGAGTACGATCATTAAGGCCGTCCTGCCTCTTGTGCTGTTTGATCCGCAGCAGTATGCCCGTAAAACAGGCTTACTGCTGTCACCCGCTTTTTTGCTCGCGGCGCTCGCGCCGTCAGTTTACGCCATACTGCTGGAGCAATACGGCACACCCGGCACGCTGCTTTTATCTGCCATCCTTACCCTGTTCATCACGGCGATTTCCATAGTGATCTGGCGTCGTCATCCTTCCTCTGCTGGACCGAACCGGGATAAGGGCGAGCCATCCATTCCGGGGAAAAATATTTGACGCTGATTATATTTCTATTATTCTGGAAATATAGTTCAAGGAGGGCGTATGGATTTAAAAACAGCAGCAAATGCGCTTCGGGAGCTGGGGCACCCGACCCGTCTTAGCGTATACCGGGAGCTGGTGAGAGCGGGTCATGACGGCCTGCCAGTCGGTGTTCTGCAGAAGCGCCTCGGTATTCCGCCCTCCACGCTCAGTCATCATATTTCGGCGCTGATGTCCGCGGGCCTGATCAGCCAGGAACGGCAGAGCCGTACCTTGTTTTGCAGACCTTGCTATACGCAGCTTGAACAACTGATGGCCTTTCTTACAGAGGAATGCTGCGCAGGCAGTAGCTGCAGCCTGTCACCCGCGACGACTCACAAAGAGACCTCATTGTGAATAACATGAACGATACCCTGAAAAATGTTGATACTTCACTCCTGGACGTGCCGCTGACGGAAGATAAGCTGAGGGCTGCAGAAGTGGCGCACCCGCCCCGCATTCTGATGCTCTACGGCTCGCTGCGGGAACGATCTTATAGCCGGCTGACGACGGAAGAAGCCGCCCGGCTGCTGACGGCAATGGGTGCAGAGGTCAAAATTTTTAATCCGTCCGGTCTGCCGCTGCCTGATGATGCCCCTGAAACGCATCCCAAAGTTGTGGAACTGCGCGAACTGGTTCTCTGGTCGGAAGGCATGGTATGGTGCTCCCCGGAGCGTCACGGCGCTATGACCGGCATCATGAAGGCGCAGATTGACTGGATACCGCTGACGTCAGGTGCGGTTCGCCCGTCGCAGGGAAAAACCCTGGCTGTCATGCAGGTCAGCGGCGGCTCGCAGTCTTTCAACGCAGTTAATCAGATGCGCATTCTGGGGCGCTGGATGCGTATGATTACTATCCCGAATCAGTCATCCGTGGCAAAAGCCTGGGCTGAATTTGATGAAGATGGTCGCATGAAGCCTTCGCCTTACTACGATCGCATCGTGGACGTAATGGAGGAGCTGATGAAGTTCACTCTGTTGACGCGCGGGCGCAGTGACTACCTGACCGATCGCTACAGCGAAAGGAAAGAAAGTACCGCGCAGCTCTCTGAGCGGGTTAATCAGCGCAGTATATGAAAAAAGCCGGCATCTGCCGGCTTCTGTTTTTGCGTCTCCCTTCCTGCCGGCAGCACACTGAAAAAATCAGTGGCTCATCCGGTTTCCGTGTTCATCAATGACTTTTTCGCCGTCCTCTTTCGTAAATGCTCCCTGCTGCGGGTCAGGCAGAATGTCCAGAACCGCTTCAGACGGACGACAGAGTCTTGTGCCGAGCGGCGTCACAACCACGGGGCGGTTTATGAGGATAGGGTGAGCCAGCATCGCATTCAGCAGTTCATCATCGTTGAACCGGTCTTCTGCCAGCCCCAGCTGCTCATACGGCTCTGTATTTTTGCGCAGCAGGGCGCGTGCGCTAATACCCATATCAGCTATCAGCTTTTTAAGCTCGTCGCGGGATGGTGGCATCTCCAGATACAAAATCACTGTTGGCTCCACGCCACTGTTACGGATAAGCGCCAGAGTATTACGGGACGTTCCGCAGGCCGGATTGTGATAAATAGTGATATCAGTCATAAACGGTACTCCGTTAAGGAGCTGCACAGACGCAGCCCCGGGGTTAAGGTTGAAAAGACAGGCGCAGGGCCAGCGCCGCCAGCGTCACAAAAAGTACCGGCAGGGTCATCACAATGCCCACGCGGAAGTAGTAGCCCCAGCTGATGGTGATGTTTTTCTGAGCCAGCACGTGCAGCCACAGCAGTGTCGCCAGGCTGCCGATGGGTGTGATTTTCGGGCCGAGATCGCAGCCGATGATGTTGGCGTATACCATTGCCTCTTTCACCACACCCTGAGCCGTGCTGCCGTCAATCGAAAGCGCGCCAACCAGCACGGTAGGCATGTTGTTCATTACGGAAGAGAGTGCCGCAGTCAGGAAGCCGGTGCCAAGTGTGGCACCCCAGACGCCGTGCTCAGCAAAACGGTTCAAAGCAGCAGAGAGGTAATCCGTCAGGCCGGCGTTACGCAGGCCATATACCACGAGGTACATGCCCAGCGAGAAAATGACTATCTGCCAGGGCGCGCCTTTCAGCACTTTGCGGGTGTCGATAACCTGTCCTTTTTGGGCAACCAGCCAGAGAACAAACGCCCCTACCGCTGCTACCAGGCTGACCGGTACTCCAAGGGGCTCAAGGCCGAAAAATCCGACCAGCAGCAGAAGTAAAACAAACCATCCGGCCCGAAAGGTGCGCATGTCGCGTATAGCTTCCGCTGGCGCTTTCAGCTTCGCCAGGTCATAGGTTGCCGGGATCTCTTTGCGGAAAAACAGATGCAGCATCACCAGCGTAGCCACCACGGAAGCAATATTCACCGGCACCATGACGGAAGCATACTCACTGAAGCCCAGCTTAAAGAAGTCCGCCGTGACGATGTTGACCAGGTTCGACACGATTAGCGGCAGGCTGGAAGTGTCAGCGATAAAGCCCGCTGCCATTACAAATGCCAGCGTGGCAGCCGGACTGAAGCCCAGCGCCAGGAGCATGGCAATAACGATTGGCGTCAGGATAAGCGCCGCGCCGTCATTGGCGAACAGCGATGCCACTGCCGCGCCCAGCAGAATAATATAGGTGAACAGCAGTCTTCCTCTGCCGCCTCCCCAGCGGGAAACATGGAGTGCTGCCCACTCAAAAAAGCCGGACTCATCTAACAGCAGGCTGATGATGATGACCGCAATAAACGTGGCCGTCGCATTCCAGACAATCTGCCATACGGCAGGAATATCACCGATATGCACCACGCCGGTCATTAGCGCCAGAGCGCCCCCGATAACGGCACTCCAGCCAATACTCAGTCCTTTCGGCTGCCAGATAACCAGTACCAGCGTCAGAACAAAAATCGCACCCGCCAGAAACATATACTCTCCTTTAATACTGCACCTGTCAGGCCTGGCGCAGAGAACTTAAAAATATACATATGGGAAAACACATATGAATAGTTAAAAAATTTAAATGCAGATTGGCTTGCCGTTGGTGGTTACATTGTCCCGCTCAGCCTGCTGGCTGAGCTGCAGGATGTCATCCCGCTGGCACAGATAAGCCTGTTCAATTACAGCTGCCGCCCAGACGGGCATATGAGGTGACAGTCGGTAATGAATCCACTTGCCATCACGCCTGTCGATAAGCAGACCGGCGTCCCGGAGTAACGCAAGATGACGGGAAATTTTTGGCTGAGATTCTCTGAGAGTAGTTGTGAGTTCGCAGACGCAAAGTTCTCCCTTTTCCCGCAGCAACAGCACCAGACTGAGCCGTGTTTCGTCAGAAAGCGTTTTGAAAAGCTGTAGAGGATTAAGCTGAAGCATTACAACTCCTGTTTAACAAACAGTGAGCAGTATCGCTAAGTAGGGGGTAGCGAGCAACTATACATTCGGTAAAACATATATTTTTGGTGGTTTTTTATCTTGCAGGTCAGATATAGAGTACGTCGATAAATAAGTTGTAATCGATCAAGGTCCGCTCCTCGCTCATAGCGGACCTCCAGCTCAGTCAGCATGTCCGCTCTGTGCCAGAAGCGGACGTTATCTTTTAATTAAAACGGCTCGTTACAGAGCCTGCTCTTAAAAAATTAATGCGGATGGCTGCCGGCAAGATGGCCAGAAGAAATAACGGGAAGGACATCATCCGACTCATCTGCCTGCTCCAGTTCGCGCAAAATGCCACAGTCGCGCGTTGCACGGTTGGCGTTACAATGACTCTGCAGCTCGCACAACTGCGTTTCCAGCATATTAAGTTCACGAATACGGGCCTGTACATGAAGAAGGTGCTCGTTTATCAGGTCGTTAACCATACCGCAATCTGCATCAGGCTGACTGCGTGCCTGCAGCAGCACCCGGATTTCTTCATGGGTCATATCCAGCGCCCGACAGCGGCGGATAAACATCAGTCTTTCCAGATGGGCACTGTCATAGTGACGGTAGTTATTTGCCTGGTCACGTAATGCTGCCTGCAGCAGCCCCTCACGCTCATAATAACGCACCGTCTCTACCGGACAGCCTGCCTGCCGGGCCAGTTCGCCAATTTTCATAACTTTTTCCTTGTACACTTGACCCTGTAGTTACTTCAGGGTCTTTAATGCCAGTATATGCTATGAACGAGATAAAAACATGAGTGACTGCTGTAGTAATAACAAGTGCGGTTCTGCCGCGTCCGGAGAGCGGACATCCGTCAGCTATACCTCTGCTGCCACGGCAGACGCCTCCGGAAAAACTTCGCAAAAAATGGCTGATGCCTCACCGGACTGTTGTAGTGCCGGAAGCTGCTGTTCATCGGAGAGTCTGAGTCAGCCTTCCGGGCCAGTGGCAGAACGCGACGGGAGCGATAGCGTTCAGACACGTCTGCGCATCGTGCAGATGGACTGCCCGACGGAAGAGACGTTGCTTCGTAAAAAACTCACAAAACTGTCTGACGTCAGTGAGCTTGAATTCAATCTGATGCAGAGGGTACTTACCGTGACCCACTCGCCGCAGGCACTGGAGCCGGTACTACAGGCGGTGCGCTCTCTGGGTTTTGACCCGGAACTGGCTGATAAAGTCACCCGGCCTGCCGGCATCAGTTGTTCAGGCAGCAAAGCGGAAAGCGCCTGCGGTTCCTGCTGCGCACCTGCGGCTGTCACTTCCGGTGAGCTGCAGGCACAGCAGTTGACCGCTGACGGAGTGCGTACCAGCATCCGCATCAGGCAGATGGACTGCCCGGTAGAAGAGGGCATGATCCGTAAAAAGCTGGACGGTATGTCGGCCGTTAAGGAGCTGGATTTTAACCTTATGCAGCGCGTTCTGACGGTCGTTCATGCACCGGGTACGCTGGAGCCGGTTCTGGCCGCCATTCGTTCGCTGGGCTTTGAACCTGAGCTCTCTGACAGCAGCGGGCGGCACGCGGCTACTGAGGAAAAGAAAAATCCCTGGTGGCCGCTGGCACTGGCCGGCGTTGCGGCAGCGGCCGCCGAAGCTATGCACTGGACAGGCATGCCGGAATGGCTGGAAGCAGTTCTGGCCCTGGCCGCTGTTGGTGCCTGCGGCCTGTCTACCTACAAAAAGGGCTGGATTGCGCTGCGTAACGGCAATCTGAATATTAACGCCCTGATGAGCATTGCTGTAACCGGGGCGCTGGCGCTCGGGCAGTGGCCGGAAGCCGCCATGGTAATGGTGCTGTTCACGATCGCGGAACTGATTGAGGCGAAGTCTCTTGACCGCGCCCGCAATGCTATTGGCTCCCTGATGACGCTGACGCCTGAAACAGCCACGATTCAGCAGCCGGACGGTTCCTGGACAGTGGCAGATGCCAGATCTGTACCCCTTGACAGCGTGGTCCGGGTAAAACCGGGTGAGCGTATCGCCCTTGACGGCAGGGTTGTCCGAGGCAGGACCAGCATCAATCAGGCACCCATTACCGGCGAAAGCCTGCCGATCGAAAAAGGAGAAGGCGATCCGGTTTTCGCCGGGACGGTTAACGGCTCCGGTGGTTTTGAATACCGGGTAACGGCTGCTGCCGGAAATACTACACTCGCACGCATCATTCATGCCGTGGAGGAGGCCCAGGGGGCAAAAGCCTCTTCGCAACGCTTTGTTGACCGCTTTGCACAGGTTTATACCCCCGTGGTGTTTGCAATCGCGGTTGCGGTTGCCATCCTCCCGCCACTGATGGCAGGTGAAAGCTGGCACGAGTGGGTTTATAAGGCGCTTGTCATGCTGGTTATCGCCTGCCCCTGCGCGCTCGTCATTTCCACGCCAGTAACTATCGTCAGCGGCCTGACGGCGGCAGCCCGCCGGGGGATCCTGATTAAAGGTGGCATTTATCTTGAAGAGGGCAGAAAACTGAAATGGCTGGCGCTCGACAAAACTGGCACGCTGACGCACGGTAAACCTGTACAAACGGATGTGATTATCTATACCTGGGTTGCCGAAGATGAAGGCCGCAGACTGGCTGCGAGTCTGGCGGGTTACTCCGATCATCCGGTTTCGCAGGCCGTGACGGCAGCATTAGAGGGTTCGCAGCGTTATGACGTTGAGCGCTTTGAAGCTCTGCCGGGCCGCGGGGTGCGGGGTGTCATCAATGACAGAACCTACAGCCTCGGGAATCTGAGACTGGCTGAAGAAACGAGCAGCTGCCCGGAGACTGTCAGGGCGACGCTCAGGGAACTGGAGTCCGCTGGTAAAACGGTCATCCTGCTCTGTGACAGTCATCAGGTACTCGGGCTGTTTGCAGTGGCAGATACAGTCAAAGAAAGCAGTCGCGAAGCGGTGAGCCAGCTGCACGGTCTGGACGTCCGGACACTCATGCTGACCGGAGACAATTCGAGTACAGCGCAGGCCATTGCCGTTCAGGTCGGTATCGATGAAGCCCGGGGTAACCAGTTGCCTGAGGACAAACTGCGCGCCATTGAAACACTTACGGCTCAGGGTACCACTGGCATGGTAGGCGACGGCATCAATGATGCGCCGGCGCTGGCTCGCGCCGATATCGGCTTTGCTATGGGCGCGATGGGCACCGATACCGCCATCGAAACCGCTGATGTTGCCCTGATGGACGATGACTTACGTAAAATCCCTGCCTTTGTCCGGCTTTCAAAACAGACTTACAGCATTCTGGTTCAGAACATCGTTATGGCAATTGGCATCAAAGCAATATTTCTGGCCCTGACCATTGCCGACATGGGAACCATGTGGATGGCTGTATTTGCCGATGTGGGTGCAAGTCTGCTTGTTGTGGCAAACGGCCTGCGCCTGTTGCGTAAATAGCTGGTTATTATGTTGCCCGCTGGCTAACGGCGGGCAACGTCTGCTTTTCGCTCATAGCGGACATTTAGCATCTTCATGAAATGATCGCGCTACGTGAATTCTGTTGAAAATCCTATGTGATTCCCACAAAGCGTAAAAATTTGGCCGGGTATACCCTAATGTCATACCCTGAAATCATCCATTTTACCTTTAAGTCATTACTTAAAAGTCATACCTTCTTTTGTCATAACTTAAAAGTCAGTGGTGCGCTCCCCATCGGGTGACGAAATTTTATGAATTGTCACGTCCGTCTTCGAGACAATTCAGCTTGAATTATTTGTCAGGCTTTAAACTTAGCTTTTTCAGCGCCATTTCAACTTTTTCAGCGTCCTGCTCTACGATAGCTTTCTCATCAGGCGTAAGCGGAACTTCTTCAAGGTAACGCTTGATTGATGACTTACTCTCGAGTATCAGACCACGGGCGCTTTCCTTCATCAGGTTAAAATCACAGCCAATGCAAGCCATCCGGTGAGGGCAGCTGCTCCAGAAGGGATTCGTGCAGTACGAATCGCCCAGATCATAATACTTCGCGGGTCCGGTCAGGCTGGCGGCTTCGGGATCGTGGTCAATCAGCACGCTTATCATGTGAGCGACCCTGTCTGCTTTGACGAACGAGGCTGCCAGTTGAGTCGGGCGAATACGCAGATAATGCATGGTGGACTGAGGCGTTGAATGGCCCGCCCACTGCATCAGCTCGTACAGCGACATGCCCTGCGGGACGCTGGCCAGCGCGGTCACCGCTGAGGCCCGCCCCCGGTGGCTGGTTATCGTTCCGCCGCTGTCTTCTGACGGCACGCCCGCGCGCGCGCAAAGCATCGGTATCAGCGTGCGGTTAAGAATGCCACCGCCGGCAGGCTTACCGCGGTACTGAAACAGAAGCCGGACTTTCTCACCGGTCCGCTCGTCGGCGAGCAAAGCCTGTTCTGCCGGACGTTCATTCAGCCAGATGTCGACGTATTTTTTCACCACAGCCGCCACCGGTTTAGCAAAGGCTTTTGAGGTTTTTCCGGCAGGGATATGCAGGTAGCACAGGGTTCCTGCCGGGATTATACTACCGTCGTCCTTCACGATATCGTCCGCCTGCAGCGCGATGCACCCGGTGGTCAGACGGAGCAGTTCGTTCTTCCTCACCCCCGCATGGGTCCAGATGACGGCCATCGCCTGCAGCATGGCAAGCGGATAATGTATTTCAGTGAGCAGGTCTTCCTGACGCAGATTGAGGCTTGCCCAGATGAGCTTGAGCCAGACCGGATCGTCGATTACCCGGGGATTGACGCCGCGCCGGAAGAGGGGCGTGTCCGGTGTGGAAAGATGACGGGCAGGGCTGAAGCGCAGGCGACCCCAGCCCCAGTTTTCGTAATCGATCATAAAACGGCGCAGCGAATAGATAAAATTCGCCCTGGAATGCGGCATCATGGGCTCGCCGGAGCGCACCGACCTCCGGGTGCCTCTTTCCGTGCCCAGCTGCAGTTCGTCCACGTTCATCCGGCCTACCGCCGCGATGAAACTGGCGCAGGTCTCCATCGTCCAGTCTGCCGGTTCCCGCACCTCCGGATGCTCCCGGGCTAGCCAGAGGCCGCAGCGTAGAGCAAAACTGTACTGGGTTTCGCGGGTGCGCGGCCTGAGCACTGACGTTTCCCGCCAGCGCCGGCACCAGTGCACCCAAGCCGGATTGATTCCTTCTACCGGCTTTTCATACCATTTCGTGTAGTTTCGCATCCTCATCGGGGCGCTGAAAATGCCCAGCGCGGCAAGTGCGTGTGAAACGCGGCCGACGTAACGGGATATCCCCTTGTCTGTCCCGCTCTGCGCGCGCCAGAGGAGTTCAGGCGTAAACGTCTCCAGCCTTGGATCCCGGTTCATAATCATCAGCGTGGCCAGTATGCCTGATACATGATTTTTCTGGCTGGCCGGGGCATAACCCAGCGACGTCAGCGTATCCGTAAGCCGGTCCAGCTCCTGATGATAAAAAGCCTGGCCGAAGATGGCAGAGGCGTAGAGGGCGGGTTTGCGTATATTGGGGAGGCTGAGCGGATCATGAAAGCCCGCCAGATGCCATGTAAAGGCGGCCATTAACGGGCGGCCCTCTCGGATTTCCCGGCAGAGCGTCAGCCAGCGTTCCTGCGGCCAGAACCAGCAGGGAGTACCGGATACATGCATTTCTCGCAGCAGTCTGGCTATGATCAGTGCGGTGACTTTGCTACCGCATCCGCTTCCGGCGGCAATGTCTGTCAGCGGCCTGATGAAGTCAGGCGCAGGCTTCATCCGCAGCATAGCGGACCGACTGCCGGAGCTGGCCAGCGTCGTTCGTTCAGCGGAGGTCAGAGACCTTTCAAGCCGGTATTCAGTCATGTCGAAAGGACGCCAGCTGCTTTCAATCGGTGTGTGTGGGCTCATGTTATTTCTCCGGGCTGAAAATAAGGTTCGCCATCTTGATATCTGCCGTTTCAATTGCACCGGCCATCCTGGCGGCAAGATCCTGTCCCGACAGGTGGATATAAATCTGTGTGGTAGCCGGATCGCGGTGCCCCGCATAGGTCGCGAGCTCGTGCAGCTTCCAGCCTGCGCGGGCCAGATGCGTCAGCCGCAGGTGCCGGAAGGTATGGGTTGAGATGTCAGGCATTCCGGATCCCAGCGCCCACTTCCGGACCGTTTTGCTCCAGGTCCAGAAAGAAAGCGGCGCGCCCTGATTACGATCGGACGCGGAACGGAACAGGGCACCCCGGGCGATCCCGCTCTGCTTCATCTGCATAAGATGGGCCGCCAGCACGGGCACGACTGCCGGGCTGTAACAGACAATACGCTCCCGCCGGCTCTTGGTGGTTTCTGCCCGGATGCGGATGAGCCGGTGTGCGAAATCGAAGTCTTCGATTCTCAGCGAGGTGATCTCAGACCGCCGCAGCGCGCCGTAGTAAGTTAATGCCAGCATCAGGCGGTCACGGAGCGGGGAAGCTGCGGCATGAAAAAGGAAAGACTGCCACTGTACATCGTCAGGAATGCGCGGCAGCTTTACGACTCGGGGAATCAGTCCCCGGCCGGAACTCAATATGCCGGGGGGGCCGGATCGGGGCAGTGGATTGACCGTGCAGAGGTCCAGATAAATGAGAAAGTCATACCAGAGTCGGATCGCAGACAGGCGAAGCTGAAGCGTGGCGCTGGCCGCAGGGAAAGGCATACCGGGTAGCTGAGGGCTGATGTAAGCAGCCACATCTTCAAACCTGGCTTTTTCAGGTTCAATACTGTGCTGGCTGCAGAATTCAAAATAATGGCGAAGGGCATTACGGTAGGCTGTGAGAGTGGCCTGCGCCCGCCCCAGATTGGATAACAGTTTCAGCCAGCGTTCTGCCAGCAACAGGACGTGTTCATTCGGTGGGATCAGCATTGCATTCACCTCTGTCAGCAGTATTGCTGCTCAAAGTTTACTCAGCTAATGTTGCATTCCACTTAACTTACTAAAGTGCGTAATTGTTATTAAGTATACAAATTATATTATCTGCTTTCCATCCTGACGGGAGTAAGCAGATGAGTCGATTAGCGAATAAAGTTGCCCTGGTTCTTGGCGGGGCAAAAGGCATTGGCCTGGCTATCAGTCAGCGATTTGCCAGTGAAGGTGCAACCACCTGGCTGACCTCACGCCGCAATGAGGAGCTGGAAGCCGCCAGCCACACCCTGACGGGTATCGCCAGGCCACTACGTGCGGATGTCAGCCAGATAAGCGAACTGACGCGGATAGTTGATTTAATCAAGACTGAGTCGGGCCAGATAGATGTGCTGGTCATCAACGCCGGAATGGCAGAATACGCGACGGTTGATGACGTTACCCCGGCCCATTTTGATGCGATTTTCGGCCTGAATGTGCGCTCACCGCTTTTTGCTATGCAGGCAGCGCTTCCCCTGATGAAGGAGGGCGCGAGTGTCGTTTTGATAGGGTCGATTGCCGATGTGATTGGTACGCCGGGGTATGGCGTATACGGGGCCAGCAAAGCAGCTCTGCGCTCTTTTGCCCGCACATGGACACATGAACTCTCGGCGCGTGGCATCCGCATTAATGTTGTTGCTCCCGGTCCCGTCGACACAGAGATGATGCTTGCAGCCTCTGAAGAACTACGTAATAAGTTAATCAGCGCTATTCCGTTATCAAGAATGGGCAGGCCTGAAGACGTTGCCAGTGCTGCACTGTTCCTGGCAAGTGATGAGAGCAGCTATATCGCTGGCGCAGAAATCTGTGTGGATGGCGGGATGACACAGGTATAAATATCGTTCAGTTTGACTCACACCAGACACATGCCGAATGAGAGAGGGACCGGGTGACCACCCGGTTCTGTTATTAGCCGGAACGGCTACGCTCTGGTTCCCGTCATTCAGGTATCCCTGTAAACAGACGCGGATGATCGAGCGAATGCGGCGGATTATGGCTACGCTGGCCTGCTCCCCGTGACTCAGTCAATCTGATTCAAGATGGTCGCTTCTGGCTCAGAGTGGGATCACAGGCGGGCCGGTGTCCGCTACAGGCGAGCAGCGAACGTTGAGTGAGAGCAAAGCGGTAAGAAAAAGCAGCCGCGTAAAGCGATTCAGACGCAATTTATGTTTATATCAATACGTATTCAGGCTTTTTTTGCGGGAGATATATGCGCATTCGACAATCGTCTCGATTAATCATTCTTTCGCCTGAACATCATGTTCTGCTTTTTAAATTCTGTCACCAGGACGGTGCCCTGAGGGGAGACAGATACTGGGCGACTCCCGGGGGTGGGCTTGAAAAAAATGAATCTTTTGAACAGGCCGCTTTACGCGAATTATTTGAAGAAACGGGTTTGAAAAGAACGTCAGCCGGGCCGCAAATCGCGTCCCGGACCTTCACAATGAGGCTACCGAGTGGGGAGACCGTACTGGCTGAAGAGCGTTTCTTTATCATTATTGCAAATACAGTAGACCCTGACCGCTCAGGGTGGAGCAGCAATGAAAAGGACGTCATTTGCGATCATCGCTGGTGGGCAAAATCAGAGCTCATCCACACCCGAGAGACCGTTTTCCCTCGCGATTTAATCATCAACATACTTGAAACACGTCAGTGAGATCCTCGACGTTAACTGCACCCGGAGATCCTCACTGTTCGCGTCTGGTACATCTCCCCCTCTTCGCTGCAAGCGCTGAGATCGCCGGGGCTCTGACACGGCAGAGCCGGGTGAAAACCAGGCGTAAGTCCTGTCTTGTCTCGCTCCCGACAGCGCCGCGCGAGCCTGGTGGCCTGTCCGGCAGAGTGATCCTTTTAACACGCACTTACCGGCCTGAGTGAACGGCATAACCCCGTCAACGGCGTCCAGCACGCGATTTTTCTCACGGTGGCTAATTTACCCGACTCTCTCTATGATGGGTTTTTATCGGGAACGATCAACGATTTAGGGAATTTTGCTCGCGATGACTTTATTAAATGATCTCGATCTGCGTCAGCTGGAAGCTTTTTCAGCGGTAATCTCCGCGGGCAGCGTGACCGCAGCGGCTAAAGCGTTGAACCGCTCGCAGCCCGCTGTTTCCCGCCTGATTCAGGAGTTAGAGCAGTCGCTGGGCTATCCCCTGTTTATTCGCAATGGCCCACGCATTCATCCGTCAGAAGAGGCGTTACAGCTGCATCAGTATGTGCAAAAAGCGCTGCTTTCATTGCAGCAGATCCGCTTACGTGCACAGGAAATTGCGCATCAGCAGCATCGCCCCCTCAGCATTGCGGCTACGCCCGCGCTGGCGGCCGGATTGCTGCCACAGGCGCTGGCCGCGCTGAATCTGCAAAACAGAGTGCAAATCATCAGTGAATCGGCCGAACAGACGGCGCATGCGGTGATCACCGCAGAGGCTGATATCGGTGTATGCAGTTTGCCGCTGGAGCATCATGCGGTGGAGCTGCACTGGATTGGGCAGTCGCAGTGCGTGGTTGCGCTACCGGAAGATGATGAGCTGGCAGCACAGGATGCGCTGTCGCTGAGCCAGTTGGCCGGCCGCCGTTTGATTGCACCCTGGAGTCCGCAGCGCCTGCGAGGCCGCTATGAAAAAGCGTTAAAAAAGGTCAAAGCGCCGCTGCTGGAGACCATCGAGACCAACTCCTCGGCGAATATTCTGGGCTGCGTGCGGGCTGGATTAGGCGTGGCCATCCTCGAACCGGTTACAGGGTGGGGGATGCCGCTGGCAGGAGTAGCCATCCGTCCGCTTCAGGAAGACATTCCTTACTTTTTCGGCGTAATCACCCCACAAGGGCGCCAGATTACCAGCGCGGCGCAGGCGCTGGTAGAAGCACTGGCGGACGCCGCTGCGCAACTGCTGCCGGGGTTTGAACGGCTGACAGCCAGTGAGCATCCGCGCATTATGCGCATCATTAATCAGGATTGACGGCGGCGGGTAATAGACTCCTGCCTGAGCGAACCCTTTTCGTCTGCCGTCTTTGCAGTGGGGCGCCTGGCCATTCATCCGGACGCGACGTCTTTGCAATAATGCCTCTGTTTTCAGCGCTTATAACTTTTCCGGCATAAGATATAAGAAATCCATTGGTCAATTGCTGAGCGTTGTTCTTGACTCCGATCTGGCGCAAGAGGATTATGCGAAAACTTCGCTATTACTATGCGTATTTATGATTATTGTCCGCCTATTATGCATTATTACGATAATGAAGCGGACTGAACTATTGACGCATTTTAAACCGTTTTCGCTCGCTTTCCGGCGATCGCTGACACCAGGGAAATCGCTCTATGACGTATGCCGCCAAAGGTCTTGCTGCGCTGGAAGCTCAGCTTCAGCAGGACCTGGAGTTTCTCGAACTGCCCGCCAAATCCTGGGTACCGGAACGCACCTGTCAGGGTGCATCGGTACGCGATGTCGTGGTGATCGGTGCGGGTATGTGTGGTCTGGCCGCGCTCGCCAAATTACAGTTTACCGGCATCAACAATGTGATGGCCTATGACGCCGCGCCCGCAGGCCGTGAGGGGCCATGGATTACCTTTGCGCGCATGGAGACGCTGCGCTCGCCGAAGACGCTGCACGGCCCGGCACTGGGCCTGCCCCAGCTGACCTTCCGCGCGTGGTTCACGGCGCAGTGGGGCCAGGAAGCCTGGCAAGCGCTGGATAAAATCCCTAAAGCGCAGTGGATGGATTACCTGATCTGGTATCGCAAGGTGCTGAATCTGCCGGTACAAAACAACGTCCGTGTCAGCCATATCACCCAGGCCGAAGATCTCATTGCGCTCGATCTGGAGGGGGCGGAAACCGGCCGCGTCTACACACGCCGTCTGGTGCTGGCCACCGGGCGTTCAGGTCTGGGCGGTTTTGCCATACCCGATTTCCTGCAGGGCGTCGATCGCCAGTTCTGGGCGCATTCCGCCGATGAGATCGATTTTACGGCGTTGCAGGGCAAACGCGTGGCGGTGATTGGCGCAGGTGCGTCGTCAATGGATAACGCGGCTACCGCGCTGGAGCAGGGCGCAGCGGCGGTCGATCTGCTGATCCGTCGTAAAGAGATGCCGCGTATCAACAAGATGACCGGCATCGGCAGCCCGGGCGTGGTGCATGGCATGCATCAGCTGCCGGACGCATGGAAGTGGAAGTTTGTTGAATATACCGCTGCGACCCAAACGCCGCCGCCGCGTGCATCCACCCTGCGCGTCTCTCGTCATAGTAATGCGCGTTTTTTCCTCGATTGCGCCATCAACGCGGTCAGGGAGGAAGCCAATGGCCTGCTGATTGACACCACTCAGGGCGAGATGCGCTATGACTTCCTGATCGCTGCCACCGGCTTCACCAATGACTTCCACGGCCGCCCGGAGTTCGCTGCCATTGCTCCCCACATCCGTAGCTGGTTCGACGGTCGCTATCAGCCTGAAATGGGTAGCCCACGTCATAATCTGCTGGACGCGCCGGATCTGGGGCCTGCGTTTGAGTTCCGCGAACGGACGCCCGGTGCCTGTCCCGTGCTGGCCCATATCCACTGTTTCAACGATGCCGCAATGCTGACGCACGGCAAAGTCTCCGGCGATATTCCGGCAGTGAGCGCGGGTGCCGATCGTCTGGTACGCGGCATTGCTGCCTCACTGTTTGCTGAGGATGTCGAGCAGCACTACGCCAACTTACAGGCTTTTGACACCCCTGAATTGCAGGGCGATGAATGGGTGGATGCAACCCCGCGACTAAAACAGGAGAACGCGTTGTGAGCGACGCTATTGATCGAGCAGCCGGACTAACACCAGAAGAGGCGTTGTATCAGACACGCCGCCTGCGCCCTGAATTTGTAGAAGGCGCAGAAGCGTGCCGTCTTTCGGTGCTGACGCCGGAAGATGAACAGGGGTTACCTGCGGACTTGCGCGTGGCGCTGGCCCAGCGTATGGCAATGTTAAACCAGGATGCGCCGCTGCAACAGGCGTATCAGGCACAGCTGGCGACGTTAAACCCGTCGGAAGCGCTGCTGGCGCTGGCTGCCGGCGACGAGGTGAGCGAAGAGCCGCTGGCGACCATCGTTCGCCACGCTGACCTGGTGACGCAGCAGCCGATCAGGGCGACTGAACAGCACATTCGCCTGCTGGAGCAGGCGGGTTTAAGCAATCCGCAAATTGTTGCGCTCTCTGAACTGATCGCCTTTGTTAATTTCCAGACGCGCGTTGCGGCTGGCTTACGTTTGATGAGGTCCGCATGATTCCATCAGTTAATCTCAAGCCGCTGCACTGGCATCCCTATATCGCGCCGGTGGATGTTGAGCGGGCAACGCCTGCGCAGCTTGATGCGATGAAGGTGACGCCCTCTAACAAGAAAATTTCAGAGTACGTGCGAACGCTGGTACACGATCCAGAGAGCTACACCGCACGTACCGGATTGTTCAACGCCATCATGTATGTGGAAGGAGGGCTGGATCGTGCCGACCGTGAACTGGGTGCGCTCGGTGCATCTGTGGTTAACGGTTGCCGCTACTGTGCGGTGGTGCATGCGCGCCGTCATGTGCAGCTGGCCGACAGCGACGCCGTGGTCAGTGCCGTCTATTTCGACAGAGCGGATGCGTTAGGTGAACGCGACGCGGCGATCTATCACTTTGCCCGTCGTTTATCGGTGACACCTTCGGAAGCCCTGCCGGAAGACATTGCCGCGCTGCGCGCCGTCGGTATGAACGATCAGGAGATTATCGATCTGATCCACGCTATCGCCATCTTTGGCTGGGCCAACCGTCTGATGCATGTGCTTGGCTATGCCGATCTGCATAAATAAGGACTGCACCGGATGTTAGAACTGAACAATATTACGCTCGCTTACGGCAGCAATCCCATTTTGAGAGGCGTCGATCTGTCGGTGAAACGCGGCGATGTGGTGTCAATTATCGGGCCAAGCGGTACCGGGAAAACCACCCTGCTGCGCTGCATCAACTATCTGGCGAAGCCGTCAGCCGGGACGATTCAGCTCGATCAGATCCGCATGGATTATCAGTCACCCGACAAAGCGGCAATTCAGGCAATCCGCCTGCGCACCGCCATGGTCTTTCAGCAGTTTAACGTGTTTAAAAACATGACGGTGCTGGAAAACGTGATGGATCCGCTGCTGGTGATTCAGCGTAAAACCAGACAGCAAGCGCGTGACATCGCGGTGCAGGAGCTGGAGCGCGTCGGCCTGGGCGCCAGGCTCGATCACTATCCGTCACAGTTATCCGGCGGCCAGCTACAGCGTACCGGCATCGCCCGTGCGCTGGCCGTGCGTCCGGAGGTGATGCTGTTTGATGAACCGACCTCATCGCTCGATCCTGAACTGGTAGGCGAAGTACTTAAAGTGATTAAAGATGTGGCCTCATCCGGCATTACCTCGCTGCTGGTGACGCACGAAATGCAGTTTGCGAAAAGCATTTCGAATCGAATCGTGTTTATGGATCAGGGAGTGGTAGCGGCTCAGGGGACGCCAGCAGAGATGTTTGATAACCCTGCGCTGCCGCGCCTTGCCCAGTTCCTCAACTCAGAAAAAGCATTCTAAAATAAAAGGAATCAAAGACATGCCTGCAATCAAAACGATATTACGCCGCCTGGCCGCGCCGGGCATCATCGCGCTGGCCCTGTTCAGCGGCAATAGCGTCGCTGACGCCGTACGCACCATTAAAATTGCCACCGCAGCAGAATCCAAACCGCTGTCATGGGGTGCGATTGGTCATGAGCCGCAGGGTTACGAGCCGGACGTGCTGAGAGCCATCAACGCCAGACTGCCCCAGTACAAATTTGTGATGGAAGGCGCGGCTGATATCGCGCAGGAAACCGGCCTGGTGACCGGCAAATATGACATGGCGACAGGCGGATATTATAAAGCGCCTGCGCGCAGTAAACAGTTCCTGATCCCGGATGCACCTGTTGGTGCCAGCCTGATGAAAATCTATAGCCGCAGCGACAGCCAAATCAACAGCATGAAAGATCTGGTGGGTAAGAATATCGTGCCGGTAACCGCAGGCGGCGGCGTCTATAAGTTCGTCACCCAGTGGCAGCAGGATAACCCGAACGACAAGATCACCATCAAAGCATCCAGCGCCGGTGTGCCTTACCCGGATCGCCTGAAAGAAGTACAGAACGGTAAATATGACGCACTGATCCTGCCTTCAAATCTGGGTGAACAGACGGTCATCGACAACCAGAAGCTGGCAATTAAAGCCAGCGAGCCGGTGGCAATCAACAACACCTACGTGTTGATCCACCGTTCTGCCGAGAATCAGGCGCTTAGTGATGACATCAACACATCCCTGCAAGCGCTGAAGGCGGACGGCACGCTGGATAAGCTGTCGCAGAAATGGTTTGGCGAAGATGTGACGAAGTACATGAAGTAACAGATTCACTGCGCCCGGCGTTGAGCCGGGCGCATGCTGTCCCTTTTAGCAGGAGTGTTTCACCGTGAATCTATCCTCCATGATTCCAGAACTGCTGTCGGCGCTGCCTTTGACGCTCGGCATTATGTTTGTGGCGATGATTGTCGGGTTCTTTCTGGCGCTCATCGCGACGTTTTTCCGCGTGCGCCGTATTCCCGTGATTAGCCAGCTGGCCGATCTTTATGTTTCTTACGCGCGCAGCGTGCCCGTGGTGCTGCAGCTCTTTGTTGCTTTTTACGGCATGCCTCTGATTACCGATCACATTGGCTTTGGTGACGTCTTTTCGGCCAACGTGGCGGCGATGATCGGCCTGAGCCTCTATCACGGCGGTTATCTGTCGGAAGTGATACGTCCGGCCTACCTTGCGGTTGAGCGCGGTCAGCACGACGCCACCGAAAGTCTTGGCTACAGTTTCCGCCAGAAAATGCTGCGCGTCATTGGTCCACAGGCGCTGCACTATGCGCTACCGGGCTACGGTAATGCCATTATCTATCTGATACATAACGTGGCGCTGGTGATGTACATCGGGGCAGCAGATGTGATGGCGACTGCGCACCTGATCATGGAACGCGACTACAACCAGTATCAGTTTGGCACTTATCTGGTGCTGGCCGTGCTCTATTCCCTGCTGTGCGGGGTGGCGTGGCTGGTTATCCGCCTCTTTGAACAACGTCATGCGAAGTACAGCTCGAAGTCTGCGCCGCGCGTGAAGTTGACCACCAGTGTCTGAGTAAGGGAGAAAACCATGTTTGATGCGGAGGTTTTACTGCCGGACTTCTGGAGCATTCTTGATGCTGTGCCGGTAACGCTGCTGATGGCGGTGACGATCTTTATCTGTTCGACGCTGTTGGGCGGGCTGTTTGCGTTTATTGAGCATCGTCGCATGCCGGTGCTGCGCCAGTTGGTTATCGCTTACAAAATCGCTTTCAAAGGCGTCCCCATGGTCGTGGTCATTTTCCTCGCCTATTATGGCCTGCCACCGGCGCTGCACGTCGTTGCCACGCTGTTTGGCGTGGAGGTGAATGCCCACTCATTGCCGAACTGGGTGATCATTATTGTGGCGCTGAGTGCCTGCGTAGCGGCATTCCAGGCTGAAGTCTGGAAGGGGGCGCTGAACTCGTTTGACAGCGGACAATCAGATGCTGCCTTGTCGCTTGGCTACAGCGGAGGACAACTGTTTCGTCGGGTGATGTTCCCGCAGATTATCGTGGCGGCCATCCCCGATCTGGCAAACGCTTTTATGGTGATCATGAAAGCCCTGTCGCTGGCGTTCGCCATTGAAGTGGTTGATATCTTTGCTCAGGCACAATTAACAGCAGCGCTGAACTTTTACTATCTGGAAGCTTTCCTGATTGCGGCCGTGTTCTATATGGTGATTGCCTACATCGTCACCAGGATTGCCGACAAGATTGAGGCAGCATTGCGCGTGCGCACCTGATGATCATCGCACGGGAATAAGAGAGCAGCCTGAAGCTGCTAACCGCGATCCCGCCAGGATGCTGGCGGTACCCAAATCCGGAAACGTGCTGTTTCCGGATTTTTTTATGCCGCTCCGTCAGCCCCAAGAGATCGTCGCTTGCAACGATGTTCAGGGCGTTTTTTTCACCGGCTGGCGTTAAAAGGGAAACCGTTCAGGCAGGAGGGTAACCGACAGGGGTGACAGAGAGAAGAAAAGCGGCAGAGCAATGTTTTCCTGTTCACCGTGCGCTGCCGGGGTGGAATAGCGTCTGAGCGTTGAACATCTCCTTCAGGCGAGAAAAGGAGTCTCGCGTTCATCTTTTCATACTTGCCTGAGGAACTGCTGTATCTCGTCACGGCTGGCCAGCCTTATCTGACTTTCGGGGGTAAATTTTGAAAACACAGCGAGATGACCCTGATAGCTGCTCGATCCCGTTCGTTTTTCATATAACGCTGCCCATTCCAGCAACGCTGCAAAATCGGCAGCCGTTCCCATATTTCTCATTCCACGGGCGTGGATGTTTTCAACACACTCCTCTGGCTCAGGAGTCAGCCAGATAATATGTGACGCGCAGTGTGCAATGTGATCGGCAATCCAGCCATAGACGCCTTCTATGATCCAGCGATCCTGGCGAGCTATCTCCCGCACATCATGAAGCACACGCGTTCGTTCCCGGGCCTGGCTATATCCCCCCGGTTCCCAGCAGAGCGTGTCCAAATCTGTCACAGGTAGCTGTTTACATTGAGATAAACGCGCTGCCAGCCAGCTTTTGCCAGAGCCGCTGTTTCCAGTGATCAGTACACGCTGTAACGTCTTTTTCATGCTCAGTGCCGGGGAGTAAGTGATAGCCAGTAGCAGATGATACGTAAAAATGACCTGGCCAGCTTTTCTTTTGCCAACATCAGCGCGTTATTAATCAAGGGCAATGCCTTTCAGCAACTGGCCATCCAGTTATTTTTCGATTCACTGCGACGTGCTACCAGTTGTTTCCTGCTTCATAGCGACAGCCCGTTCGTAACCGCCGCGAGTAAAAGGGCAGTTCGGTGCCCCCTGTCGGAGCCAGGGATACCGCGACGTCAGGCATTCATCGGGGCGTTCGTTCCCGGGGGCAGTCTGCCTGGCTAAAACGGTTAACGTCCGCTATTCGCGAAAAGTGAACTAGCACCCTGGCGGTGCCTGCTTTAGGCGAGCAGTAACCTTTTGCGCGGGCTTTTAAGACCGATGATGTTATGGCTGACATAGCTGGTGCTTCAGCAACCAGCAGCAGATGATGACGCAATCTCGTTCTGAAGTGTGTTTTTTGTCTTCAGGCTGGATTATTGTTAGCTGACCTGTAACTACCGATAAATTTTGCCATGACTCCACGACGCAGTTGCCTTATAACGCTCATTTTTTTAGCAGGATACGTTCTGCCCGGTCATGCCGACGACGCGCTGCCCGACAGCGTGCTGAGTGAGAATAGCGAAACGTTTGAGATAGCCTGTCCTGGCAATCCCCAGCAGACGACGATAGATATGAATAACTGCATGGGGACCAAACTCGATGCCGTTAAGTCAGTGGAAGCGAAATATGTAAATGCCGCCCGGCAGTTTATTTCGGAAGCGCAAGATAGCGAGACCCTGAAAGCCTTTGAGGCAGAAAACCAGGCGTGGGACGCCTTGATTGATAAGGCGTCACAGGCTACCGGCGTAAAATGGCGAGAAGGCACCATTCGTGGAGTTTTAGCGGCCGATCGTAGATTAGTTCTGACTGAAATGCGGATCCATAACCAGTGGCAGAACTGGCTGCGCTATGAAGATTCCACTCCGCCGGTGCTGCCGGAACCCCTTTTCAAACACGTCGAATAAGGTATGCGGAAGCGGTGCAGCAGGCAGGCGTCCATCAGTATTGCATTATCACGGCTGCACAGATGAAATCTGACCATTCAGCGTCGCAATCAAATAATGAATGAGCGCCTCTGTGAGGGATAAAGATTTCAGACGCCGATCTTTCAGAGGCGCAAGGCGTCACAGGCACAGAGGAGCAGGACAATGATTTCAAAGAATAATGCAGAGCATTATGTCTGGGGCGAAAATTGCGACGGCTGGTATCTGGTAAACCGTCAGGATATGCTTGTTATTCATGAGAAAATGCCTCCAGGCACCGCTGAAAAGCGACACTGGCACTCCGTCGCCAGGCAGTTTTTCTTTGTGCTTGATGGCGTACTTTCAATGGAATTAGACGGTGAGGTACACGCTATCAGCGCATCACAGGGGCTGGAAATTCCGCCGGGGTCGACGCATCAGGCCAGAAATGATACCGGGTCTCCCGTTGAGTTTATTGTGATCTCGCATCCCACGACGCGCGGGGATCGCTCTGACACGCCTTAGTTCTGCTGACCTCCTCTTATTCACGGCTCAGATCGGGCAGTATGCGAGACAAACGCGTTCATCAGCGGCTTCATTGCGCATGCTGAGCCGACTGCGGATGTAGAAGCACGTAAGGCGTCAGGTGGAAAAGAGCGGCGCATCCGGTTCTTGCTGAAGGTGTTGCCGGTGGTCTTCACGCCATGTGGTTGATTACTGATGGTATCTAAAAGGTGTGACAGAGAAGCTTCGTAACAGGGGCAGTCTCCTGTTTTTCTATAACAAAGGGTAGATCGCTATGAAAACTAACCTTGCCGTATGGTGTGTTATTGCTGCCCTGCCGATGACCTTTTCAGCCTGTGCTGCGCAAAAACTCATTTCTGACAGTGAAATAAAGCGCATTGTCGACCGCAACATTCATCTGCTGATGGAAAAAGAAACGATTCCGGGAATGTCGGTAGGCGTCATCTGCAACGGAACGGCGCATACCTTCAGCTATGGTCAGGCGGATCTACAATCGCATCTGCCCGTTACCGAAAATACCCTTTTTGAACTGGGTTCTGTGAGTAAAACGTTTACCGGTCTGGCTGGCGGCTATGCTCTAGTTCAGGGGATTGCCGACCTGAACGAGCCGGTGCGCAGCTACTGGCCGGCACTGCCGTTCATTCCCTGGCAGCAAATTCGACTACTGCATCTTGTCACGTATACTGCGGGTGGTCTTCCTCTTCAGCTGCCTGATTCAGTAAGCGACGAGCGCGCTCTGCAAACCTATTACCAGACCTGGCAACCTGAATTTGCTCCTGGAACCGTCAGGGCTTACTCCAATGCCAGTATCGGTTTAGCTGGAAAGCTGATGGTTGAAAGGAGCGGTCTGACATTTGAACACTATCTGACACGGTATATCCTCAGACCACTCAGGCTGGAGCATACTTTTATTCGCGTTCCCTCCGCTGAGGAAAAAAATTATGCGTGGGGTTACAGAAAAGGCGAACCGGTGAGAGTCTCTCCCGGTATGCTGGATGCGGAGGCATACGGCGTCAAATCAACGGTCAAAGATATGAACCGCTACCTCCAGGCCAATATGCAACCGGCAGGTTTGAATAATATGCCCTTACTGACACAGGCTATAGAGAAGGCACAAACCCGCTATTTTCTGACCAATGGCGTCTACCAGGGACTCGGCTGGGAGATCTATAACTGGCCTGTCGATCCGCAAACGATCATTAACGATAGTCGCAACGACGTTGCCCTGAAACCTCATAAAACCCAGGCGCTGGATCCGGCTCAGCCGCCATCCTCCGCTTCGTGGGTGCATAAAACGGGCTCCACCAATGGATTTGGCGCTTATATTGCGTTTATACCGGAGAAGGGGGTAGGCATTGTGATGCTGGCTAACAAAAGTTATCCGAATCCGGCCCGTGTGGAAACGGCTTACAGGATCATCAGTCAGCTGACACGACAACAATAAGCCTGCTGCGTCAGGCTCCACATCAGGCGTCCGGGTACGCTGTGACGGATAGGTTTGCGATCAAAACATCCGGCCATAACCCTGACTGGCCGCAAAAGGGCATACCGGGGCACTGCCGCATTTTCTCTTGCGCCCCCGCAGCCCTTGCCTGCGCACCTGCTCATAATGTGAGGGATCATCATTATTGATAGCCCTGTACATTGCGCGTGAGGCGCCTGGCCACCCCGTTGGCCAGGTCGCTGACATACCCTCTCATCCGCCAGGACAGAGGCTCAGCCAGCCAGATGGCCAAAAAGGGTTCCCGTTAAGCCGGATAACGCCATGGCCAGACTGCTCCAGAAGCTGACGCGGATCATGCTGCGCATCACGGGCGCCCCCCCCGCCCGGGCCGCTACCGCACCCAGAATAACCAGAGCCAGCAGAGCCGCGATAACAATCCCGGCTATGCCGGGAAGCGCTATAGCGGCAACAAAGGGAATGACAGCGCCAAGGGCAAAACTGCCCGCTGAAAACAGCGCTGCCTGAAAAGGACGTGCGCTTGAGGTATCGGAGATCCCCAGTTCATCACGCGTATGGGCATCCAGCGCATCATGCTTCATCAATGCGGTAGCAACCTCATGCGCCAACTGCCGGTTCAGGCCTCTTTGTACATAAATGGCGGCCAGCTCGTGCGTTTCCGCCTGATAGTTGTTTTCCAGTTCAGCCTGCTCTTCCGCGATGGCAGCGCGCTCAGTGTCCGCCTGTGATGAAACAGAAACGTACTCCCCCGTAGCCATGGACATCGCGCCCGCCACCATGCCCGCCACGCCCGCCAGAAGAATGCCGTGAGACGAACTGTTCGCGGCTGCTACGCCGGTAAGAAGGCTGGCAGTAGAAACTATCCCATCATTAGCGCCTAACACCGCTGCGCGCAGCCTGCCAGAACGTGAAATTTTATGCGTTTCTCCGTGGATCACGCTTCTTCTCCTCAGGGGTAACAGATGTTCCGGCGATTTGTTAGCCAGCCCTCATTATAATCACATTATGCGGGGCGAAATTCACTGCAACAAAGCGATGCACCACGCTCATTGCGCTGTGTGCATCACAACAGATTTCAATGACGGTCGTCTCTGGCACCATCAGCGACTCGGTAAAGCGACTGACGGGGCCATCAATGCGCGCTGCTGGCTAAAATACAGGCAATAAGTGAAATTCACTGAGCGTCCATGACAGAATATTCAGAACGGCGAATAGCATGACCATGCCCAGCTGCAGCCCATCCCACCGACCGTGTTGATAGCCTGAACAGGGACGCGACCGCATTTTTCGATGCAGCAGCCCAGGCACAATGACCGCCCAAAGTGTGGCAATTAACCCGGCATAACCAATTGCCGCGACAAAGCCATCCGGAAAGCGCAGAGAGAGACACAATGGCGGCAGGAACGTAAGCGCAGTGGCTTTGAGGCGGCCCGTTCGGGTGGTGGGAAGAGAGAGACGGTCGCTGATGTAATCCACCAGGCCCGCCGTTACCCCCACAAACGAGCTGATGACGGCAAAATGTGAAAATACAGAGAATAACAGCGAGAGTCCTGGCGTGTGACCCTGCAGCTTAAATGCGTGCATCAGCGCGGCAATGTCTCCACCTTCCCGGGCAATTTCCGGAAAGGAGGAACGGGGAAGGTTACCCATGGTGCAGAGCATCCAGAAAAGATAGATAACCAGTGCCATTGCCGTGCCTGCGCACAGGCATCGTTTCACGCGTCGATGATCGCCGTTGTAGTAGCTAATCAGCCCAGAAATATTTCCGTGATAGCCGAACGACGCGAGGCAGAACGGCACGATGCCAAGGATATAGGGCCAGTAGGCGGTGACAGAATGTTGACTGTCCAGCAGGTAGTCGACCCTGACTGTGGTAAATAATCCCCCAAACAGGGAGAGCAACAGAATAATCTTGGTAATAAGCAGAACCGACATGATCCGGCCGATGCTGCCGGTGCCTAACCAGACAATAGCGGCCACGATGCCAGTCAATATCACTTTGGCTTCTGACGATGAAACGTCTGTGCCGGTTAGCTGACTCAGGGAGTGTTCATATACGGGCCCGGTCGCTGAGATATAGGCATAGGTCAAAATGCCCAGCACAAAAATAAGGCTCAGGCCATTTGCCTCTGCCCAGCCGCGGCCCAGGACATCACGAACGATTTTGTCATAGCCGGTGTCCAGAGGATAATGCTGACTTACGCGGTGAAACATCAGGCCGCTGATCAACATACATATCCAGCTAAAAGCCAGTACCAGCAATGACCAGCCAAACCATGCGCCTGCCATCACCACGGGCAGAATGAACATTCCTGCACCTACAACCGTGCCGCAAATGATGGTTGCCCCCCAAAATACCGAGGGAGAACGCCTCGAAATGGCTATATCTGACATATGGGTTTCCTGAAGAGAAAAATTTAGCGCTGAAGAATAGCCTTTCTGACGGGGGCATGGCTAATTAACTCAGGCCTCTTTTGGGTCGCCCAGTTAAAAAATAAACGCACTGTTTGGGAAATAGCCGCAGCGATATGCCGCCGTCGTCTGTTTATGATTCAGGGCAAGATCGTCAGACTTTTCGCTCACCGGCACAGAGATGACTCAGGTGGCGATAGCCAGGGGAAGGCTGTTTTGTGCAGGTTGCGTCAGAGGGGATTGTTTGTGTTGTTCAGAGTAAATACCACAGCCATAAAACGCAGAGCAGAACACCGCGCGGAAAGGGCTGGAAATTCTGATAAGTAACCGCGTTCTGCAACGCTACAGATATCAGCCCTCTCAAATTTCAGGTCGAAACAGACGCTGTGCCAGCCGCGCATAACGCTTTCAGAGCGGTGAAAACCATCTTCCTTCGTTACCCTGTCACCGACCGGCCGAAAACACACCCGAAAATACTCACCAGCGTTATCCTCTGCCTCATTGTTGTCCAGCGATGCCAGAGTCAATTCGTCGGCCGTCGGTTCGCTACACCGCCTGGCTGGCAGATAAGGATACCCGACGGAAAAAGTGCTCCTGAGCGCCAGCCATCCGGCAAGGGTAACGACTGGCGGCGCGGCCACGCTGCTGGCTTTCGCGCCGACGGGAACGCCTGGCGAGTATAAAAATGAGATTGCAAAGGGGCTTCAGGGCCTGATAACAATGCGGCCAAAGGGGGTTGCCGTCTCCGCGTACTCGTGAGCAGCGGCAGCCTCAGCCAGAGGAAAGCGGCGATCGATAACGACTCTCAGGCGGCCTGCGGCGGCAGCCTGCAACATCTCTTCAATGTGTGACCGGAGCGCAGGCTTCTCAAACAGCGGCCCCATAAATACGCCCATCAGCGTCTGGTTAGCCTGCATTGCCTGCCACAGATCGACGGTCAGGCCGCTGCCGCCAGCATTACCGACAAAAACAAGGCGGCCCTCCGGCGCGAGGGCTGCAAGCGAAACAGGCAGCGTCGTCCCGACAGGATCGATGACAAGGTCAACGCCGACGCCCTGGGTCAATTGCCTGACGCTCTCCAGCACATCATTATCTTTACGATCAATCACATAGTCAGCACCCAATTCAGGCAGTCGTTTTAAGCGCTCGGCTCCGCTTGCCACGGCGATCACCGTCGCGCCTGCCTGAGCAGCAAGCTGAACCGCGGCAAGTCCCACACCGCCCGCTGCCGCCTGGATAAGCACGGTTTCTCCGGGCTGAAGCCTGCCGCGTGCGAACAGGCAGTGGTGCGCAGTGCCAAAAGCGATCGGTAACACCGCTGCTGCCTCCGCCTCCATGCCTGTGGGTACCCGCCATGTTCTGCTCGCCGGCACCGCCCAATACTCCGCATGCGATCCCCGCATGTCGAATGCAGCCACTCTGTCGCCAACCCTGCGGTGATGAACGTTTGAGCCGACCGCCACAATCGTGCCCGCGGCGGCATAACCAACGATCCAGCAGGGACGAGGCGGCGGGGTGGAGCGACGGTTAATCAGATCGCCCCCTTCAAGCGAAATCGCCTCGACAGAAATCAGCACCTCATCAGGTCCCGTGGCCGGAACGGGTAGATCGACATACTTCAGGACGCCGGGCGCGCCTTCAACGTCATAAACCGCAGCTTTCATTTTCTCTCCCGCATTGCTCAGACATGAGCATCTGTATTATCGCTTTCTGGTTCAGGTGTCATTGTTGGCCGTATGAGTCAGGTGCAAAGCAGCGCAGACAGACAGCCTGGGCGCTTTCTCCAGACAGTTATTCTCTCTCGTCTTCGGTTAACGATGCCCGCACGCGAGGCAGGCCCTGAGGATAGTTTTGCTGAATAAACTCGATCATCTTTTCCCGCACGTAGCAGCGTAAATCCCACGCGGTAGGGGAGTTCTGTGCGGTCATCAGCAACCTGATGGTCATGGTTTTTTCAGTGGTATCGGTAACCTGCAGCACCTGAGTTTCCCGATCCCAGAGTCGGGTTTCGCTGAGCACTTTTTCAAAGTGCTGACGCAGCGGCTCCAGGGGCATTGAATAATCGAGGTAGAGAAACACAGAGCCTAAAATCTGAGCGTTGTTGCGCGTCCAGTTCTGGAAGGGATTCTCAGTGAAATAGGTAATAGGTAATACCAGCCGGCGCAGATCCCAGAGGCGTACCACTACATAGGTCAGGTTTATCTCCTCAATCCAGCCCCACTCTTTTTCCACTACGACTGCATCATCAATTTTAATTGGTTGCGTAAAGGCTATCTGGATACCGGCAAATAAGTTAACGAGCGACTTTTGCAGCGCAAAGCCAATGATAATCCCGGCGACCCCGGCACCTGCCAGAATGGTGGTACCAAATCTGCGAACGCCAGGAAAACTGATAAGGATCAGCGACAGGCAGAGCGTTACCAGCACCACAATCGCCACTTTTCGGACATACATTATCTGCGTGCGTATTTTACGCGCGCGAAGATTATTGGAAATATTAATATCGTAGCGAATAAAGAGCATATCCTGTGCCACGTTGATTAATCTGATCAGAACGGAGCAAAAGGACAAGATAATAAATATATTGCATGTGGTGGTAATAAACCCAAGCGAGTGCGGTTCAATATTGACATAGTTAATCCCCAGATTGATGAGCAGTAAGGGGATAAAAAGAAACATCGATCCACGCAGATGCTTTTCAAGCGATTTAAACAGTTTTCTGTCCCGACCCTGCCAGTAGCGGATAAATTGCAGCAGGATAAAACGCGTCAGGAAACCCAGTGCGAGGGAGAGCGTGACGAGCAATACAGCAGGCACCCATGCTGGAGCGCCAGATAACTCACCAAATATCAACGGCATCATTTTCCCTTCTGTGTAGCGGACAACATCGTTGTCAGACAAGTCAGTTATCACTTTTCTCAGGCTATGACTTATCACCTGACCAAAACCAATGAGTATATGAAACCACAGAGAAAACGACCGATTCTGCGCATAAGAAATATCTGTTATTCAGGCACGACAGCGGGTGCACAGGCTGGCCGGATGAGGTTTGCAGCTTGCGGATTCTGGGCCTGTGAAAAAGAGAGGCGCGTGACAGTGAGTCGCTCGCCGCCTCCGGCTGAATTTTATTACCTTGTAAAGCAATGCCCAATCAGTAACTTAACCAGGCCGTGTGCGTCATGACCGCCATTTTCCGCGGATACGCCTCAAGCCCCCTCCATCCGTGCCGATAAATCAGACAGTTTCATCAGGTACGAAGCGGCTATGTTATCAATTAACACCAATCACTCCGCCGCACTGGCTAAGCAAGCGATGAATAACAGCGCATCAGTGCTGGGCGAGGTTATCGAACGTCTTTCGTCGGGTTCGCGGATTAACAGCGCAAAGGAGGATGCCGCAGGGCAAGCCATCTCCAATCGCATGACGGCGAACATCAATGCTGACAGCGTGGTCTCACGGGGGTTGAGCGACGCCATCAGCTATGCGCAGACCGCAGAAGGAAGCCTGGCTACCGTCAGCGATTTATTGATCCAGGCAAAAACGCTGTCGGTTCAGGCCGCTAACGGTACCCTGTCGGATGCTGACCGTGCCAGCGTTAACCAGGCGTATCAGCAGATCCTGGCGGGTATCCGCGATATTTCTGAACAAACAGAAATTTTCGGCCAGTATCCGCTGGCAACCGACGATCCTGATTTGCCGCCAGCGCGGTTAGGCAACGTGCAACCGATCAAAAACCGATTTCCGGTGGCAGGGCAATATTACACCTTTACCTCGGGTATTGTGCCGTTGGCCTATATTCCTGCGGGCGCAACCAATATCACTATTACCATCGACTCGTTGAGCCAGGATGATGACGTGCAGCTATTTACGCGCGATGGCAAACATCTGGCGGGAACACCGGTTGACGGCAGCGATCCCGATTATACCTGGGCCAGCAAGGGCATTACCGACGACGCCAGTGCGACGGCGCGCCTGCTGACCAGCGGCAACGGTTTTTCCACCGGTGCCACCTATGATGATTCTCAACTGCTTCAGGGCGGGGCAAGCTGGGCGCTGAGCGGCAGTGCGACAGAAACCTACAACGGTATGACCCTGGCCTACAGCGGCGACGGTGACCGATATGAAGACACCTCCACCGGGGACAACAACAACGGCACTATCCGGAATAATCCTCTTGAGCAGATTCATCTTGATAAGGTCACGGAGGATCTGATTGTGGTGGTGGTCGGTAACGGTTCCTTTACCAGCAAGCTGACCTGGGGCACGCTGCCTGAGCCAGAGGCCGCGCCAGCGGTGCCGCCGAAGCAGAGCCGGCCGTTTGACGTGGTGACCAGCGCCGACTTCGGGCAGCAGATGCAAACCGATACGCTGGCACCCACGCCCACCGATCTTAAAACGCTGGGCCTTAAAAATACGACGCTGTTAAACGATGGCGATGTCTCCGTCACCATGAAAGCCCTGGATGCGGCGCTTAACAAGGTCAGTGGCTATCGATCTCATTACGGATCAAAGATCAACCGTTATGAGTCGAATAAAGCGGTGCTGGCGCAGCAGAGCGTCGATACGCAGAGTGCACGGAGCCGCATTCAGGATGCGGATTACGCCCAGGAGGCAAGTCGCCTGGCCAGAACGCAGATCCTGCAACAGGGTCAGGGCGCCGTAATGAAAATTGCCAGTCAGTCACCAGAGGCGGTGCTGGCTCTGCTGCGCGGCTAACCTCGCTTTACTGCGTTTCAGCTGACCAGGGAGGGTTGCTCGCGGTCTGCTGCACCCTCCTTTTTTATTCTGCCGATCGCACCAGAGATCAGAGGGGAGAGGCCGACTCAACGCGGTGATGAAACACGTAAGGATCGGAAAGCAGCGCAAACTGTTCATCATCTTTATAGGTCACGGCAACCTGGTACGTCTCACCGGCAAAGGCTTTTATCGCCTCGAGATCGTCCCAGTAGGTCGCCAGAAAAAAGTGTTCCCATTCGTTTTGTGTCTCCCTGCGAACATATGCGCCCCGGTTTCCCGACGTTGACCTGGCATGATTAACACCCGTTTTCTGCAAGTGTTCAGAAAACCCTTCCGCATGTTTCACCGGTACGCAGCCATGCCATGTTCTGACTATCATTGTGCTTATCCTGCTAATAATTAATCGCTTTTACCCTAACATAAGCGCAATAAGAGCGGGTAGAGTAAAGGCAACATAATACTGCAAGGAGAGAATGATGTGGTTTGCCATCCGCTTTACTGATAATCCAGCCGCGTTTAGCGTAAGAGAAACGTATTTCGCGGCTCATCTTGAATGGCTGGCGCAACACCGGGCAAGGATTAAGGCGGCAGGCTCGCTACGTCAAAAGCCAGACGAGCGTCCTGCGGGTGCCCTGTGGATCGTGGAAGCGGAAAATGAAGAGCAGGCGCTCGCGCTGTTCGCGGAGGATCCTTTCTGGGTAGAGGGACTGAGAGCATCCGTAGAGATACACGCCTGGAGTCTGGCCTTTGACGATATGCTGACAGGGTGACGCGCGCCTGCTGTTCTGGCGTGAATACGCAGAATAAGCAACCATACCCGCGTTCGCGTTCACCGCAGGAAGTCAGCACCCGTCACAATGCAGCTGGCTTGTTGCGTGCTGCGCCTTTTTTCTGTCGCATCGGGTCCAGAGGGTGACTCACCCTCAACGCTCTGCGGTTGCGCCGGAAGCTCACTCAGCCAGGGATGATTTATCGCGCCCGGCTTTCCAGGGGTTAAAGGGCGCTTCCTGACGCGCAGCGACGCCTGGCGCAGCCAGCGAGTCGAGGTAAAGGGCTTCTACTTCTGCGCGAGCCCAGGGCGTGCGGCGCAAAAACTTCAGGCTCGATTTCACGCCTGGATTGTTTTTGAAACAGTTAATGTTGATCCGCTTACTCAGTTCGGCCCAGCCAAAACGCGTAACCAGCGCGTTAACCTGCATCTCAAGCGTAACGCCGTGCAGCGGGTCTTTTGCGTGGTGATGGGTCATAAGATGTCCTCGTTAAATGAACGGAGCAGGTTACAAGAAAGCCCTGAATGCAGCAATCAATGACGTTTAAGCGTACACTCACTGATGCAAACTTACTCAGAGTGACAAATAATGAGCGATAAAAAAATGATTTCCATCGATCAGTTTTCTGCCGAAGAACGTCTGGCGATCGAGGTGGCAATAAAAGGTCTGATCGAAAAATATCGCCAGCGTACGGGAAAAGCGCCCGACAGCAAAAAAGAGAAAGAATTTACCGCTGAGGCCAGACAGCAAGTGATGAGCATCAAACTGGCCAGGGAAAAATCGCTGGCCGATAAAGCAAAAAAAGCCCCCGCGCGCAGAAAGAAACCTGAATCGTTAAAAGCGAGCGAAGTCAGTGATTTCAGCTGGAAAGCATCAATAGTAAAAGGGCGTCGCCAGTGAGACGCTTAATGTAATGGGCATCTCAACGGCGTCCGCCCTCCATTCTGGATGACAGGTGATAACCGCTATTAAAAACATCAGGTGCAGCGCTTAACAATCCTGCTGCGGTCGGCCAGGACTTCTGGACCCATATTAAATGTTTTATAAAAACGTACCGCTGTACCTGAGCCTTGTTTATAAACATCAGCAAACATTGAATCCTCCCAGGTAAAAACAGTCAGGCGATTTTCTTCGTGCTCAATATGGGTTGTACTGTCTCTTTCAACGACTTGTGTTGTGGACCATCCCTGATAAATACATCGGGAGACCTGATCGACGCTTCTGCTGCTATGCTCACTCACCACGGCATTTTTCATGCGGGCTTCCTGCGGGGTCGCAGCCTGACAGCCGCACAAAAGAGAAAAAGTAACTAGCATCAGTGCACTGGATTTACGCATGGGATAGCTCCCCGTCAGGCCGGAATAATTTCCAGGCCGGGATTAAATAGCCAGCGGGTCGTTTTAATTTACTGCATGAAAAGAGTATATGAGATAGCCAGCTATTTACCACCTGTCAGCGCTATTCTTCGGGCCGTGATTATTTTAAATTCAACCTGTCATTATGCGCGAATAAATAAAAGCATATGTGTGGCTCTCCACATTTTTACGCTGTGACGGCAAGGCACTTTTCTGGCGGCTGGTAGCCTGAGTAGATTATTCTTCAGCCTGCTTCGCGAGCCCGGCGAAACGCTTTCGCTTCTACCCGGTGGAGTCGTTCAGGAGGCCTGCGCGGAGGAGAGGAACACTGCCCGCTATCACGGCTCCGTGCTGGCGCAGAACAAAGCGTATTCCGCTCAGGATCGCCCGGTCGGCGAAAACGGATAAACTGACTTTCTGGTGTGGCGACGTTTGGCTTTCTGAGCCTAAAATCGCCCCTGTTCGGAACAAGGATACCGATTTCATGCGCTCTCTCACCCTGGTTCCACTAATCAAAAAAACGGTGACAGTCGTGATTCTGCTGGCGCTTTGCTTCTTTATCGGCCGTATCTATCAGGCTGAGCAGGGCGCGCCGCTGCACCGCTGGCACAGCTGGCACGCCGATGAAATGTCGCCCGATGAGATTGACCATGCCAGCTTTGCAGATTACCTGTTGCGGGAAGAGGCCATTTTCCGCGACATGAAAATCAGTCTGAATGACAGGCTGGACGCAGCGGAAAAAACGGCAATGAACCGCTATAGTGCGCAAAGTCGGGTCTATCCGGCGCGTTTTACGCCGGACTGGAACCGCTCATTTATCCTGCGGCCTGACAAAAAACCGGTGGGCGTAGCGATATTGCTGCATGGACTGACAGACTCGCCCTACAGCCTGCGCGACTTTGCAGAAAATTACCGGCAGCAAGGCTTTATCGCTGTCGTGCCGCGCCTGCCCGGTCACGGCACCGCGCCTGGCTCACTGACTGCCATTAGCTGGCAAAGCTGGATGGCCACCACCCGGCTGGCGGTGCGCGAGGCAACGCAGCTGGCGGGGCGAACCCTGCCGCTGCATATGGTCGGCTACTCCAATGGGGGGGCGCTGGCGATAAAGTACGCGATGGACAGCCTGGAGGACAGCACGCTGACCCGGCCGCAGCAGATCGTTCTGCTCTCACCGATGATTGGCGTTAACGGCTATGCCCGTTTTGCCGGGTTAGCCGGCTGGCCAGCCTGGCTGCCTGCCTTTGCCCGAACAGCGTGGCTGACCGTGCTGCCAGAATATAATCCTTTCAAATATAACTCTTTTCCTGTTAATGCTGCGCGGCAGTCCTGGCAACTGACTCAGGCAGTACAGTCGCAAATCGATCAGCTGTCGCGCAGGAAAAAACTCGCCGCGCTGCCGCCCGTACTGACGTTTCAGTCAATTACGGATGCAACGGTCAGCACATCTGCGGTAGTGAATGCGCTCTATCACTATTTGCCGGTTAACGGCAGCAAACTGGTGCTTTTTGATATTAACCACGCAGTGACCATAAGCGCGCTGTTTCGCAACGCTCTGCCAGGTGCCGTTGACCGGTTACTGCCGCCCGCTCCCCGCCATTATGATACCGTCATCCTGTCCAACGAAACGCCAGGAACGCTACGCGTCGCAGCACGTGTGACCGCCGCAGGCGAGGTGAGCGAGAAAGTCCAGCCCCTGGCCCTGTCGTGGCCACAGAATATGTTCTCTCTGTCGCATATCGCTGTGCCTTTTCCCCTTAACGATTCCCTCTATGGGCTTTACCCCGCCGAAGCAGAGCGTTTTGGTATCTCACTGGGCGCGATGGGACTGCGCGGAGAGAGTGGCAGCCTTGACGCTGGCACAGAGGCTTTTATGCGTGCCACCTCAAATCCCTTTTTTGACGACATGATGGCGCGCGTTAACCAGCAAATCGCCTGTCGCGATCGGGCTGATTATGTGGCCTGCGTGAGAGCGCTACCCTGAACACAAAAAAAGCCCGCATGAAGCGGGCAACAGAGAGTGTCTTTAGATTTTAATCTCGTAGGCAACACGTTGCTGTGTGTTACCTGAATAGAGTAGCTCAGCCATGGGCATATACATTGTGAAGGGGACGATGTTTTGCGTTGAAGGACAGCGCGTTCGCCCGTCGTCAGGCATCCAGCTCATACTGTACTGAAAGCTGGCCTTTTTTTTCTTTCATTTTGATAAGACGGATGTCACCAATCTCGGCCGTATTGAGTACATGCGTGCCCCCGCAGGCATACGGCTTCAGCGTTCCCCATGTGACCAGCCGCTTGCCTTCAGCCTCGGTGATGATGCGCGATTCACTTCGCTGAACCAGCGCTCCGATCTCAGTCGCCAGCGCCTCTATCGTCATCGGTTCAGGCGTTGCTAAAGCGTCAAACACAATACGGCCATCACCAGGTTTGTGGTTGCCTTTTACCCCCAGCCAGCCAAATTTTTCACCGGCCAGGCCAATAATATGGCCCGCTGAGTGGTAGCGGGTGTGTAGATTGCGCACTTCTGCGTCCACCAGGAGATGGGCTTTACCCGGCTGCACGGGACCTTCCATAATATGAACCAGCGTATGGCCATCCTGTATCGCCTGAAGCAGAGGAACGCCATTGATAGTGCCTCTGTCAGAAGGCTGCCCGCCGCCCTGAGGATGAAACAGCGTGGCAGATAACACGACATGAAAACGGCCATCCTCCTGACGCGTGCAGCTCACAACGTCGGTTTCCATCTCCAGCGCGTCGCTGGTGTAATAAACGCGTTCAGTCACCTGTGGCTCCTTGAAGAATAAAGACTGCGCAGCAGCATAGCCGATTTTAGCGGGGGGATAACAGAGCAGGGCAGGCCCAGAACGAGCGATCCTTGCCCGTAATGACGTGAAAACAGATCAGATTGCGTCGCGGAGTTCAGGCCAGGCCACTGCCGCGCCCGTGCGGGTGAAGAGGCGGCCCTGGAAATTAATAACCCCTGCCGCTTCCAGCCACATCCACTCTTCGGGACGCTCAATGCCTGCAGCAATCACCGTAATCTCGAGGGCAGAACAGCATTTGATAATGGCCTGAACGACAGCCTGCCTGGGGCCGCTGCGATGTACGTCGCGAATAATACCGGCATCAATACGGATACGATCGGGCTGGATGCGGGTCAGCATCGAAAGCCCGGCCGAGCCGTCACCGAAGTTATCGATCGACAGGCTGATGCCCGCTTCTTTAAGCTGCCTGACCGCCGTGGAAAACGCCTCAAGCTGTGAAATGACCTCGGTTTCACTGACGCCGATAATCACCTGTTCAGGCACCAGATCGGCACGGTGGATCTCCTCAACAATAATGTTGACCGCATCCGGAATCACCACCAGCGTCATGGGCAGAATGCTGACATAAAGCGGCATGCCGTCCGGGCAGGCTCTTCCTGCCTGTGTAAATGCCTGGCAGACAGCTGCCAGACTCGCCTGGTATTTCTCCGTGCCTTCTGCGAGGGCGGCCAAATCAACGGTGGCGATTGCTTCGATTGCCGTTACCTGCCGACCAAGCGGATCGATCACAGGATGGAACGTGACATCAGGATGATTCTGCAAGGTTTCGGGTGTGCTGGTCTGATCGGCAATAAAGTCCCAGTACTCAACAGGGGGAACTTCAAAGTAGTTTTCTTTTTCGCGTGACTCGACAAAGGTGCGCAAAAATTGCAGTCCACGATCGTCATAGGTCAGCTGAAAACGTGACGTGCCCTTATCCAGCACGGCCTGCAGCACACTTGAACGGTCGTGATGACGCAGGTCAAACAGCTCCATACCCGCATTGCCAAACCGACGCGAGGGGGAATAGTCACGCATCAGTTCCACGACATTGTGATGGCGTTTATCAGCGCAAATATTGTTATAGATTTCAAGTACACCCGCTTCCGGTCCTTCCAGAATCTGGAAAAAGTGGGTGCCGTTGAACAGCAGTATGCCTGTTACCTGATGTGAAGCATTCAGCTTGCTGGCCTTATCCACCATGGCGGGAAGCGTTTTGATAGGCACGTCATCAGAAATATGACTGCGATATATTATTGTGGTAAGCATAAATGCTCCGTTTTTTCGTGATTGTCGCTACCAGTTTACCAGCTATAGCAGGGAATAAGCCAATTGAGGCACCCTGTTTATGCTTATTTAGGGTTAATCTAAAGCTATTGTTTTTCATGCGTGAAAGAACCGATGAAATCTATCTTTGCGCTGGTGAATTTTTACTGAAGATTTCTTCTCAAGTCTATGTTATTTAAACAATTTTATTGTCGCCTTCGATGCTGTCCTTCGCTGAGTAAACCGCTATATCACTTTGTAAATTTTGCCTGATATTTACGGCATCCTCTTTTTGCCATCCCTACTCTTTACAAAAATAAAATCTGAACCAGGTATCAACCACTAATATGAGAAGTGAGGTTATCGTTAATTCGAAAATGGAGGAGGTTACGTGTTATTTCACAACGATGAGAAAGGCCATGCCGTTATCGGTGAAGCAGTTGTCAGCCTGGCTCTCGGTGAGAAGGAAGTAAGCGTTGAAACGCTCATTGCTGAGCTGAACCTGATGGCGGAAACTGAAACGCGTGCCGATAAGCTGGCTGAAATTTCCGAGGCCAGACGCTGGCTTCAGAGATACCAACACTACGACACGCGAACGCAGTCCCAACTACACTGGCTGACAGTGGCGGGCCAGGACGATGATGGAAGACACAGCGAGGACGTAGTCCGGCTCCGGCCGGAAAACGACGATGAAAGGTAACCTCATTATCGGGCGCGTGATAAACGCGTTCCGGCCGGAGATCAGCGTCAGGGATGACTCTCTCTCTTCTCTTTAACGTCAGCCCTTCCTGCACATTTTTCTACAAAGTTGTACAACTTTACCTTTCCCCTCCTGGACTGTGAAAGCCCGGCTGAAAGGCCTCTTCGAAGGATATAGCACTTTTTGCACAAAAAAAATTGTTGTACAGCCACAGAATACCTGTACAAATTTACGCGGATTGTATAACTTTATCTCAGCCAGTACTGATCACAATTCCATCACTTGTAAACGATAAGGATTGACTATGCGCCAGAACACCGTTATTGCGGATACCGGACGCTTTACCAGCAATACCGCTCAGCCATCACAGCAGGAAACGCTTGGTCAGGTTGTTACGGAAATTCTGCGTGCAGGCCATAACCTGAATCGTAAAGCCATTTGCTCCCGGCTCATTCGTCGACTGGAACTGGCGACGGGTCCGGAAGAGGAGCAGCAGCTCCATCTGCTTATTGGCATGTTATTCAGCCGGTAATCCTTAGCACAGGGCGTACATTTTATTGAGGTTGTCAGGATCTTATCGGCTTCACCTGGCAATAATTTTTTTCCATCAGTGCTGCGCGTATGACTCGCGAGCCCACATACAAGAACAGATTATGCCAACTAATTCAAACGCGCAGCGCATCACTTCTACCGAAGCCGATATTATTCACCATTTTCGCGGAGCAGGTGACCGTCTGGAGGCGGAAACACGCGTACTGGATGCGGCTATTCGCGACATTGTTATTCGCGGCAACAGAGTGACCAGCAAGGCAATTATTATTTATCTTATCGCAGAGCTGGAAAGCACCACGGATATTGTACAGCTTGACGTGCTGCGCCACTGCCTGGAGATCGTTGTAGGCCGCACGCCGGACGATACAGGGATTTAATCAGTGATTTGCCGCTTCGCTGGTATGCGCTGGCGCGGCAAGCTCAAACTGGCCCTGTGATGCCATAACGGAGCAGCTCAGAGCGGCCACAAGTGATAGGGCAATCCAGATTTTCATGATTCTCTCCTGTTCAAATTCCACATGAAAACCAATCCTGGCACATCCGCGCACCAGTGAAAGCCTTCAGGAACAGAAGAAGAATATTCTGAGAGAGGGGCATCCGTGCAGAGTAACGCCATCAGTGCAGTAGCCTTTCAGCAGGAGGATAGCTCAGTAGCTGTTCGGGTATACGGTGAGCACGGAGTTCATTTCGCATTTTAATAATGGCGCGCTGCATCGCCTCTGCGCGTTCGCTGTCCTGTTCCGTTTCCAGCTGATGCTGTATCCTGCGCGTTACGGCGCTCCATGAGATGTCAGCGCCCATACTGACTAACTGCATAACGGCCTCGCCTATAACAATATCGGTAATCCTTTCGTCTGACATGTTCTCTGTTTCCCCTCGTCTCACCGGTAACGTGAAAAAGCTTAGCACAGGAAAGACAGCCTGAAGATTATTCCTGCGGTCATCGCCCCTTAACGTCTGAGACGGTAAAGGTCAGCGAAATAGAGATACCCTTTCTTCACATACAGATTCTTCAGACGCACTTTCTCTTCTTCGCTTAGCACACTGCCTGACAGCAGAGAGGTGATAAAGGCTTCACGCACGTGAATCTCTCTGTACCAGTCGCCGGTATAGCAGTTTTTCAGCGCACCTTTATCAATATCTTTAACTCTGTAGGAGGGGTTGATATGAAAAAAGAAAAAGAAATTACAGACAGCAAATATCGCGCAGCAGACGATATATTCAATGGTGCCAAACAGTGAAGAACCGAGCAGCACGCCCATCGTAATGACAAACAGGAAACACATCAGACCGTAAAGACCAGGATATTGCTTAATAAAGGAGACATCAAAATAAGGGCGGTCGTTGCGGTTTTCGGCAAGGTTTATCTGATCCAGCTCTTGCTGTAACAGGTTTTCAAATGGATCCGGCATCTCTCTCTTTCCTGATAACAATATCGGCAAAAGTATAGATGAACAGGCTTGCGATAAACATCGCTTTTTAAGCGAACGGGCAGGCGCCGTGCACCGCAAATAAAAGCGAAACGCCAGTCAGCTTTTTTATCTGACCGGCGATAATGTGTGAGCATGAATGGGATGAAAATTATCAGGGTTGAGTGTGCGCATTGCCTCTCACGCACTATGGCTACCGCCAGACAAAGCCGGAACGCAAAAGAAGGGACTTTGTCAGCGTGCAGGCAGGCTGCGATAACACCCGCCAGAAGGGTAGCTGACACAGGTTCAACACCTGCTGGCAAGCCAGAGTAGCGTAACCTCAGGCACGAGACGAGAAGATGAAATGGGTAGCCGTCTCACTGATAAGAAACAGATTTTTTGCTTCGCCGCTAGGCGAGACAAAAACCAGCGCCTGACCAATGCTCAGCGGTTTGAACACCTCGACTGGCTGATTCTCCTTCTGAATCTCAAGCAGCATGCGCGACTCAAACGCGCGATCGGCGACGCTGTCCAGATGGTAGTCGCAGGTGAAGGAGAACTCTGGTTTGTCAAGGATATAGAACTGTGCGGAAGGCATAGGCTTGACCTCACTGATTAGGTGCAACAGCAAAAAATCGCTGTTGATTGACTTAGTGTAGCTACTATTGCAGTAATCACAGAGGGGGAAAAGGAGGGGGAGAGCAGGGAACTGCGCCTCAGTTAGCAGGCTAATAATACCATTAGCAGGAAAAGGTAAAGGCGAAAGGCTGTTTTATGAGACTATTCTTAAGCCCCTTCAAGAGCTAAGCCACTGCGAGTGCCGGAGATAAGCGCCGGGTGGGGCACGCCTGTTTTGTCGGGTCGCCTCAGGGCGGCCTTTTTTATTTCGTCCCGGTTGCAAAAGTGCCGGTCCATGGCGAACCACCTCCTGAGGCAGCCTTATTCAGAATTACCTGGTGGACGTCGACTGATTTTGCCGCCTTTCCGTCCCGCTTCCCTGGCTCTTTCAGGATCCTTCCTGAAGTTGCCTGCGCTGGCTTTGCCTCCTGCACTGCCCGCTTCTTTAGCGCGCTGCGGATCGTTAGCAAAATTACCGGCACCACCTCTGTATTTCTGTTGTGTCATAGTTAGTACTCCTGTCTGCAATCCATGAGATAAAAGGACTAGCTAGCCACGTTCTAAGCGTAGTCCGCCATGCCCCGCATGCAAAGGGCTGGCGGCACGGAAATGTAAGGCTTATCTGCGGGTTATATCGTGACAGAGCGATATGCCGCTGCGTGCAGCGGCATAAAGAGAGCGGTAAAATGCCACAGGTTTCAGGCAACAGGTGCGTTGTTTTCACGTGATGTCTGGGCGCGATCGCGCGATAAACGCCAGAAATCAGCGCCAGACGGATGCTGATAAATACGCAGAGAAAAGTAGTCAGCCACTGCATAAATATATTCAAAAATTGATGACTGCGAGTTTTCATAATCTGCCCACAGCGTTGATGAGGTGAAGCAGTAAACCTCAATCGGCAGACCATCGGGTGAGGATTTTAAAGCGCGCACCACGATGTACATATCCTTGCGAATATCGTCACGCTGCGACAGCCAGGCCGTCAGATAGTGACGAAACACGGTCAGATTCGTCATGCCGTTTTCGACAAACCAGCGATCGCCCACCGCACTGAGATCGCGACCGTCGAGCAGCGCCGTAAGCGGTTCACTGACCCCACGCAGCTGGGTCATGGATTGCAACATTTCCTGATTCACAAAGGTGACGGAATCCAGATCGAGATAAAAGCTGCGCATAATACGTCGCGCGCCGGAGGAGAACATCGCCTGCCAGTTGGTATAGGTTTCAGTTAAGAAATTTTTGGTCGGGATGCGAGAAATCGTATTGTCCCAGTTGCGAATCGTGATGGTGTGCAGCGCAATATCGGTAACTTCCCCGCTGAGATTTTTGTCCGGCATCTCAATCCAGTCACCCAGTTGCAGCACGTCGTTGGATGAAACCTGAATATTCGCCACCAGCGACAGCAGGGTATGTTGAAATACCAGCATCAACACCGCCGCCGCTGCACCCAGGCTGGAAATAATAATCACCGGTGATTTATTCGACATGATCGCCAGGATCATAATCGCTGAAATAATGTGCACCAGTATTTTACCGATCTGAATATAGCCCTTAATCGAGTGATTTTTGCGCTTTGACTTTTTCGAATAGGAGTTATTGATAATCTCCAGCACTTCATTGAAGAACAGCGACAAATAGACAAAGAAGAGAATGCCACACAGGGTTTTGATAGCGATCTGCAAATGCTCGGGCAGTTCCGGCATAAACTGCAACAGATAATAAACGGTGATGACCGGAATAAAGTTCGAGAGCTTCTCCGAAATCCTGACATCTTTGTCCAGCGGGACATCTTTTTTGTGGGCGCTGAAAAATACCTTCCTGACCACCTTGACGACAAAAAACTTGCAGATCAAATGAGCAATCATGCCCGCGAAGATCAGCACAATCACATTGAAGGTGGCAGAAAGCGCGACGTTGCCCTCAATAAAGCCCATTAATTCATTAAAATAGTGCATTTTTATCACATACAGGAAAATGTAGAGCAGAAGTTAAGCACAAAACGGAAGAGGATGATAAGCGACGAATGCGCCCGTCAGACCACGCGCAAACGGCTAACGCCCAGACAGTGCCGGGCGAAAGTAACGTCAGACAGGCGAGTCAAGAGCAGTCAGCCATTCTACGCGTCTGTCTCCGGTGAGCAGCTCAGAGCAGGGAGTCGGGGTTGGCTTTCGCTGCTTTTTTCTCATCTTCAACGGCCTGCACAGGATCGGCAGCGCTCAGCCAGCGGTCAAATTTCTGATACGTTTCAATGAATGACTTGAAATAGACGGTAATGCCAGTGACGTTCTCTTTTCGCTCCATGTAGGCGACTGCCAGTTTAAATGCATCCTGATTTTCAAATTTCACGGGCTTAACTCTCCTGAATGATAGGTTTATTCAGCGTAGCCTGGCGTTGAAACCGGTGCCTGTGCTTCAGTCTGCTTTTTTCTTCGCCAGAACACAGTCGCGGCTCACCACGCAGGGTTCCCCTGCGCTCGCATCATAACGCTACGTGCTGTGCTTTTCATCTGGATAAATGGCGATTTTCAGGCGCGCCGATAAAGGCCTGCCTGCGCGTTGCTCAACAGGCGCAGAGGGCCAGTAAGGCCCCGCCAGCGTGAGCGACAGAAAGTAAACAGGCGCGCCGTAGCAGGCAGGGAGCAGAGGGAGAGTTAACGGCTAACTGGCAGGATGGTCATCTCTTTTTTGTTCATCACTACCGAGTTATCAGGCACATCCTTGTTGATAAACGTCATCGCGCCAATCAACACATTATTACCGATAGTGATGTCGTCGCCGATAATGCAGCTATTGGCGCCCACCTCAACTTTATTACCAATGTGGATATGACCAGACTGGTTAATATGCCGAACGCCAATAGTAACATTCTGTTTGATGTGGAAATTTTCACCGATAATACAGCGGTGGGAAATGACAATGCCCACGAAATGAGAGATACGCAGACCCACCCCAATTTGTGTACCGGGATGAATATCACAGGCATATTTATTGCGCAGCTTGCGGGCCATGCGAATCGCGATTTTGCGGTTTCGCTTACTCAGATAGAGGTAATTGGCAATACGCCACCAGAAATAGTAGCGTCTGCCCGGGCATTTAAACGCTTTATGGATGGTTTTGACCCACGAGAACGTCCCCGAAGAAACCATCACTTCTTTTTTCAGGCAGCGTTTTAAATGTTCTAAATGAGGGTCGATATTTGCCATTGAATTAATCAGTTACATTACAATAGCGGCGCATTATACCTGGACGGATATGCCAGGAAAAGTCTTACGTCAATCTCGTGCGAGATGACTAAAACGCCTGAACAGCGCTGATAAAAAGATTTTTAGTGACGGTCAGTCACTACAAAGAATTTTCACCCGGGGCAAAAGGGTCGCGCACGCTGACCACGCGCGACCAGAATGGGATCAGAAATCGTACGTCAGACCCGCATAATAGGCCCGGCCCGGTTCATTGTAGGTAGAGGCCCCCTCATTTGCGCGATAGAGGCGTTTATCCAGCACATTATTAACCCCTGCATTCGCGTGTAAATTTTTAGTCAGCGCATAATTGAAATTAAGGCCCAGCACGGAGTACGCCCCTGTCTCGCGCGTGGACATCCCACGCGCCTCCAGTCGCGTCTCTGAAAACTCACGCGGTTTTTGTCGACCATACATCGTCCAGTTAATATTGCCAGACAGATTGCGCGTCATTTGCCACTCAAGCTGCGAGTTAATGGTGTATTTCGGAATAACAGAGAGCGGATTGCCCGTTTCTTTATCTTCCGACTTCAGCATATAGGTCGCATTGCTGCGCCATTCCAGCGTATCGGCAATGAGGGGGAGGGTCAGGTTGCCTTCCAGTCCTTCCACCACCGCTTTGCCCGCATTCTCCCAGCGCAGGATATCGTTTCCATTCGACGCGATGCCCGCTACCGCGCGGCCAGAGACGATCTTATTTCTGTAGTCGTTACGGAACCAGGTGATGCCCGCGACGTAGCCCTCATGCGTGTATTCCAGGCCCAGCTCTTTATTAATGCTCACTTCGGGATCGAGATCGCTGTTGCCCGTCAGATAGCAGCTGCTGGAGAGATTTTTGGGACAGCCGTTGCCGCGTGATGAAAGCAGATAACCTTCTGTCGACTGATAAAGGTTAGGTGCTTTGAACGCACGTGCGATACCGGCCTTCAGCGTGACGTCATCGCCCAGCATTTGCGAGAGATTCAGGCTCGGGCTCCAGTTCGCGCCAAAGCGATTGTGATAGTCAAAACGGATGCCGGGGATCACCTCGGTGGTGTCGGTTGCGGCGATATTGTCTTCGAGGTAGAGCGAACTCAACGTCGCGCTGTTGGTGCTGCTGCGATCCGCCGCATTGCCGCTGATATCGCCAATGGTGACGCCGCTCTGGTTTGAGGCCTGCATGGAGGCAGGGTCGTTAAGCTTGTCGTGATTCCACTCCGCACCCAGCGTCACCGTCTGTTCACGCAGCCAGTCGAGCGGGAAATTTATCTCCGCGTTGCTGCGATAGCTTTGCAGGCGGCTGGTGGCATAGTCCTCGCTGTTAATCATCCCTTCAACACTGCCCGCCGAGCCCTCTTTCAGGCGCGTATTGTTGGTTTTTTCATAGTTAAACGTGAGCTTTGACAGGCCCCAGTCCCAGATGCCGTTGTGTGCGAGACCATAAGACTGACGATAGAGACGGTTGGTTTCGCTGCCCACCAGCGACTCGACCAGCCCGTTAGCACTGTTGTTGCCGTTGCTGTTTTGCGTATCGCCCGCGTAAATATTGCCCTGGCGGCTATAGCCATAGGAAAAATCGAGGATCTGTTCGGGATTGATCTTCCATGAGAGCACGCCATTTACATCTCTATTGCGCACGCCTTCACGCCCGGCGGCATAGGAACCGTTTTGCGCGGTATTAATATCCCAGGCATCGGCATCGGTTTTGTTGATATTGCCGTAGAGCCGCATGGTCAGCGCTTCACCTGCCAGTGGCCCGCTCAGGCTGAAGTTAGCGCGCCGGGTGGCCCCCTCTTTATCATCTTCTGGCTGGTTGGTGAACAGTGACAGTGAGCCGTGCCAGTCGTTGGTGGGACGTTTGGTAATAATATTGATCACGCCGCCGGCTGCGCCAGAACCATAGCGCGCCGCCGCCGGGCCGCGAATAACTTCAATACGTTCCACCATTTCAGGCGGTACCCAGTTGGTATCGCCGCGTGAATCGCGCTCGCCGCGCCAGCTGTAGCGCACCGCGTTGCGTGAGGAGGCGGGAACGCCATCGATTAAAATCAGCGTGTTCTCAGGGCCCATGCCGCGAATATCGATCTGGCGATTGTTGCCGCGGCTGCCGCTGGCCCCGTTGCCGGTCAGGTTCACGCCGGGCATTTTACGGATAATATCGGCGAGGTCATTTACCGGCGGGCTTTTTTCAATATCTTTTGCCGTAATGGTAGAGACACCCGGCTGCTGCTTCAGGATCTGCTCGGCAGTTACCAGCATGGTTTCATCATCTGCCAGCTTCTCGATCTCTTCTGCGGCACTGACGCCTGAGGCCCCCAGCAGTCCAGCCATCAGCAGCGCGCATGGGTGTTTTCTGAAATAAGGCGTTACATTCACTTAAACCTTCTCCCTGTGGTGTTAATGTTTGTAAGTAAATGCGTATGATAGTGATAATGATTATCATTGTATAGTTACGGTCGGCAGATTTACATTTCTGTCTTCTGAGGTGAAAAGGCCACAGTGCCGGGCACTAAAAAGAGAAGCAGAAAGAAACCTGCCTCGGGCTGAACAGGGAGCCAGGCGGGGATCGAGGCCCCTGCGGAGGCTCAGCTGCGCGAGCCGGGTGCTGAAAATGTCGTCTGTTTTAAGACGGAAGCAGAATAAGTTATATCCTCACTTTGTCAGCTTCTGGCAAATCGACTGCCGCCTTTTTTGCCAGTACCTGCCCCGTCATGCACATTCAGCCTGCACGGTCGTGCCTAATGCCAGATTTCAACAATGGATAGTGTTTTTTCGCATTTGTTAAGGCTGCATATCCTCACTGAGAATGAAGCCGTCCAGCCGTATGGAGGGTAATTCCGCGCTGAAAATAACCCGTTAGGTCTGCGAAGCGCTATTCGGGCTGCACATTTACCCGCAAGGGGTTTATCAAATCAGGAGAAAGGTTCCAGTGAAACTCACGCATGGCATTACCCTTATCGCTCTCGCTCTGGCTGCCCAGAGCACTTTCGCCGCTGAAAATTCGGTGCCTACCGACAGCTCATTACACGTCGCAGCCGATCCTGCACTCAAGAACCTGCTGCCGGCTGATATTCTCCAGCGTGGATATATTGTTGCTGGCACTAACCCGAATACCCCACCGACGACCTTCTATAAAGAAGACAATAAAACTCTGGCGGGCCGCGAGATTGACGTAATGAATGCCGTGGGAGAACGGCTCGGTGTGGCGGTGCAGTGGCGAGACACCGGCGGTTTCGACAACATCATTCCAGGCCTGAAAACAGGCCGTTATGACGTGGCGCTGTCAAACATCAACGCCACGCCAGCACGCCTGAAGCAGGTGGATTTTGTCGGCTACTACAACGCCAGTCGGCTGGGCATTATCTCGCTGAAATCGGCCAACATTGCGCCGTTTACCACCTTCGACGCCGTCTGCGGCAAAGAGGTTGGCGCCGGGGCTGGCACCACGCAGATTACCCGTCTGGAAGAGGCGAGCAAAGCCTGTACAGGTGCGGGTAAACCGCCGATCAAAATTGCCGTTTTCCCGGATCGCCCGGCCGGCGTGCAGGCGGTCGTCAGCGGTCGCGTGCCGATGTTCTTTGGGCCTTATGAAGGTCTGACCTGGCAGGCGAAGCTGATTAAGCCGCTCACCCTGAGCGGTGAAATCAGCGTGAACGACGCACCGGTTTCCGTTGCTTTTCCAAAAGAATCGCCACTGGCGCCCGCGGTGCAGGCCGCGCTGAACTCGCTGATCAAAGATGGCAGCTACCAGAAGATCCTCGATCGCTGGAGTATCGGATTTGGCGCGGTGAAAGAGGCAAAACGTAATCAGGATATCTTTCAATGAATTATACCCCAGACCCGCGTGACGAACTGCGTATCGTTGGCAAACGCTACTATGGCCGCTGGCTGAGCGCACTGCTGGTGCTGCTGTGCGTGGTCGCCATGGCGCATTCAATGATCAACAATCCGCGCTTTGAATGGGGGGTGATTGCCGAAAATTTTACAGAGGCCTCTATCCTGCAGGGGGTGTTAATGACGCTCCAGCTGACGGCCATCTCCGTGGTGCTGGGGTTCGCGTTTGGCACAGTGCTGGCGCTGATGCGCCTCTCCTCTAACCCGGTGCTGGTGGCGGTGAGCTGGGCCTATACCTGGTTCTTTCGCGGCGTGCCGATGCTGGTCCAGCTGTTTCTCTGGTACAACATCGCTGCGCTCTATCCCACGCTCTCCCTCTCTTTACCGGGCACAGGCGAACTCTGGAGCGCCCAGTCCAACGCGCTGATCAGTCCGTTCAGCGCCGCCGTGATTGCACTGGTGATGCACCAGTCTGCCTACGCCGCTGAAATCGTACGAGCCGGGATCCAGAGCGTAGGCAATGGCCAGCTTGAGGCGGCGCGCGCGCTTGGCTACCGTCCGGCCCAGATCTTTCGCTTTACCATTCTGCCGCAGGCGATGCGCGCGATCCTGCCTCCGGCAGGGAATGAGGTGATCGGCCAGCTAAAAACCACGGCGGTCGTCTCGGTTATCTCGCTGCAGGATGTGCTTTTTTCCGCGCAGATTATCTACCAGCGCACCTATGAAGTGATCCCGCTGCTGCTGGTGGCAACGCTCTGGTATCTGTTAATGACCTCAGTGCTCTCGGTTGGGCAGTTCTATATCGAACGTTATTTCTCACGCGGCGTCGCGCGCGGCCCTGAGCGCACGCTACTGCGCACGCTGCTAAACAGCGTTACGCCGACGCGTAGCGAAAGGAGGATCACCCATGGCTGAGGCCATTGCTCTGCGCAACGTGACGAAACGTTTCTCCGGCGTGACGATTCTGGATGAGGTAAACCTTGATTTACCGGCCGGCTCGGTCACGGTGATCCTCGGCCCGTCCGGCTCCGGCAAATCGACGCTGCTGCGCTGTATCAATCACCTGGAGAAGCTGGACGGCGGCACTATTCGCATCGGCGGCGAGTTGGTCGGCTACCGGCAAAAAGGGCAGGCGCTGCACGAGCTAAGCAGCCGCGAGGTGGCGCGCCAGCGTCGCGATGTCGGCATGGTGTTTCAACAGTTTAACCTCTTCCCTCATCGCACCGTGTTACAGAACATCGCTGACGCGCCGATTCGCGTGAAGAAAGCGCCGCGGCAGCAGGCGATGGAAAAAGCGCGCGCGCTGTTGCAGCAGGTCGGTCTGGCGGGCCGTGAAGAGGAGTGGCCGCAAAACCTCTCTGGCGGCCAGCAGCAGCGCGTGGCGATTGCCCGCGCGCTGGCGATGGATCCCGGCGTGCTGCTGTTCGATGAACCGACCTCAGCGCTTGATCCGGAGCTGGTGGGCGAGGTGTTACAGGTGATCAAACAGCTGGCGCATTCCGGCATCACGATGGTGATCGTGACCCATGAAATTGGCTTTGCGCGTGAAGTAGCCGACAACATCGTATTTATGGAGAGCGGCAAAATTGTCGCGGCCGGACCCACACAACAGGTGCTCGACGATCCCAGTAACGGTCGCGTGCGTAACTTTATCGCAACGGTGCTCTGAGCATCGGCTGCTATTCTGCAGGTAACCCATGACCGATGTGATGCACAGCTCACACTGGGGCGCATTTCGCGCGCGCCGTGACGGAGAGTCATTAGAGATTGCACCTTTCAGCGCCGATCCCGATCCCAGCCCGCTGCTGGGAAACTTGCCCAACGCGCTGAACCATCCGGCGCGCGTGGCACGTCCGATGGTGCGGCGCGGCTGGCTGGAAAACGGGCCGGGCGCAGACGCTCGTCGCGGGCTGGACAGCTATGTCGCGGTCAGCTGGGAAGAGGCCTGCACCCTGGTCGCAAAGGAGCTGCGCCGCGTGGGAGAGGCGTATGGCCCGGCGGGAATTTTCGGTGGATCTTACGGCTGGTCGAGCGCTGGCCGTTTTCACCATGCGCAAAGTCAGGTGCACCGCTTTCTTAATACCGTTATGGGCGGCTATGTGCGCTCGGTTAACAGCTACAGCTCTGGCGCGGCCTCGGTGCTGTTGCCGCATATCGTTGGTGATATGAATGAAATTGCGCGGCGCGGCGTCAGCTGGGAGTCGATTGCGCAGCACAGCGACGTGGTGCTGGCGTTTGGTGGGCTGGCGTTGAAAAACGCACAGGTGGCCAGCGGCGGGCTGAGCGAACACACTGAGCGCGGCTTTATGCTGCGCGCTGCCCGACGCGGCACACGCTTTATCTCAGTGAGTCCACTGGAGAGCGATCTCCCCAGTGAGGCGGGGGGTGAATGGCTGCCGATTACGCCGGGTACCGATGCCGCGCTGATCCTTGGGCTGTTGCATGAGCTGACGGTGCAAAAGCTGACCGACGACGCTTTCCTGGCGCGCTACACTCACGGCTGGCCGCAGATGAAAGACTATCTGCTGGGCGAAGAAGATGGTGTCGTGCGTGATGCTGGCTGGGCCGCGGCGATCTGCGGCGTGCCGGTAGAACAGATCCGCACGCTGGCTCAGGCGCTGCACGGCAGGCGAGTGCTGATCACTGTGGCGCACGCCTTGCAGCGCGCTGAGCACGGCGAACAGCCGGTATGGCTCGGTCTGGTGCTGGCGGCCGCGCTCGGCCAGCCGGGATTGCCCGGCGGCGGGTTTACCTATGCGCTTGGTGCGTTGGGGCACTACGGTAAGCATCATAATCTGGTGAGCTTTCCGGCGCTGCCGCAGGGCAAGAATGGTATCGATCGCTTTATTCCGGTCGCGCGCATTGTGGATATGCTACTCAATCCCGGTGAACGCTTTCACTATAATGGTCGCCATCTCACCTATCCCGATATCAGGCTGGCCTACTGGGCAGGCGGAAACCCGTTCCATCATCATCAGGATCTGGCGCGGCTGCGTCAGGCCTTTTGCCGTCTTGATACGCTGATTGTCCATGAAAACGCCTGGACCGCCACGGCGCGGCATGCGGATATTGTTCTGCCCGCCACCATGACGCTGGAGCGCGAGGATATCGGTGGTGCACCCACCGATCGCCATCTGATCGCGATGCAGCCGGTGGCCGCACCCTATGGTGAGGCACGAGACGATTATCAGATCTTCAGCGAGCTGGCGCGACGTCTGGGACGCGAAGCCGCCTTCACTGAGGGGCGGGACGCGCGCGGCTGGCTCGTGCACCTCTATGGTCAGCTTCAGGAAAAACTGGCGGCACATCGGGTAACGCTGCCCGACTTCAGCACCTTCTGGCAGCAGGGAGTGATCGAACTGCCGCAGCTGCATGACGGTGGTCGCATGATGAAGGCGTTCCGCGCCGATCCTGACGCGCATCCGTTGCCGACCCCAGCGGGCAAAATTCAGATCTACTCTGAGGCCATTGCCCGTTTTGGCTATGTAGACTGTCCCGGTCATCCGGTATGGCGCGCCCCGCGCGAGCAGCCTTCAACGCGCTATCCCTTCTGGCTGATCGCTAACCAGCCGGAAACACGGCTGCACAGCCAGCTCGATTTCGGCGATTACAGCCGCAGCGGCAAACGCAACGGGCGTGAAATATGCAGCCTTAACCCGCAGGATGCGCAGCGGCTCGGCATTGCCGATGAGGATGTGATTGAGCTGTACAATGCGCGAGGGCACGTGCTGGCGAGTGCCCGGCTGACGGTAACCGTCAAACCTGGCGTAGTGCGTTTGCCAACGGGGGCCTGGTACGATCCTGTCGATCCGGCTGCGGCGCGTCCGCTCTGCCGTCACGGAAACCCTAACGTGCTGACGCAGGACATTGGTACTTCATCGCTGGCGCAGGGCTGCACCGGGCAGATAACCGTGGTCAACGTCAGGCTTTTTGCTGGCGAGGTGCCGCCGGTCGCCGCTTTTGTCCCACCGGCCAGTGCATAACGCCGCGCTATAGCGCGGCAGTCAGTTTTTCAACCATGCCACGCAGGTCGTGCTCCCCGGCGAGCTGGCTGTGACGATGCAGTTTACTGTCATCAGCCAGCGCTGCCTGTAGCTTACCTGCGACATCCACCGGCGTCGCCAGCGACTGCCGTCGCGTACGGCGCTCACGCAGGGTTTCGCCGCTTTTGAGAAACAGCGTGACCTCATGAAAGCGCAGTGAAGGATCATGTGCGTCAGGGGGCGCATTCTCGTCAGGCTGGCGACTGACTTTTGCTGCCAGCGCCATAATCTGCGGATTCACCTCACCTTCCGCAACGTCCGCCATTCGTACATCGCCGTAAATCAGCATGGCGGCGATAACATATTCAAGGCTGAAACGCGCTTCAATGCCGTTATGCGGCTGCCGCACCGACGCGGCAATATCACCACCGGGTGGAAAAGCCACCGTAATGCGATCGATGGCGCACAGTAACGCATCAGGCGAATCGGGCCAGCGCTCGCGGATCGCGCGCGCGGCCTCAGCGGCGCTGTGGGTCCCGGCGCAGGTGGCGAAAGGCTTAAATTCCAGACCTGGCTCAACGATGCGCCACGGTGCTCCCCAGCTTTCGCTGAGTTTTTCCGGCTGCGCCTCATCTGCACTACCGATCGCGAGAAAGCTCTCCAGCACGCCGTCGGCCTGTCCGCGAAATCCTGCCAGCGCCAGCTGGGTGGCTCGCACCGCGCGCTCGGCGGCAAAGCCCGCATGCAGCGGCTTGACCGCAGAGCCAAACTGGGCGCGCAACCCGCTGGCCTCAGTGGCAGCGATACCCAGCAGCACCGATGTCTGATGTGCGTCAGCCTGGGTAAAGCGCGCCAGGGCCGCGGCGGCGGCCAGCGTCCCGAGTGAGGCGGTATTGTGATAGCCCAGGGTGTAATGGCGCTGCGTCATTGCCAGCCCCAGCCGTCCCGCCATCTCGACCCCAACCGCGTAAGCGTCCAGAAAGCGCGTGACATCAAACGCGCCGGTGTCTGCCACCCACGCCAGTAGCGCGGGCAGAATCACCACACTGGGGTGACCGCGAAAATCGGCATGAAAGTCATCGTAATCCAGCGCGTGTCCGGCATAGCCGAGCAGCAGCGCCCGTGACGCAGGCCCACCGTCGCGGTAGTGAGTCCGTAGCAGCGGCAGGCCGCTGTCCGGAACCTGGCGGTTAAGCACTGGCCAGCTGACGGCGAGAAAATCTTGCACGCCTTCGCGGGCGCGCTGGCGCGCAGCGTGATCCGGATGTAAGTGGTGGATAAGCTCGCTGAGCTGGGTGGTCAGGCTCACGGCGTCACCGCCAGAAAACGGGTAGGGCGCATCGGCATCTCCGTAATAAAACAAACAGAGTCAGCAGAGTAGCAATAAAAGCCGCGGCCGCTATATCTGAAATGTAGCTAAGCTAATGCAAATTTGTGAAGAAAGATGGTGGGTTTTTACATTGCTTAAATTGGCGTTTATCGTACTATGCCCTACAGACATCGCGCGAAAATTAACTTCACTATCCCTCTGTTTGCGCAGCATTTTCAGGTGCAATCGGATTAACCGCAGGACACACCGTGTTAGCCATTAAATCGCCGCAAGCCTATCTTCAGCAGGCCGGGATCCGCGCGCAGGCCGGGGAGCATATCCGTCCGCTAGCCACCCATCTGCGTATTCTGACATCACCGCGTGCCTGGCAGGCGGTCAACCCTGAACTGATGCACAGTCTGGAAAGCCAGGGAATTCGCTGGCAGCTGGAGTATCTCGCCGGCGAATGTACTGACGAGGCGATCGACCAGCTTCAGGCCAATACGCTTGCGCAGGGGGCGGAGGCAATTCTTGCCGTTGGCGGGGGACGCGTGCTGGACTGCGCAAAAGCCGCAGGCGACAGGCTGGATACGATCCCGGTCATTAACTTCGCGACCGTTGCCGCCACCTGCGCCGCCTGGTCACCGATTGCGATTATCTATGACGCGCAGGGCGGTCACCAGCGCAGCCAGCCGCTGCGTAATATGCCAGCGCTGGTTCTGGTGGACAGCGAAGTCATTGCACGGAGCGACGTGCGATATCTGAAGGCAGGCATCGTCGATGCGCTGGCAAAATGGTATGAATTTCGTCCCTATCAGCGGCACAATCCCGACAGCCTGGCGCTGGATCTGAAGGTTATGGCCGCGCAGCGCGCGGTTGATGCCTACCAGCAGTGGGGAGACGCGGCCGTTGAGGCCAACCAGCAGCAGCAGGTGACCTTCGCGCTTGAGCGCATTATCGACGCAAATATCGTGCTGGCTGGGCTGGCGAACAGCATGCGCGATACGCTACCGACGCCTGGCTTCGCCCATGCGATCCATAACCGACTGACGCACCTCCCTGCACTGCACCCCTGGCTGCACGGCGAGAAAGTCGGTTTTAGCCTGCTGGTTCAGTCCTTTATGGAGCAGCCGGAGGGCGAGCCTGACGCGGTGCTGGTCGCGCTGCTGCGGCGCTTTGATGCGCCGCTGCGGCTGCCTGCACTGCCGGGCGATCGCGCGGCAGCGCTGCACCAGCTGGCCGGGGAGATTCGTTTTCCGGCAGCCAGCGCCGCACGCCTGCCGTTTGAGGTTTCACCCGCGGCGCTGGAAAAAGCGTTGACCGCCACCGATCACTTTTCATAGCCGCCCAAAGACGGCTCTTATCATCATCAGGGAATCAATATGGACAGCTCATCAGCAAAAACGCGTCTGCGTCTGGGTCTTTTCGTTCAGCCGGTAGGACATCACGTCAGCGGCTGGCGCCTGACCGAAGAGCTGGGCGCACCGACCGACATCGACTGGCTGATCCGCCTCGCACAGAAAGCAGAAGCTGGACGGTTCGATCTCTTTTTCGTTGGCGACGCGCTGGCAACCAGCATGTACCGCCTGCCGTCCACCATGGCGCGCCTGGAGCCGCTGACCATGCTGTCGGCGGTTGCCGTGAATACCCGACGTATTGGCCTGGCGGCTACCGCGTCTACTACCTTTAGCGATCCTTTTACCATGGCGCGCACCTTCTCCTCGCTTGACCACATCAGCCGTGGTCGTGCCGCCTGGAACGTCGTGACCTCTTTCTCAACTGACGTAGCAAAAAATTTCAGCCGCAGCGATATGCCGAATCACGCTGAACGCTATGCGCGTGCGCGGGAATTTCTGGAGGTGACCAGTAAGCTGTGGGAAGGCTGGCAGGAGGGGGCGGTTCAGCCGGACGCTGCGTCAGGTCAGTATTTCATTAACGATAAAATTAACCCCATCCATCACGCTGGCGAACATTTTCAGGTGCAGGGCCCGCTGAATATCACGCGCTCACCGCAGGGCCGTCCGGTGATCATCGAAGCAGGATCGTCTGCCGATGGCCAGAAACTTGCCGCTGAAACCGCCGAAGTCGTCTTTACCGCTGCGGCAAGTCTGGAAGAGGCGCAGACGTTCTATCAGTCACAGAAAGCGCAGGTTAAAGCCGCCGGTCGTCACCCCGATCACGTTGTGATTATGCCGGGCGTTATGCCGATTGTGGGCCGCACGCGTGAGGAAGCAAAGGCGTTGTGGAAAGAGCTGAATACGCTGGTCGACATCGACAACGGCATCAAACAGCTTTCGCTGCGCTTTGGCATGGATATGTCCGCCTTTCCGCTGGATGGTCCGGTACCGGACGTGCCGCTGGGCGAGGGTAACCAGAGCCGCGTGAAGCTGATGACCGATATGGCGAAGCGTGAAAACCTGACGCTGCGCGAGCTGGCAGCTATTGCCGCGGGATCGCGTGGACATCGCGTGATCGTCGGCACGGCGGAAGATATTGTCGATGACTTTCAGCTATGGCTGGAGCAGGGCGGTGCTGACGGCTTTAACATCATGCCCGCCATTATGCCGGACCAGCTCGATCTGTTTGTTGAGCTGGTGATCCCGGAGCTGCGCCGTCGCGGTCTGTTCCCGGCGGAGTATGCACACGCTACGCTGCGTGAAAACCTCGGTTTGCCTGCCGTCTGATCGCGTCCAGCTTCTCTTCAGGCGGCCTCTGGCCGCCTTCTGCTGTTCCTGCCTCTCTGTGAGGCCTGACCGCCTGCACTGTTATCGCCGGCCTGTCGAGGCGGCGGGCAAAGCGCTGAAGAAAGACATAAAAAAGGCGCTGAGTGTCAGCGCCTTATCGTTAAATCAGAAATTCATCCAGAGAACCACCTGCATCCAGCACCTTTTTAATCGGTGATGGCGTGCGGCCCTGGCCCGTCCAGAATTTGGTTTCACCGGTTTCATCGGTAAATTTATATTTGGCTGGACGCGGCGCACGTTTCGATTTTGGTTTTTTTTCGCTCTGTGTCAGCTCTGCCAGGTCAGAAATATCGATGCCGTCTTTCATCAGCATCTCTTTATACAACGCCAGCTTCTCTGCTTTTTCTTTTTGTGCGGCTTGCTCAGCATTCACTTCTTCACGGCGCTCAGCCACCACAACAGAGAATTTTTCCAGCATCTCTGTTAATACGTCGAGTTCAACCTCTCGTGCCTGAACGCGCAGCGTACGAAGATTATTCAATGCTTTTAGCGCATCACTCATGGATATAGCCCTTAACGAATCTAAATATGTAAAGCGCGCAGTTTACGGTAAAAAATAGATAAATGAAATAAGCCAGATTGCAGAAGAACCTTATTTATTACGTTAAAAAATAAACTCCAGCGCCGCCAGCGGCCGTGGTGCAACTTTCGGCTGAAATAGAACAGGATTTTTCTGGCTGGCGTAAATAATAGCACGACTGCGCCAGAAAGCCCGGACGGCGCGGCTTTGCATCGCGACGGGGAAAGCCGGGTCTGACTGGAGAGACGAGTAACTGTACTAATTGTCTGAAAGTTATTATTAATTGTTCTCCCTGCACGCCAGCACCGGCGCTATTTAAAACAGCGCCTGTCACTGAATAGATGTGGTGCATGCTTCGTTGCAATATTGCACACTTTCTCAATGTCATCATTTCAGCATGGTATATATAACGTTGGTATTTACGCAGCGGGAATATCATTCCTGTGGTGTAATAACGCACGTAACAATAACCCTGATTCACCGTGTTGTATAGCGGCAGCAAAGTGTCAGATCAGACTATTTTCCTGAGTTTTAGGGATGGGTGTTATTATTTTGTTAAAACTAGTGGCGCGCCGCTAATAATAAGCGTTATACCCGGCACTTATCTCACAGCAAGGCCTGCCCCTCATGCAGGGCTGTGGTGCTGTTGCCTGGTCCGTTCGAGCCTGACAATTCTTCGCTGAACCTGACTGTTTTCAGGTAAGCCTGACCAGTTCACTTTCTGAAAATCCTTCATTCCACCATCATCATTAGGCAAAAATCTCATCTATCCACGCGTTTTCAATGGCTTAAGGTTTTGTCAGCCTGCGCTTCATTTTGCATTATTTGTTAACAATTACTTGCAATGATAATGGCAATGCGTATATTTCTCATTTGCTTTATTACATCAAGATGTAAAACCGCCCATTACAGTCTGACAGCCGTGTGCGTCGGCAAGCAGTGGCAATAACAAAAATGAAAATGAGGAAGAGTGATGTCTTTTGATGTTCAGCGCACTGGGCGAAGGTGTCCAGTTGAACCTGCCACTCGTGCTAATTATCCTTTACAACGCTCACTGCTGGCTCTGTTGATCGCTGCCAGCGTTGCGCAGAGCGTCCGGGCGGCAGAGACACCAGCCAGTGACCAGACGCTGATCGTCGACGGCAATACCGGCTCTGATGACGCAGCACAGCAGGCTGCACAGGACTACAGCGTGCCGATCACGCGCGCCGGGACCAAAATGGCGCTGACCGCGCGTGATATTCCGCAGTCGGTCACCGTGGTCAGCAAGCAACGTATGGAAGACCAGCAGCTCCAGTCCCTGAATGACGTGCTGCATAACACCTTGGGCATTACGGGCGTCAGTAGCGACATGGATCGTACCACCTACTATTCCCGTGGGTTTCCAATCGACAACTTTATGGTTGACGGTATCCCGACCACCTTTGCCTCACGCTGGAATCTCGGCGATGCCCAGTCCGACACGGCACTTTATGAACGTATTGAAGTGGTACGAGGCGCAACCGGGCTGATGACCGGGCCGGGCAATCCGTCCGCCGCCATCAACATGGTGCGCAAACACGCGGACAGCAAAGTGTTTACCGGCAACGTCTCGGCCAGCTACGGTAGCTGGGGTAAACAGCGCTACGTGGCCGATTTGTCTACGCCGCTCAACAGTGACGGCAGCGTGCGCGGTCGTCTGGTGGCCGGCTATGACGACAGAAACAGTTTTATTGAACGCTACGGCGCAAATAAGCAGTTTGTCTACGGCGTCATTGATGCCGATCTGACCGACGCGACCACGGTTTCTGTCGGCTATGAGTTCTCACAGGTCGATACCGATTCGCCTATGTGGAGTGGAACACCGCGCTGGTACACCGACGGCACGCAGATCCATTCACGTCGCGGCTACAATACCGCGCCAGAGTGGGCCTATAACGACAAAGAAAATAAAAAACTCTTTGTGAATCTGAAGCAGAACTTCGACAACGGCTGGAACATCACGCTGAACGGCACCCACAATGAGATGTTCCTCGACAGCAAGCAGATCTATCTCGACGGCTACTTCGATAAAACCAGCGGCCTGGGCGTCTCGCAGTATGCTAACTATCCCGTGGTCGGCGGCACCGGCTACAACAGCGGCAAGCGTAAAGTGGATGCGGTTGATGCGTTTGCCAGCGGTCCCTATACGCTGCTGGGCCGTCAGCATGAGCTGATGGCAGGCGTAAGCTACAGCCGTCAGGACAACAAATATTACAGTTCATGGACGAATATCTCGGCAGAAGAGCTGGGCAACTACAACCGCTTCAACGGCGACTATCCAGAAAGTGACTGGGGCCCGCGTGAGCTGACCGCTGACAGCACCACGGTTCGCCAGAAATCTGTCTATCTGGCGACGCGCATTACGCTGGCCGATCCGCTGCACCTGATCCTGGGAGCACGCTACACCAACTGGAACCGCCAGACCCAGCTGACCGGAGAGGAGCTGGAGAAGAACAACACTACGCCTTATGGTGGTCTGATCTATGACTTTGCTGACAACTGGTCTGCCTACGCCAGCTACACCTCCGTGTTCCAGCCGCAGGATTATCGTGACAGCACCGGCGCGTTTCTCTCACCGGTTATCGGCAAAAACTATGAGGTGGGGGTTAAATCTGACTGGTTTGACAGCCGTCTGACCACCACGCTGTCGCTGTTCCGTACCGAACTGGATAATGTCGGCGAAGACACCGGCCAGATCATTCCGGGATCGCAGTCCACTGCCTACGTGGCAAAAGATGGCGTGGTCAGCCGTGGCGTCGAATTTGAGATCAATGGCGCGCTCAGCGATAACTGGCAGATGAGCGTTGGCGGCACAACCTATCTGGCGCAGGATCGCGATGGTAATGCCTATAATTCCCAGCTGCCGCGCACCTCGTTCAACCTGTTTACCCGCTATCGCCTGCCGATGCTGGAGCAACTGACAGTGGGCGGCGGCGCGAAGTGGCAGTCGCACGTCTGGCAGGATGTTGGCGCGCCGGAAGGCAATGGCACCTGGCATGCCAGTCAGGGCAGCTATACGCTGGTAGACCTGTTCGCACGCTATGAGGTCAACAAAAATCTGTCGGTGCAGGCGAACCTCAATAATCTCTTTGATAAAGAGTATGACACCTGGGTGGGCGCCTATAACGTCTATGGTGCACCGCGTAACGTCTCGCTGTCAGCGACCTATCGCTTCTGACGGTAAGAGAGGGCGGTTGCAATAAGCCACGGCGACGCAGGGTAACCGGCGTCGCCGTTATTGTTTGCCGTGCGGGGCGAATGTCAGATCGGTGGGGTTCAGGCGGCTGACACCTGCAAGGCTTTGTCCGCCGCATACGCCGCCACGCGCTGGCGAATGTTCGGCAGCCGCCGCCGTCCGTAACCCGCCGCATCACGCAGCTGGTCAAAGCCGCAAAACAGAAAGGTGGTGATGCCGAGCTTGTAATATTCCAGCGCGGCTTCGGCAACGGTCTCTGGCGAGCCGACCAGCGATGTCGAGTTACCTGCCGCGCCTGAGAGCGCCGCCATACCGGTCCACAAACCGCGGTCATAAACGTTGCGTGCCGTCGCCAGTTCATACAGGCGCTGCGAGCCGGTATTGCTCTCTGGCTGGATCGGCTGGCTACCGATATTGGCCTGCGCCTGCGCCAGCAGGCGATCGGCGCGCTGACAGGCTTCTTCGTCGGTGGGATCCAGCACCGGGCGCAGTGACAGGCTAAAGCGAATGTGCTCCTCACGGCCGAACCGTTTCGCCGCAGCACGCACCTGCGCGATGCACGCTTCTACCTGCTCCAGCGGCTCGCCCCACATCATATAGACGTCCGCATGCTGCGCGGCAATCTCTACCGCCGCCTCTGACGCGCCGGAAAAATAGACGGGCACGTGAGGCTGCTGATACGGTTTCACCTCGGTGAAGTTATCCTGCACCTGATAAAAATCACCGGCAAAGCTGAACGGCTGCTGCGCTTCCCATACTTGCTTCATGATCTGCAGATACTCATGGGTGCGCGTGTAGCGCGTCGCTTTGTCGAGAAAGTTACCGTCGCGTTGCAAATCGCCGCTGTCACCGCCGGTGAGCACATTGATTGCCGCACGACCCTGGCTGAGCCGATCGAGCGTGGCGAACTGGCGCGCGGCAAAGATAGGGGCCTGGAAACCGGGGCGGTGTGCCACCAGCAGGCCGAGCTTATCGGTCAGCGCTGCAACATAGCTGGCGAGGATCATGGAATCAGGCGATCGGGTGTTAACCGCCAGCAGCACTTTGTCAAAGCCCGCATACTCCTGCGTTTGCGTAAAGGCTTTAATAAAGGGCAGGTCAAGAACCTGGCCCCGCATCGGATTCGCTCGCTTCATGCGCGCCCACCAGACCAATCCATTCCAGCGTCATGCTCTCCTCCTGTCAGACTGAAGAACCGCTTTACCGGCAGCGGTGAAAATAACATCGTCCTGCGGCGTGTGAATGCGGCGGCAGAGCACGTTGCGTAAATGACGTTCAAAGGGATTTTCGCCCGCCCGGCGCAGGTGCAGGATGTGATCGAGGTGAAACAGGCCTGTCCGCGTCGTCGCGATGACCCTGAACTGGTGGCGCTGCGTCGCCGCGTGCTGGGCCTGCTCGGCAACGATCAGGCTGCCGCCTGACCCGCTAACCGCGTCGCCATTTTCAGCGCATGCGTGAAGATGGCTTCTGCAATGGCGGGAGGGATGCTGGCGGGCAGCGCATTTCTGACGCGCGCGACCGCATCCGGTACTGCCCCGGCAAAAAAGGTGAGGATCTGCGCCATGCGCTCCACCGGAAAGCGCACGCTCTCTGCGGTCGCCAGGAAATGGCGCGGAAAGATCTGATTGATCTCCACCTTTTTTCCCTTCGATGCGCTCAGCCCCATGGCCAGCTTCAGGTCACGGATATTCAGGCCATTCCCGCCCAGCACCGGATAAGCGGAGAGGATGTCGTAGAACGGCGTCAGTCGATAGCTACCGCCACGCTCAATGTAGAGTGAAAAGTTCTTCGCATGACCGTCGGTTGCGCCGATCAGCCACTGGAACACCTGAAACTTCATAAACGCGTCACGATCCGCCAGCGCGTTGCTGGACCCCATCAGCAGCCTCATGATCGCCTCGATGCCCGGTCCGCCGTCAGACTCATATTTCGTTGCCGAAGCGAGGCCGAGGCTCTGGCAAATATCCTCCTGCGGCAGGCGCAACAGCCGGGTTGCGTCAGCCTGCCAGCGCCGATCAAAACGTTCCACTGCCAGCGCCCGCATCCGACCCGCGGTAATAATATGGGCATCCGGCACATTGAAGCCCAGCTCACGCGCCAGTGCCAGACAGACATATTCGTTTTCTACGCTGTCGCGCATATCGAGCGTGGCGAAAGGCTGTTTGATCTCGCCAATGGGCAGCTTAATGATGTGTGACGTAGGCGTCGGGCCGTGGGGAACCGCCCAGCCCTGCGGGGTATGCAGCAGCGCGGTCTTCTCCTGCGCACCCGCCACCGAGATGCGAAAATCCTGCTCCTCCTGGATCATCCCAAGGGGAATATCACTCTGGTAGGCCGACAGGATCTTCTCCAGCCCTGGCGTATCCAGCACTTCATAGCGAATGGCGAGATCGGGCACATCGGCGTCAGCGGGCAGCAACATTAACGCGCCGACGCTGTCGCGACCCACTTCCCGCAGCAGATCAAACGGCTGCATCGATTTTGCCCGATAGCGGTTCAGAATGCGTTCCCTGACGCGCGGGTTGTCAGGCAGCAGGTTATCAAAAAAGTTTATGACGCTGGCCGAACTGAGGGCGGGGTACTGCAACGGCAGCGAAAGCGACAGCGGTCTTGCCAGCGGACTGGTCAGCCAGCTGGCGTGATACTGAAAAATATGCGCGCCATTTTTATGGCGCGCCAGCGTGCCGACGCGTTCGCCGTTCATCCAGGCACTGAGCTGATCCATTACCAGTCAGACTCCCTGTTTTGCGACGTTGACTTGCCCTGAATCACCAGCTCCTGCTCAAGTGACTGCAAAATTTTGAACAGCGTGGTCAGGGTGGTTTTATCGGGGTTGTTTTCAAAGTTTGACACCGTTGCCTGCTTGATACCGACCCGACGCGCCAGGTCGCTCTGCGTCCAGCCGCGCTTTTGTCGTTCAAGTCTGACAAGGGAGGCAAGCTGTTTTGGGTTGTAGATCATTGCGGCTCCGGCTGTTATGGCGAAGATCCTGTTATCCTCGCCCGGGGATAACAGGAAAATTATACCCTGTAGAGGATAAAGTAAAGTTTATCCTCGCCTCGGGATAAATCAGCCGCCCCAGCGGCTTTGCAGGTAGTCGACCGCCTGCTGGGTCTGAGGCTGATCCAGGTAATCCGCCCGAAACAGAATGGTTCCGTCAATGCCGGATGTCGCCTCATTAAGATCGAGCTGCCTCTTCAGCTCCGGCACGCCGCTCTGCACCGTCCAGTCTGGTTCAGTCCGCGACGGCTCGCCGACTTTGTAGAGCGCAATGCCGATATAGAGGTGGGTATGGGTTGGTTTCACTACGTCCGCCCACCAGTGCGCCAGCACATCATAGCGGGCGGCCTGGCGAGCGAAAGGCCAGTAGAGCTGTGGGGCAATATAGTCGAGTAACCCCTGCTGCACCCAAAGGCGCGTATCCGCAAAGGCTTCATCATAGGCGGCTGCGCCGCGCGTATCAGAACCTGCCGCATCGTGCGACAGGTTACGCCAGACCCCTGCCGGACTGACGCCGAATGCCACCTGCGGTTTGATCTGCTTAATGGTGCGCGATACCTGCTCAATCAGAAGCTGCGTATTGTGTCGCCGCCAGTCGGCTTTTGAGGCGAATCCCTGACCGTAAGTGCGCCAGGTCTGCGCATCGTCAAGCGGTGAGTCGGCGGTCTCGGCATAAAAGTAGTCATCGAACTGCACCCCGTCGACAGGATAGCGGGTGACCACTTCCGCCACGATGCTGCTAATCCAGTCACGCGCATCCGGGATTCCAGGATCGACCACCAGGCGATTGCCTGCCGTGCGGATCCAGTCGCGGTGCAGCACATAGACGCTGGCCGGATGCAGCGACAGCGTGCGGTTAAGCGCCGCGAGCGTGGCGGGCCGGGTATTGACCGCCACGCGATAGGGGTTGAGCCAGGCGTGGACTTTCATGCCGCGCTTGTGCGCCTGCTCCAGCATAAAGGCCAGCGGATCGTAGCCCGGATCGCTGCCGATGGTGCCGGTCAGCATATCGGACCAGGGCAGGATATCAGATCGCCAGAGCGCCGTTCCGTCAGGTTTGACCTGAAAAAAAACCGTGTTGATGCCGAGGCGTTTCAGCTGGTGGAGCCGGGTGATTAACGCCTGCTGTTGCAGGCGGATGCGCTGAGCCGGGCTGCTCAGATTAACTGAATTCACCGGGGGCCAGTCGAGACGCGACACCGTCGCCAGCCAGACACCGCGCACCGGTTGCTGAAGCGTGGCACCGGCGGGCTTCTGTGGTGACGGTGTCACGGCTGGAAGCGGGGTGACCAGCGACTTAGGTGGCTCAGAGGCGCAGCCCGCCAGCAGCAACGCAGCGATAAGCAGCAACTTTCTTCGTGCGGTGCTGAAAAATAACGTGGAATGGCTAATGGTAAAGCTCCCTTTCATGTCGCTGACGATCCGGAGAGCAGTATTCTCAGGCTATCTGTTCGTAAGTCAACCACTTATCCTGCCGCCTGAGTAGTGGAAAACCGGATGGCAAGCACCGCAGGGGATCGCCTTGTGGTCGCATCAGCAGCAACCGCGCGGGCGGCGCAGGAAAGAAGCGGGAGCGGCTGCGCTCCCGCGCTGCATCAGCACGTTACCCAGACTGCACCCGCATCGGCCGAGCGAACGCAGTGTTCAACCCAGCGCACGCCAGCCAGCCCCGCGTGCACATCCGGATACCATAACTGACTGAGAGAGGCGGTGTCGCGGCGATCGGTAGCATCCATTGCCAGCGCAAAGCGCCGGTAAAGGTTTGACCAGGCTTCAAACAGCCCTTCAGGGTGGCCGCCTCCGATGCGATCTTCCTCCCGTGCGCGCGCACTGAGGTAATCCATGCCACGCTCAAGGATGCGCACGGGTTCACCCTGAACTTCATAACGCAGCTGATTGGGCTGCTCATCCCACCACTCCAGGCTTGCCCGCGAGCCGACGATACGGATTTTTTGGCCGTGCATTGAGCCGCAATTGACCGCAGAAGCCCACATGGTGCCCACTGCGCCGTTATCAAACTCCATCAGGACGTAAGCGTTATCCTCCAGCGGTGCCCTGCTGGCGACAAAGCTCTGACGCGTACAGAGCAGGCGTGAGACCCTGAGCCCCGGCACCATGGTTTCGGCAATAAACAGAGGGTGCGTCGCCAGATCGCCCAGTACATAGCTGGGACCGACAAAGCGAGGATCAACGCGCCAGCGTGTGCTGGGGTTTTGCTGCTCAACCGCCTCATGGTGAAAACCGTGAGCAAACTGCATATTGATAATGCGAATGTCGCCCAGCTCACCGGCCTCAATCATTTCACGCGCCTGATGGATCAACTGATGACCGGCATAGCCGTAGGTCACGCCAATAATTTTATTTTTTTCTTTGCTGAGACGTTCCAGCTCATCCGCTTCCTGCGTGGTAAAGCAGAGCGGCTTTTCGCAGATAACGTGCAGCCCCGCCAGCAGCGCCGCGCGGCAGATGGTGAAGTGCGTGTTATTCGGCGTCGCCACAGAGACGGCCTGAATGCCATCATCGCGAGCCGCTTCGGCTGCAAACAGGCTTTCATAGTCGGGGTAACAGCGCGCCGGGTGCACCCCAAGCGCGGTGCCAAACGCCTGACCGCGTGCGGCGTCAATATCAAATGCGCCCGCGACGAGCGTAAAGGTGTTATCACGCAGCGCGGCAGAGCGGTGAATATAACCAATCTGGCTGGTTCCGCCGCCGCCCACCATACCCCAGCGCAGCGAGTGTTCAAGCGGTTTGATGCCGTTAATCATTGTCTTCTCCTCAGAAACCCACCGACTGTAAATAGTGCAGGCTTGCGGTGACATCGCGCAGGCTGGTTTCCGCGTTGCGCGGGTCCCGCTCCTGCTCAATCGTGATCCAGCCCTGGTAGTGACGCTGCTGTAAAAACTGGTGTATCCGTGGGTAGTCAATCACTCCGCTCCCCAGCGGGCACATCACACCGCGGGCGCAGGCGGAAAAGAAATCGACCTGTTCTGCGATGACCGTCTGCCAGACCGAAGGGTTGATATCTTTAAAATGAAGATAATCGATGCGCGCCCAGTACTGATCGAGCAGGGTGACAGGATCCATGCCCGAATAGTAAAGGTGTCCCGTGTCCAGGCAGAGGCCTGCAACCGTGTGGGGAATAGCCTGCACCAGCTGCGCCAGCTCATCTTCGTATTCAATGCAGCCTCCGGCATGGGGATGGATCACCGGGCGCACGCCATACTCTTTCCAGGCGATGTCACTGAGCGTCACGATGTGCTGCATCAGGGTTTGCCAGTCGGCAGAGGAGAGGCGCGGAGCCTTTGCGGGCTGACCCGCCAGCGCAGCGCGTTGCGGATTGCCAAAATCGATGATCACCAGATAGGGCGGCTGAGCGTTAGCACCCTCGGTTTTCTCTGCCTGAGGCGCGGCTTTCAGGTTACGGCAGATGTCATGCGTCAGCCTGACCATTGCCGGAAAGTTGGATTCGCTTACCAGGTCGCTGAAAATGGTGCCCGCCACGAGCGAGAGCTGATGCTGGCTCAGCGCCGCCGCCAGCTCCTCTTGCTGAGTGGGCAGATAGCCCCAGGGGCCCAGCTCGATGCTTTTATAGCCTGCCAGCGCGGCTTCGTGCAGCACCTTTTGCCAGGCGGGTAGCCACGGATTTTTCGGGTCATCTACGCCCCAGCTACAGGGTGCATTCGCAATCAGAGTTTTCATGAGGCTGTCTCATCAGGTTGGATGTCTGGGACGTGGATGATGTCCGGCGACCAGGCAGCCCGCCCACGCGCCACGGGTGACAGGGGAGGCCGTCTGACCAGGCGGCATAAGCTGAAAAGGCATACTCTCTACCTGCCACGTCATCTGCAGGCACTATTGAACAGAAGTTCCACCTGGGGCAAGGGTGGAACTTTCATTTTTAGATATCGATCATGATTTTAAATCATCATAAAATGATAAAAAACTATCATTGAGCGTGAGTAAGCGGAGAGTGTCTTCAGTAACTAAATGTTTTCTGGAGTAATAATGTCAAAAGGAAGGGTAATATGTACCGGACTGTTATCAGGCTGGCGCATCTGGCGCGAAAATTCGCTGATCACGCTGTGTGCAATGGCATCCAGGCGGTGTCGCAGCATCACCTCAATTCTTCCCTCGATCAGCGACAGGTCACCGTCAGCGATCGGGCCGTGACAGAGCAGCTTGATGGTGTTTCTGCCACTCTCTTTCAGTGCCTGTATCACCCCCTCAATCCCCCCGCAGGGAGCGTAGATCATCGCCAGGTTTTCATGCTGGCTGAGCAGCTGTCGGGTGGCTGCATAGCCTCCCTGCTGGCTTTCGTGCGTTTTCAGCGGCTCCAGCACTATGAAGCCGCTCCTGTTTTCACGCAGGGCAGAGCGAAAGCTGATTTCGCAGCTCTCCTGGCAGGTAAAACGGTGATCGCCGAGCAGAATAGCAATCACCGCGTTTTTCTCCAGCAGTCGTCCGGCGAACCAGCCCGCGGTACGCCCGGCCTTTTGGTTATCCAGTCCGATATAGCCTGAATGGCCGCAGGGGGAGAGATCGGAGAAGAGCGCGTAGACACGGACCCCCGTGGCGGTAATTTTTTGAATCGTATGGCGGATCAACGGATGATCAAGGGTGACGACACCAAGGATGTCAACCCGCTCTGCCAGCGCATAGAGCGAAGCGACCATGCCTTCTGTATCGTCTATATCGAGCCAGACAAACTCAGGCTCGACCTGCAGGCTCTGACGGGCAGCGTGTGTCAGCTGTTCAGCAAAGGAGGCGTAAAACGAGTGGTCTTTTGCCAGCAGAATAAAACCGGTGCGCGCGGTAACAGGATTCGGGGTTGTTTCTGATGAGATCGCCTGCAACAGCGCAGCGCGGTACCCCAGCTGCTCTGCCGTCTTCAGCACTTTTTGCCGGGTTTCCGCGCGAACCGGCGCCCGTCCATTTAATACGCGATCGACGGTGGCGACGCCGACACCGGCTTCACGGGCAATATCAGACATTGAGATTTTTTTCATCAGGCCCTCTGTAAATGATAATTTTCTATCACTCTATCTGAAGCCAGCACCGTTGTGAAACGGCAAAGGGCATATCGGCAGGATGAGTGCAAAGGGAGCAGCAGGGCAGTAAGCCTGCCTGAACCGCAGTGACAGGGGTTTTACCAGGCGGGTCTGTTCAGACTGGGGGCGTGAGGGCATGGCGTCATTTCGTTGCTCAGGAAACGGGGGCTGATACGCAGGACGCGATCGGCCCCCGGCGCTGGCCAGTCAAACCGGGTGACGCGTGTGGTTACCGACTCTTTTCGACATACTGTTGCATATTCTCTTTGGTCACCAGCTCAAAAGGGATCCAGACGTGTGAATCGACCTTTTCTCCTTTGATCATTTTCTGCGCCACCGCCACAGCGGCTTTACCCTGACCAATCGCATCCTGAAAAACGGTGACCTGTATTTTATTTTGCGCCAGAGCTTTCAGGCCGTCCGGCGTGGCATCAATGCCGCCTACCAGCACCTTCTTGCTGCTTTTTGCCAGCGCCATAGCGGCCCCGATGGCCATTTCATCATTGTTGGCAGCGACAATATCGATCGCTTCACCGTTGCCGAGCCAGTTCATCATCAGATCCATGCCTTCGTTACGCGCATAATTAGCCGGCTGCTTTTGCACCACCTTCATACCGGGGTATTTCGCCACTACCTGCTCCACGTCACGGGTACGTTGCAGCGCGCCAGCATCCGACAGGTTGCCGATCATGATGGCAACATTGCCTTTATAGTTGGCCAGTCTGGCCAGCGCTTCCATCTGTAACGTGCCCGATTCGCGCTCGTCAGAACCCACGAAGACAACTCCTGGCGGCAGCGTTTTATCACCCGGGGTGCGGTTGACATAGACCAGGGGAATGTGAGCCTGCTGAGCCAGTCGGGTGAGCTGAGGCGTGCTGGCAGAGTCCACCGGATCGACGATGATGGCGTCGACGCCGGCACTGATAAAACTCTGAACCTGATCGGTCTGGCGACCAACGTCGCCTCGTGCGTCCTCAAACTGCACGTCGAGCCCGCGCGCTTTGGCCTCTTTATCAATGGACTGACGGATGATGGTTAAAAAGTTTTGATCGAAGTAAGCCATCGATACGCCGATCTTCTCTGCCCAGGCGGTGGCTGCGCTGGCGAGCAGGCTGAGTAACAATACCGCTTTGACTATGTTCATCACAGGCTCCGGGAAATGTTTTGTCTGGAATGGTTTTTTCGTTTTGATCTTAAATGGCTTATTAAAATCATTTTCAGCCTACGAGGTCATTAAGATACTGACAATTGGCACAGCGGAAATTTGCTGTCGGGCGCACGCTTTGTCTGGCAAAGGGAAGACCGGGCAGGGCAAGGGATGGAATGTGCAGTCCCTGTCAGACTCATGACAGAAAAGAGCAGGGCTGGGTTAACCGTAAGCGCGCGGAATCCGTGTGGGAGTCTGGCCGCCCGTGCAGATGGCCGGGGGGATTCAGATTGTTTCCCGCTTCTGGCTGGACTCACTCAGTGAGGCGCAGACGATTATCATTCCCGGCTGGCGCGAGGGTGATGAGAGGCCGCCGCAGGCATTGCTGGACGCATCACGCGAGGCGCACCAGCGCGGCGCGCGCCTGCTATCAATCTGCTCCGGAGTATTTTTTATTGCAGCCACGGGCTTGCTGGGCGGAGAGCGGGCAACCCCCCCTAGCGACAGGCCGACGATCTGGCGATGCGCTATCCGGCAATTTCCGTGTACCCCAACCTACGCTGCGTCGACAGCGGCCAAATCATCACCTCAGCGGGCAGCGCAGCGGGTATTGATTGATGCCTGATTGCAGCTGATCCAGCACGATTACGGGACGCATATTGCCAGTCTCGTGGTGAGAAGACGGGTCATGGCTCCTCAGCGCGCTGGTGGACAGAGTCAGCTTATCCTGTCTCCGGTGGCGCTAACGCCGCGAGATGAGATTGCAGCAGTGCTGGCGTGGGCGAGGTAAAATTTGCCTGCCTGCCTGCCTGTCGGTCGGGCAAATGGCGCAACGGGTTCTTATTCTGAAAAACCCGCTGTTTCCAGTACGCTCTGGCCGTATGCCGAGAGGCGATAAAGGCGGGTGTGGGTAAAAGGTTGTTCAGAATTCACGGGGCATGCCCTGCTAAACAACCTCAACCGAACTGCGGGCAGACTCAGCTACATCGACATTGCCTGGGCATCTTTCAGGTGTTGCTCCACCACCGGGGTGTGCGCATCGGCCAGCGCCTTCACGTCGGGATCTTTAATCTTTTTGGCGTCGCTTTGCAGCTTTGACAGCACCATCTTATGGTCTTTTGTGCCGGCGTTTTCCATATACATCTTGTCAAACGCGTCGCCGCTCTGTTTTTCAAGGGTCGCGGCCATCGCCTGGTGTTCAGCATCTGGCGCTGAAGGCAGCCTGACGCCCTTTTGCCGGGCAACGGTCTCTACGTTAGTCAGCGCAGCGCTATGGTCATCAACCATCTTCTGCGCAAACGCCTTAACTTCGCTGCTCTGGGCTTTGGTCAGCGCCAGCCTGCCTGCGGCAACCTCATTGATATTGGCCTGTGCCATATCTTTCAGGGCTTTTTCGTCACCGGCAGTGAGTTTAGCGTTCGACCCGTGCTGGCCTGCGCTGTTACTCTGTGTGCTGCTCGCGGGCGTCTGAGCCTGCACGCCCGCGCTGACAGACAGGGCAAGCAGCGCTGACAGAGCCAGCAAATTTTTCAGGGTGTGTTTCTTTTGCATACTGTTCTCCAGAAATCAGGGGGGCCAGCGTCAGGTTATAAACCTGCGTAGCCTTGATATGGAAATGACAAGTGCAAAGATGAGTATAGTCAGCCAGCGCGATAAGAGCGCATTTTACATGCGGTTGCGTTGCGTCAGAGAAATATTTTAAGCGGACTGTTCGCCCGCGCTGAAATACTGGCTTTATGCTCTACCTGATGAACGCGTCAATAATGCGGCCTTAAAATAATAACTTTTTAGTTATTGATTATTAATGGTTTATTTTTATTTTCTCTTGCGGGAAAGGGAGGCGGTAAAATACGGCAGCGCACTCGCTTCGCTTGTTTTATTTGCGACACGGAAAATTGTAGCGGGGCTTTAATTGGCAGAGGCGATCAGGCGTTGTGGCGTCAGTTATTAAGGCGGTTGTACTGCTTAAATAAAGTAAACATAAAGGCGTCATAATCAGGGCTGTCGCAGGCAATAGTATGACACTGGGTAACTCGGGATACAGACAGAGAAAAAAACAGACGCGCGCTCATTTTTCTTTACTGCGGATGTGAGGTTAAGCTGACCCGCAGCGGGATATGACGGGTTGAAAAAGAAAAGTCGAGCCCGCCGGTATCGACACGACTGCAACGGGGTCCGCAATGAAAACAGCCAGTCTGGAAGAGATCTATTGTTCTGCCAGTAAGAATACGGTCGCGATGTGGGCGAAGAACGCTGGCATGGGTAAGCTGCGCGAAGCCTGCCGTTACCCGGCGGATAAACTCGCTCTTGCAACCGGCATACAGCCGCCCATGACCCAGCCTGTTCTGCATCTGACAGCTGAACTGCATCGGCTGACGCAGGATGATCCGCTTGCTGATGTTCAGCCAGCAAGCGGATTACACGTTACCTTCTTACCCCTGACGCAGCCCCTTTATCACTCTGAAGATGAACTGCCCGCAAATGTGGACCAGCTGGTGCACATCTGGCGGGCATTTCAGGCGAAAACGCTGGTGATTAGGCATCTGCGGCTTGTGGCCTTGCCCAGTCAGCTGCTGCTGGCGGGTATTCCTGAGCCTTCTGCTATCGCCATGCGCCACGCCTTTTGCGAAAAGGTGCTGGCTTCGCCATGGAGAGAGGCGCTGCTGGAGCGTCACAGCAACAGTCCGTTACCGGCACCGTTCTGGCACAGCACGCTGCTGCGCTATGGCGCGGATTTTCTCCCTGCCTACCTGCGTCAGTTCTTTTTTGACCGGCAAGACGTTGATTTCGGCGACGTTGCAGGCGACCTGACGTTTGCAAAGGTCAACTATAACTGGACAACCTGTTATCCATTCACGACGTGGTAGCGAATCCGATGATGCCCGGCCGCATACGGGCATCACCACCTGCCAGCCCTGTGAGCCACAGCGGTTGGCGTTTTACGCAGAGAGGTCGTGGCGCTTGCGTGAGGCAGGCAGCCATGCATAACAGAACGCAGACGGGTAAAGGCACCAGAGGGGCAGGGCGGCTGTAGTTATCCCTCTGCCTTAGCAGGACCCAGGATGGCCAGTTTACAATCGCCCTTTGAACCTGTCGTTACCGCCTTCATGCCGGTCAAGACCTCGCCTGAATGGCTCGGGTTCCCCGTCGATCGCCGCTTAAAGCTTCTGGCAGAGCATTTCACTCCGATCCTCAGGACGCTCGTGGCGAACGTCTCGCCAAATCCTTTTGCAGGCTGACTGTTCAGTGTCGTCTGCAGAGTAATAGCCAGACCTGCTGCAAAAGCTGTCACGTAATACATCGCGCTCATGCTGTTCGTCTCTGTCAGTTTGCCTGGGCCAGCGGCAGGAATTTTTCCGCAAAGATGTCGGGCTCATACCCTGCCGCTGCGAAAAGGTGTTTGCGTGATTCATCAATGGCGGCGCGAAGGTGTTCGCTGTCCACACCCAGCACTTTGCCGTTCTGCTTGACGATGCGCCCGCCGATCATCACGGTATCAATGTTGCTGCGTTCAGCAGCGTGCACCACCGTGCCAAACGCATTCCCGTCTGGATAGAGGTTGAGGTCAGCCACGTTGATCAGGATCAGATCAGCCTGTTTGCCTGGCGTCAGGCTGCCTGTTTTATCCTCCAGCCCGGCACAGGCCGCGCCATCCACGGTGGCCGATTTAAGCAGCTGCGCGGCAGAAAGGGTGGTCAGCGCATGCTCAGCATCACAGCACGGCGGCTGTTGCATACCCATCACGCGCTGCAGATAAAAGGCTACGCGCATCTCCATAAACATGTCGGTGCTGTAGGACGTTTCATTGTCCACGCTCAAACCGGGGTTGATGCCATGACGCTGCGCGGCCTCAAGGGCAAACATCCCGCTCTCAATACCGTAGTGGGCATCTGAGCGCGGGCAGACGTTTACCCGGACACCGGCTTCGCGCAGGATCTCCCAGCCTTTATCAGGCAGTGCCGTGCAGTGGTTAAAGATATTGTCCGGGCCCAGCAGACCCTGCTGATGCAGCGATTCAAGCTCGGAGGCCATTTCAGCACCAAAGAACTCGGTCACGATCGGCAGCCCCAGCCTGCGCGCTTCGGCCCACAATTCCGGCGCTGGCTGAGCCATGACGCCCAGAGTCACCAGACTCTCAGGATTATTTCGGAAATATTTTTCCTGCAGACGCTGCCAGTTGCCAGGCCAGTGCGCCTTATCCCATTCACCGGCCACCGGCGCGCCGGAAGCATGGATAGCGCGAATGCCGCTATCAAGCAGTGCCTCAACGGCGGCATCGGCGTGCGCTGCGGTACGGCTGTTGTGCGAGTTATCAATCATCATAGTGATGCCCGCGTCAATCGCGCCCAGCGCTGTCAGCAGATTACCAACATAGATATCTTTCGGGCGGTAATATCTGGCAAACGAAAAGTGCGTGGCGTTGCTGTAGTCGTTCAGACAGGTAGCGTTGGGGTTGAGGCGGCGCAGCTGACCTTCCCAGGCGTGACGATGAGAATCGACCATCCCCGGCATGGCAATCATATTTGTGGCATCAATGATGTGAGCGCCTGGCGCGTCAAGGTTCTGACCCACGGCGGTAATGGTTGAGCCGTTGATGAGAATGTCACCGCGCTCAATGTTACCGATGCTTTCGTCCATACTCAGCAGGGTTGCGCCGCGAATCAGCGTCACCTGTGGAATTTCTGTCTGATTGTTAACAATATTTCTGTTGTAATCGGCCATGGTAATCGTCTCTTTGAGGGTCAGAAGGGAAACCATACGCCTCATGATTAAGGTGAAAAAGATGACTAACGCGTTTTCATAATTCACAATTCCCGAATAATGATGGTTACAACGTCACACGATATTCAGGAGGGCAGTCAGGTGGATCGCATTCAGGCTATGCAGGTTTTTTTAAGGGTGGCTGAGGCCGGAAGCTTTGTCCGGGCTGCGGAAACACTGTCGCTGCCCTCCTCGACGGTAACCAGCACCATTAAAAACCTGGAGAAATATCTGCAGGTGCGTCTGCTCAACCGCACCACAAGGCGGGTCAGCCTGACTCCTGAAGGCCTGCAGTATCTGGCGCAGTGCAGGGAAATTCTGGCCTTAATTGAACATACTGAAGCCAGTCTGGCCGATGCGAACAGCTTGCCCCGGGGCCGTTTACGCGTTGACATGCCCGGCGGTATAGCGCACTTCATCGTGATGCCCAGGCTGAAACAGTTCTATAGCCGGTATCCTGATATTTACCTGATGACTGGCGTCAGCGACCGGCAGGTTGATCTGGTTCAGGAGGGTGTGGATTGCGTGATCAGAACCGGAGAGCTGCTGAGTTCCACGCTTGTTGCCCGTCCGCTGGGGAAGTTTCGCTGGATCACCTGCGCCTCTCCCGACTATCTCAGGCAGTTCGGTATGCCGCAGTCACCTGAAGATTTATCTCATCACCGGGCTATTCATTATTTTTCCGGGCAAAGCCGGCGCACAGACGAATTGCGTTTTGTGCAGGGAACAGAAACGCTGTCCGTATCCGTCAGGGGGCCGGTAGCCGTAAACGAGACGGGACTCTATATAAAAATGTGCCTCGAAGGGTTCGGACTGGCGCAGCTTGCTGAAAATGTTGTAGCAGAACACCTGCAAAAAGGAACGCTGGTTGAAGTCCTGGCCGACTGGCAGCCGCCACCTGTACCTGTCACGCTGCTTTATCCCCATCAGCGTTTTCTTTCACCCGCCGTACGTGCATTTGCAGACTGGATAGCTGAAATCTTTAGTTGATATAGCGGTTAAAGCCACCCGTTGCACATTAAAGGCAGCAGTCAGGAAGCCTGACAGCTACCGTGTTAAGTTCCGTGCTTATCGCTGAAAGTTACGTTTAACCCCCCCCTAAGCGTCAGCAGCAAGCTGCCGCCGCCAAGGCCCCAGAAATCACGCCCTTTACGTCGCAAGCGCCGTAAAGCCCGCTCACCGGGGTTGAAAGGGGTTACATACACTTCTTCATCGCTGAAAGTTGGTTTGGGCTAATCAGGGCAGGGGATGGATTCGTAGTATATATCAGTCAGAAACCGGCTACGCCGGGCTTACGGCGCCGATTGGCTTCTTAGCCATAAGTTACATTATCTGGCGCCTCCATGCCGCTCACGCGGCATTCAGGGGCAGGCTGCGCACTGCTCGCCCGCCTGAGTCGCGTCAAGTAGGTATTACATGATGTCCGCTGTGTGCCAGATATAGTCATTCGAACCCTGAGGGTTACACTTTTAAGTGATTCAGGGTATGCGCTTACTGGTTACGAATATTGTGCCAGAATCATGTGATCTGATGATTGCCGCTTTGCTTTCGAGCCAGTAAGTGCTCCACGTTCGCTAACGAATACTCAGGGCATGCAGATAAACTGCTGGCTATATTTCATTCGAAGGGCGTGAAGCGGACATATAAAAAGCGATTAAAAAAGTATGATTGAAGGCTGATTCAGCTAATGCCTTTTAAAATTTCAGGCGTTCAGAAAATTAAATTTCCTGTCGATGCACCGCCATCTACATACAGTGTCTGGCCCGTCATAAAGGCCGCATCATCTGACATCAGGAAAGCAATAGTAGCCGCGATTTCGTCTGGCTTGCCAAATCGCTTCATTGGCACCCCCCTGAGATACCGCTCTTCACCAGCGCTGCCTGGCGGGTTGTTCGCCCGAAACAGCTCCGTTTCGGTCGGCCCCGGCGCCACCGCGTTCACCGTAATACCTGTCTGAGCGAGTTCCAGTGCCCAGTTACGGGTGAAGCTGATCAGAGACGCTTTTGCAGCGGCATAAGCTGTCCGTTCTACACTGCCAAGCACCGTCAGGCTGGAAATATTAACAATTCTCCCCCAGCCCCGGTCTTTCATGCCGGCGAGAATAGCCTGTGTCCCCTGTACAGCGGGATAGAGATTAACACGTATAACTTCTTCAAAAGTTGCTAAATCTATGTCGCCAAGACGCTGTGGTTTAACCAGGCCCACATTGTTGACGATCCCGTCAAATGCGAATCGCTGAGTTAACTCCTCAAAGGTCTGTTGTGTTTGCCGGGCGCTGGAGAGATCTGCGCTGATTAAGGTGCCGGGGAAATCGTCCCGGGTACCTCGTGCTATACCTACCACCTCATGACCTACTGCGGCGAGACGGTGGGCAAGCGCCAGGCCGATGCCTTTACTGGCGCCTGTGATTAAAAATGTTCTCTTCATTTCTGACTCCGGTTAATGAGCTCTGCCATTTTTTGCAAGAGGTCACGATGAATTCACATACTACGGATGCGACGCAGCGAGGGCAGCATCTCTTCCGGCTCTGGCCGACGCGTGTAGTCGGGATTCACTTCAGCATAAATAATCGTGCCTCCCTGATCGATGACATAGCGGGCAGGCATAGGAAGCGTCCAGCTCTCGTCTCCGTTGAAAAGAGGCAGGTCGTTCTTCAGCTCTTTGTACAGTTCAACCAGATAATCCGGCAGGTTAAAACGCAGCCCAAAGGCGGCTGCCACGCTGTTGTGTGAATCAGACAGAATCGGAAAGCTGAGGTTATTCTGACGCACGGATTTACGGCTGTTAGCCGTCGTCTGTGGAGATATGGCGACAAGCGCTGCGCCCAGCGCCTGAAATGCAGGGAGTGCTTCCTCGAGCGACTGCAGTTCCATATTGCAATAAGGGCACCAGACGCCACGGTAAAAACTCAGCACAAGTGGACCTTTTAACAGCAATTCAGCAGAGGAAACAGCATGGCCCTGCGGATCGTTTAACGTGAACAGCGGCGCCTTATCTCCCGCTTTCAGCGCATGCGTAGCGGCGCCGGACTGAATCAGTTCATCGGTAGCGCGGCGCATGGTTTCGATCACCGAATGAGGGATTTTATAGGGGGGCTTACCTGCCTCAAAATCCGCCTTAAAAGCGTCAAGCTTTGCCTGCAGCATCATGATGTTTTCCTTCTGATGTTATTGGGGTGAATCTCTCAATGGCTAATGGTGGCCTTGCGGGATCCCCTTACTGGGGGACAAGCGCGTTTATGCGTTTAATGGCGCGCTGTACGGCTGGCCGTTTAACCATTTCATCAAACCAGCGAGCCACATTTGGCGTATTTTCAAGGCTCACCCCGGCGAACTCCCGACGCCACAGCCAGCCGAAGTGCGCAATATCAGCAATGCTGTATTCCTTTCCGGCAACAAACTGGCGGTCAGCCAGAAGGGTATCCAGCACCTTGAGGGTGCGGTCTGCTTCAGTAGTGAAACGCTGAATTGCCAGCGGCTGTGGTTCGGATGCCTGACGCTGGAAAAAACCTGCCTGACCGAATGCCGGTCCCAGCCCTGAAGCATGAAAGAACAGCTGCTCAAACACCCGTGACCTGGCCGGGCCTGAAGCCGGTAAAAGCTTCCCCGTTTTTTCAGCAAGATAGATAAGGATGGCGGCCGACTCCGTCAGTACCAGCGGCTCAGATAAGGCGTCAGTATCAACAAGCACAGGGACTTTGCCGTTGGGGTTTAAGGTAAGAAATTCAGCTGACTTCTGTTCCCCTTTACGGACGTTCACCGGGTGTAAAACATATTCAAGATCGAGTTCTTCGAGCGCGACAGGCACCTTGATGCTGTTGGGCGTGGCGAAAGCATAAATATCAATCATGGTCATCTCCTTGCTGAGAGGTTTGCCGGGCCAGCCCCGACAAGCTGAAAAGGATAATGGCTGGCACAACGCAGGAATGGTAGATATGCTCGCGGGATAATATCTATTCTTCGGAGGAATAAAATGGATCGCTTTCAGGCAATGGCCACTTTCATTCGGGTCGTGGATACAGGATCTTTCTCTGCTGCCGCCAGGCAGCTGAACGTGGGCCAGCCCGCGGTCTCTAAAATCGTTGCGCAGCTGGAGGCCCGGTTACAGACCCGTTTGCTGACCCGGTCGACCCACGGCCTGACCCCAACCGAGGCCGGGCAGCGCTTTTATGAGCGGGCGCAGGCCGCACTGCAGGAAGCCGAAGAGGCTGAACTGGCCGCCCGGGGAGCAGGAAAAGGGCTGTCCGGAAAGCTGCGGATTTCAGCCGCAACAACTTTCGCCCGGCTGCATATCATTCCCCGCCTCCCGGCATTCCTTGATGAGCATCCGGAACTGGATGTGGACGTGATCCTTGACGACAGGGTGATCGACCTGATTGCTGAAGGTATAGATGTCTCACTGCGCATGGGAAATTTGCCCGACTCGGGTGTCGTCGCCCGTAAGCTGGCGACGGGACCCCGTTCAGTGATTGCCACGCCGGGTTATCTCTCTAAAAGAGGTGAGCCGAAAACCCCGGCTGAGCTCGCAGAACATCAGGCAATCCTCTATAACCCACAGCCCAACCTCTGGTCATTCACCCGGCAAGGCGCGGTTGTGTCCACCGCCGTAAGCGGTCGCATTCGCGTCAGCGCTGCTGAAGGGCAGCGTGCGGCCGTGCTGAGTCATATGGGGTTGTGTATTGCCTCCGACTGGATGTTTGCAGAGGAATTAAGAAACGGAACGGTCCAAAAGGTGCTGACGTCCTGGCAGCTGCCTTCCATCGACCTGTGGGCCGTTTTCCCCAACGGCCGTCAGGCGAGCGCCAAGGCCCGGCAGTTTGCTGGTTTTGTCGAATCCGTCATGGCGGGAGAGTAAAACCCATCATTCTAAAAAGGAATAGCCGTTATCTGATTGAGAGGCGATCCCAATTCAACAGGAATGGAATATTGTTGTTTCACGGCCAGCCACTCTGGACTGGTATCAACAAGGATCGCCACCATGTCAATGTTTGAAACTTATCGTAACGCCTTTCCCAATGCCCGCCTGACCCGCAAAGCAAATGGCGTACTGGAGGTTAAATTTCACACCGCCGGTGAAAAACTGGTTTTCGATGGCTATACCCACGAGCAGTTCGTTGAGCTGTTCCATGCCATCGGCGAAGACCGTGAAAACCGCGCGGTGATCCTGACCGGTTCAGGTGACGCCTTTATGGACGCGATCAGTCCGGAAGGATTTGATTTCTTCAGCCCGGCAGGTTTTGACAAAATTCTGCGTGAAGGTAGAAAGGTGCTGAACAACATTCTGGATATCGAAGTTCCGATGATTACCGCGCTGAACGGCCCGGTACTGCTTCACAGCGAATATGCCCTGCTGACTGATACCATTCTGGCTACCCCGGAAACCGTTTTTCAGGACAAACCACATTTCGAATTCGGGATTGTCCCCGGTGACGGCGTTCACATTCTGTGGCCAGAAGTCATTGGCTCGATCCGCGGCCGCCACTTTTTGCTGACCCGTCAGGTGCTTGATGCGGAAACGGCGAAAGACTGGGGCGTGGTTAACGAAATTGTGCCCGCTGACAAGCTTCTGGCCCGCGCCCATGAAATAGCCGACGGGATTGCTGCTCTTCCGCCACTGACCTCGCGCTACACCCGGATTGCACTGACTCAGCGTCTGAAGCGTCTGGTAGATGAAGGGCTGGGTTATGGTCTGGCGCTGGAAGGCATCAGTGCTGCTCAGGTTGCCCACACCATGGGCCGGCAGTAAGACTATCGGATATTCATTCAGAATATTCAGCATCACGAATTCATTTTGATATTGCGCCAGAGCCTCCTGATGCGTGCTCTGGCTCACCGTGGGGAACATATGATGAAGACGTTATTATCACCCGTTACAGCAGGAAAACTGCAGCTGAACCACCGCGTCGTCATGGCGCCTACCACGCGCATGAGAACCAAGCAGGGCGGAGTTCCTGGCGACCTGATGACTGAATATTACCGCCAGCGAGCGAATCAAGGAGGGCTCCTTATCGCTGAAGCCACGGCAGTTTCGCCCTTTGCGAATGCTTATGAAGATGCACCGGGCATCTTTACTGACGAGCAACAGGCGGGATGGCAGCGCCTGGTGGAGGCCGTGCACGCTCGCGGCAGTCAGATCGTGCTGCAGCTCTGGCACCCGGGCCGTCAGTCATTGCCTGAACTGTCAGCAGGACATCAGCCCATCGCGCCTTCAGCACTCGTCGCCAGAGAGACCTATGGCGTGGTCAAAAACGAGCAAGGAGTCTATGAAGGCAGGCTTTTTCCCGTTCCTCGTGCTCTGGAACTGGATGAAATTCAGGGGCTCATGAAGGAATTGCGGCAGGCGGCCATTCGGGCCAGAGCCGCAGGATTCGATGGCGTAGAGCTCCATGCGGCCAACGGTTACTTACCCGAACAGTTTCTGCTGGATGGCAGCAATCAGCGCACCGACAGCTATGGCGGCTCCCTTGAAAACCGGGCGCGCTTTCTGCTTGAGTCCGTTGGCGTCCTGACTGATATCTGGGGCCCGGGACGCGTTGCTGTGCGCATTTCTCCGAGCGGTATATATGGTGATATGCATGACAGCGATCCGACAGCCACTTTCCGTTATCTGGTCGGACAGCTGAACCAGTTTGAACTGGCCTATCTGCATATTATCGAACCCCGCATCGTGGGACCGGAAGACAGGGAGGCGGGTTATTATGCGGAGCCGGTAGCCAGCCGCGATTTGCGCGCTTTTTATCAGGGGAAAATTATTGCGGCGGGCGGCTTCAAGCCAGAGGACGCCGAGAGTACGCTGCAAAAAGGCGAGGCCGATCTGATTGCTTTTGGTCGTCTGTTTACCTCAAACCCGGACCTTCCAGAGCGTATTCGAAACGCATTTCCTCTCGCTGCGTACAACCGTGACGCTTTCTTTGGCGGAGATGAGCGGGGTTACAGTGATTTTCCTGCTTACTCGCCGCTAGTCCCTAAAGACCTGCTGGTCTGAGTATACCACCTTCAAAAGTTAACTAAAATTCGGTATCCCCATGGAATGCCGAATTTCATATGAATGCTCTTCAGTTCAAATGTGCGTCCTTTCATACTCTGAATTGCTTCCGCTTTTCGCTCACAGCGGACATGTAACTCGCTTGTCTATAGTTCATATCTGCATTTTTGAGGCATTAGCTGGATACTACGGCTCAGAACTGCCGCAATTAGAAATTTACTGTTCACCTTAGTGCCATTGGGTATAAGGCGCAGGTTGTTTTGTGAACAATGCTTCAGTTACAAATTTAAATTCTTACGTAGCCGGCAAATTTTCAAAAGCTTTGCCGGAATGAAGCACGCCATAGCACCAGTGGATCAACTTCCGCATAACAGCCCCGATTGCCACCATTTTAGGTTTGCCACGCAGGCACAATTCTTCATAAAAGTTACGCATTCGCGTATTACATTGTCTGGCACAGAGCGCGGACATATACAGCTTCGCACGCAGCTGCGGAGGTCCAATTTTAGACATCTTAGATTTACCGCGAACGGAAGTGCCCGATCGTTTTTCCACGGGTACCACGCCAAAAAATGCGGCAGCCTGACTGGCAGACTCAAAATCATGACTACGCAGCACAACCAGCATGTTCATGCCCAATTGTGGGCCGACTGCAGGTATAGACGTCAGAAGATCATAATCAAGTTGCAGCGCTGCATGCGCTTTTATGTGAGTCTTTATTAACTGTTCCGTGACTTTTACTTCCTCCCGGAGAATTTTCACCATACGCAGGCAGGAGCTGATCACGTCAGAAGGCGTCTGCGTGCTCTGGTATTTTTCCAGCCGGTTTTCCTCACGCACGGCGTCGCTCAGCAATGCGTCACGCCTGCGGATAAGCGCACTGAGATGCCTGATTTCAGCAGAAGGCGGGAGCCAGCGGTGTGGCTTTTTCAGCAGCGCGTAGCAGGCCAGCATGTAGGCATCTACCTTGTCCGTTTTAGTCAGAATTCCCATACCTCTGGCAAAATCGCGGCTGCGGTGAGGATTTGCGAGAGAAACGTATGCGTCAGCTTCATGCAGCGAAAGAGCTAACCGTTCGTGATAAACGCCGGTTGCTTCCATAATAAGGTGAACGTCTTCCAGGCCACAGTGCTGCATTCGAAGCCAGCGGATGATATTAGCTGCTGCACTGCTGTCATTTTTTATCTTTTTGGTTCGTATACGACCCTTTATGCCATCATAGAGGATGCAAAGGTCGAGCGAGTCTTTACTTACGTCTATACCTACAGGAAACATTTTATTCTCCTCTCACATTGACCGTCACGCCTGTTCGCCTTGTACATTCGGAGTCATGCTCCCGGTAACCGTTCAACAAAATGTGCTGGCGTGAAAGGTGAAACGGAGGGCTGCAAGCTGTCAGGCAGGATCAGTAATTCAGACTGTCCTCAGGGAGGGGCCCGGCTCACTCCGCTTCGTGTGATGGTAGCTAATCACCACATAATGTTAGATACAAGGGAGAGGGGCTTTGTTTCGCGGATACGTGTATTCCGGAGCAGTGGCTTCCTGGAGAAAATGGCTGTACCCAACAATTCACCTCTCCGGTTGACAGGGGGGACGGCTAAGAGCGCCAGCCGCATCCCGGCACGCTTTTAACAGAAGAGCCTGAGTAAACTCTTTTCCAGGAGGTGAAAAACGGTCCTGATGCGCCATGGCAGAAGGGGCTGACAGGGCCGATAACGATAAGGCTGCCGGTCTAAAACTTTTTAAAAATTAACGTCGGCTTTTCGCTCATCGCGGACGTTACGTGATGCTGTTGTCTGCCATGTGCCAAGAGCGGAAGTCGCTAACAACAGTGGGTGTCAATTGTCGGGAGCAGGTCATGCTCACCAGGCGCTTTCCCTCGCGGTACCGGCACTCTGGTTCAGGGAAACGTTTCCTCTGCTCATGCTCTCAATAATGCAATGCCAGGCTGAGATTGAAGCCATGCTCGACTGAGGCTACAGATCTTTTCTCAGGAGGCCTTTAAGCATATCTACCAAGGTAATCTGTTCAGCATTGGGCAGTTTCTCCAGGAAATACGCATCAACCTTATCTGCCACAGGTTGAGCAGATTTAAGCATCTGTTCACCTTTGGCCGTAAGCGTGATAAACCGGCGGCGTTTGTCATTTTCCCCCTCTTTCCTCACGACGTATTCTTTGCTTTCCATTCTGACCAACAGTTCGGCCAAAGTTGCTTTGGTGCTTAGCGCAGCATCCATCAGCTCTATCTGTTCAATACCTGGCCTGGCATAAACTGCACAAAGAACGGCGTATTGTTGCTTGGTCAAATCAGGCAGCTCTTTTTGCCAGAGAGCCGTGTGCTCCTGCAGTAATTGCCTGAGTAAATGAAAAAAGATATTTCCCAGCTCCTTATTCATACTAATTCTCTGCCGTCCGTTACGTCCTCATAGATTTTGAATGATGGTAAACCATCGCCCACTCAACGCAACAGCGCATTTGATACCCCCGGTAAATAGTTATCAGGGTTATAGTCACGCAATAAATCATTTGTGCATTACAGTCGAAAGATGTAGCGTAAATATCGTTCGTATACGAACATATATTGGAGGGGTTGAATGAGATTAGTTGTGGGTATGACGGGAGCGACGGGTGCTCCATTAGGAGTGGCACTCCTCAACGTGCTTCGAACGATCCCGGATGTGGAAACACACCTGGTTATGAGCAAGTGGGCAAAAACAACTATTGAGCTTGAGACTCCCTATACCGTCCGTGAAGTTTTAGAACTGGCCGATGTCGTACACAGCCCTGCCGATCAGGCAGCAACTATCTCATCAGGCTCTTTTCACACGGACGGAATGATTGTTATTCCCTGCAGCATGAAAACACTGGCGGGGATCAAGTCTGGCTATGCAGACGGACTGATAGGGCGTGCAGCAGACGTCATTCTCAAAGAAGGTCGCAAGTTGGTTCTTGTGCCGAGAGAAACGCCTCTCAGCACCATTCATCTTGAAAATATGTTGGCGCTTTCGCGCCTCGGCGTGGCGATGGTTCCCCCTATGCCGGCTTTTTATAACCACCCAGCAGTTATTGATGACGTCATCAATCACATCATCACCCGGGTTTTGGACCAGTTTGGCCTTAAATTCCCGGAGGCGAAGCGCTGGCAGGGTCTTAACGTCGCTGAAAAATCAATCAATTAGGAGATAGCAATGGCTTTTGATGACCTGCGTAGCTTCCTGGCAGCACTTGAAGAGCAGGGACAGTTGCTTCGCATCGACGAAGAGGTACAGGCTGAACCGGACATTGCAGCGGCGGCCAATGCGACCGGTCGTATTGGTGAAGGCGCTCCAGCCATTTCTTTTCAAAAAATCAAAGGGTTTAAACACGCACACGTCGTGATGAACACGATTGGTTCCTGGCAGAACCATGCAATATCTCTGGGTCTTCCCCCTAATACTCCAGTTAAACAGCAAATCGATGAGTTTATTCGTCGCTGGGATACCTTTCCAGTCGCCCCCGTGCGCAAAGAAAATGCGCCATGGTCAGAAAACACCGTGGATGGAGAAGACATCAACCTGTTTGATCTTCTGCCACTTTTCCGCCTGAACGATGGCGACGGCGGGTTTTATCTTGATAAAGCCTGCGTGGTATCGCGCGATCCGCTTGACCCGGACCACTTTGGTAAACAAAACGTCGGCATTTATCGCATGGAAGTTAAAGGGAAGCGTAAGCTCGGCCTGCAGCCTGTTCCAATGCATGATATTGCCCTCCATCTGCATAAAGCAGAGGAACGTGGTGAAGACCTACCCATTGCGATCACCCTGGGAAATGACCCTATTATCACCCTGATGGGGGCTACACCGCTGAAATACGATCAGTCTGAATATGAAATGGCGGGCGCGTTACGTGAAAGCCCATATCCGATCGCTACAGCTCCTCTGACCGGTTTTGATGTTCCATGGGGGTCTGAAGTCATTCTTGAGGGTGTGATCGAAGGCCGCAAACGCGAAATTGAAGGACCCTTTGGGGAATTTACCGGGCACTATTCCGGCGGACGTAACATGACTGTCGTTCGTATTGATAAAGTGTCTTACCGGACGAAGCCAATTTTTGAGTCGCTGTATCTCGGCATGCCCTGGACAGAAATCGATTACCTGATGGGGCCCGCCACCTGTGTGCCTTTATACCAGCAGTTGAAAGCAGATTTCCCGGAAGTTCAGGCTGTGAATGCGATGTATACGCATGGGTTGCTCGCTATCATTTCGACGAAGAAGAGATACGGCGGATTCGCGCGTGCTGTTGGACTACGTGCGATGACGACGCCGCACGGCCTGGGCTACGTCAAAATGGTCATCATGGTCGACGAAGATGTTGATCCGTTCAATTTACCTCAGGTCATGTGGGCATTGTCCTCTAAAGTCAATCCTGCGGGCGATTTGGTGCAGTTGCCAAATATGTCAGTACTGGAGCTTGACCCAGGTTCCAGCCCGGCTGGCATTACAGACAAACTGGTCATAGACGCTACTACCCCTGTAGCCCCGGATAATCGTGGCCATTACAGCCAGCCGGTAAAAGATCTTCCCGAAACTGCTGAATGGGTAGAGAAACTGACAGCACTGTTATCAAATCGCAAATAAGGAACAAAAATGATCTGTCCACGTTGTGCCGACGAAAAAATAGACGTTATGGCTAACTCACCTGTAGAGGGCGTCTGGACTGTTTTCCAGTGCCAACACTGCTTGTATACCTGGAGAAATACGGAGCCCGCGAGACGCACTGAACGGGAACATTACCCTGAGGCGTTCCGCATGACGCAGAGTGATATAGATAATGCCCCGGAAGTTCCCTCTATTCCGCCTCTGCTGGCGAAATAGTCATCCTGCGGCGGACATAGGTCCGCTGCTTGTATCTGTCCAGGCATATTGTTTGACCTGCTCCCCGATGACTGATACACCGCGATGCCATTAATGTCCGCTGTTCGCTCATAGCGGACACTGGCCAGCACAACATCCGATTTGTGCCGGGCGGGGACAGGAGCACAGTTAGATTGCTCGTGAAAGAAGAATTGTGCATGGTGGTAAAACAGCCTCATCAAATATGCTCAAACCAGGGGAAATGATGACTGCTCAGCAAGCGCCTCGACTTGAAACAGAACGACTGATTTTAAAGCAATTTACGCTCGACGACTTTCCAGCTCTTATGGCGTGCTGGAGCACTCCTGAAATGGCTAAAATTAATGGCGGTGAGAATCCAACGGCAGAAATGGTTTGGAGCCGCTTATTACGTTATATCGGGCACTGGCACGCGTTAGGATATGGCTATTGGGCCGTGTTTGAGAAAGCAACAGGTCGTTATGCTGGTTCGTTTGGCTTCCAGGATGCTCATCGTGATATCACACCTGAGTTAAGATACCCTGAAGCGGGTTGGACGTTGATCCCTGAGTTTCGTGGAAAAGGTTATGCGTCTGAAGCACTGGCCGCAGTTTTACTATGGGCCGACCAGATTTTTTCCTCCCCGGTGTGCTGTATCATTGATGAAGAAAATACGCGTTCCAGTTATCTGGCTGAGCGTTTTGGTTTCCAGTTTCACGATTATGTTAGCTATCGCGGTAAGCAGGTACGCATGCTTGTACGCCAGTCGTTAACCAAACCATTCATGCAAATTTAAGTGGGGCAGTGGGGGAATTTGACGTTAAAGATCTTCGTCGCTTCTGGTTAGTAAAAATCTGACTGGCACTTTTCTTTCGACGCTTTTTTGCCCGCTGTTGCTAACGGAATGTCCGCTTTTCGCTCATAGCGGACACTGGCCTGCACAACATCCGATTTGTGCCAGAAGTGGGCGTTTCTAACATCTGCGAGCACGGATCAGCAGAGAATGAATCTCACCGCATAACAATTCAGATGCGCCTAAATCTTCATAGCCGTTTTTCACGATATAGCCGGGGAGAGGTGCCGGAAACGGTCCGCACGCATCAGGAACGCGCTGAGGGCCTCTAAGGTATGTTATGGTAAATCATGATAAAAATGAGGTGTTTATGGCACTGCAACATATGAGGATAGCCAGACCTGTCAGCGCATTAAGTAAAAGCAGTGAAATGTACTGTAACGGGCTTGGATTAGAAAGAATCAGTGCTTTTACAGATCATGATGGATTCAGCGGATGCATGTTAGGGCTGGATGGCTTGTCCTGGCACCTTGAGTTCACCCAGTGCCATCATCATCCGGTCCTACCTTCACCCTCAAGTGAAGATCTCCTGGTTCTGTACATTCCTGAGAAAGACAGCTGGCGAACCACCTGTGAAAATATGGGTAACGCTGGCTTCACCAGAGTTAAATCATTCAATCCCTACTGGGATCGCAATGGCATTACCTTCGAGGATATGGATGGATACAGGGTTGTTATCCAAAACATGCACTGGGGCAAGCGCTGAGTTCAGTTCCTGGCCGGGATGTTATGCCTAATTTGCATAACATCCCTACCCTGTGAATTTGGCGTCCGTTTTTCGCTCAAAGCGGACCTTTAGCTCAGTTAGCTTGTCCGCTTTATGCCAGAAGAGGAGATCAAGAATGCCTAAAAGAGCCGTACTCCAGGTGAGATGGACACATTACCATCGTCGTTCATCACTCGGGCCTTAAGAGACTCGGCAATAGCTGACATTTTTCTACATAGCTGCGTGCTTAGCCATTTGGTGTAAATATTGCCGTCACTCCAGTCAAGCCATGTCTCTTTGTACTCATCGGCTGGACACAAGTCTGGCAACGGCTCAGGTTCACTGGAAGAACATCCTTATTGTGTATTCTGTATTTTGCTCAAGCGCATGCTGGCCGGTACGTGCGGACCTTGCTGACAAGATGCCCCGTTGCTATCAGCCGCTCTCTCACTTCTGCCCAAGATTAAGGCAGAGACGTCTCGTGAAGATGTCGCCAGATTGCATGATCCTCATCACCCCTTTCAAACACGGCTGTTGAAAAACGGCAAGTTGCTTCCTCTCCAGGTAACTGCTGTATTTCTTTATAGGTGACTGTGGCACCTCTTTCATTTTCAGCGATAACCTGCATATCACTAATTTCAATATTTAGTCCCTGCCGGGTACCACGCTGAGTAGAGAAGAAAGCTTTTAACGCGGCAAAATCGAGCAACACTCCACCCGGTGTCATCATCGAGAATGTTGGGCTGAAGCGTAACAGTAATTTGTCACAGATATCAGCATGCGCATCAGCGTCGCCTAACCAGTTCTGAATCAATATGTGTGTATCCAGCACTTCTTTGAAATAACTGTTCATTACTGCTCCTGATTAACTAAATAAATTACGCGCTGATTACTGAGACGATAACAGCACAGCACGGGAATAACGGCGCTGCATGCTGCTATTCCAAAGCAAAGATGATAAACCTGTTCTGCGGGCAGGTCGGTATTTTCAGCCTGATCCCGGGAAACATGAGCCAGACATCGCACTTCGCCAGCCACCACGGCAAAGTCTTTTCCGGCCTTACCCGCATGCGCAGCTCCGACAGCCGCATTGAGCGCCAGAATATTGGTCTGGAAGCGATATTGCTGATGTCGTGCGCAATCACATGGATGCCGTTTGAGAGGGTTTCCAGTGCGTCCATTTCCTCACCCGGACGTCCCTGTGGCTGCTGACTCTGTTTTACCAGATTGCCGTTGGTGCGAAGCGTCCTTTCGGCCAGCGTCAGCGCTTCCCCCTGATGCTGGGTGTCTGCTCCCAGCCCCGACAGCGCCTGAACGGCAGGGGCCAGCTCCTGCTGGTCGTTTATCACGTGCGACAGCACGCCCGACTGGACCCGGTTCAGTGCATCCCAGCGGACGAGTTTGTGTCAGGCGGACGGGGAATCGTCTGCATGAGCGGCCCCATGCGGCGTGTTGACAGGCCAGCTAATCTGCTGCAAGTGCCTGAGCTGGCAACTATAATAGGGGACTGAGTGTGGCTACAGCTACATCATGCTGTAGTGTGAGCCTGCTGGAACCGCAATGCACGTTGTCGTCACGGCAGTAACTAACAGAGGCGATGGCTCCCTCACTATTTTGCGCCTGCCAGCTTCACAGCCTGCGCAGCGTCAACTTGATCCTGTTCTGAGGAGTGCGATATGGCCCCCTTTTATCAGTTTACGGCCACCAGCCTGCGCGGCGAGCCTGTTTCAATGGCCGACTATGCGGGCAAAGTGGTTCTGGTGGTAAACACCGCCAGCCGCTGTGGATTTACCCCACAGTATGCGGGTCTTGAGGCGCTTTACAAAAAATACGCCGCACAGGGACTGGTGGTGCTGGGATTTCCCTGTAACCAGTTCGGTAAGCAGGAACCGGGCGGAGCGGATGAGATCGCACAGACCTGCTTCATCAATTATGGGGTGAGCTTCCCGATGTTCGGGAAGGTCGAGGTTAACGGAGCGGCTGCGCACCCGGTGTTTCGCTACCTGAAACATGCCTTGCCTGGCGTACTGGGTGAACGGATTAAATGGAATTTTACCAAGTTTATGATCGGGCGCGACGGCCAGCCTCTTAAACGTTTTGCGCCTGTCTCCACGCCAGAGAAAATCGAGGCCGCACTCCTTTCTGCACTTAAGGCCTGAATGCGGCACCGATATTCAGCGGATTACGTCAGAGCGTTAAAAAAAACCATGATGGAATTTATCGCATAATGCAAACAGGCTGGCAGTCGCTGTTATCAGGCTGCGGGTCTGTTCTCTGTTACCCGACGGTGCCCATTCTCTTTATTTATCTCCACCCGGAGATTGATCATAAAATCCGCATCATAAATAAAAATCGCTTGTGATCTTTGCTCAATCACTTTGAAGAGTAATCCTGCAGGATTTTTAATCTCCCTTAGCACAGATGGCTTATTTTCCCACAAGAAAATATAAAACTTGCAATCTTATCGCGCGCGAATAGTCGTGTGGATATACTATTTATCATTTTATATGATTGATTTTAATCACATTTTTATCATTAAGCGGTACGGTGATGATGTTGATACAGATTTGAATGACACTAAACGAAACACAAAATTACATAGAGAGGGCTTAGTTGCTATCGCGGGCATTTAAATCAGGGATAAATCTTTTCAGAGTGCTTCAGAAAAAAATGCCTATGGCTTGTTAATTAGCAGGCTGGCGATCCCGCCATATACTCAAAAGATATTCCTGACGGAATATGAGCGTTATTAACTTTTAATTTTGGCAGCGCAGCAGGCGCAATAAGGGCATCTGTGCTCAGGAGAGATTAACATGGATCAAACCGCATTCTTGATCGGCTTTTCGGTCATGGCAATTGCGTCACTGGTTATTTACGCCACCGGCGGCAAAAAATTTCCCTCTCGTCACCATACGCTGATGCACGCATCAGTTCCTTTTATAGCCGCGACCGCCTATCTGGCGATGGCGCTGGGGGTAGGTAACCTGACGCTGGACAGTGGCACGGTGGTTTATATGGCGCGTTATGCTGACTGGTCAATCACCACGCCGCTGTTGCTGGCGGGACTGGTGATGCTGGCCTTCCATGAGCAGGGCAAGCCGGGCGAAATGGGCGGCTTTCTGACCGCCATCATTGTGCTGGATGTGATGATGATCGTTACCGGTCTGCTCTCCGCCCTGGCGGAAAGTGCCGGTACCAAATGGGTCTGGTATCTCTGGTCTTGTGCGGCATTCCTCGGCGTGGTTTACCTGCTGTGGGGACCGTTGCGCGTGATGGCTACAGAGCGCGGCACTGCTCTGGCAGGGGCCTATGCCAAAAACGTGACGCTGCTGACGGTGGTGTGGTTTATCTATCCAGTCGTTTTTCTGGCAGGGCCTGAAGGGCTTAAAATTATTACCGATCCGTCATCGATCTGGGCATTTCTGGTGCTGGATATCATTGCCAAAGTATTTTACGCCTTTTACGCCGCCTCGAACCTGGAAAAAGCACTCTCGCAGACCCGGCATACGGCTGGCGCGAGGATATGATCCTGCCCCAGCGAGTCGGGTGGACAGGACTATGGGGGGCAGCACTGGCTGCCTCTTTTAGCCCGCTGTCCGGGCAACTGTTATTTGCGATTGTGGCGACGGGTATGATCGGCATGGCGCACGGTGCCAGCGATCTGGCCGTTGTCAGACAGGCGCGTCAGTTGCCCTTTCTTGCCCTCTATGGACTGGTGATGGTGTTCTGCCTGCTCTGGTGGCATACCAGTCCGTCTATGGCGCTGCCCCTGTTTTTACTCGCCTCCGCGGTGCATTTTGCGCTTGAAGACGCTCCTCAGGGAGGGGCAATGGAACGCCTGACGCGCGGCGTCAGCATGATCGCCACCCCCGCTGCGTTACACGCAGGCGAGTACAACATTATCCTGCATCAGGCAGGGCTGGCCGCTTCAGCGCCTGGCGCGCTGGCATGGGGTATCGCCATTACTGGCGGAGCCTGCGCAACGGGCCTTATAGCCGTGGGTCTACGCCGCTGCGACAGGCGCCTTCTGGCCGGGACGCTGGCGTTACTGATCCTTCCGCCGTTTGTCGGGTTTTCGATGGGCTTTTTAATTCTGCATGCGCTTCCACAGACCCGCCTGCGGCGCGATCGGCTGGGATGTGCCAGCTATACCGGCTACTTGCGGGCAACCTGGCCCGTGCTGACGGCGGCCATTCTGCTGGCGACGGCGATCGTTGTTATAATGCTGCCTGCGGACAAAGCAGGGATTCAGTCACTGTTTGCCGCACTGGCTGCGCTTGCTGTTCCGCATATGCTGATCACACCCTGGTTTGAGCCGCCACAGTCAACCTGACGCCGGGGGCAGAGCGGCTGTGAACCGGCGGGCCGTTTATGCGCCGCACTGCTTCCGGCGCGTCCACGCCTCGCGGGTGAGCGTGAACATCAGGTTGGCAGGGGGATCGTCCAGATTCTCAATCCGCTGAGTCAATACCAGCCCGGCTTTTTCCAGCACGCGGCGAGAGGCGAGATGATTTTCGCGGGTCACACCGACAACGTCAGCAAGCTTCAGCTCGTCAAAGGCGTAGCTCAATGCGCGACGGGCCAGCTCCGTTGCATAGCCTCTACCCCAGGCTGCGGGTTCAAAGCGGTAGCCCAGATTGTTGGTCTGTTCGCCATTAAATTCGCTGACGAACACGCCGCCAAAGCCGATAACCCTCTGCGGGTCACACTTTTCAGCCACTGCCCAGTCATCAAAACCGTAGCGTTCGCGGTCTGCTGCGCGCTGAAGGATCACGCGACGGCTCTCCTCAATGCTCTGATGGGGGCCGCGTGGATTAAACGCATGGGTTCTGACATCGCCATATATGCGAAACAGCGCGTCCACATCCGACATCCTCACGGGCCGGTAAAGCAATCTCTCTGACTCCCAGTACATGGGGTTCTCCTCCCTGAGTTGAGGCAATTTGCATTCGTTCGTCAGCAACAGCTGGAATAAGCAGAAGGGGGCCTCCCCCTGTTGCTTTCTTCGTTGTTTTGTCCGGCGCGGAAGCCGCTGAAATCAGCACTCTCGTCGACCTGTTCGCTTCTGCCTGACGCCTGCTGTTGTGCTGCCACGCGGGGTCATTACCTCATACCTGCGCATAATAAACAATTGATTAACCTACAGGACGCGTGCGGCGAGGTATGTCCGTATGACCCATCAATCGCTGATAGTCCACCGCGCGCGGGCAGGCTGACAAAAAAGATAGGGAGATGGTTGACTACACGACCTGCAGCTCAGATGTGGGCGGTGCCTGAAGCGCTCAGGCGCTCAACCCTGTTCCGCAGCAGACCACGCGCTGCGGATTGTAACTCCGTTGATACGTTTCAGCGTGCGGGCAGCAGACCCGCCGCCCGATACCCCTCAACCAGCCGATCGAACAGCGCAATATCATTGCGGCTTCTGGCCATTAGCTGAGCGCCTGCGATAGCAGAAAAAATGGCAGCAGCCCTGATCTGGCTCTGCTCTGGATCGGTTATTTCCGCCTCACGCAGCTGGCGGGCAAGCCAGGCAATATTGACGTCGGCAAATTTTTGCACTTCTGTCTTAACCGCCTCTGGCAGATCGTCATATTCCGCCGACATAAAGCTCCCCATACAGAGGCGGTTTTCGCTTTCAAGCGAGCGGCGGAAAATCTGCGGATAGCCGTGCAAACTCGCCCGGGCCGAGCCGGTTTTTTCTTTGATTGCGTCGAGATCGCGAGCGGTATCTTCCCAGTAGCGCTGCGCCACGGCCGCGCCCAGCTCGGCCTTGCTGGAAAAGTGGTAGTAGATGCTGGCCGCTTTAATTCCGACCTCATCCGCCAGGCCACGGATATTCAGGCCGGTATAGCCGTGGGCCTGCGCAAATAGTCGGGCGGCAACCAGGATCTCGTCCCGGGATGTTTTGCTCATTGTTCGCTTCTCCTCGATAGCATTGCCCCTATTCTAACATGTGTTAGGTCAGTATTGACAACCCTGGAACAGAGGATTATGGTTTACCTAACAACTGTTAGTTAGTTTAATCCACCACGAGGAAAGACCATGAGCCAGGACATTTTTTATTCTGATGCTACCGAACTTGCCCAGATGATCCGCCGCCGCGAAATTTCACCCGTTGAGGTTATGCAGGCGCATATCGACCGTATTGCAGCCACTAATCCTGACGTTAACGCGGTGGTAACGCTTGCCGAAGACGCCCTGCAACAGGCTGCTGCTGCCGAAAAGGCCCTTATGCAGGGTGACGCAACAGGCCCCCTTCACGGCGTGCCTTTTACCGTCAAGGACTCTATTGATACGGCAGGCGTGTTGACTCAGCGCGGTTCGCCCATTTTTAAAGGCCGTCGTCCTGACAGCGATGCCGTCAGCGTGTCGCGCCTTAAGAAGGCGGGCGGCATATTGCTGGCGAAAACCAACCTGCCTGAGTTTTCTTACTGGATTGAGAGTGACAACCTCCTCTCCGGGCGCTCAAATAACCCCTGGGATCTGACCCGAACGCCGGGCGGCTCCAGCGGCGGTGAGTCCGCTGCCATTGCTGCCGGTATGTCACCGCTGGGGCTGGGAACCGACCTCGCCATTTCGGTGCGCGGCCCTGCTGCGCAGACCGGGATCACCTCAATGAAAGCCACGCACGGCAGCGTACCCATGACGGGCATCTGGCCGCGCGCTCCGCGCCGCTTCTGGCACGTTGGCCCGATGGCCCGTTCTGTGCGGGATATTGCGCTGGCCTTTTCGCAGCTTTCCGGACCTGACGGTCATGACGCCTTCTCCAGCAATGCACCGGTCTATTCTGACGGGCTGCCCCTGGTGACCTCACGCCCGCTGCGAATTGGCTGGATGACCGGTCCTGGCTTCGGCCCCGTTGATCCAGAAGTGGTCGCCGTAGTGAAGGCAGCGGCGGACGCGCTAAAGGCACCGGGCGTTGACGTTGAGCAGGTGGGTATTCCGGCACTGGAGCAGGACTTTGCGCTGGACGTCTTTAACCGCATTCACGTTATGGAGATGAAGCCGGCTTTCGCGGCGGCAACGGCTGGCCATGGGGCAGATGAACTCTATAAAATGGCAAAAACGATGCTCTCTCTGCCCGATACCTCCATGGCTGATTTCATTGATGCAGAGCAGGGGGCAGAACGGTTACGCGACGGTTTTGCGGAGTACTTCTCACGTTTTGATGCGCTGATCACCCATGTGCTGCCCATTCCGGCACACAAACATGGCGTGGATCAGTTTGTTATCGATGGTCAGGCGGTGGACGCAACTTATCTGCAAGGGGCGACGGTGCCACTCAACGTAACGGGCCTGCCAGGTATCTCGCTGCCGTTTGGCAAAAGTCATGAAGGCATGCCCATCAACGTGCAGATTGTGGGCAAATGGCATGACGAACCGCTAATTCTCCACGTTGCCGCTCTGCTGGAGGCCGTCAGTCCGGTGAAAGGTTCTCATCCGTCACTGTAAGGATGTCAGCGCCCCGCGATCTCCGCGGGGCCTCTGGCGATCGGGCGGGTTCCGCCCGGCCAGGGGCGAGTGTTACACCCTTATCCAGCTGATAAAGATTTTGCCAGGCATACCGCCTCTTCCCGCCCCACATAAGGGCCGTAATTCTCAATGCGTACGTAGCCGTTTCTCTCATAAAACTGCACCGCTTTTTGGTTGACGCGTCGGGTTTCTAACCAGATTTCACGATAGCCCAGCTCCCTTGAGCAGGCTTCCAGAAAGGTGAGCAGGGCCTGGCCGATTCCGGGTCGACTCCGATCTGAATACATCCTTTTAAGTTCAGCAATATCTGACGCCATCGGCCGGATAGCGCCACAGCCCGTGGCGTTGCCGTTACTGTCCCTCGCCACTGCCCAAACCGCTCTTTTCCCCTCCAGCGAGGCGAGGCTAAAATGGCTGTTACCGCTGTCACCGGTAATGAACGCAAGTTCTGCCGACAGTTTTTCAGTCAGGTAGCGGGCATCAGGTGAACGTGGATCGGCCTTTTCTACTGTTATCATGATGCATCCTTTGTCATTGTGGTGAGCAGGTTTATCGCCGGCACGAGAGTAGCATACTGGTGAAAACGGTACGCAACCAGCAACCCGGAGCGGCCTGATCTGCAGAAACAGAGGCGAACCGGATCAGGAAGGGTGTAATGATGCGACATGACATGTCGGTGATAGCCATCATGGAGGCGATGTAGTGCCTGTATGCCCAGACTCCCTCTTTGGCGCGGACGCCATGCGCCGATCGCTTGCAGGCAGGGTGGCCTGTGAGTGACAGCCTGAATGAGGAGAGGGCCGTGGCCGGATCTGACTGTGGTTATCGCCCGAGCTTTGCCCTTGTATCCGTCACGCAGATGCGGGGTAACCTACCCGATGAACGGCTACTGCAGGTTCTGCAGAGAAGCAGATTAACATGCCTTCACCACGTCTGAGGAGCACGCTTATGCCTGATATTGCCGCTTCCCGGCTGACTTATCGCAGCCTTGAGGAAAACGACTGGCCCTTTTTCCTCGCCCTGCACCAGCAGCGCGACCTGATGCATTACATCAGCGAGGCACGTACGGAGGAAGAAATTCGTCTCCACGCGTTTGAGAAACGGCTACATCCCTGGCATAAAGGCAGCGAGCACTGGCTATGCCTGGTTATCAGCGAAAAAAACAGCACGTTGCCAGTAGGCCTGACGGGGTTTATCGAGCGAGGGGAGGGCATGGCTGAAGTGGGGTTTATTCTCGCTGCCGCGTTTCATGGTCAGGGCATTGGCAGTGCCTCTCTGCACGATATGGCCTGCTTCGCCTTTCATACCCTGGGGTATCGCAAGTTAACCGCGACGGTAACGTCGGGAAACGAAGCGTCACGCAGGACCTTGCTCAGGGCAGGATTCAGGCAAGAGGGCACGCTGAGACAACACTATTATCTGCACGGCAACTGGCAGGATGAGTGGATATTTGGTCTGTTAAAGGAAGAGTTCAGGGGAGAGCCGATCTCCTCCTGGTAACCATACTGAAGCAGCCTCAGTGAGAGGATACAAACAGTGACGACTGCTGCACAGGCGGAACGGCGAAACTACGCTGCATACGTTTGACCTCCTCAGCCGGAGTCAGGCCAAACAGACGCTTAAATTCACGATTAAACTGCGACGGACTTTCATAGCCCACCGCGTAGCTTGCGGCAGCGGCGGTAAGCTGCTGTCGCACCATCAGCAGGCGCGCCTGGTGCAGACGTATCGACTTGACATACTGCATGGGCGGCGTGCGGGTTATTGCTTTGAAATGAAGGTGAAAGGTTGGCACGCTCATGCCTGCTTCCGACGCCAGCTGCGTCAGCGTCAGAGGCTCCGCGTAGGTGGCATGGATGCGCTGAAGCGCCTTACCAATTTTGCCAAACTGTCCCTGCAGCGCCAGTGCGGCGCGCATAGCATTACCCTGTGGGCCCGTCAGCACGCGAAAATAGAGCTCACGCAGGCGCGCCGGGCCGAGGATGGCCGCTTCCAGCGGCGTATTCAACACCTCAAGCAGGCGCAGCACCGCTGTTTTTACCGCATCATTCATCGGGCTCGACATCATGCTTTGCGGCGCGGCGGGGGGCTGTGGAAGGCCGTGTTGTTCAATTTGAAGCATCAGCTCTGCGGCAAGTCGAAAATCGAGATGGAGATAGATCGCCAGCAGCGGGCGTTCTGCCGACGCCTCCGTTTCCATAACAAAGGGGACCGGCACCGAAACGGCCAGATAGTGTTGCTCATCATACAGGTAGGTTTGCTGGCCGAAATAGCCTCGTTTGCTGCCCTGGCAGACAATCACAATGCCTGGATCGTAAAGCACTGGCGTTCGGGCGAGCGGGCGGTCAGCGCGTAAAATGCGCACGTCGGGCAGCGCTGTGAGGTTATACCCTTCCTGAAGCGCAAGGGCCTTAATCAGTGGGATCATGGCCGACATCCGAACACCTCATAAAATCAGGCAATAAAACGAGAAGATATGACCTAAAAATGCATGATGCCAGAGAATACTCTGCAATCTCTACGGTTCATGGAGGTTATTTTTATGGCATCAGCTAAAACCCTTTTTATTACCGGCGTCAGCAGCGGCTTTGGCCAGGCCCTGGCACAGCACGCCCTTGCCGCAGGGCATCGGGTGATTGGCACAGTGCGCAGCCGCGAGGCACTACAGGCGTTCGAAGCGCTTGATGCGACGCGTGCGGTTGGCCGCCTGCTTGACGTCACCGACGCTGAGCAAATTGATAAGGTGGTCGGGGAGATCAGCTCCAGCATGGGTGAGGTGGATGTGCTGGTAAACAACGCGGGTTACGGCCATGAAGGTATTCTGGAAGAGTCCTCTCTGGCAGAGATGCGCCGTCAGTTTGACGTCAATGTGTTTGGCGCAGTCGCGATGATCAAAGCGCTGCTGCCGGGCATGCGTCAGCGCCGCCGCGGCCACATTATTAATATCACCTCGATGGGCGGGTTTATTACCCTGCCCGGCATCAGCTACTACTGCGGCAGCAAATTTGCGCTGGAGGGAATTTCAGAGACCCTGAGCAAAGAGCTTGCTCCCTTCAATATTCACGTGACCGCCGTGGCGCCCGGCTCCTTCCGCACTGACTGGGCAGGGCGGTCGATGGTACGCAGCGCTCGCACCATCCCAGACTATGACGCCCTGTTCGATCCCGTTCGCCAGGCGCGTCAGGAGAAAAGCGGCAGGCAGCCTGGCGATCCGGTCAAGGCCGCCCAGGCCATACTGGCTGCGATTGAGAGTCCGAACCCGCCCGTCCATTTGCTGTTAGGCAGCGATGCCCTGAGTCTGGTGCGGCAAAAACTCGCGGCGCTGAGCCAGGAGATCGCCGAGTGGGAAACACTCACGCGTTCCACGGATGCCTGACGCGCTAAAGAGGTTATGGGTGGCGGAAAGACACAGGAATGGCCGATTGCACAATCGGCCTTTTCTCGCGGGCCGCGGGCGGCGGCTGACAGGGCTTTCCGCTCCGATAATCCATCAGGCTTTGGGGCTGGATAGCCTTCGCCACGGCTTATCTTTGCTGACCCTCACCCGTCTGGTTCAGTCCGGAAAGCAGGCTGTCCGGTTGATCGCCAGCCTGGTCTGTTCGGCGTCGGGTAATGGGCGGCCACTCTGCTCAAGGGTGGCCTTTGCAGCGCTACTTAAGTGAAAAGCTGGCTGGCGTCGAAGCACGCCGGGAGGCGCGCCGGATAAGTCGGATGCTCAGCCCTGCACCAGCAGCGAGGCAGCCCGCCATCGCCAGAAGCGCGACGATAAAGGCATGTGTAATGGCAGCCCCGCTGCCGCTGTCGCCCAGCAGACTGTAAAAAAGGCCGCCGATGACTGCAACGCTCAGCGCGGTGCTAATCTGCAACGCTGAGCTGGTGATGCCTGCAATCATCCCGGAAAACGGTGGGGCAACCTGACCAGTGACCATACGCACCAGCGTTGGCATCGCCAGCCCCTGACCCAGCCCGGTGATAAACAGGAGTAGCGCAAGGGGCAGCATAGCCGGAGTCATGCCTGCCGGCGTCTGGGTGATTAACCCCGCCATGCCCGCTAACCCGGCCGTCTCCAGCCCCATCCCGATGGCGCTCAGGTAATTCCCGGCAAAACGTCTTAGCCAGGGCGTCAGCAACGGTCCAACCAGAAAGCCAAGGCCGAAGGGGAGAAAAAGGGTGCCCGCCGTCAGTGCGTGCAGACGCAGCGCGCCCTGCAGGTAGATCGAAAAGAGCAGAAAAAACGCGCCGATGGCGTAAAAGAGCAACACGATCGTTAGCCCCTGGCCCAGCCCCGGCGTCCGCAACACGGCGGGATCGAGCAGTGGCGAACCGCCACGCTGGCTCAGGCGACGTTCATAGCGCCATAACCCCGCTGCCAGCAGCGGCACGGCAAGAAAGAGCAGCCACGTCCACCAGGGCCACTGCGCCTCACGGCCTTCGATCAGGGGAAGGATCAGCGCGCTCAGCGTCAGGCTCGCCAGCAGCATACCGACGGGATCCAGCCGCTGTGCAGACGGCGCTCGCGTCTCTTTCAGCAGCGGCAAGCCAAAAAGCGTCACCAGTATCGCCACCGGCAGGTTAACAAGAAAAATAGCGCGCCATCCCAGACCGAACAGATCGGCTGCGATCAGAATGCCGCCCAGCACCTGCCCGATAACAGAGGCCAGACCAAATACGGCGCCATAGAGACTCAACGCCAGCGGCTTCTCCGCTTCCGGAAAAATGGCCTGCACCGAGGCCAGCGCCTGGGGGGCCATAATCGCGGCGGTTGCGCCCTGTAAGATGCGCCCGGTGATTAATACCCAGGGTGACCAGGCCAGACCGCACAGCAGCGATGCGCCAGCAAACCCGATCAGCCCAAGGAAAAACATTTTTCCGCGCCCGTAAATATCTCCGAGGCGGCCGCCGGTGATTAAGGTCACCGCATAGACGGCCGCATAGGAGGAGATAACCAGCTGTTCAGCCGAGGAGGAGGTGCCCAGCTCTCCCTGAATAGCAGGCAGCGCGACGTTAACGATAAAAAAATCGAGCGGCTGCAAAAATGCCCCTACCAGTAAAATAATGAACATTGCCCAGCGACGCGGCTCGGCGTGCGTGATATCCGGTGTCGACATAGAAGACTCCTGACTGAAAGTTATGCTCCCCGGAAAGAGAGAGTGACAGGTCATCGAGCTGGCTGTGCAGGCGCGCAGCCTCCAGCCAGCCCGACGGGCGAGAGGATCAGCGCATCCCCCCCGAGGCCAGAATGATCTCGCCGCTGATCCATCCCGCCTCTTCGGAAGCGAGAAAGGAGACGATCGGGGCAACATCCTGCACCTGACCGATGCGGCCGAGCGGGGTGAGCTTTTCATTCCAGGTCTGAAAATCCGAGTGCATCGCGCCCGCACGGTGGCTGCCTTCCGTTTCTGTCAGACCCGGGCTGACCGCATTGACGCGAATGCCTCTGGGACCCAGTTCTTTCGCGAGCACCCCGGTGATGGCGTCCAGCGCGCCTTTGGCACCGCTGTAGATGGCGCTCTCAGCGATAAACACGCGGGTGACGAAGGAGCTGATGTTGATAATGCTGCTGCCAGGACGCAGGTGAGGTACGGCGGCGGCGGTGACCAGCAGCGGGCCCAACACGTTAATGTCGAACTGCTTGCGGTAGAGCGCCTCGGTGCTCTCTTCAATGCTGGCGAACTGATAGATGCCGGCGTTGTTCACCACAATGTCCAGCCGGCCGAAATGGCGAAGGGCCGCATCAGTCAGCCTCTCGACCTCGGCCTGACGGGTGACATCCGCTGCGATTGCCACCGCCTGGCCTCCGGCGGCCGCGATCTCTGCAACCACCCGATCGGCACCGCTTTTGTCCGAGGCGTACCCGACGATGACTCTTGCCCCCTCCGCCGCCAGCTGGCGGGCAATGCCAGCCCCGATACCTTTGGATGCGCCGGTAATAAGCGCCACCTTCTCTTGTAATTTGCGCATGGTATTAGCCTCTGATAGCGCCGCCTGAGGCGACTGAAAAGATGAGACCAGAGTGCTACTTACAAAGATGTTTGAGAACTGACACTTTTGTAGTTACGATGTTCATTTTTGTACGGTGAGGCGGCAAAATGGAGTGGGGAGACGTTCAGGTATTTCTTGCGGTTATGCGCAAGGGATCGTTCGGGAAGGCGGCGGAAAGTCTTGGTGTAAGTCATCCCACGGTTGGACGTCGCATCAAGGCGCTGGAAGAGGAGGCGCAGCAGGCGCTGTTTCGCCGGACCAGTGAGGGGCTGGTGCTGACGGATGCCGGTGACAGGGTTATGAAGCTGGCCGAAGCGATGGAGAGTTCAGCACTGGCAATGGAGCGGCGTCTGGCAGGTAATCACGAGCGCCTTGAAGGACTATTACGGATCTCGTCGGCAGAGTGGTTTGCCAGCTACGTGCTTGGCCCGGTGCTGGACGAGCTGACGCATCGCCATCCGGCGATCGTGCCGGAAATCATTGCCAGCTATCGCCTGCTCGACCTGGCGCGCCGTGATGCTGACATCGCCTTTCGTCTTGTACCCTTTACCGATCCCGACATTGTTCAGCGTCGCCTGATGCGTATGCCTTATGCCCTTTATGGCACGCCTGAAAATGCTCAGGCGCTGCTTACCGATCCCGCCTCGGTCGGGCTGATCATGATGAACACCGGACAATCACACTTTCCTGACGTCTCCTGGCTGGTTGAGCGATTTCCACAATCGAGACCGGCCTTTAAGAGCACCAGCCGGGGAATTCAGGCACAAATGTGCCTGCGAGGGTTGGGCGTCGCCGTGTTGCCACAGCCGCTGGGTGATGCGACGCCGGGATTGCAGCGTATCGCCACGCCAGATTTGCCGCCCTCAAGAGATATCTGGGTAGGCTACCATCAGGATCTGCGGCATATGGATCGCCTGCGCGCCCTGCTGGATATTACAGACCGTATGCTGGCGTCAAAAGCCGATGCGGCGAGTGCCCCCTCCGCCTGAACGCGAGGCGGCATCGCCTCGCCTGCCACGTCTGTCACCTGTGCGCCCCACACCTGAAAGGCGTGGGGCGCACCCTGCGTCAACGCGGACGGTCAGCTCGTAATTGCCCATGCCTGCGCACTACCTCGTCAATAATGTAACGCATCAGACCTTCAGCAAAATCCGCGTCGAGCCTGGCATCCTGTGCAATCTCTCTGATTCTGGAGAGCTGCACTGCCTCGCGGCTTTTATCACGCTCCGGCAGATTATGCCTGGCCTTAAGCTCACCCACTTTTTGCGTACAGCGGAAGCGCTCGGCCAGCAGGTAGATCAGTGCGGCATCAAGATTATCGATGGTGAGTCGGTGCGACTGAAGCGGTGTTAGGTTATCAGAAAGAAACACGGGTTCGCCTCTTACAGTTAAGCGGTTAAAAAAGGGGGGCGGCGCTATGACGCCGCGTCGGGAAGTGAGGTGTCTGCCTGACGGCATAATTCAGGCGCCAAACCCTTAGCGTTGTCACAGATTGCCCGCTAAGCCATCAGGTTGCGCGTGTTACACTTATTGCCTGGCCAGGGGTGGAGTTTTACGGTTGTTTTTTATCGTCAGTGAGATGGCTGAAATCAAAAAATACACGACGCCAAAAGCCGCATAGGGTGCAACCGTTGTGACATCCAGAGCCATGCCGCTGCTGGCTTGTTTGAACATAAATCCGCCCGCCAGCGTTGACTGCGCACCGCTTAACATCATCGCCCATTGTCCGTCAGAGGCTTTCCAGCGACGAACCGAGGCAGAAAGCTGAAGTACGCCAGAAAAGATTGCCCATAATCCAAACACTTTGATGGTTGCATTTATGCTGACTGAAAGCGCCCAGATAATCGCCAGGGCGATCAGCAGGCTGACAACAACATTCCATTTCTGCGGTGGGTTGGCGGTCAGGCCGCCCGATTGTCTGGCGTCGAGATAATTAGCGAATGCGTCCCACGCGGGATAGAGAATAAGCAGCGCCGCGCCGACAGCAGAATGATGTTTGCCGATAAAGAGCGCAAGCAATATCCATATAATGGACGCGGTTGCTCGCAGATAATAATAAGACTGCAGCCATTTGTTTTGTGAAGGAGGGGATAATAACGTGATAGTTTGCATAACCATATCTCCCGATATAAAAGGGTTATTACGTTCAGTCAAGGTGCCTGTCTGAGCGGGTGCTGCAACAGAGCAGGGTAAAAAAACACATTAGTGCGCCCTGACAGAGCCGGGTAATAAAGCAGGCCGTCGGGGAATTGCAGAACAGCGTTGGTCCGGTACATCTGCTGCCGCGCGTCGCGGGCATTAAAAAGTCAGGCTACTTCTTTTCATCACGCCGGATAGCGGACTGGTGATAACCCAGCCGATTGAGCCCGCGAAGTCTGCGTATACGCAGTGGCGGTGCGCTGAGGGAAAACACCACGGGAAACCGGATTATTTCAGGCGGGATCCAGATAAAAAAATTTGCAACCGCTACGTTCGTTACAGGCGGTAACGGGCACGCGTGCAGCTGAGCGGCAACCGCGCACACTGCGCCGCTATCGCCTGATGCAGCGGAGCCAACTACGCCGTACCAACAGGCCGGAGCGTCAGTGACAGCGTCCCGGACAGGGGTTTCCTTCATACAGACTGAATGCGCTGGTTCTGACGGTATTGTCCTGCTGGCGAGCAACTGTCTGAGCAGCCTGTCTGCCTCTGATTGACCGGGAGAGATTTTTGCCGGGCGCGTAAGGGGCTTATCTGCCAACGCTGAACCCTGAGTCTGAAGGCGCTTAACCCGATTTTGCAGCTGCGTCTGAAAACCCAGCGTAATGGCGTCAGGAGACTGCATCTGTATTTTCTGACGGTTTAATTCTGTAATGTCTGTTAATAACGGCGGCGCGGAAATAGCGTTCATAAAAAGTGTCCTCGTGTCAGATTGAGCCTGAAAAAAAACTGTGTTTGACGTCACTGCGGCTATCTTGATTGCCTTTCTAAAAAAGGGGCGCTTTGTCATCGCGCGCGTCGCCTTATATACCTACTAGAAGGTAGGTTGATGGTCAGCAATGCCTGAAATTCGTTATGTCGCCTGTCATCACCCGCGCATTTTCAAAATGAGAGTGAGTCAGGCACTATTTGCACGCATGCAATAAGAATTAATTTGCAAGCAAGTCATAAAACAGCGCGCTGCGAACATGAATAAAAGCCACTGCGCGCCGCTCGTCATACACGCCACCGTTTAGCGAGGGGCGATTAACTTATTCAGCACCGGCTTAACAATCTGGAGAAAAAGATCGGCATTGTTAAAAGCACGTGCGGCGACCATGGCACCGTGCACCGTCGCCATCAGAGATTTAGCCTCGACCGCTGCACTCTCCCGCAGGATAAAGACGCCGCTGGTGGCTCCCCGCTGCAGTATGTTGGTCAGCCAGCTGGCAAGATCGGAAAAATGCCCGCTGACCTCCTGCGCGACCTCTTCAGGTAATTGCGGCAACTCTACCGCCAGCATTACGCAAATACAGAAAGGGGAGGTGTTCTCCTTTATACAGGTCGCCCAGTAGTTGACGTAGCCGTTAATCTCACCCAGGGCATCACCCGCAAAATGCTGGCTGGTTGCTGCCATGCCCGCCCGGGCCTCCTGACGATAATCACTGACGACCGCCTGTACCAAATCTGCCTTACCCGGGAAATGGTGGTGAATACTGGCTTTGCGGATCTGTACGCGCTCGGCTAGATCGGCGTAGCTAAAACTTTTATACCCGCCTGTCGTAAGCAGCATTCGGGTGTGGTGAATAATTTCTTCAGCTTTCGGTGAACGTTCGGTACTCATGCATGCTCCGGCAGCGGTGCTAAATTCGCTGCAATATACGTATCGGCCCTGAACCTACTGACCGGCCATCAGGTTGTCAAGCGCAGCAGACAACAGGCGTCAGCGCTTACGCAGGCCGGATCCCGCCATGCTGTTAAAGACGCCATCGCGCAAAATCAACGCGTGAAACAACGCGGCGGCAAGATGCAGCAAAACGGTGATAAACAGCGCCAGCGCGACCCAGGTGTGAAGCGGTCGCAAAAGCGCCCAGGTATCATTACTGACTGGCACCAGCGGCGGCAGCACCAGACTACCCAGCGTGACAGGATAGCCTGCCGCCGACAGCATCGCCCAACCAATCAGCGGCTGCGCCAGCATCATGGCATAGAGCGCCCAGTGGGAGAGGTGCGCTAACGCTTTCTGCCAGCCGGGTAAGGTAGCAGGGAGAGCGGGTTTAGCGGTGGTAAAGCGAAGCCAGAGTCGCACAATGACCAGCAGCAAAATCATCAGCCCAAGCGGCTTATGAATGGCCACCAGCAGGTTGTGTAAAGAGGAGACCGTGGCAACCATGGCAACGCCGATAAACAGCATCGCCATAATCGCCGCCGCCATCAGCCAGTGGATCGCGCGCAGTGCCGGGTGGAAAGCGTCAGTCTGTTTCATCATTGGGCCTCAGCCTGTTCGTGGGTGCGAGCATGATAAGATTTGGCATAGGCGGATGAGCGGGCACTGAGAAGCGGATCATCCGAAGCCGTGATGCCATCCGGTAAAATCAGCGGGTCATAATTAATGTCGTTACAGGCCCCTGCCTGCTGGGGTGTTGTCCGGCTGATGGTCAGGGTGCCCGCGTTGATCGTCTGACGATCGGCAGGCCACGCGACCGTTGCATCGTCGCCTCTGTCCTGCGGGCCGGCGACGGTGACGATCAGATCCCATTGTTGAGGGCCCTGTGCCAGCCGCTGCTGTAAATCGTTGCTCAGGAAATTAGCGTCCTTTTTCTCTTGCGCCTCAGCAGGCTGATATTTCGCGTGCGGTACCATGCTCCAGCGCACCAGGTGTGAATGGCCTGCAGCATCAATAAAATTAAACGCGTTAATGCTGTTAAAACGGTCGCGGATCCAGCTGGAAGAGGGCACATACTGCTTCGCCCAGGCAAAAAAGGGTTTAATTTCAGGATGCTGCTGAACAAACGCCTGAACCTTAGCAGGATCGGGCTTGCCGCTTTGCTTATCCGGCAGCGTGGCAACTTGCAGATCGTAAAAACCCTGCACACTTTGCACCGGAAAGAAAGGCATCGCATTCATGCCGGTGCGCCATTGCTCACCATCTTTTTGATAAAAAGCCAGCGCCATGCTGCGTACTGGCACTGCATAGTCTGGCGCACCGGGATTGCCTCCCGCGATGGCAAAACGCCCCACAACAGGGGTGACACCAGGCGCGAACAGCGCCGCGCGTGAGAGCGTTGCGGCCTGGCCGCTGGAGGTAAAGTCGCCAAAGATACAGACTCCCTTGGCATGATTGCGGCGATAGCCCGGGTGGTGGCCACCAGCCTGTTGCAGTGCCGTCACCAGTTTGTCCGACGTCAGTCGTTCAGGCGTCAGCCAGCCCCCCACCCACAGCATGAGTGCTATGAGTAACAGCGGAATCAGCGCAATGAATGCCAGACGCATCAGTGTCTGGCGCGTAGAGAGCGTGGGTTTATTCATAAACAGACTCAGGGTAGCGAAAATTTAAGCAAAGCCCACCTGTGCATCCGCCGTCTGGTCTGGCGCGTGGCAGCAGAATGAGGTTCAACATTCAGCAAATCTGATTTGAATCTACTAGTAGGTAGGTTAAGTGTCAATCGAACTTTGTCTAAAAAACAGCCCTTACCGCGCGCGTGCCCCAAATAGTTAATCTTCGCCGGGCGCAGGAACTCTTCGTGACGTGGCTGAGTGCAGGATTCGTTGCCCAATGTCGCCGCGCTGGACGTTATCTCAGGGATAAAGGTTATCGCAACAGCAGTTACTGCGTGACCCGCCGCTGATGCTATGACGCTGCGGGCTCTGAGAAGGGCGTGAACCGGGCAAAGAGCCTGCTGTCACCGGACGATGTCAGGCCAGCAGGTGTGAAGCTGCCGCGGCGCAGGGGTGCAACAGCCTGCAAAACCCGTGGGGTTGCCCGGACAGGGTTACGCTCACCTCAGACGTGAAAGCGTAGCGCCACATTAAACCCCTGCTCCGCCGCAACGACAATTGCCTCCTGCTCCTCACGGAACGGAATATCGCCCAGCAGCAGGCTCGTTTTCACCTTAGCAAGATCGTTGCTGCGGAAACTGAGCGCAGACATGCGCGCTGAACCGTCATAATTTCCGGCAGCGATCCGAAACGGGTCTGTGCGTAGCTGGCAGAGGCAAAGCGCACCTGCGCCGCCCCGGCCTTCAGCACAAAAGCGCCGTCATGACAGGCAAGGATGCGATCCGTGCCAAACAGGTGGCTATAGACCTGAGCGGCGAGCGCCGGGTCCTGTGCCACGATGACAAACTCGCTGATAGTATGCACGCCGTTTGGATGCGGCTGCCAGGCGGCCTGCCACACCGCCTGCGGCGTATCGTGCTGGCAGAAAAACTCTGGCCGTTGGGGATCAGCGCTGGACGCAGCCGCACGGTGCGAAAATGCGCCTCGCTCGCTGCACCGTCCGGCAGGGTAACGGGACGGTAAAACGTAGCGGGTGCCTCGCCGTCCAGATCCTGGCGCTGCAGGTGCTGAAAGGCACTCTCTGCATCCTGGGTTTTCCACACCAGTCCGGACAGGCCGAGCGGAGCCTGCCACAAATCCTTGTGTTGTTCGCCGCGCCCTGGCGCATAGCCCAGCAGCGCCAGATAGTTCTCGGCAAAAATCGCCAGATGGTGGCTGGAGCCAGGCGTTGGGTGACTTCGCTCGCTGAGCTGAAAACCCAGCCGACGATAGCGCGCGCTCGCCTCATCCAGCCGGTTAGCCACGGTAATTACGCCATGATCCAGTACCGGTACAGGAGCCTGAGAAGTCCTCTCTGCTTTTCTCTTTCTTGTCATAAGCGGGCCACGATCGCCAGCGCACGCGTTGCCAGCTCGGTAAAGTAGTCCACCGCTGGGGCGATAATCCCCTCATCGGGATCGAAACCCGGGTGGTGGAGACCAAACGGGCTGGCGCTGCCAATAGTGACAAACGCGCCCGGCACATGGCGCAGGTAAAAAGCAAAATCCTCGCCGCCCATCTGCGGTGTAGTGCGCTCAATACGGAAACCGCGCGCCTGCGCCAGCGCCAGCGCAAAGTCAGCCCAGGCGGGGGTGTTCACCAGCGCTGGCGGCCCGGCGATCCACTCGAGTTCGGCATCTGCGCCAAACCCTGCGGCGATACGGCCAGCCAGCTGCCGGATTTTGTGTGGCATCACCTCGCGAATGACGTCGTTATGGGTGCGCACCGTGCCCTCCAGCTCAGCGCTCTGCGGCAGCACGTTCCAGCTGTTGCCCGCGGTGAAGCGCGTGACGCTCAGTACCACCGACTCCAGCGAGCTGAATACGCGGCTCGGCAGAGTCTGCAATGCCGTCACGATATGGCTACCGATAACAATCGAGTCGATACCTTCGTGTGGCCGCGCGGCATGCGCGCCCTTGCCCTGTATGCGGATACGAAAGCGATCGACGTTAGCGTATAAGGCACCACCGCGCGTGCGCAGCGCGCCGAGCGGCAGATCAGGGGCGTTGTGCATGCCAAAAATAGCCTGCACGCCCTCCAGCGCTCCCGCCTCAATCATCTGCTGCGCGCCGTTAAAGGTCTCTTCAGCTGGCTGAAACAGGATACGCACCCGGCCCGGCAGCTGTGACTCCTGCTGGCGCAGGCGATGTGCCACGCCCAGCATCACCGTCGCGTGCAGATCGTGGCCGCAGGCGTGCATCACCCCGGCCTGCTGCGATCTCCACGGATGATCTACTGCCTCATCCACAGGCAATGCGTCGATATCAGCGCGCAGCGCAATGAGCGGCTCGCCATAGCCTGTTTCCGCGACCACACCGGTTTTTAACGGCAGCGGCAGCAGGCGGATATCGGCCTGTCGCAGCCAGCGGGTGAGACGCTGTGTGGTCTCAAATTCCTGGCTGGAGAGCTCCGGATGCTGATGCAGCTCGCGTCGCCAGGCAATCAGTTGATCAGGTGAAAACATGGCTATCCTTGTGCGTCAGCAGGCAGAAAGGACTCGCCGGGCGTCAGCCTCAGGCGATTTGACCGAACGAAAGACGCGGCCGACGGGATCAAATCGAGCTGCGCCAGCGTATCCGAATCGAATGTCAGCCAGTCGCTGAGATCGACAAAGCCCGCCGCACAGGTAGCAATCGCCGGTTTAGCCTGCGTATAAGCAGGCGAGAAAAGTCTGTCGATCACCTGCCTGGTATGGGTGGCGTGCGACAGCGGCGAAAAACGAAATCGCATGATGTGAATCCCTTTATTATCAACTGCCTTTTACGGCGAAATTCATCATCGAATGCGACGTCGACCAATTGAACCAATGATTTGCGCAAAGCTTATTTGAAAATAACAATTAGCACGCTGGCGATATGATTTGTCGTTCTTATTTTTCAGGAAGCGCGTTTTCCCTCTTTATCTGGCAAAGCCGAAAATAATGACGTTTTATTTTTGCCGTCGGAAAACCCGTATTGTTATGCCACTTTTGATGTTCCCTTTTTCATATTTGTTGTTTTACGAACTATTAACCTGACTTCACACTGAGTCGCAACTGGATTGAGGTGAGGAAAGGTGAATGTCATATCGTCTGAGTTTGTTGGATAAATCGCCAGTGCTGGCGAATGAGTCAGCCAGCAGTGCCCTGCAGCGCACGCTACAGCTGGCACAGCAGGCGGAACGCTGGGGCTATCATCGTTTCTGGCTGGCTGAGCACCACAACAGCGCGCAGCTGGCAAGCCCGTCGCCGGAACTGCTGATCGCCTGGATTATCGGGCAGACGCACCATATTCGCGTCGGCTCTGGCGGCGTGATGCTGCAACACTACAGCCCCTATAAAGTGGCTGAAAATTTCAATCTGCTGGCGTCGCTGGCACCGGGCCGTATCGACCTGGGCGTCGGTAAAGCGCCGGGCGGCCTGCCACTCTCAACCCGCGCGCTACAGGCGGGCGTTGATGCGCAGGCAAAGGGCAGTTTTGCCGATCAGCTTCAGCAGCTCAGTCAGTGGCTGAGCGCGCCACAGCAGGCGCAGGCCGAGGAGGAAGAAGGACTACAGGCAACGCCGCGTCCGCCGCGTCCGGCCAACCGCTTTTTGCTGGGTGCAAGCGAAGAGAGCGCCACGCTGGCCGCGCAGCAGGGCTGGCAGCTGGTGTTTGCCGCCCACCTCAACGGCGACCGCCAGCTGATGGAAAGTACACTCGGCACCTATTACCGTCTCAGTGGCCAGCGCGCCTTGGTGGCGGTGCAGGTGGTGGTGGCTGACTCGCCGGCCGAGGCGGATCTGCTGGTCAACGGTCTGCGCCACTTTCACGTTAAGGTCAACGGCGGCCAGGGGGTCAATGTCGGTAGCCTTGAACAGGCAGAACGCTATGTTCGGCAAGGGGGCTTTACCGATTACGTGATTGAGCCGCGCACTCCGTCGCTGCTGAAAGGCACTGCCGCGCAGGTGCATGCCCAACTGGAGACGCTGCAGCAGCACTATGGCATCGACGAGTTTGTTATCGACACGCCGATCGACGAGCCAGCCGCCCGCGTGCGTTCGCTGGCGCTGCTGGCGACCCATCATCTGGTTGCGGCGTAAGCGGCGGAGATCACCATGAACACACCTTTCGACAGGCAGCTGATTGCGTGGCGTCGCGAACTGCACACCTGGCCGGAGCTATCCGGTCAGGAAAAGGCGACCACGGCGCGCCTGCGCGCATGGTTGCAGGCGGCGGATATTACGCTGCTGGATCATCCGCTGGCAACCGGGCTGGTGGGGGAGGTGGGTCAGGGTGAGGCGCTGATTGCCCTGCGTGCCGATATTGATGCGCTGCCGCTGCATGAGGCGAGCGGCGTCTCTTACCATTCGCGGCGTCCCGGGGTGATGCATGCCTGCGGACACGATGTGCACAGCGCGGTCATGCTGGGGGCGGCACTGCTGCTGAAGCAGCAGGAGGCAGCACTCAAGGGGCGCGTGCGGATCCTGTTCCAGCCTGCAGAAGAGATTGCCGCCGGTGCGCGTCAGTTCATTGAGGCGGGCGTGCTGGACGGCGTCCAGGCGATTTTCGGCATGCACAATGAACCGGCTCTGCCAACCAACACCTTTGCCACGCGCGCCGGCGCGTTTTACGCCAATGCCGACAAATTTATCATTCGCGTCAGCGGCAAAGGAGCACATGCTGCCCATCCGGAACAGGGTGTGGATACGATTGTTGCGGCCAGCCAGATTATCCAGGGGCTGCAAAGCCTGACCAGCCGCAGCTTTAACGCGCTCGACAGCCTGGTGCTGAGTATTACGCGCATTGATGCCGGTAAAACCTGGAACGTGTTGCCTGGCAGCGTGGAGTTTGGCGGCACGGCACGCACCCACGATCGTGACGTACGCGCCGGGCTGGAGGCGCGGGTACGAGCGCTGGTCACACATTTTGCCGAGGCGGCAGGTGCCGAAGCCACGCTGAGCTGGCATGCCGGCCCGCCGGTGCTGGTGAACGATCCCGAGTGGACGCGCTTCGCCAGCGAAATGGCTGAACAGGCGGGCTATCGCGTGCAGACCGCTGACCTGCACCTGGGCGGCGAAGATTTTGCCTTCTATTTGCAAAAACTGCCTGGTGCCTTTGTCAGTATTGGCAGCGCCAGCGAGGCGGGGCTGCATCATCCTGCCTTTAATCCCGACGAGGCGCTTATCGCGCCTGCGGCGCGCTACTTCGCGCAGCTGGCCCAGCAGGCGCTGCTTCACCTCAACGCGCGATGTTGTGACGCCATTCTGACCTGATCCCCGGATTTGAACGGCTTCTGCCCGGCCTGACAGTCGCGCAGCGGGCACCGTTGTCACAAAATTCATTGAGAGACGATTATGACCAAAAGAGAACTTCGACTGGGAACCATTCTGCACGGTGCATCCGGCAACATGTCTGCATGGCGACATCCAGCCGCCCAGGCCGATGCCAGCATCAGTCTGGCCTATGCAACACGCATTGCGCGCAAGGCGGAAGAGGGCAAACTCGATTTCCTGTTTGTTGCCGATGGCCTCTATATCAATGAAAAGTCGATACCCCACTTTCTCAACCGTTTTGAACCGCTAACGCTGCTCTCCGCACTGGCAGGCGTGACCAGCCACCTCGGCCTGGTGGGCACGGTCTCTACCTCCTACAGCGAACCGTTTATTACCGCGCGCCAGTTTGCCAGCCTCGATCATCTGAGCGGCGGCCGCGCGGGCTGGAATGTGGTCACCTCGCCGCTGGAGGGATCGGCGAAAAACTTTTCCCGTAAGCAGCATCCGGAGCATGCGCTGCGCTACCGCATTGCCGATGAGTACCTCACCGTAGTGAAAGGGCTCTGGGACTCCTGGGAAGAGGGCGCCTTCGTGCGCGACAAAGTGAGCGGCCAGTTTTTTGACGCCACTAAGCTGCACACCATTGATCACCACGGTGATTTCTTTCAGGTTGCCGGGCCGCTGAATATACAGCGCACGCCGCAGGGCCGTCCCATTGTGTTCCAGGCGGGAGCGTCTGAGGATGGCAAAAAGCTGGCGGCGCGCCATGCCGACGCGATCTTCACCCACCAGCCTACGCTGGAAGAGGCGCAGGCATTCTACCGCGATGTAAAGCGGCAGCTGGTGGAGAACGGCCGCCAGCCGGAGGATCTGCATATCTTTCAGGGTGTCAGCGTGATTGTCGGTGACAGTGCGGAAGACGTGGAGCAGCAGTATCAGACCACCGCCGCGCTGGTGTCGATCCAGGACGCGCTCAACTATCTGGGACGCTTTTTTGACCATCATGACTTCTCTCAGTATCCGCTGGATGCGCCTTTCCCTGAGCTGGGGGCTATCGGCCAGAACAGCTTTCGCAGCACCACTGACGAGATTAAGCGTAAGGCGCGCGAACAGGGGCATACGCTGCGTCAGGCGGCGCTGGAGGCCGCTACGCCGCGTCCGCTGTTTCATGGCACGCCAGAAGAGGTGGCAGACGGTCTTCAGGCGTGGTTCGAGCACGCCGCAACCGACGGCTTTATTATCCAGGGCGGCACGCCCGACACCTTTGAGCGCTTCGTTGATCACGTCGTACCGATCTTACAGGCGCGCGGCCTGACCCGACGCGAATACCCCGGAACGACATTGCGTGCCAGCTTTGGCCTCAAGGAACCGGCTAATCAGTTTTCTCCACACTAAGAGCACCTTCGCTATGCAGACCCAGAAAACCCTTATCGCCCTGCTGTTGCTGGCCGTTTCAGGCAGCCTGTACGCCGAAGGCACTAACGTTGCTTACAATGGCCAGCGCGTCAGCCTTGAGGCCAATAAAGATCCCATTAACACCGCGAAGAACGCACAGGCGGTGGCGCAGATCCCCGCCGGGCATCACTTTGTGGTGCCGGGTTCATTTACCGTGGCGGTGGCCGCACTGAATTCGCCACCGCTGACGGTCTTTTCTGACGACAACAAAACGCTGCTTGGCAGCGAGGTAGATATTGCTCGTCTGGTGGCCGATAGCCTTGGCCTGAAGCTCAATGTGGTGCCGACCTCGTGGGAAGACTGGCCGCTCGGCGTGACGTCGGGCAAATATGATGCGGCCATTTCCAACGTGACCGTGACCAGAGAGCGCAAAGAGAAGTTCGATTTCGCCACTTATCGACGCGATACGCTGGGCTTCTACGTCAAAACAGACAGCAACATTAAAGCGATCACTCGCGCTGAGGATATTGCCGGGCTGCGCATTATCGTGGGGTCCGGCACTAATCAGGAGGCGGTGCTGCTGGAGTGGGATAAAGCCAATCAGGCAAAAGGGCTGAAGCCGTTTACGCCGATCTATACCCGGGATGACGCCGCCCAGACGCTGGCGTTGCAGTCGGGCCGCGCTGACGCTTTCTTTGGGCCAAACGTGATTGGCGCATGGAAAGCGGCGCTGAGCGGCAAAACCCGGCTGGTGGGGAGTTTCGACGGCGGCTGGCCGAAAGTCGCGCATATCGCCGTGACGGTGAAAAAGGGCAGCGGCCTGGCCGAACCGATCAACACGGCGCTGAATGGTGTCATCCAGAACGGCGATTATCTGCGGGTGCTCAACCGCTGGGGTGAGGGCGTTGAGAAGATCGACCGTTCTGAAATCAATCCGCCGGGCCTGGGCGACTGAGGAGATCAGCATGAGCCAGCAGTTTTTTCGTGATGTGTCGCCAGAGGATCCTGAGCTACAGCCGATCCTGACCGGGTTGTTTGCATTTTATGCCTCGCGCTACGGCGACTTTTTCCACAGCCAGCAGGAAGTGGAAAAAACGGAGTGGTATCTGCCGCCGCGCGGGCTTTTTATCGTGCTGGAGCGCGACGGGGAGATTATCGCCATGGGGGCTTATAAGCCGTTTGATGATGAGACCGCCGAGCTGAAGCGCATCTGGACGCGCGGCGATCTGCGGCGTCAGGGGCTGGCGCTGCGGGTGGTGCAGGAGCTGGAACAGCGTGCGCTGGGGGCCGGTTATCGTCGGCTCTATCTCACTACCGGGTTTCGCCAGCCGGAAGCGGTTCGCCTTTACAGCGGGTCAGGCTATCAGCCGCAGTTTGATCTCAGCGGAGATCTTGAGCGCTATGGCCAGCCGCCCTATGACGGCCGTCTGCGGTTTATCAAAGTGATCGACGTGAACAGCGTCGCTCAGGCAAGTTAAGGAGTCGAGATGAGCAGGGATCATCAACAGTTAACAGTGGTGCCGGCGCGCTATCCAGGCCGGACTGTCGGGGCGATTGTCGCCCTGTTTATTCTGGCGGGCGTGGTTGAGTCTGTCGCGCTTAATCCTCGCTGGGAGTGGGGCGTGTTCGCCCGCTGGTTTTTTGACCCGGTTATTCTGCACGGTCTGGGGCAGACGCTGCTGCTGACGCTGCTTGGCACAGTATTCAGCCTGATCGCTGGCGGCCTGCTGGCACTGGCTCGTCTCTCCTCGTCGTGGCTGTTAAGCAGTCTGGCGTGGGGCTATATCTGGCTGTTCCGCTCGCTGCCGCTGATTGTGGTACTGATTATTCTGTATAACTTCTCCTATCTTTACGACACGCTCTCGTTTGGCGTGCCCTTTACCGCGCTCGCCTGGGGCCACTTCCAGACCATCAATGTGCTGGGACAGTTTCCCGCGGCGGTGATCGGCCTGACGCTGGTACAGGCCGCCTACAGCGCGGAGATTATTCGTGGCGGCTTCCTGGGCGTCGATCACGGTCAGACGGAGGCGGCCTCGGCACTGGGCCTCTCTGCGACCCGTCGCACCTTCCGTATTATTTTGCCGCAGGCGCTGCGCGCCATAATTCCTACCGCCTTTAATGAAATCATCAGCCTGGCGAAAGGCACGGCCATGGTATACGTGCTGGCGATGCCGGAGCTGTTTTACACCATTCAGATGATCTACAACCGCAACCAGGAGGTGATTCCGTTGCTGATGGTGGGGGCGGCCTGGTATCTGATCATTACCACGGTGCTGTCGGTGATCCAGCATAGCGTTGAGCGCTGGCTGGCACGCAGCGTCACCCGCGATGCGCAGCCTTCTCGCTGGCGGCAGTGGCGCACGCGTCTGAACCCCGTACCCGCAACTGAGGAGATTAGCCATGTCCGAAGCCATTGATTATCGTCGGGCGCACGCAACGGGTGCCATTACCATTACCGGCGTCAGCAAAAGTTACGGTCGCCATAAGGCGCTGGATAACGTCTCGCTGGAGCTGGAGCCTGGCTCCGTCACGGTCATTGTCGGGCCTTCCGGCTCCGGTAAGTCGACCCTGCTGCGCACGCTCAATCACCTTGAACGCGTAGATGAGGGATTGATACAGATTGATGGCGACTACATTGGCTATCAGCGGCGCGGCGACCGGCTCTATGAGCTGAAAGAGAAGGCGATCCTGCGTCAGCGCATTAATGTCGGCTACGTGTTTCAGAACTTCAATCTGTTTCCGCACCTGACGGTGCTGGAGAACCTGATCGAAGCGCCCGTCGCCCATCGACAGCTTTCTAAGCGCGACGCGATTACGCGCGCCGGGGAACTGCTGGATACCGTCGGGCTGCGGCACAAGGCTGACGCCTGGCCGCGTCATCTTTCTGGCGGGCAGCAGCAGCGCATCGCTATTGCCCGTGCGCTGATGCTTAACCCGCGCGTGATGCTGTTTGATGAGCCCACCTCGGCACTCGATCCCGAGCTGGTGGGTGAAGTGCTTGACGTGATTAAAACCCTGGCGCGCTCCGGCACTACGCTGGTGATTGTGACGCACGAGATTGGCTTCGCGCGCGAGGTAGCGGATAACGTGGTGTTTATGGTCGACGGTAAAATTGTCGAGCAGGGCAGCGCGACGCAGGTGCTCACTAATCCGCGCCACGAGCGCACGCGCCGCTTTCTGGCGCGCGTGCTGTAAGGCGGCTGAGATGAGAAACCTGATGTTATCCGCGCTGCTGTTCTGCGCCGCGCCCCCTTTGCTGGCGACGGCGCGGCTCGATGCCGTGAAAAATGAAACGCCCATTGAGGCACCGGCAAATCCGCAGGCGATAGGCCAGATCCCGCCAGGGTTCCGCTTCGTTGAGCCTGGCTACCTGACCGTTGCGACCGCCAATACCAACTCGCCACCGCTTGGGCTGCTGGCGTCCGACAACAAAACCCGCATCGGCAGCGATGCGGACTTTGCGCGACTGCTGGCCGACAGCCTGGGGCTGAAGCTGCGCCTGGTGCCCGCGGCCTGGGAGGACTGGCCGCTCGGCGTGACCGCCGGACGCTACGACGTGGCAATGTTTAACATTGCGGTGACGGAAGAGCGTAAGAAGAAGTTTGACTTCGCCACCTATCGGGCTGACGGCCATGCGTTTCTGGTGAAAGCCAACAGTCCGATTAACGCCATCAGCAAAGCGGAAGATGTGGCGGGGAAGCGGATCATTGTTGGTTCCGGCACTAACCAGGAGCGCATCCTGTTGGGCTGGGATGAGAAGAACCGTGCGAAAGGGCTGAAGCCGGTCACGCCGGTCTACCTGACCGATGAGGCGGCGGCGACCCTGACGCTGCTCTCTGGCCGTGCCGACGCGCTGTTTGGTCCACAGTCGATGGCTGCCTGGAAAGTGGCCTCGCGCGGCGATACCAAAATTGTAGGCTACGGGCCGGTGCGATCCTGGGTGGCGGTGACGACCAAAAAAGGCAACGGCCTGGCGGAGGCGTTGCAGACAGCCATTAACGGCACTATTGCCGGGGGCCAGTATCAGCAGGTGCTGAGCCGCTGGGGAGAAAAGAATGAGGCGATCAAGGCGTCAACGGTGAATCCGCCGGGCATCGTTTACTGATATCAGCGCATCAGGCATGGCAACCGCTGTGGCAGGCTGCTGTGCTTGATTCTCTGAACGGCCAGCGAAATCACCATAATAACCCCACAATCTTTAATGAGTTTTACGCAAGTGCTGAATACTTTTCCGTTACGGCAGAGTATAGTGCAGCGCGCAACCATACAGGCTGTGTGGTTTTTTTAACAAAAGGAATAACTGGCTTATGAAAAAAATCGCCTTCACTCTCGCTTTAGTGGCTTCCCCTTTTTTCTCTCACGCGGTAACGCGGTCATGCAGCGATCAGGTGGCTGAGTTAAATGCCAAAGTTGCCGCCGCTACGCGTGCCGGTAACAGTGCTGAGGTCTCGCGCCTCCGTTATGCGCTGACAAAAGTGAAAACCTATTGCACCGATGAACGCCAGGCCAGTCGGGCCCGCGAGGATGTCAGCGATCGCCAGCTCAATGTAAAAAAAGCTGAGCATGAACTGCTGGACGCTCAGCAGGAATTAGCCGAGGCGCAGGCAAACGGCCGTGCTGACAAGATAGCGAAAAAATCACGCAAGGTAGAAGAGAAGAAACGCAAACTTCAGGACGCCCGGAACGATCTCAGCCGGGCTCAGGACTCTGCCGCCCGTCTGCCGTAGACGTTAGCCAGGGCTCGCCCTGACAGGCCGTTGTCGCCAGCCCTCTTATCCTGTTATCTCTTTTCGCCATCTTATTGAACGAGCAAGCGGATGGATAAATATCACCTGTAGCCGCTTGCTCCCTGCGCACCATAGCATTACTGTATATAAATACAGTTTTTTATGGAGAAAGTCATGATGCGCGAAGATGACAGAGAGCGTGCCTTCAAAAACGCGGTCAGGCGTGATGATCTGGGACGCTATATCGTCAGCACTGAGGATTTCGTCAGTGAACTGGCCCGGCTGGACTGGCACCTGACGCCTAAAGAGGCGAATCGCTGGGTTGAAATTCATACAACCATCTTTCGCGACGTCTCCACGCAGGAGGGCGAAGCACGTCTCTTTCAGGTGTTTGATCTCCAGGACGAGAAGAGGCAGTAAGGTGCGTCAGCGGGATCCCGCCCGTATAGCCCTCATGTGTTCTGCGCGCGCGCGTGCAGATCCCATCCTCCTTTCTCTGGCCGCTGCTGGGCAAATTTGCACCAGCGCACAATTTGCAGGACAATATTACTACCCTTCACCAAAAACGCATGTCATACATAGGGTTGTGATGAAAATCCGCTTTCTGTCAGCCAATGAATACAAGCTGTCTGAGGTTCGTAAAATTCTTGAGCCGGTGGGTGTTGATGTCGTACCTATCGCGCGACGTATCGAAGAGATCCAGACCGAAAACGAGCTGGAGCTGGTGCGCGACAAGCTTACCAAAGCCTTTTCGATCATCGGACGTCCCCTGTTTGTCGAGCACACTGGCCTCTATCTTGACGGGCTGAATGGCCTGCCTGCCGGCCTGACGCGCATTTTCTGGAACCGCCTTGATGCGGAACGCTTCGCAAAGCTGGTTCAGGGCCTTGACAGCCAGGCGGTCACGGCCAAAACGGTGCTGGGCTACTGCGACGGGCGGAAAATGTATCAGTTTCATGGCGAGCTGCGCGGCACCATTGCTGCGAAGCCCGCCGGGTCGCGTGAATTTCAGTGGGATTGCGTGTTTATCCCGGAAGGGCACAGCCAGACCTTTGCGGAAATGGGCGAGCTGAAAAATGAGATTTCGATGCGCAAGCTGGCACTGGACCGTTTTGCTGAGTTTTTAAAAACCGCCCGAGGAGTGGCATGAAACCTGAACTAAAACGCGCCTATGACTCCGGGAAGCTGATTCTGTTCGCGGGTGCGGGCATTTCACGCAATCTGGGCTTGCCGGAGTGGCATGAGCTGATTGCCCATCTCGCCAACGAGCTGGGCTACGATCCCAAAATATTTAACACCTACGGTACCCATCTTTCTCTGGCGGAATATTACAAGCAGAAAAAGGGCTCGCTGGGGCCGCTGCGCAGCTGGATGGATCGGGAATGGCACCGCCCCGATATCGATGTCCGCTCGTCAGAAATTCATACCATGATTACCCAGGGTAATTTCAGCCGCATCTACACCACGAACTACGACCGCTGGCTGGAAGCGGCGCACGAGGCGCACGGTGTCCCCTATAGCAAGGTGGCAAACGCGGCAGATTTAGTTTCGCTGACCGAAGACAAGCGCCATATCATCAAGCTGCACGGCGATTTTGACGATGATACCTCCATCGTGCTGGATGAGAGCAGCTATTTTGAACGCCTCTATTTTGACTCACCGCTGGATATTAAGTTGACCCATGACGTAATGGGCAGTTCGGTGCTGTTTGTCGGCTACAGCATCAGTGATTTCAACATTCGCCTGCTGTTTTACCGCCTGACAAAAATGTGGGGCAGAACCGGACTGGCCACGGCCCGGCCAAAGTCTTATCTCTTTACAAACCGCAATAATCCAGTCGCGCGCGAGGTTCTGGGGCAGTGGGGAATCGAGATGATCGTGTCGGAAGAGGATGATCCCCGAAAAGCGCTGGCTGACTTCCTTAATGAGCTGATTTCCTGAATAAAATTTTCTCGTTGCCCGCGTCTGCCAGGGGGAGGAAAAAAGGATGCAATCCCGTCTCAGGCGCGATATACTGTATATATTAACAGTATCGGAGAGGCAAAAATGGCTGTCGAAATTAAATATGTCGTCGTCAAGAAGGGTGAAGAGAAAATGACATTTGCCAGCAAAAAAGAGGCGGATGCCTACGACAAGATGCTCGATATGGCGGAAGCCTTTACCGACTGGTTAGCGCAGCACCAGCCCGATATGGATGAATCACAGGCGGAAACCCTTGGCCTGCTGCTGGCAGAGCAGAAAGATGCCATTCAGCATATTTTGCGCACCAGCAAACTTCCTGATGTTGCCGACGCCGCGAAAAAGGCGGGGGCATCAGACGCGGGTGACGACAGCGCAGAGGGCGGCGTCGCCCAGCCCAAAAAAGTGCGCGCGGTTAAAGCTGCCTGATTCAGCGCATTAAAAAACGCGCCGCAGTGACTTCGCCTGCGGCGCGTTTTTTTATCAGCGCTAATCTGTCTCTGCCTGACTACGTATATTAGTGAGTAAACAGGCTGAAGGTTCCCGAATAGTAATTCGCCATCCACGCCACATAACCCAGCCATATCACCAGTCCACCCGTCAATGCGATTTTTCCTGTCATAAGCCCCTCTCTGACATTTATGTTTTTGCTTACCGTTGTCACAAATTGACAGAAGGCGGGGCGGCGTGATTTGTTCTGGATCAAATAACCTGCATGCAGCAGAACAGGTCCGGAATGAGGTAAATCAAAGCCTGTATCACCGCTGCGGGTTTTCCTGCAACCCATTACTGTTCGCTGACAGCCCCGACAGCCCCGACAGCCCCAACGGTATCGACGCCATTGACGCCTCGACACCACCGACGCCCTAATACCCCCGACATCCCCAACCCCCGTGACACCACTGACACTACCGACAGCCCCGACACCCAGCCGGGCCGTCGATGCGCCATTCCGCTATCCCGTCGGGGGCAGGACCCGACCCGGAGGCGAACGTCTGAGCGTGTTACCCCGCCGAGACATGCCAGTAATTTGTCGCGGCTGATGCCCCGTTACCCTGAAGTGGCAAGGCAAGAGGCGGGGCCTGTTAACTGGCGCGAACTGTCACTGTCGTCAGCGAGGAAATTTACCTTAAGCGAACAGATGAAAATATTTCGCGTAGAGGGAAGGCGCTTTATTTTTGCTTAAAAAAACGCCAGTTTTATTTTAAGTCAAACTGACCAGGGTCTGAATCTGCGCTGTTTACTAGGGTAAAAGATGAGCAACGTCTGTTTGCAGGCAGTTATTTCAAGGCTGACATAGGATCAGGCAAAAAGGCTGTCTGAAAAAAACAGTGCAGACGATAATCCGCAGCCAGTCAGCTGTTATCGACAGGCTTTAATAAAGAATTAATTAATTATACTTAACTTTATATCCCCTTTTTCAGGCGTGAAAATTACGCTTGCCTGCCTCTTCTCTGCCTTTTAGTCTGTGCCCGCCATTCAGGGGTAATATAATTTATAGCAGGATATTTAATGAAAAAGAGCACACTGGCGGCAATGATGATGGCCGTATTTTCAGGCAGTACGGTAGCGGCCGCCACGTCACTGGCACCCGATTTCTCATCTGACAGCGTCAGCGTATCTGCGTCGGTGGGTATGCTGGGCGGCAAATCTAAAGAGCTGGTTTATGACGCCAGCAATGCGCGTAAAGTCAGTCAGCTTGACTGGAAGATCAAAAACGTTGCGATTCTCAAAGGTGATATTTCCTGGGATGCCTACTCCTTCCTGACGCTGAGCGCACGCGGCTGGACTTCGCTGGCATCTGGCGCTGGCCATATGGATGACTATGACTGGCAGAACGCGCGTCAGTCGAGCTGGACCGATCACTCCTCGCACCCCAGCACCGATGTGAATTATGCCAACGAATACGATCTGAACCTGAAAGGCTGGTTTCTGCAGGATGACAACTATAAGGTCGGCGCGGTAGCAGGCTATCAGGAAACACGTTTTAGCTGGACGGCTTACGGCGGTGCCTACAGCTATGATAACGGAAATTATATCGGCAATTTCGCCGCTGGCGAGCGCGGTATCGGCTATAGCCAGCGCTTCTCTATGCCTTACGTGGGGCTGGTGGGCCAGTATCGCGTCAACGATTTTGAGTTTAACGCGCTGTTCAAATTCAGTGACTGGGTACGCGCACACGACAACGATGAACACTATATGCGCGACCTGACGTTCCGTGAAAAAACCGCAAATTCACGCTACTACGGCGCAGCGGTCGATGCGGGCTACTATGTGACCGAACATGCAAAGGTGTTTGCTGAGTTCACCTGGAACAAGTATGAAGAAGGTAAGGGTGGCACGCAGGTGATCTATACGCCGACCGGTGAATCCGCTTCTTACGGCGGTGACGCTGCGGGTCTCTCCAACAAAAACTACACCGTGACCGTGGGTCTGCAATATCGCTTCTGATAAAAAGAAAAACCCGCCAGCGGCGGGTTTTTTATTTCAACAGCAGAGCATGAGCGATTACGGCGTGGGCTGCTGCTTGCTGCGTGAGCGGAGTTTCTTCACCAGGCGGTGCGCTTCCGCTTCGCTGGCGACCGCAGGCGATGAGCCGCGCAGCGGTTTACGCGCTGACTCGTGCAGCGTAAGCACGGTCAGCAGCCCAATGGCCCCTGCAACCATCAGATAGTAAGCCGGCATCATCAGGTTATGGGTGGTATCCACCAGCCAGGCGGTGATCAGCGGAGTCGTGCCACCAAACAGCGATACCGACAGGTTGAAACCAATTGCCAGCGCACTGTAGCGAATATCGGTGACAAACAGCGCCGGTAAGGTAGCAGGCATCGTGCCGCTGAAGCAGGTATGCAGCATGCCCAGCACAATCAGACCAGCAAACACCAGCCACATATTGCCGGAAGTGATCAGCATCATGCAGGGGATCGCCAGCAGGATCAGGCCAAGTGCGCCACTGCCGATGACCGGACGACGGCCAAGACGATCTGCCCAGTGCCCCCAGAAAAGCGTCAGTGGCATCATGACAAACATCACCACCATGATCAGCAGCAGGCTACTCAGTTCACCCATGCCGAGTATGCCTGTCAGATAACTCGGCATATAAGAGGTCAGCATATAGTTGGAGACGTTAAAGAGCAGTACCAGTCCGATACATTTCAGCATCGGCTTGTGGTGTTTCTTCAGCATCTGCATCACTGACAGCGCGGGTTTACTGTGCTCCAGCGCCTCCTGTTTCTCCATGTGCTGCTTGAATGCTGGCGTTTCTTCCAGTTTCAGCCGCACATAGAGACCGAAAAGACCGAGTGGGGCAGCAATAAAGAACGGCACGCGCCATCCCCAGTCCAGCATCGTCTGCTCAGGCAATACTGAAGTGAGTGCGGTAACAAAGCCGGCACCCAGCAGATAGCCTCCCAGCGTACCAAATTCAAGAAAGCTGCCCATGAATCCGCGGCGGTTATCCGTGGAATACTCTGCAATAAAGGTGGCCGCACCGCCATATTCGCCGCCGGTTGAGAAGCCCTGAACCAGACGCGCCACCAGCAGCAGGATCGGAGCCAGGATACCGATGCTGGCATAGGAGGGGATCAGGCCAATACAGAAGGTGCCAATCGACATCATAATCATGGTCACTGCCAGCACTTTCTGACGGCCAATGCGGTCGCCCAGTGGACCAAATACCAGCCCCCCAATAGGGCGCACCAGAAAGGCGGCAGCAAAAGTACCAAAGGCAGCAATAAGCTGCGCTGTATTACTGGCACTGGCGAAAAAAACTTTACCGATGGTGACGGCCAGATAGCTATATACGCCGAAGTCGAACCACTCCATGGCGTTACCTAATGCCGCAGCGCCAACGGCGCGTTTCAGCATGTCTTTGTCGACAATCGTAATATCATCGACCGTCAACTCCTTCTGTTTTTTCTGCCAGAAATGTTTTCTGGCTTTATCCGCTGGTTGATTCCCGGTGCTCATATTTTCCTCATCACTAGTATGAGGCTCTTATAGCTTTCGTCGCCGAACTGCCAACTAAGGGAAAGAAAGCTATAAGCAGCCTGTCAAAATAAATTATGGCAGTTTGTTTACAAGAATTTACCTTACTATAAAAACGGCCTCGTTTACAAATTAGCAGGTTTTTACGCTGCGACAGGGATAAGCGCAAAAAAAATCATCTCAGGATAGAACGTCTTAATGACATTTCACGCTATTACTCACAGGCTTACTGCCAGATACACATTGACAAAAATCTGATGAAATTGAGTTATTACTTTATCGCCTGTCCGAACCTGCCCAAATAACCGGAGGAAAGTCAGGGGTAATTTGCGGCTCTTAACTGCCTGCAGTGCCAGATTATTTTTGGGCCAGCGATTAATAAACAGAGCCCTATAGTCATCACATCATCACTGACAAAATGCCGCGTTATTATGGTTGCCAGCTAATATTCAAGGAGAATGTTTATTCTTATGCTGTGGCTGCTCTGGCCTGCGGCACATCTGGAGAAGCGAAATGGCCCGATTTAGTGGCAAACGTATTTTAATTACCGGCGGCACCAGTGGAATGGGACTGGCTGGCGCACAGCGTATCCAGGCTGAAGGCGGACGTGTGGCGATCACCGGCCGCAATCCCAGCCGATTGCAGTACGCTAACAGCGTGCTTCACGATAACGCGCTGGTATTGCGAAATGATGCCTCACTGGAGGCAGATATTGAGGCGCTGGGTGAGGCGGTTGAAAAATGGGGCAGGCTGGATGGCCTGTGGCTTAATGCGGGCTATGCGGAGCTGGGCGATCTGGAATCGGTGTCGGCTGAAACCTTTAATGCCATGATGAATGCTAACGTGCGTGGTCCGATGTTGCAGCTGGCGCGGCTGTCGCCGTTGCTCAATCCTGGCGCCTCCGTGGTGGTCACCTCCTCCTCCTCTACGTATGAGGGGGCGGCGATGACCAGTCTGTATGCCGCTACTAAAGGGGCTATTGTGGCGATGGCGCGCAGCTGGGCATCGGCGCTGGCCACGCGGGATATTCGCGTCAATGTCATTATCCCCGGCCCGATTGAGACTCATTTTCGCGATTTTTTGCCGGAAACGGCGCGCCAGCAGTTCGAAGATTTTGTTATCAGTCAGGTGCCGCTGAAGCGCGCCGGGAAAGCGGAAGAGGCGGCGGCGGTGGCGCTGTTTTTGCTCTCCAGCGACGCCTCTTATGTTACAGGGAGCCAGTACGCCGTGGATGGTGGACTGGTGCGCTACTGAAGACAGGGCAGCCTGCGCTGCCCTTACCACACTTAACCGGGATAGATGCCGCGCTCTTTACGTGCCATCAGGATCCGTTCACAGGCAACAATATAGGCGGCAGTGCGCAGCGAACACGCTTTCTCTTTCGCTTTGTTCCAGACGTGTACCATCGCATCCGTCATGATTTTGTCCATGCGTGCGTTAATCTCCTCTTCGCTCCAGAAGAAGCTCGCCATATCCTGTACCCATTCAAAATAGCTGACCGTGACACCGCCTGCGTTACAGATAACATCTGGCACGACAATAATGCCGCGTTCGGCCAGCATGTCATCTGCATCGGGATAAGTTGGGCCGTTAGCGCCCTCCAGTACCAGTTTGCAACTCAGGCTGGCAGCGCGCTCACGCGTAATCTGGCCCTCAAGCGCGGCCGGGATCAGGATATCCATCTGCGTGTGCCAGAAAGCTTCTTCATCCACTTTCTGCGCGCCAGGAAAGCCAAGGATCTGTTTATGCTCCTGCTGCCAGCGCGTCAGTTCAGCCATATTGATGCCGTCTGAATTCACCAGGGTAGCGCTGTGATCCTGGATCGCCACTACCGAGGCGCCAGCTTCGCTGAAGAGACGAGCGGCCTCGCTACCCACGTTACCGAAGCCCTGAACCGCAACGCGCGCGCCCTCCACAGCAATGCCTTCGCGACGGGCGACTTCACGGCCAGTGATAAAGACGCCGCGCCCGGTCGCTTTTTCACGTCCCAGTGAGCCGCCGAGGTGGACCGGCTTGCCGGTCACGACGCCGGTGACGGTGGTGCCGCTATTCATGGAGTATGTATCCATCATCCACGCCATCACCTTGCTGTTGGTGCCCACATCTGGCGCGGGGATATCTTTCTGCGGCCCGATAATGATGCCGATTTCGCTGGTGTAACGACGCGTCAGGCGTTCCAGCTCTCCTTCCGATAACGCGAAAGGATCGCAGCGAATGCCCCCCTTGGCGCCACCGTATGGCAGGTTGACCGCAGCACACTTAATGGTCATCCAGGCGGAGAGCGCCATCACCTCGTTCAGGTCAACGTTGGGGTGGTAACGAACCCCGCCCTTGCCTGGCCCGCGTGACAGGTTGTGCTGCACGCGATAACCCTCGAAGTGGCGGATGGTGCCATCATCCATTTGCAGCGGAATATCGACAATCAGCGCGCGCTTCGGATGGCGCAGGGTATCGATCCAGCGTGCCAGCTCGCCCAGATAGGGTGCGACGCGGTCGATCTGCTGAAGATAGGTGGACCAGGCAGATGTACTGTTTTCAGACGCGTAGGATAACTTTTCCATAAAGACCTTTCTTTTTTTACAGTCGTTTATTATGTGTTGCCGTGGATGAGAAGCGGATATAGCCGCTCCCCGATAATTTACCACTTACCGCGAAAAGAACATTTTCCTGACACGCTGGAAAAACTCCGTTTGCCACATTTTGGTGCATCCGGATGCATAAATTATTCAGATGGAGGCGATTACACTGAATAAAGATGTAATGATGTTGCATGAGTGTTGCATAAATAAATTTTTATTGAGTTTTCAGTTCCTTGAGTTACCTCATAAATTGCACAAAATACGCCCGCTTCGTATTGACTTAAGCGGCTGAAATTCACTGCATGAGCATAACTAATGGATTGATTACTTTTTGTAATAGCATGCTAACGCTCTGGCCAGGAGCATTAGCATGGCTTCCATTTCTCTTTTCAAATGAGATAAAAAGCTGGTCGATCTCGACTACCGCACTGGCTGTGAGAGGGTTGCCACAATGGCGAGACAGTGCGTTACGCAGTGCCGTAATATCGCTGAAAACTGACATAAATAAGGTCACCTTGATCCGTGCATGGAAGCCGGTCTTTTCCACTCCGGCAAAAAGGGCTGACTGCTGAAGTAATGCTTCATCCTGCTTCATCAGAGGATTGCCCTGTGTCGCGCGACTGACTGGCGTGAGGCCCGAAATAGAGCGCGTTGAGATGTGTACTGGCGCATGGACATAAGATGCCCTGTTACTCAGGGCAGCATAATTAACAGGTTCTGGCGATGACGGGCACGGCTCGGTGCGCTGAAAAAGGAGTGATGTGAGAGCGATTATCCACGCAACCTCCGGCTGGTGGAAATTACGTCAGACAGACGAATTCGGAACATGCTGACGCATTGTCTGGTGGGAGAAAGTGTGACGTAGCGCTAAAATAGAAGCTTAGTCGCAGCAGAGGCCAGACAAAAATAATGATTTTACGTTTTTCCCCCATCGCTCTTCTTGCCGTAGTCGCCCTCAGCGGCTGCGCCAAAAAACACTCTTATCAGGATGACCCTTCCTTCGCTGCCGGTCCGGCTCAGGTCAGCGTTTCCCACGTGAAGACGCGCGCTGATGATGGCTCTTCGGTCTTTGTCACCGTGGACGGCAAAGATGCCGGTCAGCTTAATGGTGGAGAAAATAAAGATCTCTTCCTGACGCCTGGCAAGCATAAAATCGGCGGGTATGTGGCTACGCTGTTTGGCCTGGGGCGGGTCACAATCAGTCCCGTTGAGATCACCACCGCACAGGGTGAGGTGAAGCATGTTGCTTACGAGGTGAAAAGCGATAAACCCACCTTTACGGCGTTGTCGACACCGCCTTCTGAAGGCTAACGTCAGTATGCTCAGTGGCCGGATGTCACCGGCTGCGCTGACGCTGTCCAAAGAACGTCACTCTCGCCCCCCCGGCCCGCAGAAGCGGGCTTTTTTCGCGTTATTTGTGATTATATAAAATCATGATTGATTATATGTGAGCACGATCAATTTATTAACGCCCCGGTTATCCTATAAAGTCTCACGTGAAGCCTTCATCAAGAAAGCGCTCTGATTAAATTCAATCAATCTGCTTCCCTACAGGAGATTAACGTGGCAAATCTACATAGCGGCTCTGTCTGCGTCGTTTTTGCGTTGCTGGCAGTGCGGATGCGCTAGTCCGCCAGTACGCACACGCGATCATCAGAAAATAAACGAGGGTACAGTCCCTCACGGTTTCGCTCGTCCTCAAGAGAGGCTCAGATGAATACGTTTAATGCTGAAGACACTTTGATCATTGTTGGCATCGTGGTGGCCTATATCGGCTTTACCACCTGGCTGACCTGGCGGCTGCGTAGTAAAAGCAGCGGCGATTTTATGGAAGGATCGCGCGCCATGCCGGCGCTGGTGGTGGGTATTCTGCTGATGTCAGAATATATTGGCGCTAAATCCACCATTGGCACCGCACAGGCCGCGTTTGAAGGCGGCTTTGCGGCCTCCTGGTCGGTTATCGGCGCAGCCATCGGCTTTCCACTGTTTGGTTTTCTGCTGGTAAAACGCATCTATAGCACCGGAAAAATCACCATCTCTGGTGCCATTGCCGAGAAGTACGGCAACACTACCAAAAATATTATCTCTGTCATTATGATTTACGCGTTGCTGCTGGTGAATGTGGGCAACTACGTCAGCGGCGCGGCGGCCATCTCTACCATTCTTAAGGTCAATCTGCCCATTGCTGCGTTTATCACCGCCATTGTCAGTACCTTTTATTTCTGCTTCGGGGGGATGAAAGGGCTGGCCTGGGTCACCATGCTGCACAGCGCGCTTAAATACTTCGGGATCCTCGCCATTATGGGCTTCGCGCTTTACAAAACAGGCGGCTTCACTCCGATGATTGAGCAGATGCCCGCGTACTACTGGACGTGGGATGGTCATATCGGCGCAGGCACCATTGTTGCCTGGCTGATTGGCACCATTGGTTCCATTTTCTGTACGCAGTTTGTTATCCAGGCGATCTCTTCTACGAAGGATGTGCGCTCAGCGAAGCGCGCTACCTGGGTTGCGTTCTTTTTCTGTTTGCCGATTGGCCTGGCGATCGCTGTGATCGGCGTGGCAGCAAAATATCTGCACCCGGAAATTAACAGCCTTTATGCCATGCCAGTTTTTCTTCAGGACATGAATCCGTGGATGGCGGGCATTGTGACCACGTCACTGGTTGCCTCTATCTTCGTCAGCGTCAGTACTGTGGCACTGGCTATCGCCTCGCTGGTGGTCAAAGACTTTTACGTGCCGTATCGCAAGCCTACACAAGAGCAGGAGTTTAAAGCCACGCGCTGGCTGTCGCTGATCATTGGCTTTCTGCCGCTGATTTTCGTGCTGCTGGTGCCGGAGGTATTGAAGCTGTCATTCTTTACCCGTGCGATTCGTCTTTCGATTTCGGTGGTTGCAGTGATTGCGTTCTATGCACCCTTCTTCAAGAGCGCCCGGGGTGCTAATGCCGGATTGATTGGAGCCTGTGTAGTGACCTCGGTCTGGTATCTGCTGGGCGATCCCTTTGGTATTAACAACATGTATATCGCGCTAATCACGCCAGCTGTCATCATGGCAGTCGATCATCTGATTCCTAACAGACAGGAAAGTAAAACACGCCACACCGTTGAACAGAGAGGAGTATAGAAATGTCCGTATCCGTAAACCGCGATGGCGTGCTGCGCCCAACTGAGCAGGACGCGCGGGTTGTCACGGCGATGCTGCCGTCACCGTGCCCGCAAAACCATGCCGCCAATATTCTCCCGCTGCCTGATGGTTCGCTGATGTGCGTCTGGTTTGGTGGCACCCAGGAGGGCGTAGCGGATATCTCAGTCTATAGCTCGCGCCTGGCACCCGGTGCGGATCGCTGGAGCGACGCGGAGAAGCTCTCTGACGATCCTACCCGCTCTGAGCAGAATCCGGTGCTGTTTCTCGCACCCGATAATGTGCTGTGGCTACTGTGGACGGCGCAGATCTCTGGCAATCAGGACACGGCGATTGTGCGCTACCGCCAGTCACAGGATTTGGGCGTAACCTGGGGAGAAATTAAGACCCTGCTTGATCGGCCCGGCACCTTTATTCGCCAGCCTGTTACCGTACTGGACAATGGCAACTGGCTGCTGCCGGTGTTTTACTGCCGCACCCGGCCGGGCGAGAAATGGGTAGGTAATGATGATATCAGTGCGGTAAAAATCTCCAGCGACGGCGGCAAAAGCTGGCGAGATGTAGAGGTGCCTGGCAGCCTGGGTTGCGTGCATATGAACATCACCGCGCTGCCGGGCGGCACGCTGGTGGCGCTCTATCGCAGTCGCTGGGCAGACCATATTTATTACAGCCAGTCAACGGACGGTGGAGAGAGCTGGTCGCAGCCTGAACCCACGGTGTTGCCTAATAATAACTCCTCCATTCAGGTGACTACCCTGAAGGACGGTATGCTGGCGCTGGTGTTTAACAACATGAGTGCGGCTGGTGCCACCGAGCGCCGCGCCTCGCTTTATGACGAAATTGACGACGGCGATGACAGCCGTAAAGAGCCGCAGGCGCGGGAAGGCCGCAGCGCCTTCTGGGGTGCGCCGCGTGCGCCAATGACGGTGGCGCTGTCGCCAGATGGAGGAAAAAGCTGGCCGTGGCAGCGTCATCTCGACGAAGGTGACGGCTACTGCATGACCAACAACTCCCGGCAAAAACTGAACCGCGAATTCTCTTATCCGAGCATTAAACAGGGTGCGGATGGCGAGCTGCATATTGCCTATACCTACTTTCGTCAGGCGATCAAATATGTGCGCCTGTCGCCAGCCTGGGTTAAGGAGGCACCATGATCATTGGTAATGTGCAACACTTATCGATGGCCGGGTTACCCGCCGCGCTGCGCGCTATCCTTGCACGCGAGGATTGCACGCTTGAGGCGCTGCAACAGCGTGAAGAGGGGCGTTTTCAACCGGATGGGGTAAGCTGGTTCTGCCAGATCGGACCGGCGCAGACCGAGCCTGCGGCGCAGCGGCATACTGAATATCATCATCAATACGCCGATATTCAGGTGGTGCTTGAGGGTGACGAGATCATCAACGCCAGCCAGCAAAACCTGGCCAGAGCTGGCGATGAGGAAAGAAAAGCAGACCTGTTTATTACGGCCGTGCGCACGCTACCCGTTTCAATGCATCTGACATGTGGAGATTTTGTGGTATTTCTGCCCGGCGAACCCCATCAGGCGCTCTGCGCCGCGCCGCAGCCGCAAAAGGTGCGTAAAGCCGTATTCAAAATCCCACGTTCGCTTCTGGAGGCCTGAATGCCGCATGCGATTGTTACCGGCGCCAGTTCCGGTATCGGCGAGGCTATCGTCACCGCGTTGATAGAGAAGGGCTACCAGGTGATCGGGTTAAGCCGTAGTCGGGTGGAGCGTGACAGTGCGCAATTTCGCAGCGTTCAGGTCGACATTACGGATGAAGCTGCGCTGATCCGCACCCTTGCCGATCTCCCGGTGCCGGATGCGCTGGTGCACGCGGCCGGAATGATGGCCGCCGCGCCGGTAGGGGAACTCGATCACGACGTCAGTGCACGTCTCTGGTCGCTGCACGTGCGTGCAGCGGAAATTATGGCCAGCCGCTTCGCCCCGGAAATGGGCAGGGGAGGCCGGATCGTGCTGATTGGTAGCCGGACGTCGCGCGGGGCCGCTAATCGCTCGCAATACGTTGCCACCAAAGCAGCTATGGTGGCAATGGCGCGCAGCTGGGCCATTGAGCTGGCGTCGCGCGGCATCACGGTTAACGTGGTAGCCCCTGGCGCCACTGAGACACCGATGCTTTCACAACCGGGCCGCGAGGCGTCGAAGCCGGTGATGCCGCCTGTCGGGCGGCTCATACAACCGCAGGAGGTCGCCGCGCTGACTGCGTTTTTGTTATCGCCGGAGGCCGCCGCCATCACCGGTCAGGAGATGGTGATCTGCGGAGGAGCGTCGCTGTTTTAGGGTGAGCCTTTTAACGCCGCGAGCTGCGCGCCAAAATGGCGCTCGATCACCTCAAAGGTCTCCAGCGCCTTCAGGCGGTAGAGTTTTTCCGAAGGGTGAATGCAGTCAGGTGACATCATGCCGCGCCAGTGCGGCATGTTTTGTATCCGCTGGTACTGACTGACCAGCGGCACGTTTTCTGCGCGGGCGATGGCGTTTAGCCGCGCGGCATATGGCGCCACATCCCATTTTTCTGCTCGCCCGCACAGCGGGTGTGGCTCCTGCAACACCACTGCTTTTCCATGCTCTCTGGCGCTGTCGATCAGCGCTGTCATCACTTCGCTATAGCGCTGCGGGCTGACCTGATAGGGTTGCTCAATGTCATGGAAATGAAAATGACGGGCGTCATTCGTGGCAAAATTCAACAGGATGAGACTGGCATCAGAGTGCTTCATCACCTCCGGCCAGGGCGGGTTATGAGCATATTTGTAGCGGCCATTAAGCAACTCAATGGCCTGGGCAGAAGGCGCGCCATGGTTTATTACGCGTACGCCGGAGCCATATTTTTCCTGCAGCAGCTGGTTCAGTATGGCTATCTCATTATGTCCGGTGACAATATTACGCAGCCGGCCCGCCTTTCGCACGGCCATGACACCTTTAGTGCTGGAGCCTCCCCAGGCTTCAATAATAAAAGAGGTTGAGGGCGCAGCTTTAGCGGTGGCCAGGCCGGGAATGAAAGGACAGAGCGCAAGGGTTAGCGCCATTTTATAAAATATCTTTTTAAGCGACATATCACTCTCAGCGTTTTGCTTTTATAGCAATCGCAGTTCAACGACGGAGGAAAATTACCCTAGCAAATTTAACGGGCGCTCAACAGAGCTAAAAACGTATATCCCTGACGAGGGTGCGCGCTCTGCACGCTGATTTAAGCCAGTCTAAATAATATTTCCCTGTAAAATGGCAGATTTCTGATCGCGCCAGCCTCACAGAAAATCCTCTTCGCTACTGAATACGTTAAAAAAGTTTCTTCTATTAGCTGGCCTGAACAACCGTCTCGCTTACGGGATGCGGGGCATTATCGCTCGCTGGCTTAACAGGAAAACGCACTATCATTTCATTAACACAATGAAAATAAACACTAATTAAGTGAGTTCTTTCGCCAGTGTTGCTGCTCTGCGGACGTTTATTACCTGGCGTTTATCCTAAAGCACCCCGTTTCCTCCAGGTATATTCCTAATGTCCTCTCAGCAGAATGCTTTTTAACGTTAAGTAATGATACGCTTTACCTACCCAGGCCAGGCGGGATTATTCTGATTCTTGTGTGGCTTACTTCACCCGGTCAGACTTTAAAGCCTCTTACGTCTCGTTGTTAAAAACGTGGCGGCAGCGTGCGGCGTCATGACGAATTTATGAGAAGGGTTTAACGTGGAAAATAAAGCGTTTCTCTCAAGCCGAAATATCGGTCTGGATTTCCTGCGCGCGCTGTTAATTCTGGAAGGTGTTTTATATCATGCGGCGCGCAGCCTTCCCGGCGGAAATAGCTGGTACTATATTTCAGGTAAAAATGAGGCGGATGGATTTACGGCACTGATTGAATTTATGCATACCTTTCGTATGGAGGCTTTTTTTTTCCTGTCGGGTATGTTTTCGGCGATGGTGATCCTGCGTAAGGGGACCGACTTTTTTTACCGTAACCGGCGCAAACGCGTGCTGGTGCCGCTGATTTCAGCCTTTCTGTTTATTCCAGGATTAATGTATTTAATCAGTTCAGAAATTAAAGGCGAAGCCTTAACCACGCAGGGCGCGCTGGGGGCCTATACCTACCTGCACCACCTGTGGTTCCTGGTGTCGCTCTCCGCTATGTCATTTTTTGTTCCCGCCAGCCTTTACCAGCGTGTGGCGACAATAGTGCGCAGGCTGCCTTTCCCGCTGCTGCTCGCAATGTTGATGGTGACCGCTAACGCCTTTTTTGTGGTCAAATTCTTTGTGAAAGACTTTGGTGAATGGATCAATCTCATTCCGGTTACCGCCCGCTTTATGGTCTTCTATGCGGCAGGCTATGCGCTTTATCTCAACAGCGATCAGATCCCGCAGCAGGCGCGCAATATACTGGTCAGCACAAAAATGGTGGTAGCCGTTGGCCTGGTTTGCTGGCTGGCCTTCTTTGCCATTTACCACTTCAACATTACCAGCAGCCTGAAATATCTGCCGGTGCTCTGCGCCAGCATCTTCTCGGTCATCTTCTCTTACTGGGTGGTCTTTACGTTTGAAAAAATGCGTATGAAAGAGAACCGCATGATTCAGGCCGTGGTGGACTCAGCGCTGGTGATCTATCTGATGCACTATCCGCTGGTAATCACGTTTGCCTGGATACTGGATGGTTATCTGCCAGACGCGCTGCCGGTCACCTATGTCGCGGTGGTCACGCTGTTCGCTCTCATTGGTAGCGCTGCCCTCTACGGAGTGATCAAACAGCTTCCGCTGCTGGCGATGCTGTTCGGTCTGAAACCCGCGAGGCCCCAGAACGTCCCAGCCATTAACTCCCGCAGCTGATAACCCGGCCCTGAAGCCCGCCAGAGAATGTCTGGCGGGCATTCTGTTACAAACCTCCCGCTGTGTCGTCGCTAAAACCCGTTATGCTGTTAACATTTCACACAACCGTGTAGCGCAGGGATCATGATTGTAAATTGCATGGTATATCGCCCGGGGCAGACCGGGCAGGAATTAGAGATTGATAAAATCAGTGACGTGCTGACTGAGCCGGGCGCCTTTATCTGGCTGGGACTGTACCAGCCCGAAGCAGACTTTATGCACCGCATCCAGCAGGAGTTTGGGCTGCATGACCTGGCGGTAGAAGACGCGCTGTGCGCCCACCAGCGCCCCAAGATAGAGCAGTATGGCGAGTCGATGTTTATCGTGGTGAAGACCGTAAGCGCTGAGAATCAACATCTCCGTTTCGGCGAAACCCACTTTTTTGTCGGCAAGAACTTTTTGATTTCTCTGCGACATGGTGCCTCTGACAGCTATACGCCGGTGCGCGAGCGCATTGCGCAGAACAGCCAAATGCTCGGCCATGGGCCCGGCTATCCCCTTTACTGTATTCTGGATTTTGTGGTTGACCGCTATGCCGAATTTACCGCCACCCTTGGCGATAACATCAGCGAACTGGAAGCGGCACTGTTTCGGTCAGAGTTTGATAACACTGCGGTAAAAAAAGTTTATCGCCTGCGGCGCGAGCTGCTCAGCCTGAAAAACGCGGCGCAGCCGCTGGAAGAGATCTGCCAGCAGCTTATTCGCCTGCATGAAGATATTGTGCCAAAGGAGCTACGCGCCTACCTGCGTGATGTGCAGGATCATGCGCGCCATGTGGTTACCGATGCAGAGGATATGCGTGAGATGCTGACCAGCGCCATGCACGTCAATCTGGCTATGGTGGCCGTACAGCAGAATGAGGTCACGAAAAAACTGGCAGGCTGGGGGGCGATTCTGGTGATCCCGACGATCATCTTCAGTATGTACGGCATGAATTTCAAAAGTATGCCCGAGCTGGATTCCCCTTTCGGCTATCCGCTGGCGCTTGGCGTCACCTTTGTTGCCTGTTTTGGGCTGTGGCGGCGCCTGCGTAAATCGGGCTGGCTCTAGATAAAGAGGGCGCCGCAACGCGCGGCGCGTTGCGGCATCGCGTTTATTCTTCCAGCGAGGTCAGCAGCGCATTTTGAATAATGCGCTGCGCTTTTAACGGGTTCTGCTCCAGCTGTGCTGCCTGTAGTGCAGGCATATCGAGCTTGTCGAGCGCACGATAGATATGTTTCAGGAAGCGAATGGAGAGAGCAGCGGCCTCAACGTGATCTTCACGAAACGGAAATTGATCGAGCTGCCAGACACCGTTCCAGTTATTGCATTTCAGCACATAGAAAAACTCGAAAATTTCCGTCATATGCACGGTGCCTACCACCAGGTCATCATCCCAGCCGCGCAGGTTGTCATTCACATCCATTCCAAACAGACGGCCGCGATCGATAATCAGCTGCGCCGATCCAGCCGGTGATTCTCCGGCGAAGAGCGCATGGCCGAAATCCAGCAGGATCCCGACGTTATCCAGACCTATCTCCTCAATACCCAGCAGCGACTTCGCTGCGGAATCCCAGGTCATTTTTACCCGTGGTTCACGCGGTTTGTACTCAATGGCAAATTTGACATCCGGATTAGCACTGGCCAGCTCACGCATGCCGTTAACGGCCAGCGCCCACAGATTTTTATGATCGACCTGGAAAGGATAGTCCCAGCCGTCCTGGCCCGGCCAGACTTTGACATAGCTGGCACCCAGTTCCCGCACCACATCGGCAGCCTCATTCATCAGCGCCAGCGCCTCGGCGCGGACCGCTGCATCCGGATGGGTAAAAGCACCGCGCGAAAATTTGCGCAGGTAGATTTCAGGCGTGACGCCAATGGCCTTTAAGCCCGCCTCCTGCAAAGCTTGCTTAACATCGCTAACGGAAACGCCCGGCGTAAACGGATAAGGAACATCAACATAAGAAAGGTCCTCGACTTCGGCCGCCAGCGCGATTTGCTCCAGCGTAGAACGCGCCGGGCCGTAGCCGTCAACGGCATAACGGTCAATATAGTTGGCAAAATGCCACAGACCAGCGCCAAATTTCGGGTAATTGTAGGTGCTCATGGCTGATATGCTCCGTTCATGATGCAGCGAGACAGGGTGGCAGCGTCGCATAACGCTCTGCCGTTTGAATATATATTCATTAAAGATTATTTATTCCATTGTGCGGTCAGAGAGGATCGGCTTGCCAGCGATCTGCGCAATAACTGTAAAGTAAGTCACAGAAAATCGCGGCAAATAAGAGGCAGGGAAAAGAACGCGGCTCACGTGCCACCCGCGACATCAGCAGGATTGACTACAACCTGCACCCGGCAGCAGCGTCATCAGGCGCGTCACGCGCATTTTCCGGGTGCAGCACGCAGCTCGCCTTAACGGTAACGCTAACGGCGCTACCCCCTGAGGCCAGCGCCATCGCGATCCGCCCGGCGAGACGACGAAAAGAAAACGCCGGCCTGCTCTCTGAACCACTGCTGACATAAATGCAGTGATGGATGTCCGCGACGGCCTGGCTACCGGCAGAAAGCAGACCAGATAAAAATCCAGGAATATGCCTAATTCACGATAAATCATGCGAGATTTCAGGCACGGCTGCGTTAACTGTCTATACTGAGTCTGGACTTGATAATAAGTGAGGGAATCATGAAAAAGACAATTATTGCACTTTCTGCTCTGATGCTGGCAGCACCGGTATTCGCGGCTACGACACATGCTACCGATGACACTGTGGCTGAAGCCCATAAAGGCGCAGACACCGCAAAAGAGAAACTGCACAAAGCGCAGCATCAGGGCGCTGAGCAGAAGCTGAAAGCTGAACATGCCGCTGAAGGTAAGCGTGACGCGACCACCAGCAAGATCAGCGAAGGGTCGCAAAAAGCCTGGCACAGCACCAAAGAAGGCAGCGAAAAAGCCTGGGATAAAACCCGGCAGGGCGCTGAAGAGCTGAAAAATAAAGCCACTAACTAAAAATAAGGCCGGTTTAACCGGCCTTTTTTATCCTCTTTCTGCCCGGGATCCCGCTGGCATTCGTCCCGCCAGCAGGGACAGCGTCGCCATCAGCAAGATCCCCAGACAGTAGTAGTTAGCGGTTGCTGTCAGTCCCAGTTGCAGCACCGCAAACCCTGCCACCATGGCCGGTAATGCAAAGGCAAGGTAGCTCTCCACCAGAAAGGCGGCAAACAGCCCGGCGCGCTGATGGCTCTCAGCCAGTGGCATGACTATTTTCATGATGGTTGAAAAAACCGATCCAAACCCCTGCCCGGCAATCGCGGTGCCAAGAAACAACAGGGTAGAGAGATGATGGTTGATCCCTGACAGCGTAACGGCTACGCCGCCGATCAGTGCCAGGGTACCGAGTGAAAGTGCTCGCGGTGGTGGCAGGCGACGGAAGAGAAAGACTGATGCAGTGGCGCTCAGCATCAACGTAGACACGACGCCCCCGCCGATAAAAGGCGAGTCCGATCCCGTTGCCAGGATCGCCAGCGTCGGCATCAGCGACAGATAGAATCCCCCCAATGCCCAGGTGGCAATATTGACCGGCAGTAGTCGCAGCAGCGGCCCCAGCGCGCGTGGGGGAACGGCGATCTGAGGTTTAAGCGCGCTGAGCGCGCCGGAAACAGGCGTGACGGTTTCTGGCATCAAGGGCAGCAGCGCCAGCGCCAGCAGCATGAGCATAAACAGCAGCGCATAGATCGAAACGGTAGGGAACGGGGCGTAGGTCACCAAAGTAGCGCCGGCCAGGCTGCCAGCCAGCAGGCCAAGAAATGCCGTCACAGAGTTTAACAGCGGGCCGCGCACTTTATTGCCGTCGAGGATCGCTGCACCAAAGGTCGGCAGCGCGATGCCGGTGGCCAGACCCTGAATAACCCTTGCCAGAATCAGCATGTCTGCCGAGTGTGCCAGCATAAATATCGCCAGCGCGGCAGCATTGCAGAGCAGCGCGGCCAGCATCATGGCGCGACGTCCGACAAAATCGGAGAGGCGGCCGAGCGTTAGTAACGCCAGCAGCAGAGCAAATGCGTAGCTGGCAAAAATCACCGTGATCATCGCTGGCGACAGGTGATACAGGCTACGATAAAGCGGATAGAGCGGTGTCGGTGCGCTGCTGGTTGCGGAAAACAACGTGGCGCAAATAAAGCCATAGAGCGTTATGCGAGCAGCGCTCGCGTCGGTCAGGGGAAGAGCGTGCTGGGTCATGAGGTTCACCTTAAAGCAAAGAATTAGCTTTAAGAGAGGTATACTTGCATTTTGCTGTTAACGCAATATCTTTGCATTAAACAATTTTTACCGCAGTAAATCTATCCAGAGGAGAAAAGATGGCCAGGGAGATGATCAGACAGGGAGGACGGAGTGCGCGTATTCAGGAAGAAGTGCACCGGGCAGTTAATACCCTGCTGGCCACGCATGACCGTAGCGAGATCACCATGCCCATGGTGGCGGAAGTGGCAGGCGTAACTCCGTCTACGCTTTACCGGCGCTGGGGTGATCTCAGTCAGCTGCTTGCTGACGTAGCGGTCGCGCATATGCGTCCGGTTGGCGAGCCGGAAGATACGGGCGATACGCAGCAGGATGTTGAGACCTTTGTGCTGCAATATGTAGAGGAGATGTCCTCGCGAGTGGGGCGACAGATGCTAGCGGATGTGATTGGCAGCGGCGGAGGCAGCGCAACGGTCAAGTGCTGTGGCTTTACCTATATGCATCTTGAAACCCTGAATAACCGTGCGCTGGCACGTCGTGAGACGGGATTTTCCGTGGATGAGATGGTGGATTTTGTCATTGCCCCGGTCATTTACCATATTCTGTTTGAAGACCGTGAACCAACGGCTGACTATTGCCGGCAACGTGTTGCGCGTTTCTTCCAGCGTGAAGAAAAGGGCTGAGTGATAGCGGCGAGGTGCCGCTATTGCAAAACGTCAGGTCAGAACCAGCAGCACCTATATAGTTACAACATACATATATTTTGGTTATTGGTGCCAGCACGTTATCTGATTGCGACTTATGTCTGACAGGTTACCGGTGGCCGCATAAGACCGCTGAAGCGGCTCTGCATAACGTTGGAAAGGATCAACGATAAAAGCAGTATTATAAATCGGTCAGATCTGAGTTAGAAAAATTAACCGGCTCATTTTTGATGGGTAAGGGTGTAAATAACGATTCATCGATGCGCTAAATAAGGATGCGCCACAGAAAAGAGGCTTTTTACCTGTCGTTAAGCCAGGCTTTATTCAACTCCTGATGAATCGGAAAGTCGCATTAGGCTTTTATTTGATTCTGATCAAAAGCATTATTATCAGACCGGGTTTTTCAATTCGGTGACTGCCAAAATATACCCATTATTAGGTAGTTAGTGCAACCAGCACATCATTGCAACTCTGCGTTGCTTTGCGCTATATCATGAAAGCCCTTATAAATCCTCTTGTTTTTTCACCCCTCTGAGTTAGGCTTGTTAACCATTCTGCAGGGCGAGAAGCATCGTCAGATAATGGCCTCTGATGCTGCCTGAATTAGCCTCAGACTTACTGGTTATTCGCTTAAAGATGTCTGACATCATCATTACGTTATTTCGCACTTTTTTTCCTGATGGCGAATAATTGATTTTCTGATTAATTACTTTTTTATTATGACCTGCAGACAGCGGGATAGATCCGTCTGCTGCATATTGGGAGGATGTGTGAGTGTAAAATCGCATTCTGATCGCGGCGCGCTGAAAAACTGGCTACCCGAAGATCAGCAATTTTGGGAGAGTCAGGGTAAACCGATAGCGCGACGGAATTTAATTATCTCCGTCAGTGCACTGCTACTGGCATTCTGTGTCTGGATGCTGTTTAGCGCCGTTGCCGTCAATCTTAATCGGGTAGGGTTTAATTTCACTGTCGATCAACTTTTTCTGTTAACCGCATTACCCTCTCTGTCAGGCGCACTCTTTCGCGTGCCATACTCCTTTGTTGTGCCGGTTCTGGGTGGCCGCTTATGGACGGTGTTAAGCACTGCCGTGCTCATCATTCCCTGCGTCTGGCTGGGTTTTGCCGTGCAGGATACCACTACACCCTTTAGCGTCTTCATTATTATCTCCCTCTTTTGCGGCCTGGCCGGCGCAAACTTCGCCTCCAGCATGGGCAACATCAGCCTCTTTTATCCCAAAAGCAAACAGGGCGCGGCGCTGGGAATTAATGGCGGCCTGGGCAATCTGGGCGTGAGCGTCATGCAGCTTGTCGCACCTTTAATCATCACTGTGCCTTTCTTTGTTGGCGGCGTCACCCTTGAGAATGGCAGCCAAATCTGGCTGGCGAATGCGGCCTGGATCTGGGTGCCGCTGCTGGCGATAGCGACTCTCGCGGCCTGGACCGGCATGAACGATATTGCCGGAATGCGCGCCTCGCTGCGCGAACAGTTACCTGTACTGAAGCAGGGCCACCTCTGGACGATGGGGATGCTTTATCTGGCGACCTTTGGCTCCTTTATCGGCTTCTCTGCCGGTTTTGCAATGCTGGCGAAAACGCAGTTTCCGCAGGTCGATATTATTCGTCTGGCTTTCTTTGGCCCCTTCCTGGGGGCGCTGGCGCGTTCAGCGGGGGGATTCCTTTCCGATAAGTTTGGCGGGGTGCGCGTCACTGCCGCCAGCTTTACGTTAATGACCCTGTTTTCCGCGCTGGTGTTTTTTACGTTACCTGGCAGCACGGCGGGATCTTTTATCGGTTTTTACCTCGTCTTTATGGGGCTGTTCCTGGCTGCGGGTCTCGGCAGTGGCTCTACTTTCCAGATGATCGCGGTGATCTTCCGCCAGATCACGCTTGAACGAATGACGAAGCAGGGACGGACAGCGGAAGAGGCGCAGCATGCTGCTGTAACCGATACCGCCGCCGCGCTGGGCTTTATTTCTGCGCTGGGTGCCGTTGGCGGCTTCTTTATCCCTAAAGCTTTTGGTACCTCGCTCACGCTGACCGGTTCGCCCGTTGGCGCAATGAAAATTTTCCTTATTTTTTACGTCGTCTGTCTGCTGGTGACCTGGCTGCTGTATGGCCGTCGCAGAACACATAAAAACTAAGCAGAACAATGACTACCTATACTGGAGATGCGCAATGAGTAAACTTCTCGACCGCTTCCGCTATTTCAGGCAGAAAGGCGACAGTTTCGCAGAGGGTCACGGTCAGGTATACCATACCAACCGCGACTGGGAGGACAGTTACCGTCAGCGCTGGCAATACGACAAAATCGTACGCTCAACGCACGGCGTGAACTGCACAGGTTCCTGTAGCTGGAAGATTTACGTCAAAAATGGTCTGGTCACCTGGGAAACGCAGCAGACAGACTACCCGCGAACCCGCCCCGACCTGCCTAACCACGAACCACGCGGCTGTCCTCGCGGTGCCAGTTATTCCTGGTATCTGTACAGCGCTAACCGACTGAAGTATCCGCTGGTGCGTAAGGTTCTGCTGGAAATGTGGCGTGATGCACTGGCACAACACCGCGATCCGGTAGAGGCCTGGAATGCGCTGATGACGGACAGCGAAAAAAGCCGAACCTACAAAGCACAGCGTGGCCGCGGTGGTTTTGTGCGCGCCAGCTGGAAAGAGATGAATCAGCTGATCGCAGCAGCCAATATCTGGACGGTCAAAAACTATGGTCCTGACCGCGTGGCCGGTTTTTCACCGATTCCGGCGATGTCCATGGTCTCCTATGCGGCAGGTACACGCTATCTGTCGCTGCTGGGCGGCACCTGCCTGAGTTTCTACGACTGGTACTGTGATTTACCGCCAGCCTCACCGATGACCTGGGGCGAGCAGACCGATGTGCCAGAATCCGCCGACTGGTACAACGCCAGCTACATCCTCGCCTGGGGCTCTAACGTTCCGCAGACGCGCACGCCCGATGCCCACTTCTTTACTGAAGTTCGCTACAAGGGCACCAAAACCGTAGCCATCACGCCTGACTATTCCGAGGTGGCGAAGCTAAGCGATGAGTGGCTGGCACCGAAACAGGGCACTGACAGCGCGCTGGCAATGGCGATGGGTCACGTCATCCTCAATGAGTTCCACCTGAAAAACCCCAGCGAGTATTTCCTCAATTACGCGCGTCACTATACCGATATGCCGATGCTGGTCCTGCTGGAGCCGCGTGAGGATGGCAGCTACGTCCCGGGACGCCAGCTGCGTGCGGCGGATCTGGCCGACAGTCTGGGCGAAGAAAATAACCCTGAGTGGAAAACGGTCGCCCTTAACGAGGCGGGCGAACTGGTGGTACCGAATGGCTCAATCGGTTTCCGCTGGGGTGAAAAAGGGAAATGGAATCTGGAGCAGAAGGCTGCCGGTACGCCGATTCAGCTCAACCTCTCGCTGCTTGACCAGCACGATGCCGTACTGGATGTCGCCTTCCCCTATTTTGGCGGGATTGAGAATCCACACTTCCGCCACGTGAAGCAGGATGATGTTCTGCTGCATAAAATCCCGGTAAAAACCCTGACGCTGGCCGACGGCCGCGAACTGCCTGTGGCCTCAGTCTATGATCTGACGCTGGCGCATTACGGCCTCGATCGCGGTCTGGGCGATGTTAATTGCGCCAGTGACTACAGTGATGTGCGCGCCTACTCGCCCGCCTGGGCAGAAGAGATTTGCGGTGTGCCACGCAGCCAGATTGAGAAAATCGCACGTGAATTTGGCGAAACCGCACACAAAACTCACGGACGCTCAATGATCATTGTCGGCGCGGGCATGAACCACTGGTATCACATGGACATGAACTACCGTGGACTGATCAACATGCTGGTGTTCTGCGGCTGCGTGGGCCAGACCGGCGGTGGCTGGGCACACTATGTGGGCCAGGAAAAATTGCGTCCGCAAACCGGCTGGACGCCACTGGCATTCGCCCTCGACTGGCACCGTCCGCCGCGCCAGATGAACAGCACCTCGTACTTTTATAATCACGCCAGTCAGTGGCGCTTTGAAAAGTTACAGGTAAGCGAACTGCTGTCGCCGCTGGCAGAGGCCAGCCGGTTCAGCGGTCAGTTGATCGACTTCAACGTACGCGCTGAGCGCATGGGTTGGCTGCCTTCTTCGCCGCAGCTTGCTATCAACCCGCTGCACATCGCCGAGCAGGCGAAACGTGCTGGCCAGTCGGAGCAGGCATGGACCGTGGAGGCGCTCAAGTCTGGCAAGCTGCGCATGGCGTGCGAAGATCCCGACAGCGGAAGCAATCATCCGCGCAATATGTTCATCTGGCGCTCAAACCTGCTCGGCTCGTCGGGTAAAGGCCATGAATATATGCTGCGCTACCTGCTGGGCACCGAGAGCGGTATTCAGGGCGAGCCGCTGGGCGAGGAGGATGCGCATCCGGAAGAGCTGGTGTGGCGCCGTGACGCACTGGAAGGCAAGCTTGATCTGCTGGTGACGCTCGATTTTCGTATGTCGAGCACCTGCCTCTTCTCGGATATTGTTCTGCCCACCGCCACCTGGTATGAAAAAGACGATATGAATACTTCGGATATGCATCCGTTTATTCATCCGCTTTCCGCAGCGGTCGATCCCGCCTGGGAATCAAAAAGCGACTGGGAAATCTACAAAGGGCTGGCAAAAACCTTTTCAGAACTTTGTGTCGGCCATCTCGGACAGGAAACGGACGTGGTGCTGCAACCGCTGCAGCATGACTCGCCCGGCGAACTGGCTGCAGGTGAAGTACGCGACTGGAAGAAAGGCGAATGCGATCTTATCCCTGGCCAGACCGCCCCGCAGATCGTCAGCGTAGAGCGCGATTATCCGGCGCTTTACGAGCGCTTTACCTCGGTGGGTCCGCTGCTGGAAAAACTGGGCAACGGCGGCAAAGGCATTAGCTGGAACACCGATAAAGAGGTCGATCTGCTGCGTCGCCTGAATTACACCAAACAAGAGGGCGTCGCTAAAGGCCAGCCGATGATCAATAGCGCCATTGATGCGGCGGAAGTGATTCTGACGCTGGCACCGGAAACCAACGGTCAGGTGGCGGTAAAAGCCTGGCAAGCGCTGGGCGAATTCACAGGCCGCGATCACACGCATCTGGCACGACCAAAAGAAGAAGAGAAAATTCGCTTCCGGGATATTCAGGCGCAGCCGCGTAAGATCATCTCCAGTCCTACCTGGTCTGGTCTCGAAGATGAACACGTCTCCTATAACGCTGGTTACACCAACGTGCATGAGCTGATCCCGTGGCGCACGCTCTCTGGTCGCCAGCAGCTTTACCAGGATCATCCGTGGATGCGTGCTTTCGGGGAAGCGTTCTGTGCCTACCGGCCGCCGGTCGATACGCGCAGCGTGCAGAACCTGGCACATATCCCCTCTAACGGTTTTCCGGAAAAGGCGCTCAACTTTCTGACGCCGCATCAGAAGTGGGGTATTCACTCCACCTACAGTGAAAACCTGCTGATGCTCACCCTGTCACGCGGGGGCCCGATTGTCTGGATGAGTGAGGATGACGCGAAAGAGCTAGGTATTGAGGATAACGACTGGATTGAGGTCTTTAACGCTAACGGCACGCTGACGGCGCGCGCGGTGGTCAGCCAGCGCATCCCGGCAGGCATGACCATGATGTATCACGCACAGGAACGCCTGATGAATATTCCGGGCTCGGAGATCACCGGCCAGCGCGGGGGTATCCACAACTCCGTGACGCGCACCTGTCCGAAGCCGACCCATATGATTGGCGGCTACGCTCAGCTCGCTTACGGCTTTAACTATTACGGCACCGTCGGCTCCAACCGCGATGAATTTATTATGGTGCGCAAAATGAACAAGGTGAACTGGCTGGATGATGAAGGCCGCGATCAGGTACAGGAGGCGACAAAATGAAAATCCGCTCTCAGGTCGGCATGGTGTTAAATCTCGACAAGTGCATCGGCTGTCATACCTGTTCCGTCACCTGTAAAAACGTCTGGACTTCGCGTGAAGGGGTGGAGTATGCCTGGTTTAACAACGTAGAAACCAAACCTGGCGTGGGCTATCCCCAGGCGTGGGAAGACCAGGAAAAATGGCGCGGCGGCTGGATCCGCACCATTAAAGGTCGGCTGGTGCCGCGTCTCGGCAACCGCACCTCGGTAATGGCGAAAATCTTCGCCAACCCGGTGGTGCCGGGCATCGACGACTATTACGAACCCTTTACCTTTGATTATCAGCACTTACATACCGCCAGCGCCGGCAAGAGCCAGCCGACGGCCCGCCCGCGTTCGCTTATCAGCGGTCAGCGCATGGATAAAATTCATGGCGGGCCAAACTGGGAGGAGATCCTTGGCGGCGAGTTCAGCAAACGCTCCGCAGATAAAAACTTCGAGGCGATGCAGAAGGAGATGTATGGGCAATTCGAAAACACCTTCATGATGTATCTGCCGCGTCTGTGCGAGCACTGTCTCAATCCGAGCTGTGCGGCAACCTGCCCGAGCGGCGCCATTTACAAGCGTGAAGAAGACGGCATCGTGTTGATCGATCAGGACAAATGTCGCGGCTGGCGTTTGTGCGTCAGCGGCTGTCCCTATAAAAAAATCTACTTCAACTGGAAAAGCGGCAAGTCAGAAAAATGCATCTTCTGCTATCCCCGTATCGAGTCGGGCATGCCAACCGTCTGCTCGGAGACCTGCGTGGGGCGTATCCGCTATCTTGGCGTGCTGCTCTACGATGCCGATAAGATTGCCGACGCAGCCAGCACCGAGCAGGAGACGGATCTCTATGCACGTCAGTGCGACGTATTCCTTGATCCCAACGATCCCGACGTGATTGAAGAGGCGCTGAAGCAGGGAATACCGCAGAGCGTAATCGATGCGGCGCAGGCGTCACCCGTGTGGAAACTGGCGATGGAATGGAAACTGGCGCTGCCGCTGCACCCGGAATATCGCACGCTGCCGATGGTGTGGTATGTGCCGCCGCTGTCACCGATTCAGTCTGTGGCTGACGCGGGCGGTCTGGTCTCGCAGACCAGCGTGCTGCCGGATGTCGATAGCCTGCGTATTCCAGTGCAGTACCTCGCTAACCTGTTGACCGCCGGCGACACCGCACCGGTACTGCGTGCGATGAAACGTATGATGGCAATGCGCCATTACAAACGGGCGCAGAGCGTCGAGGGCGTGATCGATACGCGCGCGCTTGAGGAGGTCGGGCTGAGCGAGGCACAGGCCGAAGAGATGTACCGCTATCTGGCGATTGCTAACTATGAAGACCGCTTTGTGGTCCCCTCCAGCCATCGCGAGCTGGCGCGCGACGCTTTCCCGGAACGCAATGGCTGTGGCTTTAGCTTTGGCGACGGCTGCCACGGTAGCGATACCAAATTCAACCTCTTTAACAGCCGCCGCATTGACGCCATCAACGTTGGCGACAAAGCAGGGGGTGAGTGATGGTGCTCCTTAAACTTATTGCTCTGCTGCTGGAGTACCCCGACGAGGCGCTGTGGCAAGAGCGCGATGAGGTTTGTGCGCGGGTGACTGACCAGCAGCCTGAGCTGCTGCCGTTTGTTGAGCGTTACTTCGCCACCCCGCCGCTGGATATGCAGGCAGAGTGGTGCACGCTGTTTGAACGCGGTCGCGCGACCTCCATGCTGTTGTTTGAGCATGTACACGCCGAGTCACGCGAGCGCGGTCAGGCAATGGTCGACCTGATGGCACAATATGAGCGTGCAGGACTGACGCTGAACTGTCGCGAACTGCCAGACTATCTGCCGCTCTATCTGGAGTATCTCAGCACGCAGCCTGCCGCTGACGCGCAGCAGGGATTGCTGGATGTCGCGCCGATTCTGGCGCTGCTGGGGGGCCGCCTGAAAGAGCGCGACAGCGACTTCAGCCAGCTGTTCGACGCGCTGTTGCAGGCCGCAAACAGTCCGCTCAGCAGCGACAGCGTGGCCGACCAGGTGGCCAGCGAAGCCCGTGACGATACGCCAGCCGCAATGGATGCCGTCTGGGAAGAGGAGCAGGTGAAGTTTATCGACACGGCTACCTGCGACAGTTCAGCACAACAGCAACATCAGCGGCGTTTCCGCCAGGAAACTGCGCCGCAATACCTTGATCTCTCCACTGGAGGAACAGCCTGATGCACTATTTAAATGTGTTGTTCTTTGATATTTACCCCTATCTGTGCGGCACGGTTTTCCTGGCAGGAAGCTGGCTGCGTTATGACTATGGCCAGTACAGCTGGCGCGCCTCTTCCAGCCAGATGCTGGACAAGAAGGGCATGCGCGTCGGCTCAAACCTGTTCCACATCGGCATTCTCGGCATTTTCTTTGGTCATCTGTTTGGCTTACTGACGCCACACTGGATGTATGAGCCCTTTCTGGCCATTGCCACCAAGCAGAAACTTGCCATGGGTGCGGGCGGCGTGTTTGGCCTGATGACGCTGGCTGGCGGCTTCCTGCTGCTGAAGCGTCGTCTGCTGAATCCGCGTATTCGCGCCACCTCCACTACGGCCGACGTGGTGATCCTCGCTATTCTGCTGATGCAGTGCATACTGGGCCTCACCTCTATCTTCTTCTCTCTGCATCATCTCGACGGCAAGGATATGATGAAGCTGGTTGGCTGGGCGCAGACGATTGTGACCTTCCGGGGTGGCGCATCACAGTGGCTGGAAGGTGTAGAGTGGATTTATCGTGTTCACCTGGTGCTGGGTATGACGATTTTTCTGGTCTTTCCGTTCACGCGACTGGTTCATGTCTGGAGCGCGCCAGTAGAGTATTTCACCCGTCGTTATCAGGTGGTAAGGGCGCGTCGCTAATCTTTCTCTTTCGCGCCAGCAAATATCAGAGCTGGCGCCATAACTCTCTCTCATCTGATTGACTTGTCTGATCCTTACCGGCCGTTGACATTACTAGAGACTGCGCCGGTTTTTTTTAAGTTATTTAACATTTTTATTAACTCATTTGAGCTCAAGGATGCGACAGGGATCGCATTATTCCCTACGCTTTATCCTGGGTAATCAGAAAAGGTGAAGCGTCCATGTTGATAAAAATGAAGCGAGAGCGTTCCCATACCGAAGATCGTTATCTTGCTGTCTGGCTGGCGACAGCCGCCGGCCTGCTGAATGCCATGGCCCTGGGCGCATTCGGTTTTTTTCCCTCGCATATGTCTGGCAATACCTCTCAACTCTCCAGCGAAGTTAATAACAGCGACCTGCGCGACCTCACCTTCCTCGGCTGTTTGCTCATCGCTTTTGTTACCGGAGCCGTTACCGCGCGGCTGGCTGTCATCGCCGGGCTGAAACATAATCTGCGCACGATTTTTTGTCAGGTACTGGTGGCAGAGGGCATTGTGCTGCTGGGCCTGTCACTGTTTGAGATCTTTTTCTACTCTTCCAGCAATAATCGTGAGGTGCTGGTGCTGCTGAGCTTTCTCATGGGCGTACATAACTCAACCTCGACCCAGCTCTCCAACGGGCGCGTGCGGGCCACGCATATCACCGGCACGCTGACCGATGCGGGCATTTCATTCGCCTCGGTACTGAGCGCCATGCTGCGACGCGATCCGTCGAAGCACGCACATACGCAAAAAAAGCAGTTAAAAACGCATCTGACTACAATTTTCTCGTTTCTGGGCGGCGGCATTGTCGGGCTGTGGCTGTTTCGTCACGCGGGATTTCACGCGATGGCGGCGCTGGGTGCAGTGCTGATTTTACTGGCGCTGGCGTCAATGGCGCTGACGCTGATAAAGGTCAGAGGGGGCGCAATGGCGACAAGGCGGCAGGTATTGCCGCAGCAGAGCAAAAAACAAGGATAAAAAAAAGCCGGTAATGTCGATTACCGGCTTTTTAGTTTGTACGGGCGCTAACCTTTAGCCCACCAGCGGCTTCGCGGTTTTCTCAACCAGTGCCAGCAGGACTTTAACATCCTCAAGCGTCACGGTCGGATTAAGCAGCGTCAGCTTCAGGCAGGTCACACCGTTATGCTCGGTCACGCCAACGTTCGCGCGGCCAGACTCCAGCAGGGCGTCGCCGATGCGCTGATTCAGCAGCGCAGTCTCGGCCAGATCGTGGCAGCCGGTTTCCGGATGGAAGCGGAACAGCACGCTTGCCAGCTGCGGCTTCATCACCAGTTCCAGCAGCGGATGCGCGGTAACATATTTTGCAACCTGCTGCGCCAGCGTCACGCCGTGATCGATGATTGCGGCATACTGTTTCTGGCCCAGCGCTTCCAGACCCATCCACAGCTTCAGCGCGTCAAAACGGCGCGTGGTCTGCAGCGATTTAGATACCAGGTTAGGCACACCCGCCTCTTCGTCAAACTCAGAGTTGAGGTAGGCTGCCTGATAACGCATCAGCTCGTAGTTCGCTGCATCTTTCAGCAGGAACGCGCCGCAGCTGATGGTCTGGAAATACTGCTTGTGGAAGTCCAGCGTAATGGAATCAACCAGCTCCAGCCCGTCCAGATAGTCGCGATACTTTTCCGACAGCAGCAGGGCGCCGCCCCAGGCTGCATCGACGTGGACCCAGATATTGTTCTGAGCCGCCAGCGCAGCGATATCGCGCAGCGGATCGATGGCGCCCGCATCAGTGGTACCTGCGGTAGCAACGATGGCGAGGATCTGCTCACCGTTGGCTTTCGCCTGGGCGATCTTTTCGGCCAGGTCAGTCACGTCCATGCGCGCGTACTCGTCGGTTTTCACCTGAGTGACACACTGATAGCCGAGACCGAGCAGTGCCATGTTCTTTTGCACCGAGAAGTGTGCATTGGCCGAACAGAACACTTTCAGCTTGCGCAGGTCACCTGTCAGGCCATCCTGCTGCACGGAGTGGCCCTGACGCGCAAAGAAGGCGTCGCGCGCCAGCATCAGGCCCATCAGGTTGCTCTGGGTGCCGCCGCTGGTGAAGACACCTGCGTCGCCCGCGTCATAACCCACCTGGGCGCGCAGCCACTCGATCAGCTTCATCTCAATGATGGTCGCTGACGGGCTCTGATCCCAGGAATCCATGCTCTGGTTTGTGGCGTTGATTAGCACTTCCGCGGCCTGGCTCACCACCAGGCTCGGGCAGTGCAGATGCGCAACACACTGTGGATGATGCACCGCCAGGCTGTCTTTCAGGAAGAACTCCACCGCGCGCTCAATCGCGGCCTGGTTGCCCAGGCCGGTCGGATTGAAGTCCAGCGCGATACGCTCGCGCAGTTCCGCAACGGTTTTTCCCTGATACATTTCAGGCTGCTTCAGCCACTCAACCACGGCTTTGCTGCTCTGCTCAATAACCTGCTGATAGGCTTCAATGCTCTGGGCAGAACCGGCGAGGATCGGATTTAATTCAGACATGATTTCGTTCCGCTCCACTTAAACCGGCTGAACGCCAGCGGCCAGCAGTGCCTGCTCGAATTTATCGAGGAACACTTCCAGCTCCTGATTGGTAATCAGCAGCGAAGGAAGCAGGCGCAGCACGCAACCGTGACGGCCACCGCGCTCAAGGATCAGACCGGCTTCAAAACACTTCTTCTGCAGCAGCGCAGAGAGGTCGCCGTCTGCCGGGTAGCAGCCCAGCTGATCTTTCGCTTCGTTCGGCTTGACGATCTCAATACCGATCATCAGACCCAGACCGCGTACGTGACCAATAACCGGGAAGCGTTTCTGCATCTCAGCCAGTTTGCCTTTCAGCCATTCGCCTTGCTCAGCCACTTTACCGGCGATGTTCTGATCTTTCAGGATCTTCAGCGTCGTCAGGCCGGTCGCCATCGCCAGCTGGTTGCCGCGGAACGTACCGGTGTGGTGACCCGGTGCCCAGGCGTCAAACTGCTTCTTAATGCCCAGCACGGCCAGCGGCAAGCCGCCGCCCACGGCTTTAGACATCACGATGATGTCGGGCTGGATGCCTGCGTGTTCAAATGCAAAGAATTTACCGGTACGCGCAAAGCCCGCCTGCACTTCGTCGATGATCAGCAGGATGCCGTGCTCTTCAGTCACTTTACGGATGCGTTGCAGCCATTCAGCCGGCGCCGGATTCACCCCGCCTTCGCCCTGTACCGCTTCGAGGATGACCGCTGCAGGCTTGCGCACGCCGCTTTCAACGTCGTTGATCAGGTTTTCGAAGTAGTAGGTCAGTGCCTTAACGCCTGCTTCGCCGCCAATGCCCAGCGGGCAGCGGTAAAGGTGCGGGTAGGGCATAAACTGCACTTCCGGCATCATGCCGTTAACGGCTTCTTTCGGTGACAGGTTGCCGGTCACGGAAAGTGCACCGTGCGTCATGCCGTGGTAGCCGCCAGAGAAGGCGATAACGCCAGAACGACCGGTTGCTTTTTTCGCCAGCTTGATGGCGGCTTCTACAGCGTCAGCGCCAGACGGGCCGGTAAACTGCAGCTTGTACTCTTTGCCCTGTTCCGGCAGCAGAGAAAGCAGGTATTCAGAAAACGCATCTTTTAACGGCGTAGTCAGATCGAGAGTATGTAACGGCAAGCCGCTGGTAATGACATTTTGGATGCTCTGAAGCACGTCAGGATGATTATGGCCCAGCGCCAGCGTGCCCGCGCCTGCCAGGCAGTCGAGGTACTCTTTATTATCGGCGTCGGTAATCCATACGCCTTTCGCCTGGGTAATCGCTAACGGTAACTTGCGGGGATAACTTCTGACGTTTGATTCGAACTCAGCCTGACGGGCTAAATAGGTTTCATTGTTGGCGTTTGAAGTAGCATCTAAAGAATCAATACGGACTTTATCCGTCATCATATCTCTCCTACAACCGGGGCAAGCGTGTGTGCCGCAGTTGAATAAATGTAAAAAAACGGGTTACCTGATTTTAGGCGCGGCCAATATAGAGCTTTTGCGATTCGGGCTCAATCTTTTATTTTGTTTAGCGTTGTTGGTGCTTATTTAAATGAATCCTTTATAAGGTCACTGGCTGAGCAGCAACGTGGCGCAGGCCTTATGAGAGTAGTGTTAACAGAGCGTGACGGCCAACAGGAAGCGGGAAACAACGCAAGGGTGAAAAACGATAAAATGGGGAAGAAACAGGCAATTAAACCACCGGTTTGCTAACGATATAAACAAACGGCGCACTTAAAATTATCACCGGGTAAATTAATCCGCTACGCGAAGGTTAAGTTATATAAAACTCTTAACCCTGCGTGCTGGAAACATATTTAAACTAAATTGTTCTTCGTGGAATCTTTAGCGAAGCAGACAGGGAATCAGTGCGGTGGAAATGGAATCGTGCAGCACCCGCTGCGCTTTAAGGTCAAGATCACCGTTTAGCCACAAGCTAATCCCCATCGTTCCCACCGTCGGCAAAGGGGCACTGATCGTAGTGAGGGCCGGTGGCAAGCCAATGGACGATCGCAGCGTGATGCCCAGGCCCGCCCGGACGGCGGCCCAGATGCCGCTGAGGCTCAGGCTGGTAAAAATTACCTGCCAGGCGATCCCGGCACGATCCAGCGCGGCGATGGCGCGGGAGCGCATCTGGCAGGGGCTATCAAACATGACCAGCGGTAAGGGCTCACCGCGCGCCAGCAATGCCGCCACATCCAGCTGCGGCGAAGCGATCCACGCCAGCGGGCATTCCCCCAGAAACACGCTCTCTTCAAGAGCCTGCTCCGGCTGCCAGAGCAGGGCAACATCAACATTCTTTTCCAGCGCCGCCTGACGCAGTGCGCGGTTACGGTCTATGCGCGCCATAATGCTGAGGTCGGGATGCTCGCGGCGAAGCTGACTCAACATATCCGGCATGATCGATTCGCCAAAATCTTCCTGCATGCCGATATGCAATTCGCCGTTGAGCTGTTCGTTGCGAACCGCACGCTGCGCTTCATCATTCAATGCCAGCAGGCGGCGCGCATAACTCAGCAAGATCTCGCCGCCCGGCGTTAGCCCCAGCTTGCGGCCCTGTTTAACCACCAGTTCAGTGCCGCACTGCGCCTCCAGCTTTTTTAGCTGGGCGCTGACGGCCGAGGGGGAGCGGCACAGCCGCTGGGCAGCAAGAGCAAAGCTGCCATATTCAATGCCTGCGACAAAACTTCGCAGCGCATCCATATCCAGAGAAACCGGCAACCTGTTCATATCGTCCTGCTTTACGGGATGGTTGATGCTGAATAATTTGATTTTCAGGATGGTAGCAGAGGGGCAGACTCAGTGGAAATTTCATAGCAAGGAATCACTATGCGTCACTCCCTGACCCGACACACGCTACAACAGGCTTCCCCCAGACTGGCAGAGATTACCGAAAACCTGCTGTTCGGCGACATCTGGCAGCGAAACATCCTGTCACCACGCGAACGCAGCCTCATCACCCTGGCGTGTCTGGCGGCACAGGGGCGTGAACCACAGCTCGCCTGGCATATTCGCTTCGCACAAGCGAATGGGCTCAGTCGTGAGGAGCTCAGCGAAGCCTTTACCCATCTGGCTTTTTACGCCGGCTGGCCAGCGGCCGTTACCGCCCTGGAATACCTTCCTGAGGAGACACCGCTATGCCCTTAACGCGTATTACCCTGCCTCAGAACAGCAGTGAATCACATATTGCCGCGCTCTCAGAGATCCTGCATCGCACGCTGGTTGAAACATTTGATGTTCCTGAGCAGGACCGGTTTCAAATTTTTGAGCGCCTGCCCGCCTCGCAGCGCGTGTATGACCGGCACTATCTGTCCGGCTCGCGCAGCGACAACTTCACGCTCTTTATGTTGTTTGCCGGTAAGCCCCGTTCAACTGCGCAAAAGGCGGCCTTCTGCCATCAGCTGGTGCAGCGGCTGGAACAGCAGTTAGCGATTCATCCTGACGATGTCATGGTGGTGATCCAGTTCAATACCCTGAGTGACTGGAGCTTTAGCCAGGGCCAGCTCTGCGATCGGGAGGCAAAATGATTGTGATGCACTACAGCTTTACGCTGCCCGCAGATTACGACATGACGATTATTGAGCGGCGTATTGCGGAAAATGGCGCAGCGCTCGACGGCTTTCCTGACCTCTACGCTAAGGCCTATCTGTATGCGCGACGTGATGAGGGCGCAATAGCCAACCGTTATGCGCCGCTCTACCTCTGGCACAATACTGCGGGCCTGACGCAGTTCTTACGGAGTGCGGGCTTCGCCAGGCTCATCGCTGATTTTGGCTGGCCCGCCCTCACGCTCTGGCTCAGCCTGAGGGTGCCAGACGCAGATCAGCTGCAACGCGCCCGTTTTGCTTCGCTACAGCATCAACCGCTACATCCCGGGTGCGACCTGACCACGCTCGGGCCGCAGGCCGATCTGACGGGCTGGAATATTCAGAGTGCGTCACTGCTTAATGCAGACTTTGCAGCTGACCAGGCTACTTTACGCGGAGAGATTTACCGCATTGGTTACCTTGCCTGTGGCAAAAGGTCAGGCGATGCGCCGTAACATCCTGAAAGAATAAATTTAACCTCTTTAACCCGGTTGCCGCCGCAGTTGGGGTCTGCTCGCCTACGCTAAAAAGGTTTAGCACTGGAGAGCAACGTCAAATGAAAGAACAAAACAACACGACAGGTATTGCGCCCTATGGGGGTTCTGCTGGCGGCTGGGGGGCATTAAAAGCGGTGGCCGACGCCATCCGTGGTCAGATGTCGGTTAAGCAGGATGTGATTGCCCTGTTTAAAGTTAATCAGCCCGAGGGGTTTGACTGCCCGGGCTGTGCCTGGCCCGATCCGCAGCACCGTTCCTCTTTTGAATTTTGCGAAAACGGAGCGAAGGCCGTTTCCTGGGAAGCAACCAGCAAGCGCACCACGCCTGCGTTTTTTGCTGCGCACACCGTTAGCGACCTGTGGCAGCGCAGCGCTTTCGAGCTGGAGGGAGAGGGTCGGCTGACGCATCCGATGAAATATGATGCAGCCAGTGACACCTATCAGCCCATCGAATGGGAAACCGCCTTCAGCGAAATCGGTGCGCTGCTGCGTGGCTATGACGATCCCGACAGAGTGGAGTTTTACACCTCGGGTCGCGCCTCTAACGAAGCGGCCTTTCTCTGGCAGTTGTTCGCGCGTGAATACGGCACCAACAATTTCCCAGACTGTTCAAATATGTGCCATGAACCCACCAGCGTCGGATTGCCGCAGTCCATCGGTGTCGGCAAGGGTACGGTTGAACTGGACGATTTTGACCACTGTGATTTAGTACTCTGTATTGGCCACAATCCCGGCACCAACCACCCGCGCATGCTGGCGACGCTGCGCGACGTGTCGAAACGCGGCAAAACCATTGTGGCGATCAACCCGCTGCGCGAACGCGGTCTGGAGCGCTTTACCTCACCACAAAACCCCATAGAAATGTTATCGATGGGCTCCACGCAGCTCGCCTCAACCTACTATAAAGTGCGCGTGGGTGGCGACGCGGCCATGCTGAAAGGCGTGATGAAATGTCTGCTGGCGATGCACGACAAGGCGCTGGCGGCGGGGGAACCCGGCGTACTGGACGAGCAGTTTATCAGCGAACATACTGAAGGCTTTGCCGCGCTGAAGGCCGATCTGGAGGCCACCGAATGGCCGCATATTTTGAACGTCTCCGGCATGGCGCGCGAAGAAATTCAAAATATCGCCCATCTTTACGCCTCAGCTGAAAATACCATTATCTGTTACGGCATGGGGATCACCCAGCACCAGTACGGCACCCAGAACGTGCAGCAGATTGCTAACCTGCTGCTGCTGCGCGGCAACATCGGTAAGAAAGGCGCGGGCATCTGTCCGTTACGCGGTCACTCCAACGTGCAGGGCGATCGCACCGTTGGCATCACCGAAATTCCGCCGCAGTGGATGCTGGACAACATTGAAAAGGTGTTCGGCTTTAAGCCACCGCAAAAGCACGGCCACGGCGCGGTAGCGGCTGTTCAGGCAATGCGTGACGGCAAGGCAAAGGCGCTACTCTGCCTCGGCGGTAATCTGGCCGAAGCGATCTCCGATCCGCAGGTGACGTTTGAGGCGATGCGCAAGCTCGACCTGGTGGTACATATGGCGACCAAGCTTAATCGCTCCCATCTGCTGCTCGGCAAGCATAATTATCTGTTTCCCGTCATCGGACGAACCGAAATCGATCGTCAGGCGTCGGGGGAGCAGAGCGTCACGGTTGAGGACTCTATGTCGATGGTCCATGCCTCGCGCGGCACGCTGACGCCCGCTTCACCGCACCTGAAGTCGGAACCGGCGCTGGTCGCTGCGCTGGCAAAAGCCACCCTGCGCGACTCCCGCGTTGACTGGGATAAGATGGTCGGCGACTACAGCTTTATCCGCGATGCCATTGAAGCGGTAATTCCTGGCTTTGAGGAGTACAACAGCCGCATCATGAAGCCGGGTGGATTCCGTCTGCCGATTCCGGCGTCACATCGCGAGTGGAAAACACCGAGTGGCAAAGCACAGTTTAAGGTGATGCAGGGCATCAATGAGGATCCGCGATCGCTAAAGTGCCACGACCTGGTGCTGACCACGCTGCGCAGCCACGATCAGTACAACACCACGCTTTATGGCCTGAATGACCGCTATCGCGGCGTAACGGGCCGTCGCGATGTGCTGTTTATGGCGGCAGACGAAGCGGAAAAGCGCCAGCTGCGCGTCGGAGACAAGGTCAACATGGTGGCGCTTGATCCCGATGGAGAACCTACTCAGCGGCGTCTGGATAACCTGACCGTGGTGGTGTATGACATGGCTCCGGGTTCGGTAGCCGCTTACTATCCTGAAGCCAACGTGATGGTGCCGCTCGACAGCCACGATACCGAGAGTGGTATCCCCGCCTATAAGAGCATTCCGGTCAAACTGGAACGGTGCGAAGCGCCAGTGGCAACCTCAGGCACGCTGCGTTAAAACAGGGCCGCTTACGCGGCCTTATTTTTTGCCAATGCGGTTCAGCGTGGCCAGCGCCTCATCAGGTAACGTCAGGGACGCCGCCGCCATATTTTCACGCAGATGTTCAGGCGACGAAGTACCGGGGATCAGCAGGATGTTAGGTGAACGCTGTAACAGCCAGGCCAGCGCCACCTGCATCGGCGTGGCATTAAGCTGCTGCGCCACCTCCGTCAGCGTCGTCGACTGCAAAGGCGTAAAGCCGCCGAGCGGAAAGAAAGGCACATAGGCGATCTCCTCTCCGGCGAGCTGGTCGATCAGCGCATCATCCTGGCGGTTGGCGAGATTATAGAGATTTTGCACGCAGGCGATTTCCGTCAACTGCTGTGCTTCTTTGACCTGCTGCGGCGTCACGTTACTCAGGCCGATATGCCGGATCACGCCTTGCTCTTTCAGGTTCATCAGCGCCTTAAGCTGGGGTTCCAGCGAACCTTCTGCCGGTTTTTGCGGATTAATCATGCTGCGCAGATTCACAATCTCCAGCACGTCCAGATCGAGATTGCGCAGATTATCCTCTACCGCGCTGACCAGCTCGTCCGGCCTGAAGGCGGGCAGCCAGCCGCCTTTTTCATCCCGTCGCGCACCGACTTTCGTCACAATAATCAGATCGTCCGGATAGGGATGCAGCGCTTTTTTTATCAGCTGATTTGTCAGATGCGGGCCATAAAAATCGCTGGTGTCAATATGACGCACGCCCGCCGCGATGGCGTCGCGCAGTACCTGAATGGCTCGCGCTTCATCTTTAGGCGGGCCAAACACGCCGGGACCGGCCAACTGCATTGCACCATAACCCATACGACCGACTTCATCGTCACCCAGACGATAACGAAGGGAAACCTGAGACATAGCAACCTCCTGATTGAATGAACTCAGTAAGTGTAATCGCTGCGGTAAAATTAAGCAGAAAAGAGAGAAGGGGAGTAAAGGCGGCCGCTCAGGCGGCGACCGCTGGACGTTGTGGATAGTGATGATGGAGTCGGCTGTCAGGGCCACACAGCATCACAGGCTGCCCTTTGCCAAGACGAGTCTGGTAGTTCTGATGCATCAGTTCGGTCATTCCTGCGCCGCACCACAGCAGATGGTGCTCATGCGCGCACGCGCTGACGTCGGCCGTCATACCCAGCAGATGAACCTCGACGCAAAATCCCATGCTGCTCAGTCTGATCGCTTCCAGCCAGATTTCCGTCTGATTTCTTTCACTCAGGCTTTCCAGCAGCAGCGGGATGGCCGCCATGCGTCTGGCGTGACGGATCATGCAGTCGGCATGGTTAACAATCAGTGCATGAAAACGCGCCATCCGTCGTGCTGCGCCAACGCGTGTGTCATCATGCAGCCATCGATTAAGCGGTCGCAGCAGCCTGAAGATAAAGTCGTCGCCGGTAAAGTTGCTGGCCAGTTTGCGTAATAACAGGGTCAGCGAGCGATCGCTGCCAAATTCCAGCTGCCACAGCATGTCGCCGCGCCTGGCCGTCCAGCCCCCGGTACGTATCGGACAGTCAGCCTCCTGCGCTATCCTGATCTCCCTGATGGTTGCGCCCTGACTGGTCAGTTGCGTCATCCTTAGCACATCCCTGAGCTGCGTCTCAGACCACGCCTGGTCGGCAGTATGGCGATTGATCAGGCCGCTGCGATACCAGCGTTTTATGTTAAGCCTGTCGGCACCCGAAAGTGCGCAGAGGGTTTCAAATGAATAGGACATGTGCTCACTCCTTAATCGGAGAGCGAATAGCCACCGTCATGTAAGGTGGATGAATACACAGTGTGAACCGGAGCAGTGCCAAATGAAACAGCATAAAATATTGTTTTCGATACCGTATCGCTTATTAACGCAGTGACCTTGTTTTTAATCAGTGGCTTAGATGTTAATGTATTGAAATGTGAATGTTTTATCTCAAATACCTTTTACGTTAGCTGACACAGGAAAAAGTGCCGCAGGCTGGAGCAGGAATGAACCTTTATCTCTTCACTCTCTTCGCGCTTTCATGTGCTTAACTCATTAAGTGGATTTTAATGAGGCGGGACATGAGAAAACAAAGGAGAATGGACCGGGCGACATCTGTTATCCGCTCGCTGCCCAGAACTATCGCCTTATCTGGCATCCTTTTAAGCGTAGCCGTGGTCGGCCTCAACGGCTGGAGTCTGCGCGAAGCCTGGCACGAAACCATTAGTCAGGCTCAGCAGATGGCCGTGAACCTGTCACTTTCCCAGGCGCGTCAGGCGGATGACACGCTGCTGCAAACCGAGCTGTCACTGCGTGAGGTGCAGCATCAACTGCTCGATCAGAAAGGAACAGGCGTTAACGGCGTGGTTCTGAGTAAAACGATGCTGGAGTTGCAAAGCCGGCTGCCTCAGTTACATGGCCTTTTCTATTACGATGCACAGGGAAAATGGATCGCCACCTCGGAAAGAATTGTACCCAAAGGCATCAATAACTCCGACCGCGAATATTTTCGCTTTCACCGCAGTAATCCGCATGACGGTGTGCATATCGGCCCGGTGATCCGCAGCCGCAGTACGGGCGAGCTGGTAATACCGGTTTCACTGCGCGTGAATGACCAGGCTGGGGGATTTAACGGTGTATTACTGGCAACGATTCGGGTCGATTATTTTCGCCGCTACTATAGCTATTATGAGATGGGACCCCAGGATGTGCTGGTCCTGATGCTTCCTGACAGTACTGTGCTCTATGCCCGGCCGATGCCTGACAGCTACATCGGTAAAAACCTCTCTTCCAGCCACCTTTTTCAGTCGCTGCTCGCCCACGGCGATCGAGGAGGCGGGCAATGGCATTCCGCGCTGGATGGCCAGGCGCGCGTTTTTGGCTTCGCACGCTCAGAGCGCTATTCACTGGTGGTGGTCGCCGGTTACGACAAGCAAAATTTGTTTATCGGCTGGCTTAAGGGACGGGTAGAGGATGTTGTGCTCGATCTGGCACTGCTGCTGGGAATTGTGCTGCTGGGGGCTTATGTCCTCCGTCAGGCAAAACGCAGTGTGCGCTATCAACAGGAGCTGACCCGGCTTCGCGATGAGCTGACGGCAGCCAATCTGTCGCTGGAAAACCTGGCGCACGCAGACGGGCTAACGGGCCTGGCAAACCGTCGCCAGTTTGATCTCTTATTGCAGCAAAGCATGCTTCATGCGGCTGAGCGGAATCAGCCCGTATCGCTGATCATGATGGATATCGACTATTTCAAACGCTACAACGATACCTACGGGCACGTCGCCGGTGACGCCTGCCTGAAAACGGTCGCCGGCGCGCTAAAGGGCCTGACGCTACGCAGCACTGACACCGTGGCAAGGTACGGGGGAGAAGAGTTTGCCATTATTCTGCCGGGGGCGACGTCATCTGATGCGCTTGATATCGCCAGCGAGGCGGTCGCCGCTATCAGGTCGTGCGCGCTTCCCCATAACTCCTCTCCTGTTGCCGCCTGTGTCACGCTGAGTGCAGGCTGTGCTACCTTTACGGGCGGAGGAGCCCCACTCGATCCCCGCTGGCTGATTGAGCAGGCGGACGAAGCGCTTTACCTGGCGAAGCACAGTGGCCGCAATCAGGCGCGACGCTGCGCATAAAGCCCTCAGCATGACGACAGGGTACAGTAGCTTTCGACAATCTGCGCCAGCGGCTGGGGTTTACCAATGTAGTAGCCCTGCAGGGCATCACACTCCAGCTGCTGTAACAGCTCCATCTGCCGCGCGGTTTCCACGCCCTCTGCCGTAATGCTCAATGAGTAGGCTTTGCCCAGACCCACCATGTTCTCCACAATCTGATGTGCCTGCGGCGAGCCGTCGAGTGGGAAAATAAAGGATTTGTCGATTTTGATGCCGTTAAACGGGAATGTGTGCAGATAGCTGAGTGAGGCATAGCCCGTACCAAAATCATCAATCAAAAACGTCACGCCCAGCGCTTTGATGGCCGCCATCACTTCCAGCGTGGTCTCTGGATCCTGCAGCATTGCGTTTTCCGTCACCTCGATCTCTAGCCGGTTACCGGGCAGCCCGGACGCGTCCAGAGCGGCACGGATGCGCTTAGGCAACCCTTTGTCGCGAAATTCCGCAGCAGAGAGGTTCACCGACACCGACAGTCCCGACAGCTCACGACGTGCATCGCTGCACGCCTGAAGCAGCACCCAGTCGCTCAGCGCGCTGATCAGGCCAGTCTCCTCTGCCAGCGGGATAAACTGATCGGGCATCAGGATACCGTGCTGTGCATGTTGCCAGCGCACCAGCGCCTCAACGGCCGTAACGCGTGCGGTGCGAACATCAAAGCGCGGCTGCCACGCCAGCTGCAGTTGCCCCCCCTGAATCGCTTCACGCAGTTCGCGCTCCATTTCACGGCGCTGAACAATTTTCTCGCCCATGTCGCGCTGGAAAAAGACCCAGTTATTTCGCCCTGAATTTTTCGCCTTGTAAAGCGCGATATCCGCATAGCGCAGCAGATCGCCGGCGTTATCGGCATCCTGAGGTGCCAGTGCGATCCCCAGGCTGGCACCAATAAAGACCTCGCCCCCGTTAATGGCAAAGGGCAGATTGATTTCAGCAATGATGCGGCTGCACAGCTCGCCAATGGCTTCACGGCTGGGGATATCAGAGACAATCATAATGAACTCATCGCCGCCCAGCCGAGCCGTCATTCCGGCCTCCTTAAGGCAGGCGTTGAAGCGGGCAGAAACCTCATGCAGCACGCTGTCGCCCGCGGCGTGGCCATAGAGATCGTTGACCGGCTTAAACTTGTCCAGATCGATCATGATCACGGCCAGCGGGCGATCGTCATGCAACGTGGCGCTGAGCTTGCCCGTCAGACAGGCTTTCATCTGGGTTCGGTTAGGCAAACCGGTCAGCTCATCAAACTGCGAAAGATATTTCACCCGGGCTTCAGCTTCGACCTCAAGCGTCACGTCAGTGGCCGTGCCACGATAACCCGCAACGCCGCTGGCCAGCATTACCGGCCGCAGCGTCAGGTTGCAAAAGCGAATATGCTGCTGCGCGGAGCGATAGCGGCAGCGCGAAAGCGTCAGCGGTTCGCCAGGCGGATCACCCTGTACCAGCCGCTGACGCAGATCCGCGTCATCAAGCAGGAATTCACTCAGCGGCCGATGCAGCCAGTCGCGGCTAAGGTAGCCGGTCACGGCGGGAAATCGCCCGGAAAGCCATGTAAAGCGCAGCCGGGAATCGGCTTCCCAAATCCAGTCTGTAATGCTCTCCGCCACATCACGAAAGCGCTGTTCACTGGCCGTCAGTGCCTGCTGGCTCTGTTCCAGCAGAAAGGTGCTGACGTCGCTGTGACGTGCTTTGCGCAGCGCGTTACGCATCAGCATAAAGGCGGTAAAAAAGGTCGCACACATCAGCAATACCAGCAGCGGCAGCAGCCAGGTCAACAGCGCACCGCCGGGATTATCGCTCTGCCACCTGAGCGTAGCCGCACCCTTCATCGTAGTGAAATGATACCCCACCCCTTTTTGCGCCGCAGAATAGCTCAGGTGCTTTATGCCGTATTCCGCGCCGGCACGCGCCAGCTTAGCCGGCGTCAGGCGATCAACAAAAATCATTACCGAATGCGCACCCTCAACCCGACGCACGCTCTGATCGCCACCGGTCGTGATCCAGGACGCCCCGACCAGCGCGATCTGACCGTCAGAGAGCACGAATCGGGTGAGGGCCTTGCCCTCATTTTGTTGCAGCAGCGCTTTCAGACGGAGAAGGGTGTCAGACCCCAGCCATGCCTGAAAACTCTGGCGTTGCAGCAAACCGTTGATCACGCTATAGCCTGTCTGACCATCTGGCCTGATAACAAATACGCCTTCATAACCAAAAGTCTTATACAGCCCATCTCCCAGGTTCTGATTTTGCCAGGCCCAGTCAAGGTTAATTCTGCGGTGCAGGTTGTCATAGGCTTCACCCCATTCCGCATTATCGCTCAGGTGAAAGCGCATGCTCTCTTCGCGACTGGCAAAGGCTTTGTCCAGCAGCAGCGCGGTGCGCTGATCGGCTTTTTGATTGAGATCGCTGGCCACCCCCAGCAGTGCGCTCAGCGCAGCAAAAAAGGTGATGCCGAGCAGAGTCAGCATAAGGATCATCGGTTTCCGTACCAGGCCGCGTGCGCGTCCGGCAACAGGCGATTGAGAAGGGAGAGAAATCATAGCTATGTGCTTCACCTGTAAAATGGATACCCGCTTCAGGCGTGTTATCGGCAGCTGACAGGCAGGGCTACAGGTCTGGGAAACGACATTTGTGACGCTGGCCTGGCCGCTGCGGAAGAAAACAAATGAAATCAGTGAGTTATTTCTACACGCTTTTCACCCGGCGGGGGCAGGCACTGTTTATCCTCTGGCAACGCCCTGCGGTGCGGTTCTGCGGGCCACCTTTGCCGCCTTCCTGACGTTAAGTTTAACCTGAGCTTTACAAAAATCAGGGCCAGTGAAAATACATCCCCCCTAACTAAAGCACCGCTGCTGCCGATGATAAGGAAGCGAAACCCTGCCTGATAGCCTGAGGGCCGGGAAACTTATCTTATGGAGAACAGGATGAATATCACCCAACGCCTGCTGTTGGCTTTTTCGCTGCTGTTTGGCGCGATTATTTTACAGGCCATACTGGCTATCTCGCTGCTGTCCGGCTTTCAGGATCGTTTCGAGTACGTGCAGGCTAATGCTATTCCTTCGATCAAAGATCTGGGGAAAATGATCGACGAGAGTAACCAGCTGGCGCTGACGCTCTATAAGCACCAGAGTCAGACGGAAGATGCGAAGTTTGCCGGTGTGGAAAACATGATTGCTGCGAATCTGGCGCAGATCAAATCTCAGATCGACTACTACATGGCCAACGATATTTCCAGCGATGAAGACAAGCGCCTGACCAGCGTGGCCTACCAAAACCTGCAAACCATTTCTGAACGTCTGCCCGCTTTTCTGGCGGCCTCGCATGCCCATCAGGATACGCTGAGCCTGAATCTGATTGAGGGAAATGACGGTATCGGTGCTGCCATTCGTCAGCTCATCGCTGACTATCAAAAACAGCTGACGCTTAACATTGATATCAGCAATCAGCTGCGCGATACCAACCGTGCGCTCTTCAAAACCGTCTTGTGGACGACCATTGGCGGCGTGACTGCAACCGTGCTGCTGTTTGGTGCTTTCTGTACGCTGACTATCCTGCGAATCCGCCGCAGCCTGTCGGCCGTTGGCGATGTAATGACCCGAGCCAGTGACAACCTCGACCTGACGCTGAGCGCCGACGAGAGCCGCCGTGACGAAATAGGCACGATGGCGCGCGCCTTTAACCATCTGATGCAGCGCGTGGCCTCTGCGCTGACCTCGGTCAACCAGGCGTCACAGTCGGTCAGCAGCGCATCGGTACAGATCTCCGCCGGTAACGAAGATCTCTCCTCCCGCACTGAACAGCAGGCGGCGTCGCTGGAGCAGACGGCAGCCAGCATGACCGAGCTGAGCGAAACCGTGCGTCAGACCGCCGACAATACCCGTCAGGCCAGCCAGCTCGCGGCCAATGCCAGCACGCTGTCCGAGAAAAGTGGAGCGTCGCTCTCTACCATGCTGGCGACGATGGACGATATTCGCGGTAGCTCGCGCAAGGTCAATGATATTGTCTCACTGATTGAAGGTATCGCTTTTCAGACCAATATCCTGGCGCTGAACGCCGCGGTAGAAGCTGCCCGTGCGGGTGAACACGGTAAAGGTTTTGCCGTAGTAGCAGGTGAAGTGAGAAATCTTTCACAGCGCTCTACTGCCGCCGCACATGAGATCAAGGCGTTGATTGAAGCCTCTCATCAGCTCACCGAAGCGGGGGCGGCGCAGGCCAGCGACGTAAGTCGCAACATGGATGTCATGAAAGAGGCGATTCGCCAGGTGAGCGATTTGGTGGGTGAAATCGCAGCGGCCGCCGTTGAGCAGAGCCAGGGTATCGCACAGGTGCATCAGGCCATTAACCAGATGGATGACGTCACTCAGCAGAACGCCGCGCTGGTTGAGGAGGCCTCGGCAGCGGCACAATCACTACAGGAGCAGGCGGGGGCGCTGAACGCGCTGGTTGGCAAGTTCCACGTGGGAGAGGGGCACGAGATGCCGAAACCGCGCGCCGCCGCGCCCAAGGCTTCACCGGTTACCCGTTTGCTGCCCGCTGCGCCCCAGCGCGTTGCCGTTGTGAATGATGCGGAGTGGCAAAGCTTTTAATCCGCACCGATCGGGGCCGCGCCCTGGCCGGATCGCTCTCCGGGAGCCTGACCGCTTCCGGAAAGGTCACTGGGGCCTCACCTCAAACTCCCTCTGGTTACGCGCCAGCAGCTGTTGCTTCTCGCTGAGGATCTGCACCGTCACGCGCAGCGTCCCGCGAACGACGGGCGTCACCGGCAGATCCACGATTTTGCTTCCGCTGTCTCCCGCGATATCCACCCGCTTTTCCCCCTCCACCAAAACGGTCTTGCCCTGAGCGATCTGCCACACCAGCCGACTGCCGCGATGCGGATGCGGCAAATCGTTAATGGTCCACAGACTGATCTGCCCCGGCTGTCCCACTTTCCAGTCCAGATTTTTCGGCTCGATGGAGGGCAGCAGCGGCTGATAAGCCCGTTTCAGGGCGTAGTAGCCCGCTTTCGGCTGGCGCAAATAGTCCACCACACCCCAGTTTACCGAAGGCCAGGTTTCAACAAACATAAACTGGAACAGGGCTGTCACCGGCTGAAAACGCTGGCGTCGGTAACTCTCGGCGGCCAGAGCCACCAGCTGCGCCTGGTAGCGCTGCGTGTTGTTAATAAAGGTTTTAATGTTGTCGCCGCGTGAGATCTTCGCATTCTGGAAAGTCTGAATAGGCTGAAAATTGTGGTATTTCCAGCGCGTCCACAGGGGATCGCCTGGCTGAGTAGTAGCTGGCCAGCGCTCACTGCGTGGGATAAAGGTGCGCAGCGTCGAGAGTTGCGGCAGCGCCTGGGCACCAAACTCCGTGATGGTCGCGGTTTTCGCTGGCTCCAGCAGATTTGCCAGTGTCCCGAAGTACCAGCCCGCCCAATAATGCTCCTCCACCGCTGAAAAGGGATGCACGATACGGCTGGTATCTTTAGCCAGCGTATCTGCAACGCGCTGCGTCAGCTGACGGTTAAGATCGGGGTTCCAGTCGGGGAAGCGTTTGCCCATCCATGGCGAATTAAACGGCGGCTCGTTTTGCCCGCCCCACACCACGATCGACGGCGAATTGCCAAACTGATCGACCATCTCCTGCGTCTGCCGGGCGGCATTATCCGCAAAGGCGGGGGTATCGTTATAGCCCCACTGTAGCGGCACATCCTGCCAGATTAACAGTCCGCGCTCATCAGCGGCCTGATAGAGCGAGCGACCCGCAACGTGACCATGCACACGGATGGCATTGGCGTTCATCTTCTCAACCAGGGCAAAATCGCGCGCATAGCGGGCCTTATTCATGGTGCTCAGCCAGGGTGAACCAATGTAGTTCGTGCCGCGAATAAACAGGCGCTGGCCATTAATCAGCCAGCCCTGGTTATCTGGCTGCTCAACCACCTGGCGCAGTCCGGTACGACTGCTGCGCTGATCGAGAATACCGCGATCGTCGCGCAGCCTGACCTGAACCTGGTAGAGACTGGGCTGACCGTAGCCCGTTGGCCACCAGAGCCGGGCCTCTGGCATCGGCAGAGTAACGGCAATGCGCTGCGTCTCTTTGCCGGTGGCCTGAAGCGTGACGGGCTGCTCCAGCTGAAACGCGTTGCCGCTGAAATTCGCGGGCCGGGCGCTGAGGTGCAGCGTGGCCGTTTTCGCAACAGGCGCGCGGTAGACCAGCTCAACGCGCAAGCGCGGCTGCGTCAGCCCCTGTGACCAGTCAGGGCGCAGGATCAGATTATCGATCGCCACCCCCCGGCTCAGACGCAGTCTGACCGGCGCCCAGATGCCGCCGGAATTGGCATCCTGCCCCTGTGGCGACCAGGCACCACCCGGACGCGAATCGTGCTGATTGAGGATGCCCTTCATCAGGTTTTTACGCAGCGGCCAGGTCTTTTGAGGATCCTCAAACGGGCTGTCGACGCGCACAGCCAGTCGGTTATAGCGCGTCAGACCCTCACTGATATCCACCGCAAACCGCTGGAAATAGCCCTCATGGCGCGCCCGCTTCTGGCCGTTAAACCAGACGTCAGCGAAGTAATCAACGCCGTCAAACTCCAGCGTCGCCAGTCGATCGGCCGTTGATGGTGGCAGGGAAAATTCGGTGCGATACCAGAGTGCGCCCTGATGATCCCAGCCAGCGCTGTACCAGTTCGCCGGAACACGCAGCGTTCGCCAGTCACGGTCACTGCCTCGCCAGCCGACAAAATCGGCGTCACTGGCGTCATGAACGCGCCAGTTTCCCGCCAGCGACCAGCTCGTAGGCGGTGGAAGCGGCGCGGCGAACAGCGGCGCGCAAAACAGCACGCTCAGCAACAGGGCGTTACGTATCATGGCTTCTCCTGTAGGTGGCGGAGTTGGGTAAGCAGGATCGCGGACTGCTGATCCAGTTCGGTCAGCAGTCCGGTACGCGCCAGCGTGGCCTCTTCGCGTGCTGTCTCTTCCAGCGACTGTAAAAAACGGGTGAAGTCATCGAAACCAAAGGTGGACGCTTCGCCGCGCAGCTTGTGTGCCAGGCGGCGAATACGCGGCATATCCTCGTCAGTAAGGGCGCTTTTTAGCTGGGTCAGCAGCTCAGGAAGCCCGACGGCAAACAGCGCCAGCAGCTCACTGAGTAGCACGTCATCCAGGCCAAGACGCGCCGCCAGCCTCTGGCGATCGGGCGGCAGTAAAGGCGCGGCAGGCTGCGCCGACGGCATCAGGGTGATCACACGCAGGATTTCGTCATTCAGCGACTCGAGGCTGACCGGCTTTGCCAGATAGCCATCAAAGCCGTGCTGGAGACAGAATTCTTTGTCGCCCTTCATGGCATGGGCTGTCATGGCGATAATCCGCTGGGGCGGGCGCCCGGGCCGGGCCGCCTCCCGCTCACGAATCAGATGCGTCGCCTGCTCACCATCCAGCTCAGGCATTTGCAAATCCATTAAAATCAGATCCCATTTCGCTTTATCGAGCTGTTGCAGCGCCTCCAGGCCATTACCAACGATGGCAAACTCATGGCCCAGCCGGGTCAGAAAGTGGGCGGCCAGTTTCTGGTTCACCAGATTATCTTCAGCCAGCAGGATGCGGAGCGGTCGATCCGCACTGGTGACGCGCTCCGCCAGCGCCGGGGCGGGTGCAGCGGCGGGCTGCAGCGCCAGCGCCTGCGCAATGACGTCGTACAGGTCGCGCTGGTCGACGGGTTTGCCGAGAAAGTAATTCACGCCGATGCTGGCCAGCTGGCCGGCATCCATAGAACGACTCATTGAGCTGAGCATCACGATTTGGCTGCTGGCCAGCGCGGGCGTCGCTTTAATCTCCTGAGCCAGCGCCATGCCGTCTTTATCTGGCATCTGCGCATCAAGCAGGATAACGGGAAAGCCAGCATGGATGTGGAGCAGCGCCAGCGCTTCATCAGCACTTTGGGCCAGGCTGGGCATCAGCCCCATGTTGCGCAGCATGTCGCTCAAAATGTGTCGGTTAGTCGCGTTATCATCCACCACCAGCACCGGCAGGCTGCCAAAGCGCGGCGACGTTTTTAGCTCGTCGCTGGCGGGCATCTGAGGCGCAGGCAGGCTGAAGCTGAAGATACTGCCCTTGCCGGGCTCGCTCTGTACGCTCAGCTCTCCACCCAAAATTTCTACCAGCCGTGCCGATATGGTCAATCCCAGCCCGGTGCCGCCATATTTTCGCGTGGTCGAGGTGTCCGCCTGGTTGAAGGACTCGAAAATCAACTGCTGTTTATCTGCCGGAATGCCAATGCCGGTATCCCGCACCTGAAACAGCAGCTGGTGCGTCGTCGCGTCCCGCCTTACCGACAGTTCCACCTCTCCGGACGGCGTGAATTTCAGCGCGTTGCTGGCAAGGTTGGTCAGCACCTGACGCAGGCGCACGCTGTCTGCCGTAAGCGCGTCAGGGACATCCGGCGCGACATTAACCAGTAGCTCAACATTTTTCTCACTTGCCGCCGGCATCAGCGGCCGCATCAGCGCGTGCAGGAACGTCCGAAGCAGGAACGTCTCCTCGTCCAGCTCGACTTTGCCCGCCTCGATTTTGGAATAGTCGAGAATATCGTTGATCACGCGCAGCAGGGTGTGCGCCGAATGATAGACCAGGGTCATATATTCGCGCTGCTCGGCAGTGAGCTGGGTATCCAGGCAGAGCTGGGTCATGCCAAGAATGCCGTTCATTGGCGTGCGGATTTCGTGGCTCATATTGGCGAGGAAAATGCTTTTCGCCTCGTTTGCGGCGCGAGCGGCGGCCAGCGCCTGCAGGGAGATCTGCTCCGCCTCTTTGCGTTTAGTGATGTCCTGTAGCGTGCCGATCACCCGGGCGGTTTCTCCCTTCACGGTCACGCTGGCCACCTGACCAGACAGCAGCATCCAGCGGTAGTTTCCGTTACGGTGTAACAGACGAATTTCGCTCTCAAATACCGGTTGCTGCTGATTACTGGCGCTGGAGAAAAGCTGTTGCAGCGGCTGGCGGTCGTCGGGATGCAGTAGCGTATCGAGAAAGCTGGCGCTGTAGTGCCAGGTTTCGCGCGGGTAGCCCAGCATGTTGAGTAGTGCATCGTTGACCTGCAACAGATCCTGCTGCTGCTGCCAGTCCCAGATGCCAATCTGCGTAGACTCCGCCGCCAGGACAAAGTCGGCATGCAGCTGATTGCGCGACGCGTTGATCAGCTCAAACCCGGACATATCAATATGCAGGCTGACGATCCCTCCTTCTGGCGTGCGGTTGTGCTGCACAAAAACCTGACGACTGGCGATGCGCCGCATCTCACTGTGATTATCCAGGCGACAGCAACTGACCAGGTTATCGACCATGGCCTGACGGCGCGGAAGGTTTTCCGTCATGTAGGCTGAGGCAATAAACGCCTCGGCCAGCTGCGTCAGCGTCATGCCCAGTCTGATGCGGTGTTCAATGCCGGGATAGAAGCGCACCACCTGACGGTTAAAGGCGATCAGTCGCTCTTGATCGTCATACATCAGCACCGCCGCTCGCAGGGAATCCAGCGCTTCAGGAAGCTGGCTTTCAGGCATTGTACCTCCTTACTCTGAGCCGCCGCTTACGGCCGCTCGGTTGAGGGGAAAACAGCGCTGCGGTGCAGTAAAGGGATCGGCCAGCTGACGACGGAAATAGCTTTCCGCGCCGGGCTCACCGTCACGCAGTAGCGCGCCCATGTTGGCTTTGAACAGCAGCGCCTCGAGCACCATGGCGTTAGTGGAGAGCGTAATCGTGCGGTTGTAGTCGCCCGTTGCCTCTACGCGCCCTTCAAACCAGCCGCGCTGGGGATCGTTCTGCCGCTGCGTCATCGCCATCAGCGCATCGGTAAACGGGGTTTGCCAGAGCGCCCAGAGTCCGAAAACGGCGCGCGTCGAGACCTGCGCCAGTCGCGGCACCCATTTGCCATCGTCTGCCAGCGTATTCCAGGCGTAGCCGTTGGCAAAAATCGTGTCGTTGACGTGCCATGGCGGCGCGGAGAGAGTGAAATCGCTGCGAGCGGTGAGAATATTTTTTTGCTGCCAGCGCATCTCCTGCACGCGATAGATATTGCTGGCGCGCTGACGCTGCAAATTGATTATGTCGCGATCGGCGCCCGGCAGCGTCCAGGCATACTCCATGCCGCTCAGCACATAGGGTGTGGTGGTAATGGCGGCGGGCGTCCAGGTGGTGCGCGGGTCGCGCGCGTCAATGTCCAGCGCCAGACCGTCGATAATCACATGCTGCACAGGCGGGCGCAGCGACTGATCGTTGGCAAACCCCCAGAGGCCAAATCCTGCCGCGCTGTATTCGCTGTCGCCCAGCCGCCCCTCCGCCTGCGGCGTCAGCGTCTGATTGCGCATCTGACCGGCATAAAGCTGCCCTTTATCATCCACCACGCGGCAGAAATCCCAGCGCAGGATAATTCGCTCCAGATATTCACTGTACTGGGGGTGAAACGCCGCTACGATACGCAGCGCCATCATCAGCCGCGCCATATCTTTTGCTGACCAGCCCACTACCTGAGGCGTGTTGGCATAGCCCACCATGGTCACGCTGGTGGTGCTGTAGAGCAGATTGGGCACCTTCGCCGAAGTGAGCGGCAGACGGTTGAGCGTGCCGAGGATCGACGTCAGCCGCCGGTCAAAGATCTCCTCGTCAATCAGATTAAGCTCGCGGGCGGCCGTCAGCGCAATCAGGGTATCGCCCATCTGCCACAGACTCGCTACCGGACGCTTATCACTGCCGTTAACCAGCCCGGTTTGCGGCTGAGTGTTATTCTCGAAGTAGCGCCACGCAATGGTTGCCCAGCGCCGCTCGTGATCGGTCAGCGCGCCCAGCCGCGCGGTGGTATGCCAGCCGCCGTTAATCAGCCAGCGCCAGCCCGCAGCCTGGTTGCGCGCCAGCAGACCGGCGATCAGCGCCATGACCAGCAGCAACACCATCCCCAGACGTATTACTGTTTTAGGCATGTCGTCGCCACCGGCGGTAACTTAACGGGCGCCTGGCTGTCACAGCGCGCACATTTGCAGGCCTGACATGATGGGGCGCTGCGCACGGCGGTGCCGCTCTGTTCGCACCAGCTTTTGATGCCGGGCGTAACGTTCAGGAACGGACGATTGCGCGGCGTGTTGTTAGGTTCAAAAATATCAACCAGCCGCTTCTCCCACATTGAGGGCGCGTAGCTCGCCTTGCGCGGGTCGTTGCTATTGAAACGCAGCAGCTTGCCCTCTTTTTTAAACAGCAGCGCTTCCAGCATGATGCCGTTGTTATTGGCGGTAAATTCTTTGATCGGCCCGTCGCCGTTTTCATAAAGGCCTTCGTAATAGCCTTTGTCTTTCTCGTCGGCGTTTTCAATGGTGTCAAAGAGGCGATCGGTATAAGGCGAATCCCACAGCACCCACATGCCAAGCGCCGCCTTCAGTGATACCGCCGCAACGTTTGGGACATACTGGCCTTTGTCGGTAATGGTGTTCCAGTTGAAGCCATCGCTGTAGACGGTGTCGTAAACAAAGTAGGGGGATTTATCAAGCTGGTGCTCCGAGCGTGCCGTCAGCGTCCCGGTGATCATATAGCGATTCTCCTGCGCCTGGTAAACGCGATCGGCGAAGTTCTTCATCCACGGATGGCTGAAGTCCGCGCTGTCGTTATCGCGGTCGTCGGCGTTGTCCCAGCCCATCTCCAGGCCGTGCAGCAGGTAGGATTCGGTTACCACGTAGTTGTGCTGGCTGGTCATGCGCGGATCGCGCGAGTCGTAGGGCACCAGCACGCAGTAAATATCCGCCAGCGCATAGGGTTCAGGGCGGCTCGCCTGGCAGGTGGTAAAGCCCCAGAGCTGATAACCCGCTGCCGCATACTCCTCGTAGCCCAGACGTCCCTCCTGCACGTACTGCGGCTGTTTTTTGCCGTCAAGATAGGCGCCGTGCAGCGTACCGCAGTCGTCCACGACGTGGGTAAAATCCCAGCCCAGCACCACGTTGTCGATACTGTTGCTGTACTCCGGATAGCGCTCTTTGAGTATTTTCAGCCACAGCAGCATACGGCCAATATCAATAGCGGAAAAACCGATCTCGCCGGGCTTGTTGAGGTAGTCCACTTTCTGCCCGGTGATGGTGTTGTAAGCCTTGTTGGGCACCTGATTCTGAAACAGCACCAGCTTGTTCAGCGTTGCCAGAAACTGCAACAGACGCCGGTCAAACTCCGCTTTGTCAATGATGCCCAGCTCGCGCGCCGCCGTCATAGCCGCCAGATAGGAAGCGCTGTCCCACATGGTGGTAGAGGGATATTTGTTTACCGCATTGACCAGCCCGGTACTGGGCTGGTAGTTGGCAACGAAATAGGACCAGGCATTTTTCGCCACGGCCATCTCACGCCCGGTCAGTTCCCCATGGCGCACCTTGTAGTCGGAGGCGGGCAGACTGACCGCCGCCTGAAGCACCGGAGAAAGAAGCACCAGCGTAGCCAGCAGGGCAGCGAAGCCGGACCGGCGAAGCCTTAAAAATCTCATTTCGTTATTACTCCTTGTTGCTGCGGCTGCTTAACGGGCAGAGGGGCGGCGAGACAGCCCAGGCACAGTAGCTGGCCGTGGGCAATGTAGGAGAGGCTTTCCAGCACCATGGCGTTGGTGTCTGCGTCGATGGCGGCATTAACCGAGCCGTCAGCGTTGAAACCCGCCTTCCAGCCTTTACCGGGCGCGATCATCGGCAGCATTGTTTTACGCAGCGCCTCGCTCCAGCGATTACGGAACAGGGCATACCAGGCGAAGGCAGAGCGGGTTGAGGTCAGTGCACGGCCGGTTAGTCCGCTGGCGTCGTCATTCAGATTCTGGATGGGCAGCGGCTGGCTACCCGGCAGTGCGCCAGCGAAATCGGGCACCTGCTCGGCATAGTCATTGTTGATCTGATCGGTGTCGGAGGGCGTGCCGGTGCGGTTCTGCACAATCTGCATGATGCGCCAGGTAATTTCGCCGCTGCGTGCGTCGAAGCCTTGCTCCAGCCCGGTCAACAGATAAGGCAGGCTGATCAGAGAGGGTTGCTTGCCCCAGGGCGTGCGCAGCCCCTCATCAGGCACGGCATAGCCATCAATCTCGACCAGCTTGAGACCGTCCGGTGGCTGACTGACGGCCAGTCCGGCCGAGGCGTTAATCAAGCGCAGCACGCTGCCGGCATAAAGACGATAGCCGTAACTGCCGCGCGGATCGTCCGTGCGGATCACCCAGCGGTTAAGCGGCAGGCTGGCACCCTGCGGCCCGCTGCTTTGCAGCAGACTGGCGAGTTGCCAGCGCGACAGCAGCTGACTGACCGCCGCCGCATGCTGGGGATAGCGCCACAGTAAGATCTGTAGTGGCATCAGCAGACGTCCCATATCGATGGCCGACCCGGCGTTTTGATCCGCCGAGGGCAGCGCGTCCAGCGTTTCCGCCTGATAAAAAGCAGCCGGCAGACCGTCTGGCTTTAGCGGCAGAGCGGCCAGCGCATCCAGCGCCGACGCAATGCGGTCGTCAAACTCCGCATCGGGAATGATGGCGAGCTGCTGCGCGGAAATCGTCGCCAGCAGGTAACTACCGGTGCTCCACAGGCTCAGCCAGGGTTTACCGGCTTCGCCATTCACCAGCCCGTTCGCCTGGGTATTATTTACAAAGTACTGCCAGGCAATGCGCGCCCAGACAGCTTCATCAAAGGTAAGCTCGCGCTGCTGCGGCAGCGGTGGAAACGACTTACTGAGCACAATGCCATCGGTCGTTTCCACGCGCGCAGGCATCTGTCGCTCGACCCACAGCACAATCGCGAAGCCGAGCAGAAAGCCAATAAGAATCGTCAGATAGCTGCGCGCGCTGTAAATGCCTGATTTCAGGCTCATTCTGCGTCTGCCTCCTGCGTGGCAGGCGGCGTCCACATCGCCGCCATAATCATGGGCATCATGGCGGCGATATTGACCGCTCCCCAGAAGATGTTAATGACATAGCCTGAGGGATCGTCGACGTTACCGCGCGCCACCTGAATGCCGCCCCAGATCAGCCCGAGCAACGTCAGCGCGACAATCGCCAGCTGTGGTTTGACCAGGTAGAGAAAGCGTCCCGACTGACGCTCTTTGGGTGTCACGTGAAATTTCACTTTCTCACCGCGCAGCACGGTGTTGAGCGCCCGCAGGTTTACGGAAAAGAACGCCAGATAGGAGGAGCGCCCATCCCAGGCGGAAATCCCCCAGGTGCCAAACATAAACGCCAGCTCTGACACGATAAAGAAAGGAAGAAAATGCAGATAAAAGGGCGTTGAATAGGCCGAAACGGGAGGAATGCCGGTAAACAGGTAGATGAGCGGTGAGAGTAAAAACACCGTATTCCAGAGACAGGCGAGATAGGACCAGAAGGTGGTGCCATACATCAGCGTCTGGCCCAGGCTGAGCCTGAAGCGGCGGCGGCTGAAAATCTTGTCGTGAAACAGGATATCCAGCGAGCCGGCGGCATATTTAAAACGCTGAATCATCCAGGTCAGCAGATCCTGCGGCGACAGCATTTTTGATTCAATGCCGGGATGCATCACCGAGCGCCAGCGGCGTCCGCTGTCGCCGTGCAATACGATAGAAGTGTAGATATCTTCTGAGACGTGAAATTTATAGGGCGTCAGCTCGATATCGGCAATGACATGCGGACGCATCGCCTGGCTCAGCGTCGCGCGCATCTCCTCATCGCGGATATCGCGGGTGTGACGCGCAATCTCCTCTTCGACGCTGAACACATAGCTGCGCAGTGCGGCCTGCATCACCGCCTCACGCCGGTGGACCGACGCTGCACCGCAGCAGAACGCGGCGTTGGCCCAGTTGCGACGGCGCAAAATCACGTCATAAAACATGCGCGGATCGTTAAAGAAGGGATCGCTGCCCACCGTCAGGCGACCCACGATCGACTCTGTCGCGCGGCCAAACAGGTAGCCCGGTAGCCCGGCGCGGCGGCGCAGCCAGTCAGAGAAGCGTTCGCCCTCAGGCAGATCGTAGAACCACTGCGGCGTCTGCACCCAGGCCACATCGGGGTCGCGGAAATACCCCAGCGTGTTCGTCAGCAGGGTAGGGAAAACGCGCGTGTCGGCATCGCATATCACCATAAAGTCACCGTCAGTCTGCTCCATGCCGTTGCGTATGTTGCCCGCTTTAAAGCCGACATTGGTTTCGCGTGTGATGTAGTTGACCCCTTCCTGCTCGCAGACCGCACGCATCTCAGGGCGGCGACCGTCATCCAGAACATGGATCGCCAGATCGAGCGGCGTCGGATAGCTCAGCTTCAGCGCATCCTGAACAGAGAGGCGTACCAGCTCGGGATCTTCTGAATAAGTGGCGATAAAAAGGTCCACTTTGGGTGGCCGCGTCTCCGTTTGGTCCTGCTCCAGCAGGCACTGATTGATCTCTTTGGGGGGAGTGGGGCATGGCGGGTCCTTGACCTGCCAGATATTGATGGTAAACAGCAGCGTGCCCACCCAGGCCAGCGTTTCAGCCAGCGCCAGCGGAACGGCATACCACAGGGCGTCCATGTTGAGCGACGCCATCCAGCGCCAGCGAATGTAGTTGGCACCGAGGATCAGCCCGGCAACGGCCAGCACCTGCCATAGCCTCATGACCCAGACGGGCGTATTCAGCGGAGCGGGCGGGCGACGATGTTCAAAACGTGAAAAGTAAGAATCCATGGCGTCTCGTATCGATAGCAGAGGCAACTGTAGGCTGTCTTTTCACCTGGTGGGGCGAAATTCATTAGCGATAAAAATGAAACCAATTAAGCATTTATAATATTTACTACTCTGTTTTATCAGCGAGCATGATCAGGCTCGCTTCTTTATCACGCTGCTTTAAATTTTATAGTATTGAATTACAGACATTTACAAGGGTAATAAGATTTTTTTCATTTCATCGTGACTTAAACCGCAACAGCGCTAAACTTTTCCTCACACTGCAAAGATCTACAACACTTAACTAAAAAACCTTATCCCATCACTGGCGGTAATGAATATGGCGGATTTGGCCTATCAGCCCGGAGCAACAAGCATGGAGTGGCGAGCGTGGCGCTATGACGTGCCTGGAAAACGCGATCTGCGCGTTGATATGCTGCGCGGCATTGCGCTGGTGATGATGGTGGTGGCGCATACAGAGCTGCTTTCGCTGGTGAATATCTTTACCTGGGAGCGTTTTGGCCTGACGACGGGCGCAGAGGGTTTTGTGATCCTGTCGGGCTTTATGCTGGGTATGCTCAATCGCCAGCGGCTGCAAAAAGAGGTGCTACTCACCGTTGGCTGGACTCTCTGGCGGCGGGCCGGAAAGATCTATCTCGTCAATCTGATCATTATCCTAATCATGCTGCTGCTGTCGCGCCTGCCCTTTATCAATACCTTTGAAGTTACCCACTTTGTCGATCGCCACTCAGGCACGGTCTGGGCGCTGTTTCCCACTACGCCGCAGATTAAGGAGACCGGGTTTAACATCATTCTCTATCTGCAAATCGGTCCGCATCAGACGCAGATACTGGGACTTTATATCTGCCTGCTGCTGGTGAGTCCGCTGTTTCTGGCGCTGCTCAAGGCGCGGCGCGTCGGCTGGCTGGTGCTGGCCTCGCTGGCGGGCTACGTCAGTTATCACCTCTGGCCAACGCGCCTGACGGTCGCGGAGTTTGAATTCGCCTTTCCTCTGCTCGCCTGGCAGCTTATCTATGTTTTAGGTATGTGCTGCGGCTGGTACAAAGATGAGCTCATGTCACTGGCTCGCACGCCCGGCGGTTATATGGTGACAGGGCTGATGGTGGTTTATGCGCTGGGGATGATGTTCGTCGCGCAAAATCATACCAACCCTTTTATGCCCTCGTTTCTGCTGCTGCATATTATCCCACCTGCGGATTTCAACTGGTTTTACTACCACCTCGCCAGCAAAAACGCACTCGGTCCCTGCCGCGTGCTGAATGACTTTAGTCTGATGCTGCTGGTCTACCTGGTGCTGACCTTCTGCTGGCGGCCAGTCAATCGTGCGCTGGGCTGGTTCCTGATCCCACTGGGTCAGCATTCGCTGTACACCTTTATCCTGCACGTTTTTGTTGTGATGGCGGTGAGCCAGTTTGTCCCCTTTGATCTCTGGCATCAGGCGTGGATTCGCAACACCCTTATCCATCTCGCGGCGCTGGGCGTGCTGTGGTGGATGGCAAAGAAAGATATTGGTGGTCGTTTTATTCCTAACTGAGCGAGGAGTGCTGCATGGTTCACCCCAGGCTTTCGGCGAGAGGCACAGGATGGCTGACGATCGCGTTTGCCGCCGGTACGGCGATGCCTGTTTTTGCGGCTGTTACCGATAATGAACCGGTTTCTGCCACCAGCGAGCCTGTTCAGGCAGGCGTTTTTACCAGCCGCTGGGGCCGGCTTTTCTCTGGTAACAAAGACACCTTTTCCAGCGCGCTGAGTTTTACCAGCGGTCTGAAGGAGCAATGGCTGACCATTCCCAATGGCTCAGAATCGGCGCAGCAAAAGAAGAAAATTAACCAGCTTCTCAACCTCAGCCTGCAATATTCCCCCTACAGCTTCTGGTTTGCCAACGTGACGCTGCGCGCGCCGGTGTCCGATTTTGATAAATACGCCACCGATTTTCGCTACAGCTTTGGCTACGACGACTGGCATCCCAATACCTTCAGTCTCGTCTACAGCAACTATGGCGATAACCGCCTGTTTCCTTCCGGCAGCAAGCGCTTTACCTATTTTGAACAGGGCGCCTTCACCTTCGCCTATAAATTCTCGCTGCCCAGGGCGCTGGAGAAACATTTGCTGATTAACAAGGGTGATGCTCTGACCTGTCAGGTCGGCGTCAGCTGGGTGCCGCGCTACTACTCGCTGGCTGATAACGACCTGCGATCTAACAAGCAGGTGGGGCTGGGCGGCTGTGGCTACACCTTTAAACAGCACTTTTTTGTTCGCGCCACGGCCTTCTGGTACCCCCATTCCGATCAGCAGCAGCCGTGGAACGGAGACTACAGCTACAGCTTTGGCTATGCCGGTTATACGCCTGGCTCCCTGTCAGTTCAGTACAGCAACTACAGCGGTACGCGCTTTCCAGGACGCAGCAGCAGCAATGCAAAATTTCGTGAAGGTACTCTTTCGCTTATCTGGTTTCTCCCTTTCTGAGGTCTTTGTGATGGAAGGTCAGCCTCAATCTGTTCTGATCGTCGATGACGCTCTGCTCTACCGCAGGCTGCTGGCAGGACTGCTGCGCCAGTGGGGCTACCGCATTTACGAAGCGGAGAATGGCGAGCAGGCTCTGGCGTTACTGGCGCAGGAGACAGTTAGCCTGGTCATCAGCGACTGGGAGATGCCGATCATGGATGGTCTGACGCTCTGTCATGAAATTCGCCAGCAGGTCCAGGATCGCTATATCTATATTATCGTTCTGACCGCACGTGACAGCGTGGAAGATCTGCGCGTCGGCTTTGCGGCAGGCGCAGATGATTTTTTACCCAAGCCGGTCAACCAGGTTGAGTTGCGGGCGCGGCTGCATGCGGGTGAGCGTATTCTGCAACTTGAAGCATCGCTCGCCAGTAAAAATCGCCGCCTGAGTGAGGCGCTGGCACAAATCGAGCAGGATTTGCAGGCGGCTGCGACCCTGCAGCGCAGCATTCTGCCGCCTCACCACCTGTGCCAGGGTGACTATTTCGCTGACTGGCTGTTTATGCCTTCCGCCTGGGTTTCAGGCGATCTGTTTCATCTGTTTCCGCTTAATGAAAAGGCGGTAGGCTTTTACTGCGTCGATGTGGCCGGTCATGGCGTTACGGCGGCGATGATGTCGGTAGCGGTGGCTCGTCAGTTTCTGCATGGCCGCACCGTCGATCCCTTTCTGTTTGACGGCGCAGCCCTGACGCCACCCGCGCAGGTAGTGCGCCTTCTCAATGAACGCTTTTGTGCCCAACATTCCGACGTCACCAGCTATTTCACCCTGGTGTATGGCGTGCTCGATCGCCACAGCGGTGAAGGGCGTCTGTGTCAGGCAGGCCATCCCACGCCGCTTGTGGTCAGTACAACCGGCGAGGTGCGAGGGATTGGTCAGGGCGGGCCACCGGTAGGCCTGTTCGACCATCTTGACTGGGAGGAGAGCGCTTTTCATCTTGCGCCAGGTGAACGGCTCTGCCTTTACAGCGACGGCATCAGCGAGTGTGAAAGCGGCGAGGGCGAAATGTTTGGCGCCGCGCGACTGAGAACCCTGCTGGCTTCGCTGCATGACCAGCCACTTGCCACCCTGCTGGCGCGGGTTGAGCAGTCGCTCACCCAGTGGCGCGGTGCGGCAGCGTCCGCGGCGGATGATATTTCCCTGCTGGTGATTGAGCGCCAGCAGCGATTACAACAGGAGATAAACGATGAAGCTTGAAACGGAAAAAATTGACAATGTGCTGCTGGTGACGCCGGTAGCCCGTCGCCTTGACGCCTCGGTGGCGCTGCGGTTCAAGGAGGCGGTGGCCGCGCTTATCCAGCAGGGGGAAACGCAGCTGATTCTGGACTTTTCCCGCGTCGATTTCATCGACAGTAGCTGCCTGGGCGCGCTGATCTCGCTGCTGAAATCGCTGAGCGGCAAAGGGCAGCTGGTGCTCTGTTCGCTTAACGCCAATATCAAAGCGATGTTTTCCCTGACGCGTATGGACAGGGTATTTACCCTGTGTGGCGATCGTCGCGAGGCGCTGACGGCCCTCCAGGGGGGAGACTAATCTATGTTTAAGCCCCACCGGGAAAAAGAGCTCGGTTTATCTGCAACGATTAACAGCCTGACGACACTGGGTATTACACTGCGTCAGTTCCTGGCGGAACTGCCGGTAGATGAAACCTGGATCTACCCGCTTGACCTGGCGTTATGTGAGGCGGCGAGTAATATCATTCGTCACGGCTATCACGACGATCCCCAGGCGCGCTATCGGGTGCATTTTAGCCACGATGGACAGTGGGTCACAGTAAGCCTGTTTGACAGCGGCGTACCGCTGCCTGAAGAGAAGCGCCTGCCGCCGGTGCCCGATCCGGATGCACCGCTGGAGCTGGCAAGTCTGAGCGAAGGCGGGCGCGGAATGCAACTGATCTTCTCGGGCGTAGATCGGGTGAGCTACCAGCAGGGTGAAACGGAAAATCAGCTCACCCTGGTGAAGGTGCTGCCTCACTTCTCCGGCTGAAACAGCTGCTGAACAAAGTCAATATAGGCCGGCCGCCATACCTCCATCTCATGTCCCAGCGTCGGGTAGCTGTGCCAGACATAATGGACACCCCGCTGATCCAGCTGTGCCCTGAATCCGGTCATATCACGCCCGGTAATGATATCCTCTTCACCACTCACCAGCGTCAGCCGTTTAAGCTGGCGGTTAATCACCGCAGGCTTTTTCAGCTGCGCGGCGACGCGGAAATCTGGCACCGACTCCGTGGTTACGCCGCTAAAAATGCCCAGCCAGGCAAACTTATCCAGGTGGCGCATCCCGCTGACCAGCGCCTGATAGCCACCCTGAGACAGGCCCGCCAGCGCCTGACTTCCAGCGTCGCTGCGAATGCGGTAACGCGTGGCGATCAGCGGCATAATCTCCTGAATCAGCTCTTTATCCGCCGCCTGCGCGTTGCGCGGATAGAAGGATTCGCGTCGCGTTGCGGGGGCAAACTGTTCCGGTATCGCATCCTGTGCATCGGTTTCGGTATCAGGCATCACCACCAGCATCGGAACAATTTTCCCTTCAGCGAGCAGATTGTCCATGATCTGCGGCACGCGCCCCTGCGTCAGCACCGACAGGCCGGTGTCGCCAAAGCCGTGATAGTAGTAGAGCACCGGCAGCGGGGGCGAGTCTGGACCCGTGCCGGGCGGTACCCAGACAGACACCTGGCGTTCACGCTTCAGCGATGGGGAGTGCCAGGTAAGCGTATGGATCTCGCCGTGCGGCACATTGCGCTCATCCAGCAGACTGCCCGGCACCAGGATCAGGCTGGTGTTTACCTGGCGCTGCGGTTTTGGCAGCGCGCTGCCGGTGTCGAGGGTGCGGAAGCCGTCCACGTTAAAAAAGTATTCATATAAGCCCGGCTGCATCGGCTCACTGGTCAGAGACCAGATCCCCTGTTCGTTTTTGACCAGGGGGTGCGAGCGGTAGCGGTCAGGAGTGGCGCCGGTCACCACCTCAACCGCTTTGGCCGCAGGCGCCCATAGCTGCCAGGTAATGATGTTATTATCATTGACCCTGCTGATATATTGCGCAGGCGGAAGCGTCTCAGGCGGACGTTGCGGCAGCGGAATCGCCAGCAGAGAGCAGCTCCACAGCGCCAGACTCAGCCCCAGAAAAGAGCAGCGAAAATTCATCAGGTTTCCTTAACAGAATGCGGGTCTGTTAAGTGTGGCATACGCTGAAAAAAAGGGGCTGTCCGCGCTGAATTTTGCTGTCTTTTCCGGTAAACGTCAGCTGAGGTCGCGCCCGTTGCTGGCAATCACTTTTTTATACCACCAGAATGATTTTTTGCGCGTGCGCGCCAGCGTGCCCTGTCCCGTATCATCCCGATCAACATAGACGAAGCCATAGCGCTTGCTCATTTCGCCGGTTGAGGCGGCAACCAGATCGATGCAGCCCCAGGTGGTGTAGCCCATCAGCGGCACGCCGTCGTCAATGGCCTGCGCCATTGCCTGAATGTGTTCGCGCAGGTAGCTGATGCGGTAATCATCGTTGATGCTGCCGTCAGCCTCCAGCTTATCCTGCGCGCCAAGCCCGTTCTCCACCAGAAACAGGGGCTTCTGGTAACGGTCATACATCATGTTCATGGTAATGCGTAATCCAAGAGGATCGATGCCCCAGCCCCAGTCGCTGCGTTTGATGTAGGGGTTGGTCAGCGACTTGACTACGTTGGCTGCACTGCTGTTGTGCTCATTCATCTCAGCTGACGCACAGCGCGACGCGTAATAGCTGAAGGAGACGAAATCGACGCTGTTTTTCAATATCTCTGCATCGTCACTTTCCATCTGAATCGTGATGCCTTTCTCACGGAACAGGCGGGCAGCATAGGAGGGATAAGCCCCTCTGGCCTGGACATCAATAAAAAACAGGTTCTCGCGATCCTTTTCCAGCGCCGCCCAGACATCTTCTGGCCTGCATGACCAGGGATAAAAGTTACCGCCTGCCAGCATACAGCCCACCTGGTTCACCGGGTTAACCTCATGGGCGATGCGCGTGGCGAGCGCGCTGGCAACCAGCTCATGGTGCGCAGCCTGATATTTCACCTGCTCGCGGTTTTCTCCCTCTTCAAACACCAGGCCCGCGCCGGAGAAAGGGCTGTGCAGCAGGATATTAATCTCGTTAAAGGTCAGCCAGTACTTCACCAGCCCGTCAAACGCTTCAAAACAGGTACGCGCATAGCGGGTGAAAAAGTCGACCATTTTGCGGTTGCGCCACGAGCCATACTCCTTCACCAGATGCATGGGAACATCGAAGTGACAGAGTGTGACCAGGGGTTCAATGCCGTGCTGTTTGCACGTCTCGAACAGGCTGCGGTAGAAAGCAATCCCCGCCGCATTGGGCGTCTGCTCATCTCCGCGTGGGTAGAGGCGACTCCATGCCACAGAGGTGCGGAAAACCGTGAATCCCATCTCCGCCATCAGCGCAATATCGTCTTTGTAGCGATGGTAAAAATCGATCGCCTGATGGCTTGGATAATATTCATCCTCGCGCAGCGTGAAGCGCTTCTCCAGCCCCAGCTTGACGGCCATGCGCGCGTCGCCGTGCGGGATCATATCTACCGTCGTCAGCCCTTTACCTCCTTCAAGATAGCCGCCTTCAGACTGATTTGCGGCTAGCGCGCCACCCCATAAAAAACCTTCTGGAAAGGCCAGTTCTGACATAAATACCTCAGTGATGAATAGCTGCCTTTACAGGCTTGATGGCTTCGGTTTGCGTCGATGCGGCGCTCGCGTCTGGCTGGCTTTGCGGAATATCGTCAAAGCCTAAAATCAACGTCAGGATAAAGGAGAGCACCACGGACAGGACCATGACCGCTACCACCCAGACGATGCTCATCGGGTTGGCAGGATCAAAGAACTGGACGCTGGTAAAGAGTCCCGGTGATGCCATGGAATGACTGGCCAGACCGCCAATACCGGCCACGGCCCCACAAATGAATCCGCTGATCAGGCAGGCAATCAGCGGTCGCTTCAGCCTTACCGCCACGCCGTAGAGGGCCGGTTCGGAGATCCCGGCGACGATGGCGGAAGCCGCCGCCGCCAGCGCCGTCTGGCGTAGCTCGCGGTTTTTGGTTCTGAACGCCACCGCCAGCGATGAGCCCCCCAGCGCCAGATTGGCACCGATTTCCGACGGCATCACCATGCCCTCTTTACCGGTTTCCGCGATAGTCTGGATAATGGTCGGGGTAAAGACGCGGTGCATACCGGTCATTACCAGCAGCGGCCAGATAGCGCCCATAATCGCCACCGACAGCCAGCCAAGATAGCCGTGTATGGTGTAGACCAGCGCAGAGATGCCGCTGCCGATCCAGATCCCCAGCGGGCCGATCAGCACAATGGCAATCGGCGCGGCAATGAGCACAATCAGCATCGGCTTCAAAAAGTTTTTTGTCACCGCCGGCGTGATGCGGTCAACTATCTGTTCGATATGGGAGAGCAGCCAGGTCATTACCAGCGCCGGGATGACGGTATAGGTATATTTCACTGGCGTAATGGGAATGGAGGCAAAATCGACCGCCTGTCCCTGCGCCGCTTTTGCCATCAGCTCCACAAAGCCGGGATGGACCAGCACGCCAGCAATAGCAATTGCCAGTGACATATTGGTTTTAAACTTCAGCGCCGCGGAAGCCGCTACCATCACAGGCAGAAAGAAGAATGCTCCGTCGCCAATCAGCATCAGAATGGTCAGCGTGGAAGAACCTTTTGCCAGCACGCCGCTCATCTCCAGCACCATCGCCAGTAGCTTCACCATTGAGCCGCCGATAATGGCCGGAATCAGCGGTGACATTGTGCCGACCAGCGCATCAAGAATGCCGGCACCGATACGCTTTAGCGTGATTTTGCGTTTCACCGGCGTGGTGTTTTGCGCGTCAGGCGTGCCGAGATCCAGGATCGCCTGATAAGCCTTGCCGACGTTATTGCCAATAATGACCTGACACTGCGTATCGTTGTCGACCACGCCCATGACGCCGGGGATCGCTTTCAGCGCCTCAGGATCAACCTGCGCCCGATCTTTCACTACAAAACGCAGGCGCGTCATGCAGTGGGTAACCGCCTCAATATTGTGCATGCCGCCCAGCGACTGCACGATGGCGCGAGAGACTTCTGCATAGGGATTAGGCATAGTTTTTTGTCTCTTTTGTTATCTGTAGGGGGTAACCGGCGACGTACTGTTGTAGGGACAGGGCGATTCCGCATAAAAAAGAATCACAGGAAACCGGTTTCACAAAATCATGAACAGATGCAAAATTGATAACAAGAGACCTGGAGGGGACTTTTTTTAAATTGTGAGTAATGTCACTCCGTGCAGTGCAGGGTGAATGGCAGCGCGCCGGGTTGGGTAGACTGCGTAGCAGGTTGAGGGAGAAGGGAAAAATTATGGCTACCATACTTGAGGTCGCAAAAAAAGCAGGGGTCTCGAAAGCCACGGTTTCACGGGTGCTGTCCGGCAACGGCTACGTCAGTCAGGAAACACGGGATAAAGTCATGCAGGCGGTTACTGAAACCGAGTTCCGGCCTAATCTGCTGGCGCGCAATCTGGCGGTGAAATCGACCCAGACTGTCGGCCTGGTGATGACCAACACGCTCTACAGCGGCAGCTACTTCTCTGAGCTGATGTCGCACTCCGCCCGTATGCTGGAACAGCAGGGCCGTCAACTGATCCTGGCTGATGGCAAACACAGCGCGGCGCAGGAGCGGGCGGCGATAGATTTTCTGCTCGACCTGCGCTGCGACGGCATCATCATCTATCCGCGATTTTTAACCGTCGATGAAATGGATGAGATCATCGCTCAGCACAAGCAGCCGATACTGGTGGTCAATCGCCGTTTACGTCAGCACCAGAGCTACTGTATCTACGCCGATCAAAAGCAGATCTGTATGATGGCGGTAAAATCGCTTATTGATTTAGGACATCGTGACATCGCTTTTATTACCGGATCGCTCGATTCCCCCACCGGTAAAGAACGCCTGGCAGGTTATAAGGCGGCACTGGAAGAACAGGGCATTCCGCTACGCAACGGCCTTATCGCCGAAGGCAACTGGCACGCGCAGAGCGGCGCGCAGGCAGCGGAGGCGTTGGTTGCTGGCGACTGCACGTTCAGCGCGCTGGTGGCCAGCAATGATGAAATGGCGCTCGGGGCCATCAGGTTTCTGAGCACTGCCGGTATTCGTGTACCTGCACAGGTATCGGTGATGGGCTTTGATGATATTCCGCTGGCACCCTTTACCGTTCCGGCGCTCTCCAGCGTCAAAATCCCCGTTAACGAGATGATTCAGGAGGCGATTGCGCGCCTGCTGGCGATGCTTGATGGCGGTTGCTGGCAGAATGCCGATTGCTTTGCCGCCAGCCTGATGCTGCGCGAATCAGTGACCTCAGGTCCCTGGCTGCGCTAGCTTGCGCGCACAGTAAGCCACTCTCCCGACGGTGCCCGTGCTGCACAACAGAGGCCAGCTCAACCGCGTTAACGGCCAGAAAGCAGGGCGGTTGGCGATTCCGCTCTGTTTGGTGTCAGGGCAAACGACAATAGTGCTACAGGCAAAGCGGATCACCCGCAGACAGGCGATATAGGAGGGGCGATCTGGCACCCTGCAGGGCTGCGCTGACCAGCAGATGGCTCAATAAAACCCGACCGATTTAGCAGGCTGTCAGGAAAATAAGCCCTTGCTGACAGCGCACGCAAAGACCTTCAGAACCTGATTCGTGACGTTGTCACTAATCACGGTATGGTCGCTGCCTGTCTGGTTAGCCCGCCGCGAGCATATCGATTAAGTTTCCTTTGCTGGCATACCGGCAGGTTTTGATGTCCGGGTCAGGATAATCTGCCCGTTATCACGGTCGGGCGGGGTGTGAAAAGGTGCCTGAGGAGAAGCCGCAACCCGGCGTGTCAAAACGGAGACCACCGCAAGCAATCAACGCAGTGCCATCCTCTTTTTTCTGAAGCAGCCTGTAACAGGGTTAACCGGTTTGCCTGCTTAATCGCGGCAGCATGAGGATAGCGGCTCCGGAGCGGCAGCTTAAGGTTTCCCTAAAGTTAACGCGGCATAGTGTCGGTTCCTGTTAACAGATGGACTGTATGCATGTTTTTTCCGCTCAATAAAAGACCGACGCTGAGTCGGCTTTCCTTTCTGCTGCTGTTTTCAGCGTATATTGCGGTATGCCTGAACCTGGCCTTTTACCATCAGGTGATTGCTGCCCTGCCGCTGAATACGCTGCGCAACTGGCTGGTCTTTCTCTCAATGCCGCTGGTGGCGATATCCGTAATTAATATTGTGGTAACGCTTGCTTCGTTTCTCTGGCTCGACCGACTGACCATCGCGCTGTTTATTCTGGTTTCGGCTGCCGCGCAATATTTCATCTGGAACTATGGCATCATTATCGATCGCTCGATGCTGGTGAATATTCTGGATACCACACCCGCAGAGAGTTTTGCCCTGATGACGCCCAGGATGGTGGTTACGCTGCTGTTGTCCGGGGTAGTCATGGCGGGCGTCGCCTTCTGGATCCGCATTCCTGCTACCGTGCCTTTCTGGAAAAGTGCGGTCTACCGTATTGTCAGCGTCGCTGCATCCATCATCTGCATCTTGCTGGTGGCCTCGCTGTTTTATAAAGATTACGCCTCGCTGTTCCGTAATCAGAAGGAGCTGGTGAAGTCGCTCAGCCCCTCTAATGCCATTACCGCGACGCTCTCCTGGTATAAACATGAGAGAAGGGCGAATCTGCCGCTGGTGAAAATTGGCGAAGATGCTCACCTTTCGCCTGCCAGGCTAAACGGCAAACACAACCTTACTATCCTGATTGTCGGTGAAACCTCCCGGGCAGCCGATTTTTCCCTGTCGGGCTACCCGCGGGAAACCAACCCGCGATTAGCGAAGGACAACGTCACCTATTTTCCCCATACGGTATCCTGTGGCACGGCCACGGCGGTCTCGGTTCCCTGCATGTTTTCCGGTATGCCGCGCGCACGTTATGACGACGCACTGGCTGAGCATCAGGAGGGGCTGCTGGATGTTATCCAGCGCGCCGGCGTAAAGGTGCTGTGGAACGATAATGACGGGGGGTGCAAAGGTGCCTGCGATCGCGTGCCGCACCAGGATATGAGCAGCCTGAACCTGCCGGGGATGTGTATTAAAGGGGAGTGTTATGACGACGTCTTGTTCCACGATCTGGATAATTACATCCAGCAGCTACAGGGCAATGGCGTCATCGTTTTGCATACCATTGGCAGTCATGGGCCGACCTACTTTAACCGTTATCCGCCTGCGTTCCGCCGGTTTACGCCGACCTGCGATACCAGTCAAATCCAGGACTGCTCGCAGCAGCAGCTGATCAATACCTACGATAACACCGTGCTCTACGTGGATTTCATCGTCGATAAGGCGATTAAGCTGCTCCAGGCGCATCAGGACAACTTCACCACCAGCCTGGTCTACCTGTCCGATCACGGTGAGTCACTGGGCGAGAACGGCACCTATCTGCACGGTATGCCCTATGCGATTGCGCCAGAGGTGCAGAAACATGTGCCGATGCTGATCTGGCTCTCGCCGGATTATCAGACGCGTTATGGCATCAATAAACGTTGTCTCGACAAACTTGCAGCCCAGGACAACTTTTCGCAGGACAATCTGTTCTCTACCCTGCTGGGTCTGACCGGCACCCAATCGCACGTTTACCGGGAGGAGGATGATATTCTGACGTCCTGTCGCAAAAGCTAATAAAAAGCCCTGCAGATGCAGGGCTTTTTTTGCTGTGAGGCGATGGGGGTAAGCAGGCTAGCTTCTGAACCAGATAGCTAAAAAACTGACAATGCTAAAGGCAGAGATCGCCAGCGCCAGATATTCATCGCGGGTACAGGGCAGGATGTGTTTCATTTTACTCTCCTCAGTCACTGAGCAGAGTTTTACCTTTTGCAGCTTAGTTTAACCTTAAGAGTGCACCTGCCCTGAACGGCTCACCCGCTGGATCATGCCCCCGTTAACGGTTTGCTTTCAACGTCCCCTTCAGGCCATGCGGCTCAGAGCGCAGGTATTGCGGCGGCGCGCTCGCCTGCGCACCCAGCTCAGCGGCAGCATGCCAGGGCCAGCGTGGATCGTAAAGCACCCCACGCGCCAGCGCGATCAGATCGGCCGTACCTTCCTGCAGAATGGCTTCAGCGTGTGTCGGTTCGGTGATCAGACCAACGGCGATCACGGGGATGGAGACCTCCTGACGAATGTCGCGTGCAAACGGCAGCTGATAACCGGGACCCACGCTGATCGACTGCTGCGGCGCAAGGCCGCCGCTTGACACGTGGATATAGTGGCAGCCCAGAGACTCGAGCTGCTTGCTGAATTCAATCGACTGCGCATTGTCCCAGCCGCCCTCGATCCAGTCAGTGGCGGAGAGACGGACACCAATCGCGACAGTGTCGCTGACCGCCTCACGAACCGCCTTAAAGATTTCAAGCGGGAAACGCATACGGTTTTCCAGCGAGCCACCATATTCATCTTCTCGATGATTGCTGAGCGGCGACAGGAACTGATGCAGCAGATAGCCGTGTGCAGCATGCAGCTCCATCAGCGCAAAACCCAGGCGCTCGGCGCGCTGAGCGCTCTCAACAAACGCTTGCCTGATACGCGTCAGCTCATCACGGCTTAGCGCAAGCGGTGGGCGATCTTCCTCGTGAAAGGCCACCGCTGAGGGTGCAACGGTTTCCCAGCCGCCCTCATCAAGGCTGAGCTGCTTGCCGCCCTGCCAGGGTGCGGCGCAGGAGGCTTTGCGCCCGGCATGGCCCAGCTGTATCCCCAGCGGGACAGGTGAATAGGCGCGAACATCTTCCAGCACGCTGCGTAAGGCAGCTTCCGTTTCATCATCCCACAGGCCAAGATCGCCCGGCGTAATGCGGCCAGCCGCGTCGACCGAGGTGGCTTCGATAATCAGCAGGCCTGCGCCTGAGAGCGCAAGCTGTCCCAGGTGAATACGGTGCCATGCCGTAGCTTTACCTTCACTTGCCGAGTACTGACACATCGGTGCGATGACGATACGGTTTTCCAGTGCCAGCGGGCCAATCTGCGTTGCGCTAAAAAGTTGACTCATGAATACCTCGTTTCCTTTTTGTGTCGGTCTTGAAATAAGAAGTGTAATCGACGCCAGACAGTTCATCGCCTTCCCTGGAAAAATAGACTTTGAGCAGTTGAGGCCTTTTTCATAAAAGGCGCTGTCCGTAACTTTTTTCACTTACCGCGCGTCTTTTCTGAGTGCGCCCGATGCGAAGTAAAAAATAGTGTTGTTGCGCCCGCCAGATAACGGCCGAATAAGGTGCCTGTCTGAATGAAAACTACAACTATGCCTAAATGGCAATTATAAATTCTGCTGTACTTCTCCTGAAACCAGTACCGGTTGACGGGGATCAAAACAGACCGTGTCCTGAGGATTTACTCTCCCGCTAAAAATCATCCATATCAATGATATAGCAATGATTTAACCCTCGCGCTCAGTTAACCACGCCGCGCATAAACCAGGCTTCTGTTTAATACAGCACATTCAAAAGGTCATATATGGCATTTCCTCAATATGCCGCACTCAGCATTGTCGTGACTGCACATAATTGCGAATCCTTCCTCAGCGCAACCCTGTTAAGTATCGAGCAGGCATGTGGAGAACTCCTGGAGCAACAGGAAATCATTTTAATTAATGACAGCTCAACAGATCGCACGCAGGCAATCTTTGACGCATTCCAGTCGCGACATAAAAATGTCAAAACGTACCAGGTTAATTTTAAAAACATTGGTAAGGTGCGAAACTTTGCCCTGCGTCAGTGTACCGGTCAGTTCGTAACGATGGTTGATGGTGATGATCAGCTCCTGCCAGACTCACTGAAAGAGATTATTCCTTACCTGCTGGAAAAAAAGCCGGATGTTTTTCTGGCTCCGCTTAATGAGGTATATGAAGATCAGGCCAGCTCGCTAAGCTGGAAGGGCATTGATGCCTGTCCGCTCTCTCAGGATAAAGTGATAAAAAAATTTCTGATACATCGCGAGCTGCAGGCGCATTTTATCGGACAGTTTTTTAGCCGGGCGATCATTCAGCGAATATCTTTCCCGGAATTTATCTGCTATGAAGATGCATGGGCATTCCCTTTACTGCTGAAAATGAGCTCATCCATTATCTACTCTTCGTCGGGTCACTATGTTTACTACAAGCGTAAGGGGAGCCTGTCTGAGAACATTACCGCAGAGAAAGTCAGCCTTTTAATAGCGGCAACCGAACAGATGAATGTGAATTTTGAGCAGAGCTATCTCAGCTTAGTCGCTTGTCACTGGATTAACATTTTGCATAAGTATGAGAAAAAGATAAAAAGCATTGACGATCTCAATAAAGTAAAATGCGCCATTCAGCAAACGTCGCTGTTCCGTTTTCTCATCGATCCGCTGGTCAGATTAAGCTTTAAAAAGAAAATTATTAAGCTTAAGCTATCAGGCAAAATCTGAGCCTGCTGTCATCACCATTTTCTTGTTTATCTGTCCCGCTCCGCCGTCAGGGTGCTGACTAATACTGTCAGCACTGAGAAAACGACGATATATTCAACAGATGTCATCAGTACATCTGTCATGCCATACAGCAATGTCAGCAGGCCCATAATGGCCAGAGGCGTCAGGCTTTTGTTATGTTTGATTTCCATAAAGGCAAAAACAGAAAAAAACCACAGTAGTCCCCCCACGCCGGCTAATCCAAACAGGGATGCGTACTGAATAAATTCGTTGTGCAAGTGAACATTAATATACAGCAGTGCCCAGGAGTGACTGTTGCCATGCTGGCTGAGATAATCCTTGATAAAAGCATTTCGTGTCTCCTGGGTCTGGCCTAAAGGGGATTGTTCAAAAGCCAGCATGCCCACTTTCCACAAGGTGAAGCGCGATCCCAGCGAGGTCTGGTCGTTGCCGTGGGTAAACGCACTATATTCAGTAACCGTCCCTTCCAGGCGGTTCACAATCACATGATGAGAAAGCGCCGCCGTCACCAGCATGGCTACCGCGAACAGCAAATGCATAGTCTTTCCTTTCGTCGACGAAAAAATCTGCAAAAAAAGGATCAGAATAAAGACGAGGTGCATGATCATTGCCGCACGCGTTTGCGTCAGCGTAATAACATATAACGAGAGTGACGCCAGACCAAAAAAAGCCATTATTGCTGCTGTACCCTTTTTTCGGTCAACCAGCAGTTTCATTATCACCAGAGAGAGCACAGAGTAAATATACGCTGACATGGTCGCTCGATTAATCCCCATGACGACGCGATCATCTGATAAAACTGCCTGAACTATCGCGTAGCTGCTTGCGCTGAAAAAAGCGGCGATTAACGACAGGTAAGACAGGCGTTTTATCACCTGCGGTTTGATTACGCCGCTTTTAGTGATGTGAGCAATATAGGCAATCATGATAAAAGCCAGAAGACACCGTTTTCCGGGGGTAAAATAGAACTCGGTCGCAGAGGGTGAATGGTGACTGGCATAAAATGACCAGACAGAGAAAAGCATGCCTAAGAGTAAGAAGGCTATCGCTTTTTTATCAGGCAGACTAAACCTGATATTGTTCCACTTTTCGATAATTATCCCGACAATTGAAAAAACAGCACTCCAGTAAAAAAGTATTCTCGCGCCTTTTTCATATAAAAAAGCACAAGGAAGAGTGAGCGCAATAAAGAAAAAAGTAAGGTATGCGACCACTATCCTGCTATTCAGATTATCTGTTCCCGCCAACGCCATCATTATCTCGCTTAACACTATAAACAATTTTTCTACAAACCGTCATCCTGACAGACTGGCCAGTAACACCGATCCCATTTTATCGGGTATTCCTTCTCGCGTGGCTAAATGGAATCCAGACAGGAAAAATGAAAGAGACCAGTGGGTACACTATCCTGACGCCAGCTATATTCATCATCGATCGCTGACGTTAAATCTATTTTATTTTATTCAGTGAGCGTTAACGAACGTGACGGCCGAATTAATTAAGTAATGCGCATTGCCATGTGTTGCATCAACTTTGTATCAATCAGTCAACCAATCCCTTAACCGGTGACAGGATCAGTAATCAACCCGTTAGCCCTCTGCGCGATACCAAAACTGACGGGTCGTCCAGGCCTTGCTGGCGATAAATCGGGCAGGACAGCGACAGGGTTTAGGCAAAAGACAGGCAATCACATGGATGCGCTACGTGAAATCTGACAAAAATGCAGGGGTGTTACCGTGCAGAATTTACGTAGCGTTGCCGAAAAATCAGGCAACAGAGACGCTCAGCGACCAGTAAGACTTTATATAATGCCTATTATATAAAGTTACGGACGGAAGAACGGACAAACAGCGGATAGATGACGGTCGCCTGATGTCCGCTATCAGGCAACCGTTATAATGCTAAGCCGTTGTTTTCCTGTTATTAAGTAGAGATTTCACTGATTCAGCCGCGCGTTTTCCTGCCAGAAAAGCATGATCAGAGTTGTAATACTCCCATTCACTGTAGCGGCCAGAGAGGTGAATACCCTGCGCTGCCAGCCAGTTGCGGATCAGGGCCACGTTCGCCTTACGGTGGTGATCGTAAACCACATAGGCATAAGGCATATCCACTTCATTGGCAGTGAGGATGACGTCATCGGCGCGGATCATGCCGACACGAATGCAGTCATCAATGCAGCGCTGGATCAGCGCGTCACCTTCCAGCGGCAGAGGCTGGTCGGCGCGGTAGGTGATTTCACAGGTCAGCCCAAAGCCACCTTCGGGATTGCATTCCGGGCTGGCGTTGCCCTGAAGAAAAATGCGATGGAAAAGGGTATCTCCGGGATAATAGATCCAGTGCTTGTCGCTGAGGTTAGCACGGCCAATCCCCAGGTTAACGCAGCGCACCGAAACGTGACGCAGCATTGACGCGGCTTTTTGCACCGCGTCCGGCGCGCGGTTACCCATAAGCCTGACCAGTTCCGGTAGCGGCAGGGTACTAATCATCTGATCGTAATGGTAGTGACGTCCATCTTTGAGAATGACGCTGCGCGTCTGAGGCTGAATCTCCGCAATCTCCGATCGCGTCTCCAGCCTGCAGCTGAGATGCGGCAGGAAACCATTCATCAGTGCCTGAAAGCCCCCACGTTTGGGATAGCCAAAGCGCGCATTCGGCCCGACCGGTTTATCCAGCGGTGCGAGCGCCCCCGAAATAATCTGCTGAAGATCGGGCAGGGGCACGCGGCCACCCAGCCATGAGGTTTCCATATCGGCAAGCGGCGTTTTCCACAGCTTACGGTTGTAAGGCACCGCAAAGTGATGCGCAATGCCTTTGCCCCAGGTCCGGTAGATAAAGTGTTCAAAATCCTCACCTTCATCCTGCGCCTGAGCCGGTTCTGTCGCCTCATTGCCCAGTACGCCATCTGCGCAGCAGTCCCGGCACTCTGTGTTAGCTGCCGTTCTGACCGTACTCAGCGGGGTGGCCTCTGGCTTATTTGTGACGCCGTAACGTGCTTCAATGGCGCCCAGCACGCACTCGCCAATCACCTCTGCGGGCAGGCCATGCAGTGCGGACTGAAAAGGATAGCGGGTGAATACGTCGTGGCTGTATACCCAGGCTTCACGCATTTGCCAGTGGAGATTATCTCCCAGAAGTTTTTCATAAAGCTGAAGAACATAGGGATCGTTGGAAAACATGATGTGACCCGCATAGTCAAAGGTAAACCCCTTATCTTCTATTGAGCGACACCAGCCCCCCGGCTCACTGTTTTTTTCCAGTACCAGCGCGCCTTCGCCGTAATGATAACCCGCGCTCAGTCCGGTCGGTCCCGCCCCCAGGATCAAACATTCAACCGGTCGCAGCGTTACGGTATGCACACGTTCGTGGGACTCAGGCACGTTAGCGGCGGCAACGGGTGGCATCACGGCATCGCGTAACTCCGCAAGATGAGCCTGCATTTGCTCAGCAGTATGATCCCAGGATGTATCGGCGATAATTGCCGCCATCTGCGCCGCCTGTTCGCGACGCTGCGCGGCATCCAGCTGAAGTGCGGCTTCACAGGCGTCAATAAACACCTGGCTGGAATCAGCAATGCTGACCACGCTGGCGTGATGCCGCACCACGTCCGGTACGGCGGTACTGACGATGGGCAGTTGCGCCGCCATATATTCGAGCACTTTAGTCGGGCTGATGTAGCGCGTTGACGCATTGAGGGCAAAAGGCATCAGGCAGACATCCCATCCGGCCAGGAAGTGGGGCAAAGCCTCATAAGGCTGCTGGCCGAACCAGTGCAGATTTTCCCGCTGCGGCAGACTGTCAGGATCGATTTTAACCACCGGGCCAACCATCACAATTTGCCATTCAGGGTGGGCATCGGCCAGTGCCGCGATCAGCTCCACATCCATACGCTCGTCAATTACGCCATAGTAGCCGAGCCGTGGTCGTGGCAGGTTTTCCTGCAGTGGATGACTATTGCTGCGATCGAGCGCCTGTTCAAAATGGGCTGCGTCTACGCTGCTGGGAAAACAGTAGACGTTCGGGTGGCGGTCTTTTTTCGCTTCATACAGACTGGTGCCGCCGGTAAAAACCACATCAGCGCGGCTGAGCAGAGCCGACTCACGCTGCTGAAGCTGACGCGGCGCCATTTGAAACGCTGAAAGCTCATCCATACAGTCATAGATAATTGCGCTGGGGGTAAAGCAGGTGAGCAGCGGTAACGCCATTGGCGTATAAAACCACACCAGCGGCTGCTCATCCTTATCCAGCAGCGAGGCGAGCAACGGCTGCAAAACCGGGATCTGGCTGTCGTGAAAACCCGGTGCTTCAACGTCGGTATGAGGTTCAATAACGGTCACATTCGGCGCAGGAGAATATTGTCGTAATCCTGCTTCCCCGTGCTGATGTACCGGCTCCTCAATAAACAGGATGTGATGGTGCTGTGCGAGCCGTGAGAGTAAATGCTGTGGACGTTGAAACACAAAACCCCAGCGAAGATGACTAAAAACCACCAAAACGGACTGTTTCATACGGAACTCCTGTGGCTCGCTGACCGATGTCATAAGGGCATGAAATCGGTGAAGCGAACGTTGTGATTGCCGCAGGGCTGCGGCAGTTGGCTGGTGTAACAGACGCGTGAAATCAGGGGCAACATCCCAGAGTCCGCTGCGCGGCCAGTGCTGGAGATCTTCCCAGAGAGGACTTTCAATGATGGGATAAAGACAGACGCCCTGAATGTCACAGCCCGCAAGCTGTGCCTGAGCGATTTCGGCAGTAATATGGGTTATCCAGGCGGGGCGGCCGCTGCCGACATGGCTGGTCTCAGCCAGTAACAGCGGCTGCTGATAGCGCTGGTAGAGCTCAGTAAGCATCTGATGCAGTGGCTTACGTCGTCTGTCACCCAGATGCCATGCCAGCCGCTGATTAGAAGTCGTCTCCCACTGATTGCCGTGATAGTAGTTGACGCCCACCATATCCAGGTAGCGGGGCGCGCCGCCCAGCTCCGGTTCACGCAGGCCGCTGAGCATATCCCAGGCCTGAAATTGCGCGGCGTTTAAGCTGGCGGTGAGCTGACTACAGGCTTCGTTTTCTTCATCGGGGACCAGATGGATAACCGGATCGCAATGAAGAAAACGCGCCCGTGGGTCGGCCTGCCAGATAGCATCACAGCCCGCCAGAGTGGCGCGGACCAGCTGACGCTTGATGGCATCGGGGTCGGCATCCCGATAGTGGCCGAACAGCCCGACGGAGAGTCCCCAGCTGAAAAACGAAATCTCATTCATCGGGGAATAGACGGGCGAAGAGGTATACCAGGGGGCAAGAAAGGAGGCGACACGATGGCAAAAGCGGGCAAAGCGCGGGACAAAATCCTCTGCGAAGAGCGTGAGATCGTCCGGCCAGCCATAGTGACAGAGCGTCCAGTTGATCTGTATCCCCAGCTCATGGGCTGCCTGCATCTTCGCACGCAGCAGCGCAAAGGTGTGATCCGGATCCTTTTCTGTCTGACGCCAGCCAATGCTTTCCCGCACGGTTCGGATGCCAAATTGCTGTAACGCGACATAGTCGCTGTGAAACTGTCTTTGATGATCGGTCGCGGCGTCCATGACCAGATGCTGGCCTGACGTATTGATATGATCGGCCCCTTCATACCCGGCCTGCCAGAAGCTAGAAAAAGGCAACATCGCATCCTCCTGTAACAAATGCAGGAAAAAAGAATCCTCACTGGCGCACAGGCAGGGCATCCCCCGGCATGGCAATCAGGATGGCGTGAGCTAATGAGATCGGCGTTGCTGTGACGAATTCCGTGTCTGGAAAAGGTGGTGGGCGGCTGAACAGAAGCTGGCCGCAGAAAAAAGCGTTATCCTGCACGCAGAGAAAAGGTGTAACAAAGGTTATTCGTGTCAATGAGTAATCATTGTAGTTCGAAGTATAACCTGGGTGGCTTTTCTCACAAGTAATTGAAGGAAAAAACAAAAAAGCAAAGCGGTACTGGTAAGGCTAAAAAAAGAGAAGGTGCGTGATGGCACATAAAAATTGCGTTTTTTTTCACAAGATTATGCCGTTTTCCATGATCTGCGCGGACAGCTGGCCCGGATGTGTCAGACGCTACACCGCTTCGCGACACTGATGACAATAATGACTATCGCTGCTGCCCAGCACCCGACGCAGGAAATCCTGCGTGCGCGCTTCCTGAGGGTGCAGCAGGATTTGCTGCGCGGGGCCCTGCTCAACAATCTGCCCGCTGTGCAGGAAACAGACGCGATCGGCGACCTCGCGTGCAAACTGCATTTCATGGGTGACCACGATCATCGTCATGCCTTCCCGTGCCAGGGTACGCATCACCTGCAACACTTCACCAACCAGCTCCGGATCGAGTGCTGAGGTCGGCTCATCAAAAAGGATTGCTTTTGGCTGTAGCGCCAGCGTACGCGCGATGGCGACGCGCTGCTGCTGTCCCCCGGAAAGCTGAGTCGGCCAGGCGTTGACTTTGTCCGCCAGTCCCACCAGCGCCAGCAGAGATTTAGCGCGTTTTTCCGCTTGCGCACGCGATTCGCCGTTCACGTGAATCGGCCCCTCCATCACGTTTTCCAGCACGCTACGATGCGGAAACAGATTGAACCGCTGAAACACCATGCCGATTTGCCGACGCAGATCGTTAATGCTTTTGTGGCGACTGTTAACGCGCTGACCCAGCACGCGGATTTCTCCGCCCTCATAGGTCTCAAGCCCGTTAATACAGCGCAGGATCGTTGATTTGCCAGAGCCAGAAGGGCCGATCAGACAGACCACTTCGCCAGGCTCCACGTTAAAGCTCACCCCTTTAAGCACCTCAACGCGACCAAATTTTTTATGCACCGCATCAATCTCAATCATCTTATGCTCCTTTGATCTGGCGTTTTTCCAGCCGCCTGGTCAGGGCCATTAATGGCATACATAACAGCAGGTAGAGCACCGCCACCAGCGTATAGACCGTGGTGTTATCAAAAGTCGAGGCGGCAATCAGCTGTCCCTGGCGGGTCATCTCCGTAACGGCAATCGTGGACGCGAGCGCAGAATCTTTCAGCATCATCACCAGGGTATTGCTGTATGGCGGCAATGCCACGTGAAACGCCTGGGGTAAAATCACGCGGCGCATCGCTTTGCCAAAGCTCATTCCCATCGAACGTGCCGCTTCGAGCTGACCGCGATCGACCGACTCAATTCCGGCACGAAATATTTCAGCAATATAGGTAGAAAAACAAAAAGCGATGCCGATAACGCTGGCCTGAAAGGAGGTTAGCGTGATGCCAATATCCGGAAAAACAAAATAAATATAAAACAGCACCACAATCATTGGCAGGCCGCGCGTGATATTAATGACCGTTGCGACCGGCCAGGCAATGATTTTCCAGGGGCACATTTTAGCCGCGGCAAATAACAGGCCGAGCGGGGTACTGATCACCAGCGATAACAGTGTGATCGTGATTGTCATTTCAGCCCCTTTCAATAAAAAGGGCAGATAGGTATGAATGCTGCTCCAGTCCATCTTAGGCTCCTGGTCGTTCTGCACAATGCATAGCAGGGCAAGGGCGTTTCATTATAATGAATATCTTTGTTGGCAAAGCGCTGTCAATAAATACCCTTGCTGTGAAGATAGCGAATACTTATTACCGCTATAAGCTTCAGCTATAGATTGGCATAAGTGGAAAAGCAACGGTGTAGTGGGCAGGGTGTGAAGTCTCGCATTTTCACAAAATAAAACGTTGACAGCTGCCGCACTAATTTCATTATAGTGAAAAAGACGTTCGCCCTTTTCATACTGATACAGGAGTGAGTTATGTCTGCTGCCCGTTATAAACGTGTTGTAAGCCTTTGCGTGGCCCTGGGTCTGGCTGCCAGCGTTACCAGCCATGCAGAGGCGGCTGTGCTGACGGCAGGATCGCCCCCTTCCAGTGCCCCCACCACTTTTCTCAATACCCAGAGCGGAAAAATTGAGGGTTTTATGCCCGATGTGGCCGCAGAAGTGGCGAAACGCCAGCACCTGGATGTGGACTTCACCGCCGTGCCGTTTTCCACACTGATACAGTCGGTTATCGCAGGCAAGATCGATATGATCGTCGCCGGTATGACGCCAACGCCCGATCGCGCAAAGCGTATTGGCTTCTCACAACCGGTCACAGCGTTCGGCGCGGGTCTGGTGGTGCGTGACGACAACACCAAAACCTATCACTCGCGGCAGGATTTGAAAGGCGAAGTGGTGGGCACAATGGCGGGAACAGATTATACGCAAAGCCTGATGCAGAGCGGCATCGCCAAAGAGGTCAAAGTCTATGACAGCCCGGCGGATATGACGCGCGACCTTGCACTGGGCCGCATCGCGGCTGGCATGAATGACTATCCCATTCTGAAAGCGCAGGCAAAAGCGGGCGGACTGAAGGGGATGCATGTGGTAGAGGGCTACAAGCCTGAACATGTCTCACCGATGGCGTTCGGCGTGAAAAAGGGCAACGACAAGCTGCTGGCTGAAATTGACAGCGCACTCACCGCCATGAAGCAGGACGGCTCACTACAGAGCATCAAAGATAAATGGGGCATGCCCTGATCACCAACGGCAGCGGGCAGGCGCGACGACAACGGAAGAGCGTAAGATGAAAAATACCTCGCAACAGAAGGCGGACCCCGGGGCCGCCGAAACGGATATTGGTTCGCGACTGAAAACGCTGCGCAAAGCGCGCAATCTGACCATTACCGAACTGGCGTTACTGGCAAACGTCTCGGCGGGAGCCATCAGCCAGATTGAACGTAACCTCACCAACCCAACCGTGCGGGTGCTGGAACAGCTTCGGCTGGTGCTGAAAGTACCGCTAACCGCCTTCCTTGAGGAGAGCGCGATATCGCTGCGCGGCGCGGAGCACTATGTCCGCCGCCGTGCAGATCGACCGCATTTTCACGTCGGCAAGCGCGGCATCGCCAAAGAGATGCTGTCGCCGACGGGCGATCATGACATGCAGTTTATGGTTATCCATATTCCGCCAGGCGTTCGTTCTGACGAGATGCTGATCGGTCAGGGCGAAAAGGCGGGTCTGGTGATTGAAGGTGAGCTGACGCTGGAGATCAACGGTGACACGGCACGCCTGATGACCGGCGACAGCTTTCAGTTTAAAAGTCATCTGCCGCACAACATTTTCAACCCCACAGATAGCGATGCCAGAGTCTTGTGGATTATGCATATTCCGCCTGAGCAACATCTCTGATTGCACTGAATGAAAAGGTTCTTCTATGCGCATAAAAATCAATGCGGTTACCGACAGCGCCACGTTTCCTGAGCAGGTTGATGTGATTGTGATAGGTGGCGGCATTATTGGCACCTCCGTGACCTATGAACTGGCGAAGCAGGGCGTCTCTGTGGCGCTGTTTGAAAAAGGGGTGATCGGTGGCGAGCAGTCGGGACGCAACTGGGGCTGGGTCAGACAGCAAAACCGCGATCTTTATGAACTGCCGCTGGCGATGCGCAGCCTGCAACGCTGGGAAGAGCTGAGCGGCGAAATCGGTGAGGATCTCGGTTTTCGCCGCAGCGGCATCCTGTACGGCACGCAGAACGAAGCGGATGTGGCGCGCTGGGAGGCGTGGGGCAGGCAGGCGAAACAGATGGGCTTCGTCAGTCATTTGCTGTCGGCTCAGGAAGTGCATGAGCGGATCGGCAGCCAGGCGCGCTGGGTCGGCGGCATCTGGTCGCCTACCGATGGCCGTGCGGAGCCCTCACTGGCCGCACCCGCGATTGCCACGGGCGCACAACGACTCGGCGCGGCTGTCCATCAGCGCTGTGCGGTGCGTGGGCTGGATATCAGCGCGGGCCGCGTCTCTGGCGTCTGGACCGAGCGTGGCCGCGTGCGTGCCAGCCAGGTGATCTGCTGTGGCGGGGCGTGGAGCTCCCGTTTTTGCAAGCCCTATGGCATTGAGCTACCCAGCGCCAATATCCTCGGCACCGCGTTCAAAACCACGGCGGCACCCGAGGTGATTCAGGGCTGCCTGAGTATGCCAGAGCTCTGCATTCGTCGCCGCCTGGACGGCAGCTACACGGTTGCCATACCGGGCCGTGGCCAGCTCGATCTGGCGCCGCAGAATATCCGCTATGCTGCCAGGTTCTATCCGATGTATCGCAGCAAGATTGCAAAAAAACTCAAGCTGCGTCTTAACGGATCATTTTTTAACGGGCCGGAAGCGGCGGGCTCGTGGTCCAGCCATGGCGTATCGCCCTTTGAGAAAATTCGCGTGCTCGACCCTCAACCCGACAGGGCACTGCTGAATGAGGCGCTGCGCACGCTGGTGAACGCCTTCCCTGCGCTGGCGGGCATTAAGATCGATCACGCCTGGGGCGGCTGGATTGATACCACGCCAGATCTGGTGCCGGTTATTGATGAAATAGAGAACGTGCCGGGCCTGTTTATCGCCTCGGGATTCAGCGGTCACGGCTTCGGCATCGGCCCCGGCGCTGGCCTGCTGTGCGCTCAGCTTATCACTCGTCACTCGCCTTTTACCGATATGACACCTTACCGGCTGGCGCGCTTTGCGAAAGGAAATGTGATTCGCGAACCGCAGATGATGTAAAAAAAGCCCGCCGAAGCGGGCTTTTTGTCTTTACGCGCGCGCGGGTTTGCCGCGAACCGGGGTATCACCCGCCACAAAGTAGCCCGCGGTTGAGGCGGGGAGCGGCTGGCGTCCGCGGATAGCGTCGGCAATCTTCTCGCCGATCATAATGGTCGTTGCGTTCAGGTTGCCGGTAATGATCAGCGGCATAATCGATGCATCAACCACGCGCAGTCCCTGCAGGCCGTGCACGCGGCCCTCTGCATCCACAACAGCCATCTCGTCGCTGCCCATCTTACAGGTGCCACAGGGATGGTAGGCCGTTTCCGCATGATTACGCACGAACTCATCCAGCTGCTCGTCGGTTTCGCATTCCAGGCCAGGGCTGATCTCGCGGCCACGATACTTGTCCAGCGCAGGCTGATTAATGATATCGCGCGTGATGCGGATAGCGTCGCGGAACTCATGCCAGTCCTGCTCGCTGGACATGTAGTTAAACAGAATCGCCGGATGACGGCGTGGATCACGCGACTTGATGCGCACGTGACCCCGGCTTGGCGAACGCATCGAGCCAACGTGGCACTGAAAACCGTGCGCGTTAACGGCATTTGAGCCGTTATAGTTAATTGCTACCGGCAGGAAGTGGTACTGAATGTTCGGCCATGCGAACTCCTCCCGACTGCGGATAAAGCCGCCCGCTTCAAAATGGTTGCTGGCACCGATACCGGTCCCGTTAAACATCCACTCCGCGCCAATTTTTGGCTGGTTCCACCATTTCAGCGCCGGGTAGAGCGAAACGGGCTCTTTGCACTCGTACTGCAGGTACATCTCCAGATGATCCTGCAGGTTCTCACCCACGCCCGGCAGATCGTGCACCACAGGAATGTCGAACGATTTCAGCAGGCTGGCTGCACCCACGCCGGAGCGTTGCAGGATTTGCGGTGAGGCGATAGCGCCTGCGCAAAGCAGCACTTCACGGCGCGCATGGACTTTGTGCGAAGTGTTGCTTGAGCCAAGCAGATACTGCACGCCAACGGCGCGCTTGCCGTCAAACAGGATGCGATCGGTGGTAGCGTGAGTAACAATTTTCAGGTTCGGGCGCGCTTTTGCCTGATCGAGGTAGCCGCGCGCGGTACTGGCGCGACGCCCCTGTGGCGTCACGGTGCGGTCCATGGGACCGAAGCCCTCTTGCTGATAACCATTAAGGTCATCGGTGCGTGGGTAGCCCGCCTGCACGCCCGCCTCAATCATGGCGGCGAACAGGGGATTGTTGCCAGCTTTCGGCGTGGCTACGCTCACCGGGCCATCGCCGCCGTGATAGTCGTTCGGCCCGATATCGCGCGTCTCCGCTTTGCGATAGTAGGGCAGGCAGTTGAGGTAGCGCCAGGACTCCAGCCCCGGAGCCTCTGCCCATCCATCCAGATCCATCGCGTTGGCGCGGATGTAGCACATACCGTTGATCAGCGATGAGCCGCCCAGCCCTTTACCGCGTCCGCACTCCATGCGGCGATTATTCATGTGCGGTTCCGGCTCGGTTTCATATGCCCAGTTATAGCGTTTTCCCTGTAAGGGATAGGCCAGCGCTGCGGGCATCTGCGTACGGAAATCCATACGGTAATCAGGACCACCCGCTTCCAGCAGCAGAACATTGACATCGCGGTCTTCAGTCAGACGGGTAGCCAGAACGTTCCCTGCGGATCCGGCACCGATAATGATGTAATCAAATTCCATTGGTCGCTCCTCAGGTTTATTCATTAATCAAAATACTGACTGAAAACGGTCAAGCTCGACCTGCACAGACTTCACCTGCGTGTAATTCTGCAGGGTCATCAGGCCGTTTTCGCGGCCGACGCCGGAGTGCTTATAGCCACCGACCGGCATTTCTGCTGCAGACTCGCCCCAGGTGTTGATCCAGCAAATCCCCGCTTCAAGCTGGTGAATTACGCGGTGCGCACAGTTGAGATCCTGGGTTACCAGCCCTGCGGCCAGGCCAAATTCCGTTGCATTAGCGCGGCGCACCACCTCTTCTTCGCTTTCGTAGGTCAGAATGGACATGACCGGCCCGAAGATCTCCTCGCGCACAATCGTCATCTCATCGCGGCAGTCGGTGAACACGGTGGGTTCAACCCAGGCCCCTTTGTCAAAGTCACCCCCCTGCATACGCTGACCACCACACAGCAGACGTGCGCCTTCGGCTATACCGGTTTCGATATAGCGCATGACGTTGTCACGGTGGCTGAAGCTCACCAGTGGACCGAAGTTGGTTTGCGGATCGTTCAGATCGCCTGCGCGGATACGGCTGACGCGTGCCTGAATTTTTTCTTCAAACGCGGCCTGATGCCTGGCGGGAATAAAGACGCGCGTCCCGTTGGTGCAGACCTGACCGGAACTGTAGAAGTTCGCCATCATGGCGATATCCGCCGCCAGATCGAGATCGGCGTCGTCAAAAATAATCAGCGGTGACTTACCGCCCAGCTCCATGGTGACCTCTTTCAGCGTTGACCCCGCTGCGTTGGCCATCACTTTCTTGCCGCTGACCACGCCGCCGGTAAAAGAGACTTTATCGATGCCGGGATGCTCGGTCAGCAGTTGACCCGTCACCGCACCGCGGCCCGGCAGCACGTTAAACACGCCGTCTGGCACACCTGCTTCGCTGTAGATTTCCGCCAGTTTCAGCGCGGTCAGCGGTGTCACTTCGCTTGGCTTAAAGATCATCGCGTTACCCGCGGCCAGTGCCGGAGCGGATTTCCACAGCGCGATCTGGATGGGGTAGTTCCAGGCCCCAATGCCCGCCACCACGCCGAGCGGTTCGCGGCGCGTATAGACGAAAGCGCTATCGCGCAGCGGGATTTGCTGGCCTTCCAGCGAGGGGATCAGCCCGGCGTAATACTCCAGCACGTCTGCGCCCGTCGCGATATCGACGCTGGCGGTTTCACTGAACGGCTTGCCGGTGTCCAGCGTTTCCAGCGCGGCCAGCTCATCGTTGCGCTCACGCAAAATATCGACGGCGCGACGCAGGATGCGTGAACGCTGCATGGCGGTCATGGCCGCCCAGATCTTCTGACCTTTACGTGCCGCCGCGACAGCACGATCGACATCGGCGCGACCAGCTTCATGCACGGTCGCCAGCACGGCGCCGTTAGCAGGGTTCACGGTGTCAAAGGTGTCACCAGCGGCCGACGGGAGATAAGCGCCATCAATATAGAGGTGTTGCTCTGCGAATCGGGACATGGTTTCTCCTTTATCAGGGATTCGTGTTGCCAGCCAGCTGCTGGCGGATGAACTGGGTAGTGAGCGAGAGGGCAATTTGCAAATCAAACGGCTTGCCGCCCAGCGCGGCGCGCAGCCAGAGGCCATCGATCAACGCCGCCAGCCCGTAAGCGGCAATGCGTGCCGCGTCACGCGGCATTTCGCGGCGGAACTCCGCGGCCAGCGACGAGAACAGGCGACGGCTGCTGACGCGCTCCAGTCGGTTAAGCTGGGGCTGATGCATGCTGCTGGACCAGAAATCGAGCCACGCTTTCATTGCGGCTTTGTGCACCTGTGTTTCGTCAAAATTGCCTTCAACGATAGCGCAGAGGCGCGCCTCAGTGCTGGCGTTGGCCAGCGGCCTCAGCCTGTTCGCCACGGCTTCGCGCAGCTGCCGGGTGACGTCACGCATGGTGGCTTCAAGCAGACCGTTTTTGTCCCTGAAGTAATGGCTGATGATGCCAGTCGACACCCCGGCACGCCGCGCAATCTGCGCAATGGTGGCGTCGTTAATTCCCACCTCGTTGATGGTACTCAGGGTTGCATCAATCAGCTGCCGACGTCGTATCGGCTGCATTCCCACTTTTGGCATGACAAGCGCTCCGCCCCTAAACAAGTCCACTATTAGAACTTTTATTGATTGAACGTTCAATATAAAAAATAAATTTGTTAGGATATTGTGCCTTGATTGTTTCAATGCGCAACGTGCATGCTGACCGCAGCCGCTACGCTTAACATTCAGGAGAAAGACTATAAAAGCCAGTCACATCGCAGCAAGAGGCTCATATAACACATTGATTTGTATATAAAAAAGAGGTAACTGATGATAAATCCACCTGCAAGTGAAAAAGACAGAATCAATCCCGTGGTGTTTTACACCTCGGCCGGACTGATTCTGACATTTTCACTGGTGACGATTCTCTACAGCGAGCTGGCCGCCGCCTGGATTCAGGCCGCAGTAAACTGGGTATCGTCAACGTTTGGCTGGTATTACATGCTGGCCGCTACGCTCTACATCGTATTTGTGCTGTTCATGGCCTGTTCACGTTTCGGGGCAATTAAGCTTGGCCCGGAACAGTCGAAACCTGAATTTAGCCTGCTGAGCTGGTCTGCCATGCTGTTCGCCGCCGGTATCGGCATCGATCTGATGTTTTTCTCGGTGGCTGAGCCGGTCACGCAGTATATGCAGCCGCCAGAGGGAGCAGGGCAGACCTTTGAGGCGGCACGCCAGGCCATGGTCTGGACGCTGTTTCACTACGGTTTAACCGGCTGGTCGATGTATGCATTGATGGGCATCGCGTTGGGCTACTTTAGCTACCGCTACAATCTGCCCCTGACCATCCGTTCGGCCCTTTACCCTATATTTGGCAAGCGCATTAACGGTCCGATTGGTCATACGGTCGACATTGCTGCTGTTGTCGGAACGATATTCGGCATCGCCACCACGCTGGGCATCGGTGTGGTACAGCTGAATTACGGGCTGAAGGTGCTGTTTGATATCCCTGAAGGGCTGGGAGCGCAGACCGCGCTGATTGTGCTGTCAGTGGTTATCGCCACTATCTCGGTGACGTCGGGCGTTGATAAAGGCATTCGTATACTCTCTGAGCTGAACGTGGCCCTGGCGCTGGGTCTGATCCTGTTTGTGCTCTTTTTCGGTAAAACCGACTTTCTGCTTAATGCGCTGGTGCTTAACGTGGGTGATTACATCAACCGCTTTATGGGCATGACGCTGAACACCTTTGCTTTCGATCGTCCCACGCAGTGGATGAATAGCTGGACGCTGTTTTTCTGGGCCTGGTGGGTGGCCTGGTCGCCCTTTGTCGGTCTGTTCCTGGCGCGGATCTCGCGTGGACGCACCATCCGTGAGTTTGTACTGGGTACGTTGATCATTCCCTTTACCTTTACGCTGTTATGGCTGTCGGTCTTCGGTAACGCCGCGCTTTACGAAATCATTCACGGCAATAACGGCTTCGCTCAGGAGGTGATGCATCATGCTGAACGTGGCTTCTATCTGCTGCTGGAGCAGTATCCCGCCTTTAAGCTGAGCGCATCGGTCGCCACCATCACCGGCATGTTGTTCTACGTGACGTCAGCAGATTCAGGCTCGCTGGTGCTCGGCAATTTCACCTCAAAGCTGAAAGACATCAACAGTGACGCACCGAACTGGCTGCGTATCTTCTGGTCCGTCACCATCGGCGTGCTGACGCTGGGCATGCTGATGACCAACGGCATCTCTGCGTTGCAGAACGCAACGGTGATTATGGGTCTGCCGTTCAGCTTTGTGATCTTCTTTATTATGGCCGGGCTTTATAAGTCGTTAAAGGTTGAGGATTATCGTCGGGCCAGCGCCAGTCGTGATACCGCCCCCTATCTGGCGACCAGCAGCGATCGCCTGAGCTGGAAAAAGCGCCTGTCACGCCTGATGAACTATCCGGGTGCCCGCTACACCCAGCAGATGATGGACACGGTAATTTTTCCTGCCATGCAGGAGGTCGCGAAAGAGCTGGAACTGCGCGGGGGACGCGTTACCCTGGCGCGTCTGGAAACCGAGGCGAGTGTGCTGGGCTATATCGACCTGCGCGTCGATCTGGTGGAGGAACAGGAGTTTGTCTATCAGGTCTGGCCGCAGCAGTATTCGGTGCCGGGCTTCACCTATCGCGCACGCAGCGGTAAATCAACCTATTACCGACTGGAAACCTTCCTGCTGGAGGGAAGTCAGGGCAACGATCTGATGGATTACAGCAAGGAGCAGGTAATTATTGATATTCTCGATCAGTATGAGCGTCATCTGAACTTTATCCATCTGCACCGCGAGGCGCCGGGCAACAACATTACCTTCCCGAGCGCATAATCCATTAACAAGGCCAGCTTAGCTGGCCTTTGTTATTTTTTACTTCAGACCCTGGCTCCGCCAGCGATCGTAGTAGATATGCTCTGCCTGAAAATCTGCTGCGCCCGCTTTGCCGGTCAGTTTCAGGGCAAGCTGAAAGGCGAAGTCAAAAGCCACACCCAGCCCGCGGCCGCTGATCAGGTTGCCATCCTCAACCACATCCTTCATCACATATTCACCATCGCTGTGCTGCATCCAGAGTTCGCCAGAACAGGTGTAGCGACGGCCCTTCAGCAGCTGGTTTCCCGCCAGCACGCGCGCCGCAGCTGAGCAGATGGGCGCAATGATTTTGTTTGCCTCATCATGGCGCTGAATAAACGCGCTTACCGCCAGGCTAGCGGCAAGGTTAACCGTGCCCTCCGGCCCGCCGGGGATCACTATGGCATCAAACCAGGTGGTGGAAAGCGCCTCCAGCAGGACATCCGCCACCGTAACGACACCGTGGTAGCTGATGACCTGATTCTGCGCATGACAGGCAACCGTTGTGACCTGAATACCCAGACGGCTGAGAATATCCAGCGTGATAAAAGCTTCGGCCTCTTCGAAGCCGGGCGCCAGGAGCAGGGCGGCTCTTTTTGACATAATCTCTCCTTGTAAAAGTCTGACGGCACTAAATTAATAAATAAAACAGCGTTTCATTTATATCCTGGTCAGGGTTGCTCTGACAAACTTATCGCCAGACCCGACGGCACTCCCGTTCGGGGACGTTGTACGCAGGTTTTGTTACCTCAGCATTCAGAGGTATGATTCGCGGATGACAGGTTTTGCCGGGTAAGCGATGTGTAATCGGTACGGCAGAACTGGCGGGCCACAGCCGGTACGCACAGGGAGACAGGGTTAAACGTGTCCTGGGCGGCCCAGCACAGAGGTTTTCGCCAGAGCGGACCAGGCCTGCAAATATTTTACAGGTTTAAATGTCACCCGGTTTCGCGACGCAGAGATCTATTCCAGACAGGGATAGAGTGGGTAATAAAGAGCAAATTCACGAGAGATCTACAATGAAACATTCTCCTGTTTTATTTCTGCCAGTTTTACTTATCCTTGCGGGTTGTCATGCAGGCTTGCATAAGCAGAAAGAAAATGCGGTAAAAGAGCCTGCATCGGCTTTCATTAATGATAAAGCGGTATGGAAAGGCAACCTGGATAACTGTTTTGCCGCGACCAGCGACAACAGTTGTTTGACTGATGAAGTAAAAAAAAGTGGCTCGCCAGAAGCGCTAAAGTCCGTTCAGTACATTGCGAAACAGGGTGAAACGGGATATGTCGCTAAATTCACCAAAGAAGGCCCGATTGGTGTTGCGGTAATCGAATATCCTTTCAGAGCGAACAATAATTCTGGAACGTTACTGATACCCTCTACAGGAAATCCTGTTGATGTTGAAGATTTTCAGGATAAAATTAAAGCCAATCCCGCCTGGCTAGCCTTTGAAAAGCAGCATCCTGATTCAACTGCATGGTCTCCTGCGACGCTTGAAAAAATGAGTCAAACGGATAACGGAATAAGCTTAACGTTCTCCTATCCCGTTAAAAGCTGCCATGCATGTGACGATACTGGCGCAATTTATATAAGCTATGATTTCACCAGAAATGGAAATTACCTGGGTCACAAGGTAACGGATATACAATAAATACGTTTAAAAAGATAATTATCTTTTCAAACGGCGTTTTCAGGCTGACTCTGACTGCATCCGGGTCGGCCTTTACTGGAATGAACGCTCTGCGTTTTTCCTCAACGCTGGTTTTCACCCGGCCCGTCGGCAGTAATGACTCCGGCTGAGCGTGTTCTGACGCTCCAGTTCGCCGTTTTATTCTGGTGCAGTTTAGCCGCGCCGCGTGGTTTATCAGCACCGACTGAGTCTTTATTCTGACAAACTAAAAGTGGTATGCCTGTTCAGGTGCAACACGATTAGTGCGCATAATCTATCTTATGTTAAATAAAGCCTTTCGATACCCTTTGTCAGATTGCCACTGCTTCCCTGCTCACGGCGGCAACCGCAGGCACAGCGTCCGGGATAACACCCGCAGCAGTAAGCCACATACAGATGCGCCTTCGTCATTGTTGCGACACCGCCTGCATGTGGCTTTCTTTCCCTCAGTTAACATTCACGGTTTCAGGATCACCTTTGTCCAGCCATCATCACGGTTATCAAAATGCCTGTAGCCTTCGGGTGCGTCGGAGAGCGACAGACGATGAGAAACGATCTGCGCCGGACTGGCTCTTCCCTGATGAATTAGCCTCGCAAGCTGGCGGTTATAGGCTTTGACGTTGCACTGGCCGGTTTTGATCGACTGCCCCTTAAACCAGAAGCTGCCAAAATCAAATGCCATCTTGCCCTGTTTCGCCAGTTCATTCGCGCCGCCCGGATCCTGAGGCACAAATACTCCTACCGCGCCAATCCCGCCGGTTGCTTTGGTTGACGCCACCAGACTGTTCATTGTCACCGTGTTATCCTCGTGACCCTGTTTGTTGCAGCACTGGTAGCCGACGCATTCGCAGCCGCAATCGGTGCCGCGCCCGTGGGTCAGCTCAAGAATTTTGTTCACGGCATCCTCACCCACACCGTTGATGGCAACGGCCCCCATTTTTTCAGCGAGCGCCAGGCGATCTGGATGGGTATCCACAACAAAAACCTCTGATGCGCCTTTGATCATGGCTGAATGCGCCGCCATCAGACCGACCGGACCCGCACCATAAATGGCGACACTTTCTCCCGGACGCAGTCCAGCCAGTTCTGTCGCGTGCCAGCCGGTTGGAAAGATATCGGAGAGCATCACATACTCATCTTCCTTCTCTGCTGCATCCGGCGGCAGCACCAGACAGTTAAAATCAGCAAAGGGCACGCGCAACAACTCCGCCTGCCCGCCATCCCACGCGCCCATGTCCGCAAAGCCATAGGCGGCACCTGCCATGCCGGGATTGGCCGTAAGGCAGAAGCCGGTAAAGCCTTTTTCACAGTTTTCGCAAAATCCGCAGCCCACGTTGAATGGCAGGGAAACATAATCCCCCACTTTTACGCGCTCAACACCACTGCCCGTTTCAATAACCTGTCCCAGATTTTCATGGCCGAAGATACGACCTTGCTCAAAGCTGGTTCGGCCCTCATACATATGTAAATCGGAGCCGCAAATATTGGTGGTGGTGATACGGACTATGACATCGGTGGGACGCACAATCTTTGGATCGGGTACATCTTTTACTGAAACGTCAAAAGGACCATTGTAGATAACTGCTTTCATGGTGCTCTCCTCTTATGAGTCATCAGCGCCAGAGGCAATAGCCGCAAGATGTTGCGATCGTCACCGTTGCTGATGGTTACCGTTGCGTCAATCAATATTTTTGATTGACTATTGAGTGTAGAGCATCACAAATTGCAGTGTTGTGTTATTTTTCAGCGCAGCGGCCGGACTGAAAGCTTGCGGCTTCGTCAAAAAAATAGAAATAAACGCCTTGCACTCTGCCAGGCCAGAGGTGAAAGACAGGTAACGCGGCAGGCGTGAGACGGGGTATCTGTTGGTTCAGGGTGGGAAGGCAGCCAGAGAAAAGAAGCCCCTGCCTGGCAGGGGCTCGCCTTAAACGATGCCGTAGATAAGCGCCGACACCGTCAGCAGGCCACCCGCTATGACAATCAGCGACATGACGCCTCTCAGGCTGTGCAGCTCCTTGCGGGTATAGACCAGCCAGGCGGGAATACCAAACAGATAGATGGCAATCAGCGGGCCACAGACTGTTTCAATGAGCGAAATTACGTCCGGATTGTCATAAGTGATCGCCAGCGACATCGCAAACAGCAAGGTGAAGGCGATCGTTTTTGCCCGCTTCTGCCCCGCTTCGCCTTTCAGACCCGCCGCATCGCCAACCAGCGAAGAGAAAATTTCGGCAACCGGCAGACATACCCCAAGAAAGGACTTGGTCATCGCCACCATCGCAATAAAGGGTGCGACGATAAACAGCAGGCTGCCGAAACCGTTCCCCGCCATCACGGAAAGCACATTGAGATTTTGCGCTTTGGCCGAGATAAAGAGTTCGCGCGGCATACTCATCATGCAGCTCAGAACAAAAAAGATAATGCTGAAGAAGATAGCCCCATAGGCCAGCCGGATCACGCGTACCGCTTTGGCTTCCCCGCCCTTGCCCTCCTCCAGATACCAGGAAGAGAGCGGCGACAGCATCGGTGCAGAACAGAATGAGAAAGTGATCAGCGGCAGCGCCAGCCAGAGCGCCTTCAGCGAATGGCTGGCTGGCACGTTGGTGGTTTCGCGTATCGCATTGGTCAAATTAGCAGGATGCCACGCGGGGATCTGCATCAGCGCAATCACCAGCAGGCAAAGCGCAAAGGGGATGGCCAGCGAGCTCATGGTTGTGACAACCCGATCGCGGCCTTTGCTTAACAGGATAAACAACAGCCCCACCGTGATCACCGCAAGCAGCGCGCGATTTAGCGCGGCAAAATGCAGGTGGGCGGTCAGGTAATTGTCCAGTGCGTTAACCAGCGAGACAAGATAGACCAGCGTCACCGGAAAATGGGCGATGCAGAAAAACAGTTTGATACCCTGGCGGCCTTTTGGGCCAAAGAATTTGCCAAACAGGGGCAGCGTTGCGTTGTCCACCTGATTGTCTCGCATAAAGATGCGGCAGATAAGCACATGCGGGATCAAGGAGAGCGGCAAGCCCAGCAGCAGCATCGTCAGAAAGACCAGTGGTCCTCGCGTGCCCACCTCAACCGGCAAAAAAAGCGTGCCCGCTCCCACCGTAGTGCCATACATTCCCATCATCCAGATGGTATCTTTCCATGACCATGAAGGCCCCCTGACTGCTCTGTTTTCGGAACTGACTGTAGTATTCATTAATTCGACTTTGCGTGACGGCTGTTCAGATGCGGGTGTGCAGTGATTCATGCTTCCCGACCTGGCACATCAGACCGGGTGATTTTCAGAGCGGCAAATTGTCTGGTAAAAAGGGCAGCAGGCCAAATGATTTCGCACAATAAAAGGCAAAGCGTTGTCATTACTGCAAGGTAATCCACCGCAGGCGTACACGCTTTGTACAGTGAAGCTCGCGCAGGCTACAGCGTGGTACGGTTTCCCGCCGTGTCCTGCTCGAAAATTTTGTGTCTGACCAGGCGATCGCGCAGCCAGATTTGCGCTTTGCCCGCCTTCGCCTGCCTGGACCAGAGCAGGTCCACGCCCACAATCCAGTCGGTATGGGGATACTCCTGCTGGCGCAGTTCAGTCAGCGTACCGGCACGCAGTTCATGGCTGACAAACTCACGCGGTAGCGACGCCCACCCCAGTCCCGCCAGTGTTGCGTCCAGCATGGCGCTGTAGCTCTCCACCTGCCAGCGCATTGGGCTGTCGAGATATTCCGTGGTCGCAATCTTCTTTTCCTGTGAGCCAAACGTGATATGTCGCCAGTTATGTAAATCAGCAAAGGAGACGGGAAGCCGTTGCGCCAGCGGATGCCCGGCACTGACGACATGCACCATGACGACCTTCCCCAGCTGAGTAAACGCGACTTTATCGCTCTCTACCGGATGAGAAAGCGCAATGCCTAAATCGACCTGACCGTCTCTCACCATGGCTTCCACATCGCCGCGGAACGGCTCTCTGATATGAATATCCACTTCAGGAAAGGTCATAGAGAATTCGTATAGCACTGGCGCAATGGTGGCATAAGGAAGCTCAATGGCGAGGCTGACATGGCTCTCAATCTGATCGTTGAAAGCGGCGACGCGTTGTTCAAAAGCGTGGCAGCGTTCCAGTATGGTTTTGACATACTCCCGTAATACCTCACCTTCCGCCGTCAGCCTTACCTGGCGCGGCGTGCGCTCAAACAGCGTCAGGTTCAGTTCCAGCTCCAGATTGCTCATCGCCATGTTCACTGACGACTGCGATTTTCTCATTCGCCGTGCGGCTGAAGAGAACGAACCCGATTTGGCCACCTCATCAAATGCCATAAGTTGATCTAATGAATATTTCAACATGCCCTTCACCTTTCAATTTTATTGAAAACAGCTCGCTTACTTGTATCACTTTTTTACCGATAAGGTGGGCTTCCGGCTGTTAACAGGTTTAACGAGGAGTGTGTATGGCAACGCTGCTGACAGAAAAAAAAGCTGAAGATTCGCTGAGCGTCAGGCGCATAATGTCGCTGGGCTTACAGCACGTACTGGTAATGTACGCGGGTACGGTGACGGTTCCCCTGATTCTTGCGTCGGTCATGGGATTAAACAGTACGCAGACGGTGACGCTGGTTAACGCCTGCCTGTTAACCTCGGGGCTGGCAACCCTGCTTCAGTCGATTGGGGTTGGGCGCTTTGGCGGGCGACTGCCGCTGATTCAGGGCTGTTCGTTTATCATGCTGGCCCCTATGGCGCTGATTGGTCAGCAGTACGGAATGGCCACGTTGTTTGGCTCAGCGATTGCGTGCGGCCTGTTTACCCTGCTCGTTGCGCCCCTCTTCAGTCGACTCATTCGCTTTTTTCCGCCGCTGGTCACCGGTTGCATCATCACCATTATCGGTATCTCCCTGATGCCGGCTGCGGCAATCTGGATGGGCGGCGGTAACCCGGATGCGCCCGATTTCGCCAGCCTGCCTCATTTACTTCTTGGCGCGGCAACCCTGGTCATCACCCTGTTTTTCTATTGCAAAACGCGTGGCATTGTACGCAATTTCAGCATCCTGGCCGGGATGCTGGCAGGAACGCTTATCGCATTTATCGCCGGGCTGACCGACTTCTCCGCTGTCGGTCAGGCGGCCTGGATCGGCTTTACCCTGCCTTTCGCCTTTGGCCTGCCGGAGTTTTCCGCCGTGCCGGTGCTGGTCTCCTGCCTGGCGATGATAATTGTGATGACCGAGACCACCGGCAATGTGCTGCTGATTGATAAACTGATGGGTCACCCCACCACGTCGCAGCGCCTGGCTAACACCCTGCGCGCAGACGGCCTCTCCACGATGATAGGCGGCTGCCTCAACAGCTTTCCCTACAACGCCTTCTCCCAGAATGCCGGGCTGCTGATGCTGACGCGCATTACCAGCCGCTCGGTGCTGGCTGCCGCAGGGCTCATTCTGGTATTGCTCGGCCTGTTTCCCATGCTGGGGGCGATCATTTCTGCGATTCCGCGCCCGGTACTGGGTGGCGCAGCAATATTGATGTTTGGCATGACGCTGGCGGCGGGCATCCAGCAGCTCAAAGAGGTCAGCTTCAGCGATGACAATACCCTGCTGATCGTCGCCGTCTCTGTCGGCGTGGGAGTGATACCCGTAGCCTTCCCGGCGCTCTTTAGCACGCTGCCCCCCTCGTTAAAGCTGATTTTTGACAGCGGGATTTTTTTGGGCGGTTTTACTGCGGTGCTGCTGAATATCTTACTGAACAGCCGCAAAGGAGAAAAAGATGCATAACGATACGGACATTCACTTTCTGCGTATGTCGAACGAGGTGGGTAAACGTGCGGTGGCGCTGGGCAACCACCCTTTCGGTGCGGTGCTGGTTGCTCCTGATAACGAAACGGTGCTGCTGACGCAGTGCAATATCGACACGGTTAATCACGCCGAATCTACCCTTGCCCGCATCGCGGCGAGTAATTTTACGGCGGAGTACCTCTGGGGCTGCACGCTCTATACGGCGGTCGAGCCGTGCTGTATGTGTGCCGCTACCCTCTACTGGGCCAACATTGGTCGGGTAGTCTACGGCATAAGCGAAGCGCGGCTGCTGGCCTGTACGGGAAATCACCCTGAAAATCCCACCATGAGCCTTCCCGCTGCGACCGTATTCAGGCATGGGCAAAAAGCGATTGTTCTGACTGGGCCGGTGCACGAGATTGAGGAGGAGACGCTCGCGTTGCAGCAAGGGTTCTGGCAAACGAGAAGATAACTCCGCATCGTCAGCAGGCGTTTCTGCCCGGGCGCCAGCACCGATGAGACTCCCCCATCAGCAGGGTGTCCGGTAGCACGGTAATCCGATGCCGTGCTTATCTCTTTTCCTGATGCCTCGCCCTGGAGAGCAATACTGTCAACACCGGCATGGTTCGCCGTCGCTACCTGAAGCTCCACTGCACGCTGACTACAAACACTGTAGGAAAAATAATGCCACTCTCTACGCCAAAATAGTCCGTAAAGTTGTACTGCACGGCATGGTAGATATAAGGGGCAAACCCCACGCCGGTGGCGTTTCTGAAGGAGTGATAAACACCCTCATCGCCGCAGTGGCTGAACGCGTCGGCAAAAAACTCACCGGTATAGCCATAGACACCCTTAAAGGTCCAGGGTGATTGCGTGGTCCAGTCGCGACGCACGCCTAGTGCGATGCAGCGGTGCCCGTAGCTGTTTTTCAGCGTCCCCGCTAAAAAGCTGTAAGGCGAGTCTTCAGAGAACCGCCGCTCTGCCGAGAAGAACTGGTTGCCAAATTTTTCCGTGTAAAGGCCGTGGTTGCCCATAAGGTGATAGACAAACGACCCCGTATTCACTGAGTAGAGATTGATTTCACTCGCTCTGGCTGGCGTGAACGTAACTGCCGCTAACAGCCACAGCAATGATAAGAGACGCAACAACATACCTGATTTCCTTGATACCTCGTCATTAAATAAACCAATACGCTGCCGACCCGCGGGTCAGCTCTGAAAATTCCACCGCTTTTTGCCTGAAAAGAAGCGGCTCGTCCACCATAAAATCAATGCACAGAGGGCAATGATACCGAGCACCCCAAAAGCTGCGCTGTAGGAGTAGTGGGCAGCAATGTTACCGGCCAGCGCAGGACTTAATGCCGCGCCGCTGCCCTGTAACAGCATGATAAAACCCTGTCCGGCATTGGTATGGCCGCTGCCTTCCAGCAGTTTCACCACATATCCCGGGACGGCGACACCGAGCAGTCCGGCAGCAACCCCATCCAGAATCTGCACCGGGATCATCGAAAAGGCGTCCGAATACAACGAGGCTACCGCGGCACGAAGCGGTAACACCAGCAGCGCAGCCGTAATCAGTAGCGGAAACCCCTGTTTTTGGGCGCGGCTGGCGGCGAAGAGCGCAACCGGTATCATTACGCACTGTGAGATCACCACGGTCGCGGCGGCATATACCCCGGCCGGAATCGCACTGCTGTGTGAGGCGGCGGCACGCATACTGAGCATCGGCAGCAGCGCAGCGTTGCTCAAATGAAACAGCAGCAGCGTCAACCCCGTGATCAGCAGCGCCGGATGGCGAACAATCAGCGACAGCCGAGGCAGTTCAGCTGCGGGCTCTTCATGGCTCAGCCCGCGGGCAGCGTTGTCATCAATGTCGGTACGGCGAATGGCCAGCACGGCCGCAGCGGCTCCGAGCGCCATTGCCGTCATCAGGACGAATACAGCCCCTGTCCCCCAGTACCATACGGCGACACCCGCGATCAGCGCGGCCGTCATATTGCCGCCGTGATTGAACGCCTCATTTCGGCCCATCTGGTGTGCAAAGCCCGCCTGACCGGTCAGGCCGAGCGTAATACCGGTCAGCACAGGCGCAATAAATGCGGCCGCGAGGCCCGTCATGATCTGCGAAGAGACGGCAATCCAGGAGGTGGGGAAAAACCAGAGCAGCAGCGTTGCCAGGGTAATCAGTAGCGACCCTGTGATTAGCACACCGCGCTTGTAGCGTGTTGCATCGGTAATTAACCCGGCGGGTATGGTGGCCGCCAGGCCAGCGATGCCGCCTGCCGTCATCACCCAGCCAATGTCATCCGCTCGCCAGTGATGCTCCGTTAAGAAAATGCCCAGAAAAGGCCCTAAACCATCCCGCACATCCGCCATAAAAAAATTGACCAGACACAACGCCTGGAGCGATCGCAATGACATAGCTTTCCCCGTAAAAGTTACTTACCGCAATTATTTTCCCGCTGCGTTAAATCATGGCAGGAATCAGCTGAATGGAAAGTCACTGCAAAGCCGAGCGTAAAAAAAAGCCTGGCTGCTAAGCCAGGCCTGTTATGCCGGATGCGTCACTGCCGCCTTACGCGGCGTGCCTTTGCTTAAAATCCTTCCAGCACAATTTTGCCGCGTGCGCGATGACTCTCTATCAGCGCATGCGCACGACGCAGGTTTTCCGCGTTGATGGTGCCGTAGTGATCGCCTCGGGTGGTGCGCAGCGTGCCGTCATCAATCAGGCGGCGCACGTTTTCAAGGATCTCATGCTGGCGCACCAGATCTGGCGTCTGAAACAGTGAGCGGGTAAACATCAGCTCCCAGTGCAGAGAGATCGCCTTACGCTTCAGCGGCATCGCATCCAGCGTTTCGGGATCGTCAATCAACGCCAGACGCCCCTGCGGTGCCAGCACCTCAACAATCTGCTGATAGTGCGTATCAGTGTGCGTAAGGCTGGCCACATAGCGCACGCCAGAGAGGCCAATCTCACGCAGTCCTTCGGTCAGGGGTTTGCTGTGATCGATAACGTCATGCGCGCCCAGCTCACGCACCCAGTCGGCCGTTTCCGGGCGTGATGCGGTGGCAATAACGCGCAGCCTGGTCAGCTTGCTGGCCAGCTGCGTCAGAATGGAACCCACGCCGCCGCCTGCGCCAATAATCAGCAAGGTTTCGTTTTCGTCTTCTTTTACTTCCAGACGGTCAAACAGCAGTTCCCAGGCGGTCAGCGAGGTCAGCGGCAGTGCGGCAGCATCCGCATAGCTCAGCGAAGCGGGCTTATGCCCGGCAATACGTTCGTCCACCAGTCCATATTCGGCGTAGCAGCCTGGACGGTCGATGGCACCTGCGTAAAAGACTTCATCGCCGGGCTTAAACAAGGTCACGCTTTCACCCACGGCCTCAACCGTTCCTGTGGCGTCCCAGCCTACAATGCGCGGCTGCGTCGTGGGTGCGCCGTTGCGCACTTTGGTATCGACCGGGTTAACGGCAATGGCGGCGATTTTAACCAACAGATCGTGTGCGCCTGGCTGCGGCGTCGGCAGCGTGGTGTCGTAGAGCGACTGGGGATCGTTAATCGGTAATCCATTCTGACTGTAAACGATGGCTTTCATGTTTTCTCCCTTTCTCGATAGTGAGGTTTGCCGGAATGTGAAACAGCTTAGGATGCGGCGGCCAGAAGATAAACCCGGGCAGGACAGCAGCAGTTTCACTCCCGGAGTGAAAATCAGTGCCCACTTTGCTTTTTCCTGCAGAGAATAACCTCTGCTGGCTTGCGTCCCCGGTTATGCAAAATCATACTGGCAGGCGCTCGTTTTACTGTTTATTCACGGGAATTCGTATGATTCGCCTCGAAGACGTTACCCTGTTTGTTCGCGCTGCGGCGCTTGGCAGTTTTTCCAGTGCCGCGCGTGAGGCGGCGATCCTGCCGGGCCAGGTGAGCGCAGCGGTTAATCGTCTGGAGCGTGACCTTAATAAACGGCTCTTTGCCCGCTCGACGCGCAGCCTGCGGCTGACGGCAGAAGGCGAAGCCTGGCTACCCTACGCGCAGGAATTGCTGAGTATCGTTCAGGCGGGCGCAGAGCGTTTGCAGGGTAATGACGACGAGTTGCAGGGTGAGCTTAAAATTGCCGTTCCTTCTGATATTGGCCGTAATATCCTGCTGCCGTGGATTACCGACTTTTGCGCCAGCCATCCGAAACTCTCCCTGAGGCTCTACCTGTCCGATCAGGTGAGCGACGTGTTTCGCGACCCGGTGGATATTGCCCTGCGCTACGGCATTCTGGAAAACAGCAGCTACGTGGCGCTGCCGCTCGCAGAGGATAACCGTCGCGTGCTGGCCGCTTCTCCCGCTTACCTGGCAAAACATGGCCGACCTCAACAGCTGGAAGATCTGTTACAGCATCACTGTCTGCTTTATATGCTGAACGGTCATGCCTATGACAAATGGTCTTTTCCTGACAACGGCGTGCGTCGTCAGCTTACGGTCAGCAGTCGGATGATGAGCGATGATGCCGATCTGGCGCGCCGCTGGGCAGTGGCCGGCATGGGCATTGTCTATAAGTCCTGGATCGACGTCAGCGCCGACGTGCTGGCAGGTCGCCTGGAGATCCTGCTGCCTGAACAGCCGGGCGAACCCGCACCGCTAAACCTGATCTGCCCGCACCGCAGGCAGTTCTCGCCGGCAATTCGCGAGCTGCACGGTCAGCTTCGTACCCATCTTAAGGCGATTACCGCGCTGCTGCGTACTCACCCTGCTTTTCAGTCAGCGGGACAGCTTCCGGTTTAGCTTCGGCTGGCAAAATGCTTAAAACGGCTCAGGCTATCTTCTCCCGTACGGATGCGAAAAACGTCTTTTTATCAACAAAACGGGGAAATCAGCCGTCTGAGAGGCGATAACAGGGTCCAAAAAGAGCGCAGGAAACATTTTTCTCGCTTAATGCTTAATATTTGTTACATCCGTTATTCTTTTGTTACAATGCAGATTTTGCGCCGGTATGGTAACACTGTAATCTTCCATATCAATAAGTTATGCGCGTTCAGCGCCTGAATAATGAGCGTTAATATGATTCACACTGTCTATCTTTTAGACGATGACAAGTCAATTATCGCCGCTGTCGATAATCTGCTGAGTTCGGCAGGGTTTGTGGTGGAGTCCTTTACTTCACCGCAGGCATTTTTAGCGTTACCGGACTATCGTTTTCCCTCTTGCCTGATCCTCGATCTCAATATGCCCGCGATCAGTGGCCTTGAAGTTACTCAGATCCTTAGCCAGCGTGGTTACACCATTCCGGCAATCTTTCTCACCGGCTTTGGCACCATCCCGCTCAGCGTAAAGGCCATGAAAGCCGGTGCCCAGGAGTTCCTCACCAAACCCGTGGCACCCGATGCGCTGATAGAGGCGGTGACTGAGGCGTTGCAGGTGTCGGCACAGACGTTGACGCTGTCGGCGGAGAAACGTGACTATACCCAACGTTTTCAGTCTCTTACGCCACGCGAGTCTGAAGTGATGCTGCTGGCGGTTCGTGGGCGGCTAAATAAGCAAATCGCCGCCGAACTGGGCGTCAGCGAAATCACGGTCAAGGTACACAAAAGGCGGGTCATGGAAAAAATGGGCGCGCGTTCGGTGTCTGAACTGGTGAGATTTGCCGAACGGCTGGAACTGCTTAAGTAGTGAAGGTTTTTAGCACAAGCTCAAGCCGAATATGCGGTGGTGCTGCGCTCGGGATAGCGCGCAGCGTCTGTTCTGCTGCCGTTTGAGGATGGCGCGAAGTCTGCCTTGTCACGCTGGCCTCTGCGCCGTCAGAAAGAGAGGTTCAGCGACCGCTGCCTGCCATTCGCGGCCCATGATCGCCCGCAACACACCGCTATTCACAGGGTTAAGCATAAGGCGATGGCAACGGGTATGTGGCCCTGCCTGAACACAAGCGCCTCTGTACTGACCGAAATAAACAGTACCGACGGCCTGCTCCCGCTTAACAACACCCTGAACAGTTCAATGCCACCCCTCTCTGTTAGCCTGACGTTAAGGATGAGCATCGCCATTTGGTGCATATCGGTCGCGCTCTTGCGCAGCCACGCACCCGACGCAATGCTTTCGGTCCGGTAGCCGCCCGACGGTCACAGCGTACTCAGCCCCAGCCGCTCAGCGCATTCCTGATCAACACCCTCAATACGCTGCGTTTAACAGAGTCAAGAGTGTCAGGATCGTTCAAGCGCTGGCCGATAGTGATACCGGCCAGCAAGGGGGATTAACGAACCGGCGCAGGTACAGGTGCCAGCGTGCGATGTTCGCTCTTCTGGCGCGAAGGCGCTTTGTGCACCATGGTGTAGGCGTAATCAACGCCAATGCCGTAAGCACCAGAATGCTCTTTGGCAATATTCATCACCGCATCATAGGTGTCGCGATGCGCCCAGTCGCGCTGCCACTCCAGCATCACCTGTTGCCAGGTCACCGGGATCACGCCGGCCTGAATCATGCGCTGCATGGCATAGTCGTGCGCCTCTTTAGTGGTGCCACCTGACGCATCCGCCACCATATAGATCTCATAGCCGCCCTCCAGCATCGCGCAGAGCGCAAAGGTGTTATTGCAGACTTCGGTCCACAGACCCGACACCACCACCTTTTTTTTGCCGTTCGCCGCCAGCGCATCGCGGACTTTCTGATCATCCCAGGAGTTCATAGAGGTACGCTCCAGAATATCCTGACCAGGAAACACATCAAGCAGCTCCGGGAAAGTGTGACCGGAGAAGCTCTCCGTTTCTACGGTCGTCAGCACGGTCGGGATATTGAAAACTTTTGCCGCTTTTGCCAGCGCGACAACATTATTCTTCAGAACCTGACGGTCAATCGACTGAACGCCGAACGCCATCTGCGGCTGCTGATCGATGAAGATAATCTGGCTGTTATGCGGCGTCAGAACTTCAAGTTTACTGTTGGTCATGATTGGGCCCATTGAGGTTAATTAGCTGAATTCATCAATTTTTTATGACGTTAAGCAACAGCTCTCTGGCAGAGCTGTCTGGGCGCAGTCTATGAGGCTTTTTCGCAGGCGGCTATTATCTGTGGGTATAACTATACCTTTGTATAACTAGACGCTGCGCCAGCCCGCTGATGATAATCCGGCCATGTCCTGCCCTGCTCATTTTTTGGGCGGGAACTCATTTTAAGGAGAAGGTATGGTTACGTTGGGCAAAGCGGACGTCATTCTGACGAACGGCCAGTTTCATACGGTGGATCGTGAAAATCCGCTGGCAGACGCGGTCGCGATCCGCGACGGCAAATTTCTTGAGGTGGGTAGCCTTGCCGATGTTATGCAGCATCACTGCGAGGGCACCCGGGTCATTGATCTGAAGGGCCACACCGCCATTCCTGGCCTGAACGACTCACACCTGCACCTGATCCGAGGCGGCCTCAACTACAACCTTGAACTGCGCTGGGAAGGCGTCCCTTCGGTAGCTGACGCACTGCGCATGCTGAAAGAGCAGGCGCTGCGCACGCCCTCGCCACAGTGGGTACGTGTGGTAGGCGGCTGGACAGAATTTCAGTTTGCCGAGCGCCGCATGCCGACGCTGGATGAGATAAACGATGCCGCGCCCGACACGCCGGTATTCGTGCTGCACCTCTACGACCGCGCTCTGCTCAACCGCGCAGCGCTGAAGGTGGTGGGCTACACCCGCGATACGCCGAACCCGCCCGGTGGCGAAATTCAGCGCGACAGTAACGGCAACCCGACCGGCATGCTGATTGCACGCCCCAATGCGATGATCCTTTATGCCACGCTGGCTAAAGGGCCAAAGCTGCCGCTGGAGCAGCAGGTCAACTCCACGCGCCAGTTTATGCGCGAGCTGAACCGTCTTGGCCTGACCAGCGCCATTGATGCGGGTGGCGGTTTCCAGAACTATCCCGAAGATTATGAGGTCATTGCTGAGCTGCATCAGAAAAAGCAGATGACGGTGCGTATCGCCTATAACCTCTTTACTCAGCGTCCCGGACACGAACTGGAAGATTTTGAAAAGTGGACCGACATGCTGACGCCGGGCCAGGGAAGTGACTACTTCCGCCATAACGGCGCGGGAGAGATGCTGGTCTTCTCTGCCGCCGATTTTGAGGATTTCCTCGAGCCGCGACCGGATCTTGCACCGGGCATGGAGGATGAGCTGGAGCGCGTGGTGCGCCACCTGGTAGAGCACCGCTGGCCGTTCCGCCTGCACGCGACCTACGATGAATCCATTAGCCGCATGCTCGACGTGTTTGAGAAAGTCGACCGTGACATCCCCTTCAACGGCCTGCACTGGTTCTTCGACCATGCAGAGACCGTTACCCAGCGTAATATCGATCGTATAAAAGCCCTGGGTGGCGGTATTGCCGTTCAGCACCGTATGGCGTTTCAGGGGGAATACTTTGCCGAACGTTATGGCATCGAAGCCACCCGCCATACGCCTCCGGTCGCACGCATGCTGGAAACGGGCGTGCCTGTTGGCCTGGGCACCGACGCCACGCGCGTTGCCAGCTATAACCCCTGGACCGCGCTTTACTGGCTGGTTTCCGGGCGCACCGTAGGCGGGATGCAGATGTATGACGTGAACGCCCGCCTCGACCGTGACACCGCCCTGATGCTCTGGACACAGGGCAGCGCCTGGTTTTCCAGCGAACAGAATAAAAAAGGTCAGATCAAAACCGGACAGCTTGCCGATCTGGCAGTGCTGAGTAAGGACTATTTTCGCGTACCGGAAGAAGAAATCAAAGGCATTGAGTCAGTTCTGACGCTGGTAGACGGCAATATCGTTTATGCCGCCGGGGCATTCAGCCAGGAAGCGCCGCCTGCGATCCCCGTGTTGCCAGAGTGGTCACCGGTTGTCAACGTACCGGGCCATTACCGCAGCGCGCCGCCTGTGGCGAGCAACCGCGTCGGCATGAGCCCTCAGGTTCACCACTGTAGTGGTCCATGCGGCGTCCACCGCCATTCCCATGATCTCGCCCGTGGCGCAAACCTGCCAGTGGCTGAAGAGAACGCCTTCTGGGGCGCACTCGGCTGTAGCTGCTTCGCATTTTGATGCTGTTTTACACCTGTTTCTAACACCTGCAAGGATAAAAGCATGAGCACACTGACTACTGCTGACGGTACACAGATTTACTACAAAGACTGGGGCACGGGAAAACCGGTGCTGTTTAGCCATGGCTGGCCGCTGGATGCGGATATGTGGGACAGCCAGCTGAACTTTCTGGCGGAGCGCGGTTACCGCGTTATCGCCTTTGATCGCCGCGGCTTTGGCCGTTCCGATCAGCCGTGGAACGGCTACGATTATGATACGTTTGCTTCAGACATTAACGACCTGATCACGACGCTGGATCTGCATGACGTGACGCTGGTGGGCTTCTCCATGGGCGGTGGCGACGTGACGCGCTATATCGGCCGCTACGGCAGTGCGCGCGTGGCGGGTCTGGTGCTGCTGGGCGCCGTGACGCCAGTGTTCGGCAAGATGGCAGATTATCCCCAGGGGGTGGACGCCTCTGTATTCGAGGGGATTCAGGCCGGACTGCTGAAAGACCGCGCGCAGTTTATCAGCGATTTTGCCGTCCCCTTTTACGGCCTTAATGCGGGACAGACTGTGTCGCAGGGCGTCCTGACCCAGACGCTGAATATTGCACTGCTGGCTTCGTTAAAGGGCACGCTGGATTGCGTGACCGCCTTTTCGCAGACCGATTTCCGTCCGGATGTCGCCAGCGTGGACGTACCGACGCTGGTCATCCACGGCAGCAACGATCAGGTGGTGCCGTTTGAAACCACCGGCAAAGTGGCGGCAGAAACTATCGCTAACGCGACGCTGAAGGTCTATGACAATGCGCCTCACGGCTTTGCCGTGACGCATCAGGATCGACTGAATGACGATCTGCTGAGCTTCCTGCAATCGCTGTAACCGCTCTGCCTGCTGCCCGCCTCGAGGCGGGCAGCCCTGTTCAGGGTATGTTGTTCAACGCCTGGTGTTCAGCGGGCGGGTGCTTTAAAAACAACCAAACGCGCCTTAACGGATGTACAGACGTCTAGATGTAGATTATAGTCCTTTCCCTACAACAAAAGGGATTGAGATCATGAACAAAAAAATTCTCTCTGTACTGCTGGCGGCGTCGGTTACGCTACTTAGCGCCTGCAATAAAGATGACGACGGTAAAATTAAAGTAGCCATCAACACTGGTCCGGACCAGACCTTGTGGGAGACGGTTAAGCAGGTGGCTCACGACAAATATCATCTTGATGTGGATGTGGTCGCCTTTAACGATTATGTGCAGCCAAATGAGGCGCTGTTTAATAAAGATGTCGATGCCAACGCTTTCCAGAGCCTGCCCTATCTGGCGATGCAGTCCAGAGAGCGTGGCTATCACTTTGCCGTCATCACCCACACTTTTGTCTTTCCGATCGCCGGCTACTCTCGCAAGATTAAATCGCTGGATGCGTTGCCAGATGGTGCCACTGTCACCCTTTCCAATGAAGCGACGACGCTGGGCCGCAGTCTGCTGTTGTTACAGGCGCAGGGACTTATCAAAGTGAAGCCAGAGGCGGGTTTGCTGCCGACGACGCTCGATATCACCGCTAACCCGAAAAACCTCAAGTTTGTTGAGGTAGATACGCCGCAGCTGGCACGCACACTGGACGATCCCCAGGTGTATGTTTCCATCATCAACAATAACTTTGCTGCACTGGCGAACCTGTCTGCCTCTCGCGACGGCATGTTTAAGGAAGGCAAAGCCTCACCTTACGTTAACGCCATTGTTGCGCGGGAAGATAATAAAGACAGCCCCAATATTCAGAAGCTGAAAGAGGCTTTCCAGTCACAGGAAGTCCTGGACAAAGCCAACGAAATTTATAAAGGCGATATTATCAAAGGCTGGTAATATCTCTTTTTTGCCGCCTTCGCTCTTGGGCGAAGGCGTTTTGTCCCCTTCCTGTCTCTGATCAGGTGCGCGGGCGACCAGCCAGTGTCAAAACACGCCATAATGTAATCAAATGAAAATATCCTGCGGGAAGCGTCATTAAGTTATTTGCCGTTGTTTCCATAACATCCCATTAGCAATTAAAGACAAAACGTATAACACAATCTGGTTTTTATTGATCCTGTCGCGATTGACGATGAACCCGAATATGTGCGTTTATTTCTTTAAGGAGTTTGCTAATGAAAGAATTAGTGCAGGATGTATTATCAATCTTCTCTCCACAGAGCGTGAACCCTGTATTTATTCGGGCTGGGCTAACCCAGCGTGAAATTGCCTCAGTGCAGCCCTTTGGCATCACCTCAGTTAGCTGGGTAACATCAATGGAAGAGCTGAATGCTGCCTTTGTCGATAAAGCGCGCGAGGCGGGAGCCGTTGGGTATCACATTACTGATGTCGAATCACATAAATCAGGCAGTGATGAACAGCGACTGCTGGCAGGTAAAGCGACGCTTTATAACATTCCAGACGATAGCGGCAATGAGCAACTTACCGCAGGATTTATGCTTTAACACGATCAGGCCCGGCGCAGGCAATGCGGTCCCGCTGGGCCTGAAATTCCCTTTTAATCCCTGCCCTGGCTGAGCCGTATAATGATGCTGATGCCTGGAGGGTAAACATTTATTTGGTATGTTGTAACTATAAGGCGGTAATCAGGTACCTCGTTCAATACCACAGAATAAACTTTGTTATAAATCAATATTAGAAAATAATGCCGTTGAAACACAGAATGCCAGATGCTATAACTGCATCGTGTTGATTACAGGAGTACAATCCGTCCACCGATGAGAAGCAACAGCGTGGATGTCTTGTTAAATTTATGCGCGTAGCCTCTGCGATTTCGTTATTACGGTTTATCCCTCTCTCTGTCTGGAATATTGCTGACCAGCACTGGCGCAGCGCGCTTTAGCGCCCCTCGCTTTCTGTTTGCCATAATTTTTTGCGTCCGAACGGCGCAGATCGGTTAATTGATTGCTACAGGAGCGAAGGATGTTTGCCTGGTTTTTACTGTTGCTCGCTATTTTTAGCGAAATCATTGGTACGCTGGCGATGAAATGGTCCAGCGTGGATGAGAGCGCAACAGGTTATATCATCATGCTGGTGATGATCGCCTGTTCCTATATTTTCCTGAGTTTCGCCGTGAAAAAAATTGCGCTTGGCGTTGCTTACGCGCTCTGGGAAGGCATTGGTATCCTGGTTATTACGGTATTTAGCGTATGGCTGTTTGATGAGCCTCTGTCGCTGACCAAAATGGCTGGGCTGGCCGTGCTCATCGCCGGGATCATGCTGATCAAGACTGGTACCACCGGGCAGGAGGAGAAGCAGCATGTCTTCAGCTGATGCGGTGCATATACTCTGGCTGGCGCTGGCGATAGTGCTGGAAATTGCCGCCAATATCTTTCTGAAATATTCTGACGGCTTCAAAAATCCGCTGCCGGGTATCGCTTCGCTGGTGTCCGTGCTGCTGGCTTTCAGCGCACTGGCTCAGGCCGTAAAAGGCATCGATCTCTCGGTCGCCTATGCGCTGTGGGGAGGATTTGGTATCGCTGCCACGGTAGCTGCGGGCTGGATAATGTTTGGTCAGCGGCTAAATACCCGAGGCTGGGCCGGACTCAGCCTGCTGCTGGCGGGCATGATACTGATCAAGCTCGCGTAATGCTCTGTAACGTTTTGCCGCAGCAGCGGCAAAACGTTATTTCTCTACTCGCTCAGGAAAGATTTCCTGCAGCCAGTTGATAAACACCCTCAGCCGGTGCGTAACGTGGCGATTCTGTGGATAGACAACGTGAAACGGATAGCGTGCGGGTCGCCAGGGTTTGAGGATCTCCACCAGCCGTCCAGACTGGATAGCATCAGCGGTTGCATAGGTAAAGGTCTGCACGATCCCCAGTCCTGCCAGGGCCGCCGCCAGATGCGCATTGCTTTCGTTAACCCCCACGCGATAGTCCGCCTTGATCTCTGTTCTTTCCCCCTCTCGTTCAAAGCGAAAAGGAAACGCACGGCCGGTCTGAGGTGACAGGTAGCTGATCAATCGATGACCATTCTTCAGCTCGTCGGGATACGCGGGAATGCCATAGTGTTTCAGATAGGCTGGCGTGGCGCAGGTCATCATTGTTGCATACCCAATCTGGCGGGCAATCAGCGAGGAGTCGTTCAATGGGCCGCCACGTATCACACAGTCAACATTGTCGCTAATCATATCAATGGCACGATCGGCTACGCCAAGATCGATACGGATTTCAGGATAGCGCGCCATAAAATCGGGCAGCGCCGGGATGAGCACCTCGCTGGCGGTCGATCCGCCTACGTCGATGCGCAGCGCTCCGCGTGGTCGGCTGCGCGCAACGTTGAATGATGCGTCAATATCGTCCAGATCGTGAAGGATGCGCAGCGTTTTTTCGTAATATTCTCGCCCCTCCGGCGTCACCGTGACGCGGCGCGTAGTACGCTGCAACAGGCGAATACCAAGATGCGCCTCCAGCTCCTGCACCAGTTTGCTGAGCGTGGCGTTCGGCATCGTCAATGAATCCGCTGCCCGGGTAAAGTTGCCCGCCTCCACAACGCGTGCAAACGCTCTGATTGCCATCAGTTGATCCATGGCCGCCCTCTTACATTGATTATTCACACACAGGAATAGTGCTTTTCATTTTACCGTATTTTTCAATAAACGCTGAAAGGTTACCTTGCTTACGCGCTGCAACGGTTAGCGCAGCCACTCCCATTTATTACCTACAAGAGGACACATTTATGACTCCATCACTGCAAGGTAAAGTCGCCCTGGTCACTGGCGGCACCAGCGGAATCGGCCTGGCGGCAGCACAACAACTGGCTGCACAGGGTGCGCAGGTTTTCATTACCGGTCGTCGTCAGGATGCGCTGGATAAAGCCGTGACGCTGACCGGACATGGCGCAATCGGCCTTCGCGCTGACGCTTCGGTGCTGACAGAGCTGGATGCAGTCTATGCAGACATCGCCCGTAACGCCGGTCATCTCGACATTCTGTTTGCCAATGCGGGTGGCGGCGACATGCTACCGCTGGGTGCCATCACCGAAGAACATTTCGACCGCATCTTTGCCACTAACGTGCGCGGCGTGCTTTTCACCGTGCAGAAGGCGCTTCCCCTGCTGGTTGACGGTGCATCGGTCATCCTGACTGCCTCGACCACTTCTGTGCAGGGCACTGCCGGGTTCAGCGTCTACAGCGCCAGCAAAGCGGCGGTGCGCAATTTTGCGCGCTCCTGGGCACTGGATCTGAAGGAACGCGCCATTCGCGTGAATGTGGTCAGTCCGGGTCCGGTTCGCACCCCCGGCTTAGGGGGACTGGTGGACGAAGCGAGCCGGCAAGGCCTGTTTGACGCGCTGGCGGCGCAGGTACCGTTAGGCCGTCTCGGTGAACCAGATGAGATAGGTAAGGTTGTCGCTTTTCTGGCTTCTGACGCGGCAAGTTTTATTAATGGTGCAGAGCTCTTTGTCGATGGTGGCATGGCACAGGTTTAGCCCAGACCGCCCTGCGCTATTAACCGCAGGGCATTTTTTTTGCCAAACTTGTACAACTTTTTTACAATGCTAAACTTCTTTCTGTGCCCCCCAAACGCCACAATACAAAGGGTTAACCAGATCACACTATTTTCTGGGAGCACTTTTTGCTAAAAAGTTAATGCAATTTTCTTGCATATTCTTGTACATCTTTTTGGTCGATGTACAACTTGTTCCTTTTCGACTGATCATCGTTAAACTCATTTTTTGGGGTGAAATTATGCGTCAGAGCAGCAGCCTTATCTCTTCATCTGAAGACATTGCGCGTTACTTCCGTGAAGCCAGTCTGCCTTCTCAGCAGGAAACGTTGGGACAGATTGTTGTGGAATTGCTTCGCGCAGGCAAAAATGTGAACCGCAAAGGGATCTGCACCAAGCTGGTAAGACGACTGGAAGTGGCTTCGACTGCTGAAGAAGAAAAGCATTATCAGCAGCTAATTGGCTTGTTGTTAGGCCGCTAATTTCTACCTCATTTTCAGATTTACGTTTTCTGGCACGACCTTAAGATTTAAGCAGGTATCCGCCGACTTAGGTTGGCACCAGCCAGGTGCGCTGGTTCTTTCTGTAGTCAACCGCACCTAAATCCTGCCCCGAAATCTGGGGTGTGCAGCGTGACGCAGAGCAACTGATATGTATAAAAGTAATGACGAAAGATTGACCGACATCCTGATTGGCGAAGCGACACTGGAGCTTCTTCTGTCGGGTAAAGCGGTTTCCAGCCGTGCGCTGAAAGAGATCCTTCAGCGCATGGCTGAAAAGGAAGAAGACGACGATCGCTATCAGGCGCTGATGCGCGCTCTCAATGAAGTGCAGCAGAATCTGAACTCACAGACCGATCAGTCACGCGTAACGCTGCGTGATCGAAATAATGCCGAGCATCATTTCAAAGGTGAAGCCATTCCCGGCGACAAGCGTAAACACTGATTTTCCTTCCCCGCTCGCTCTCTAAGGAATGCACGATGAAGATTGCCTGTCTTGGCTGGGGTTCATTGATCTGGAAATCGGGCGAGCTTCCGGTTGAGAGCGACTGGTATCAGGATGGTCCTTTGCTCCCTGTCGAATTTTCTCGTACCAGTGACGGTGGCGAACTCTCTACGGCGATCTGTATTAATGCACCTGCGGTGCCAGTCCTCTGGGCGCGGTTAGCCGCACGGGATCTGGACGAGGCCGCTGTGCTGCTGCGCAAACGGGAAGGCATTCCCGCTAAGCGTGTTGACGGGGTGGGTATATTGTCTGTGACGCCACAAACGCCTGGCGTGCTGGCTGACTGGGCGCGCGAGCGCGATCTGGATGCCGTTATCTGGACGGCCCTGCCGCCGAAATTTGGCCATGTCGAAGGGTTGATTCCTACGCTGTCGCAGGCGGTTAACCACCTGCAACAGCTGAAAGGCGAAGAGGCTGCTCACGCCCGCGCCTATATCATGCAGGTTCCTGCACAAATCGACACACCCTATCGCCGCGCCATTACTGCGCAGCTGGGCTGGGATCGATAACCTTTGTCGCCAGCGCATAGTCATAAAGCTGCTGGCTGGCGAGATTCTTCATTTTCACTTCGCACATAATATCGAAGGTGTTGAAAGAGAGCGCCCAGTCATTCAGGGTGGAATTGAAGTAGTAATCCGAGTGCGCGCGCAATTTTGTTTTCGCCACTCCCAGGCTGTTCTGGTCAGGGTAGCCATGTTCTGGAATGAGGCCCTCCTGAGAGATCGAGTAGTGCAGCACCGGCTGGACGCCACGCCATGACTCCTGAATCAGCGGAATACGGCTATCACTGGGCCGGATAAACGCATTCTCTTTCACCCAGTGATGATGAATATCCAGCACAACGGGACAGAGCCCCCTCGCCTGCAAAACGTCATCCAGCGAGCAGGAAATTTCGTCATTCTCTACCGTTAGCATATTGCGCGCTTCGGGAGTGAGCTGGCCGAACGCCTGGCGAAAACCAGCGAATCCTGCTTTGCCATTCATATGGATGTTAATTTTAAAATCCTGAAATTGTTTGCCATAGCCCATCAGCGTGGCGCACAGCGCGTGGTACTCGACATCCTCAATGGCGCGCTGCACCACATTGGGATTATCAGATGCCAGAACCGAGTATTGTCCCGGATGGAAAGATAAGCGGATACCGTGCTGACGCGCCAGTGCACCGCAGCGCTCAAACAGCGGATAGAGATCGGGTAAAAATTCGCGGTACAGCGACGTGGCTTCAGGCACGGTATAGAGCGGCAGAAGATCGCTGCCGATGCGCAACATGCGCAGCGTTTCTGGCTGAGTGGCCAGCGTTTCCAGCAGCCCGGCCAGCTGCGTCAGGTTCATACGGGCCAGATTTTCAATCAGTGCGATCTGTGCCTCCCGCTGCAGGCCGAGAAAGCGCGTGCGGGTGGTGCTCTTGAACGGGAAACGTTGTTTGAAGTCTGCATCCAGATACTTACATGCGAAGCCTAATTTCATATTTCCCCCTGTTAAGCACAAACACTAAGTTTAACAGTTATTTGAAATCCGGCCGGATGCAGACAGCAGGAAGCAAAGAACGCCTGCGTAGGGGCACAGGCGGAAAGCTTACTGACGCACTTTCTGGGGACGGTTACTGCTGTAAATAAAAAACAGCGCAATCGCCAGACAAACAATCGCGCCCAGACGGCTGGGTGAGAAGGCGATAGCGGCATTGCCCAGCCAGCCAAAATTATCGATCAGCATACTCATCGTGAGCTGACCAAAAATCACCGCAACGGTCGCAACCGCCGTGCCGATGCGCTGCACCGCCAGCACCATAATCACGATATAGGGAACACCGCACAGCGCACCCAGCAACTGCCATTTTGGCACCTCTAACAATGTATGCGGCTGCGCCGGTTCGAAAAAGAAAATCAGCAATGCTGTGACTACCGCACCCAGTGCGAAGGTCAGAAAGGCGCAGCGGAAGACACCCACTTTACTGCCAAGCTGACCATTGATGGCTGCCTGAATACTCAACAGCGCCCCGCCCAGCACCGCTAAACCAATCATGAAAATCGTCATATTACCCCTTAGCCACCAGCGCCAGCGCGATAATGATAAATACCAGCGCAATAACACGTTTGCCGTCGATTCTGCGATGCGGTGTGCCTAGCAGACCAAAATGGTCAATCACCAGGCTCTTAAATACCTGTCCGGCCAGGATGCCAATCATCGTCATCGCGATGCCTGTCACCGGCGTCGCCAGCGTCAGAATGACCACATAGCCAGGGCCTAAAATGCCGCCCAGCAGCTGCCAGCCGGGCTGAGCAAAGAATGAGGGGCTGGTACGCGGGCTGAAAAACAGCATCAGCAGGAAAGTCAGCGCGGCACCGACGCCAAAAATGCTGAAGGTCGCCCAAAGATCGCCGACCTGCTGCCCCAGCGGGCCCAGCAGACCTGCTTCGACCGACAGCCCCATCCCCCCCGCAATAACCAGAAAAATAAATATCAGTTGCATAACGACTCCCTGAATTCGAGGCGGAACAGCATAATGCAGCCGATTAAGATGAAAAACGCTATAGTGTGGCAAACACCTTTGCAGGAATTGCATTAATGGACATCACCGGTTCAATTGATATGCGCGCGCTGCGCTTTTTTCTCAGCGTCTTTGATGCTCAAAATTTCTCAGTAGTGGCCCGCCGTGAAGGAGTTTCGGCATCGGTAGTGTCGCGCACTATCTTGCAACTGGAGGACGCACTGGGGCAGCAGTTGTTTTACCGCAATACGCGTGCGGTGATCCCCACTGAGGCGGGCCGGCTGTTCGTTAACTATGCGCGTACCATAGATAACCAGTTTAACGAGGCGCGCCAGATGCTGCTGGAGCGCTCGCTGGAGCCTTCTGGACTGATACGCCTGAACGCACCCGTGTTTTTTGGCCAGCGGCATATTGCGCCCTGGCTGGCAGGGTTGTCCGCACGCTATCCACAGCTGGAGATTGAGCTGACGCTGACCGATGACTATGTTGATCCGCATCGGACCGCAACCGATCTGATCTTTCGCATCGGTACGCTTACCGACTCCTCTTTTCACGCACGCGTGCTGGGCACCCAGCGTTACTACCTTGCCGCCTCTCCCGCTTACCTCGCGAAACACCGCCCTCTCACCGGGCCTGAAGCGCTGAGCGAACACCATTGTCTGGTCTATCGTGGCTCCGCTGGCGCAAATCGCTGGCTGTTCAGACAGGGCATTCACCCCTGGATTCACTATCCAGTAATGCCACTGCTTTCTTCTAACAACGCCGATACTCTGCTGACCGCTGCGCTGGGCGGCATGGGAATCGTTTTATTTCCCGACTGGCTGATAGGCGAACATCTGCAAAGCGGAAAATTAGTCAGACTGCTGGAGGAATATGAATCGGGCATTAATACCGCTCCGCAGCACATAGCCGCGATTTACCCGAATACCCGCCATCCCCCTCTGCATGTTCGGGCAGTGATCGACTATTTCGTGCACGTATATGGTTCACCGCTCTACTGGCAGGCTGATACGCCCTCATCATCAGAAGTGCAATAATGTGAAAGACCAGCCCGCATTAAAAAGATAATGAGGGCAAGATTAAATAAATTATTCGATAAGATTTAATCTGCTGCTTATAAAACATCAGCAGGTTTTCCTCTGAGTGCGGGCTGCTGTTTACGACAAAATACCCAGACGCCCGCGATCGCAGAGGCCTGCGGACACAACCTGTTAACATATAACCCGGCCATATCCGCATCTACACTGTACGTGCAGCGGCTGAACTCCGGCGAGTCAGGCGGTGGAACTGAACAATAAAAATTCTCATTTTCTTTTGGCAACAGAATATAAATTATAAGATTATGATGAATGACGGCACTGACAGGCAAAGGCAAAACAACCTGCTTTTATTTATCACCCAGGCTTTTTACTTCCCCCTCACCAGAAGATTTTTTCAATACCAAAAAAAAGCGCTAGACATTACCAGCGCTTCGTCTGTTAATGTGTGCCTCTCAAAAGCTAAGATCGGAATTATCCATGCTGACAACCATTATCTATCGCAGTCATCTGTCTGACGACGTGCCAGTCAAAACGCTGGATAATTTAGCGACAGACGCCAATAAAATTAATGAGAACTTTGACGTTACCGGCATTTTGCTGTTTGATGGCACTCACTTTTTTCAGCTGTTAGAAGGTTCTGATGAGGCGGTAAAAGCCATTTACGAACGCATTTGCGCCGACAGCCGTCATCATAATCTGGTTGAACTGATGTATGACTATGCCCCTTCACGCCGCTTTGGCAACGTCGGCATGGAACTTTTCGATCTGCGTAAATATGACAAAGAAACCGTATTACAGGCGGTACTAAATAAGGGCACTTCAAAATATCAGCTGACCTATGACGATCGTGCGCTGCAGTTTCTGCGGACTTTCGTCGAAGCCAGAGAAAAAGCCAACTATTTTGAAATTCCTTCTACTGATACATGGAATTTCGTCCTCGAGAGTGAACTGGAAAAAGCGATTGCTCCCCCTGATGCTGCGGACTGTAGCTTCGCTTTCCAGCCCATTATCGATCCGCTGATGCAGCAGATTGTCTCACTGGAAGCATTAATCCGCACGCGTGAGGGCGATACGCCTGCTGCCTATTTCGCGCAGTTTCCCGGTGAAAATATTTATGCCGCTGACATAAAAGCCAAAAGTGTCGCTTTTGCACTGGCTAAAAAACTTGATATTCAGGACCTGACCCTGTCCATTAATTTACTGCCTATGTCACTGGTCATGGTGCCCAATGCCGTAGAACTTTTGCTTGAGCAGATCCATGCAAATGGACTGGTGCCAGAACAGGTGGTGGTGGAAGTGACGGAGAATGAAGTCATTTCCCAACTGGAGGCATTCACCGGGGCGGTTAAGCAGTTACGTGCTGCAGGTATCAGCATTGCGCTGGATGATTTTGGTGCTGGTTTTGCCGGGCTGTCGCTGCTGTCGCGCTTTCAGCCAGACAAAATAAAAATCGATCGCAACCTGATCACGGATATACATAAAAGCGGGCCAAAACAGGCCATTATCCATGCCATACTCAAGTGCTGCTCATCGCTGGAAATCGGCGTTATTGCTGAAGGAATCGAAAAACCGGAGGAGTGGATGTGGCTGGAAGCCGCAGGAATTAGCCATTTTCAGGGGTTCCTTTTTGCCAGGCCGCAGCTTAACGGAATTCCGGCCATTGCCTGGCCGGAAATCCAGTAAGGTATCAGGCTGGCCGCATTGTCGGTGGCCAGCCTCAACATTTTGATTGCCGCAGGTTAAATACCCTTATCCGGGAAAACGCTATTTTTACCCACTTTCACTAAAAAACTCCCGTCAACGCGTTTGATCTTAGCGCCGCGGTCGCCCCAGTACATGGCGATACCAAAAAACTCATCGGCGGACAGGTCATAGCCAATCAACACTGATTTATGCTTTCCGCTGCTGAGCAGCTCATTCAGCTCATCGAGACTGCTGGCGATAACATAATCCATACTGCCCCCCGGGATCAGCCCTGCACAACAGGGTTAAACATTAACCATATGCTATTCCGCAAAATCTGCCATGAAATTCGCGTGACCACCGATGACCTCTTTAATACGCTGCGCGATATATGCCGCATGGGTCTCCAGCGCAAAATGGCCAGTGTCCAGCAGTTCAACCTGCGCGTCGGGGTTATCCCGCTGATAGGCCTCTGCGCCCGGTGGAATGAAGAAAGGATCGTGTTTACCCCAAATCACCAGGGTCGGCAGCTGCCTGTCGCGGAAAAACTGCTGAAATGCCGGATAGCGCGTCAGGTTATTGGCGTAATCCAGAAACAGATCGAGCTGAATGTCTTTATTGCCCGGCCGCTCCATCAAAAGTGTATCCAGCATATAGCCTTCCGGGGCCACCAGCGTCTCATCGCTGACGCCATGCAGGTATTGCCACCGGGTTCCGGCCAGATTCAAAACATTGTCATGCACTGTCTGGCGATTTTCCGCCGTCGGTTGCGCCCAGTATTGCTGAATGGGCTGCCACGCCTCGCCTAAGCCCTCCAGGTAGGCATTGCCGTTTTGCGATATCAGCCCGGTAACACGATCAGGATAAGCCAGCGCCAGGCGCAGTCCGCTGGGCGCACCGTAATCAAAGATGTAGAGCGCATAGCGTTTTAATGCCAGTGCATCAACAAACGCGGTTAGCGTGTTGCCCAGGGCATCAAAACTGTAAGTATAACGCCGCACCTCTGGCACCTCGGTAAAACCGAAGCCGGGAAGATCGGGAGCAATCAGGTGAAACCGATCGCTCAGCAGTGGAATAAGATCGCGAAACTGATGGGAGGAGCTGGGATAGCCGTGTAGCAGCAACAACGTCGGCAGGTCAGGATTGCCTGCTTCGCGATAAAACACCTTCACGCCGTCAGCGTCTACAAATCGATAGTGCACAGGGTATAACTGATTGCTGGACATAGCGACCTCATCATTAACCGTTGAAATGAAAATTTAGGGGTTACAACAATACCCTGGCACACTATCTAAACCTTTAAAAGACGTTTTTAAAGGTTACTCACATCATTAACAGGCAAAATGTTTTTTTACTCGTCAATTCATTGAATTACGGCACATGATTTTTTTACACTTTGCATAATAACCGTTTAAAATTTATATTAACGGTTAATGACAGGTCGGTAAGGGGGAACAACATGAAAAACGCGAAGCGCCAGGCACCAGTCCATATTGCCGATCACCCCGCGCTGGACTTTCTTAATACCGTTGCGCAGGTGGATGGTCAGCCATACGATTTTTTTCATTCTGATGAGGATGTCAGCCGCTGGCTTGAAACCGCGGGCGTGCCCTTGCCCGATTCAGGTGGCGATCTGCCGAGGGGTGCCCTGCTATCGGCGGCGCGCCAGCTGCGTGACGTTATCCTTCATGCTGTGCAGCAGAAAAAAAACGGCAGCACCTGGCAACCAGATGAACTGAACAAATTTCTTTGCAGCGCGGTAAGCCATCCGCAACTGACGCTGGATGATGAAGGGAAGCCCCGGTACCGCCGCGTCTTCGCTGCGGCGACCCCAGCGCAGCGTCTCGGTCCCGTGGCAGAACAGGCAGCCGATCTGCTGATGAACGGTGATTTTTCTCTGGTGCGCAACTGTGAGCATCCTGACTGCACGCTGTGGTTTTACGATCGTACCAAAGCGCATCGCCGCCGCTGGTGCAGTATGGCGGTCTGCGGCAACCGGGCAAAGGCCGCGCGTTTTCGTCAGGTAAGCCAGCAGTAAGATCGTCGTTAACGGCTCTCTTTGCCGAGCGGCCAGGCACTCAAGCTCTTGATCTCTTTAAGCACAAACATGCTCTGCATCTCCTTGATGCCCGGCAGCCGTCGCACCACTGACATGGCAAAATCAGCATAGCTGTCGAGATCGGCGGCAACTACCTGCAGCAAAAAATCGCTGTCGCCGCCGATACTGTAGCAGGCCACCACATTTTGCAGGGCAATCACCTCCTGCTCAAATTTGCGTGCCTGGGTTTCGCTATGGCTGTCGATAATCACCCGCACAAACACCATGACGTTCAGACCAATTTTCTTGCGGTTCAGCACCGCGCGATAGCCCTGTATAACCTCATCGTGCTCCAGCTTGCGCACCATCCGCCAGCAGGGTGATGCTGACATGCCCGTTTTCTCCGCCAGCTCCTGATTGGTGATACGCCCCTCTTGCTGTAGCTGCGCGAGAATTTTTATCTCTGCCCTGGTCAACGACATTAGTGGTTACTCCTGCCTGATTTCAGCGTTTGTGCGAAAAATCCTGCCTGAAGTATGCGATTTCTTCCGCCAATGAGAAAGCACTTATCTGCAATGAGCCCGCATACTTTCTCTCTGTTCTGTCCCGCTATTCTTAGAGGAACCTATGCAATTTGATGCTGAATTACATCGCTGTGCACTTATCATCGACAGAGAGTTACCTGCTGGTCTGGCAATGAATGCCGCCAGCGTCACTGGCGTCAGCTTCGGCCGCGCTCTGGAAAACCTGGTGGGTTCGGCGCTACAGAGCCAGGACGGCGTGACGTTTCCCGGTCTCATTACCGCCCCGCTGCCAGTCCTGATGGCGGCGGGTGACAGGTTAGCCGAACTGCATCGACGCTGCGCCGACGACGAAAGTCTGTTCGTCCTGCCTTTCAGCGCGCTGGCACAGTCATGTCGAAGTTATGGAGAATATGAAGCGCGCCTGCGCGACACCGCCAGCTCCACTCTCGCACTGGTGGCGCTCGGTCTGGCAGGCCCCAAAAAGACAATTTCCCGCCTGACAGGCGACCTGAAACTCTACAGCTGATCAACGGAATGGCTGCAAACCAGCCTGTATTATGCTGTGCGGCCATTCCCGACGCTTTTCCTGCCCGTTATACCCTATGCCAGGCCACCCATTTCTCAGGCCCGGCATTCAATGACTTCTCTTTTTCCCTCGCTTTATGGCACCAGACGTCGCAAAGAATTTTAATGCCATCACAGAAAAGATATTATCTCGCCATCTTTTTGTGACATTTCACCCAACCCCGCAACATCTCTGTGACAGCAAGAAATGGGTAACGCAATAATGAGTTGTACTCTGCAAACAATAGTTTTACACGGTAAAACAACCCCCTTATCCCGCAAGGCTGCGCTTTGCCGGGCACGACGTCTGTAAAGAGGTAGAACATGTCTGAAAAGATAAATGCTTCAACTGCGCCCTCAGAGCTGGAAAAGCAAACGGTAAAGCGCGTCGTCTGGCGAATTTTGCCCTTTTTAATCGTCTGCTATCTGATCGCGATTATTGACCGCGGCAATATTGGTATGGCCTCCCTGCAGATGAATGAAGATCTCGGGCTGTCTAAAGCCGTTTTTGGTCTGGCAAGCAGCCTGTTTTTTGTCGGCTATTTTCTGTTTGAAGTCCCCAGCAACCTGGCGATGCAAAAGATTGGTGCCAAGATCTGGATCTCGCGCATTATGATCACCTGGGGCATTGTGTCGGTCTGTACCGCTTTTGTGCAGAGCCGTGAAATGCTTTATGTGCTGCGTTTCCTGCTGGGTGCTGCCGAAGCGGGCTTTTTCCCTGGCGTGATCCTCTACCTGACCTACTGGATCCCCGCTAAATACCGCGCCCGTGTCATTGCCACTTTTATGGTCGCTATTCCCGCGGCTAACTTTATTGGCTCACCCATTTCCGGTGCCATTCTTTCACTGGACGGCTGGTATGGGCTGCGCGGCTGGCACTGGCTGTTTATTCTGGAGGGGATTCCTGCTGTGCTGTTGGGTATCGCAGCCTTCTTCGTGCTGAGCAACCGTCCGGATAATGCAGGCTGGCTCACGCCTGAGCAGCGCAGCTGGCTCTCATCCACGCTGGCAGCGGAAAATGCCCAGCGCAAAGCCATTGGCCATATTTCGCTGTGGCAGCTGCTGCGCCATAAGCACATCTGGGTCATGGCGCTGATTTACGCGGGTGCCTCCGCTGCGGGCTCAACGCTCAGCGTCTGGTCGCCACAGCTGCTGAAATCATTCGGTCTGGATAACTTTACAACCGGTCTGGTCAATGCCATCCCTTATGGTCTGGCCTCGGTGTTGATGATTGTGTGGGGCCGCAGCTCCGATCGCACCGGTGAGCGCCGCTGGCATACCGCCTTAACGCTGTTCCTGATTGCCGGTGGTCTCCTGTCTGCCTTTATCAGCGACTCGCTGATCGGCAGCGTAGTGATCCTGTCACTGGTTCTGATTGGTGCCTACTCAATGAAAGGTCCCTTCTGGGCGCTGGCGTCGGGCTGGTTATCCTCTTCAACCGTGGCAGCAGGGCTAGCGGCGATTGGTGCAGTGGCTAACCTGATTGGCGGCGGTGTAATGGTGAACGTCTACGGCATGATCAACCAGTCAACCGGCAGCCATACGCTGGCCATGCTACCGCTGGCGGTGCTCTGCGCGGCAGGCGGGATTGCAGTACTGGTGCTGGGCCGTAAGTCGCAGCTGCGCGTTGAGGTGCAGGCACCGGCTAAATAATCAGGCAGGAAGCCGGCAGGGATACCGGCTTCCTCTTAACTTTTACAGCTCTCGGTTCCCGTTAACTCAGTCACGTCACCCCGTTCAGTCTGTCAGATGAAGGTCAACCTCAGCTGACGCCTCGGCAAATCAAACGCCAGTATCATACAGGCGGTTCCGGTTAACGCTCTCGCAGAGAAAACGTCATTTCCGTGTAGGGCGCGTTCGCTCAGGCATGACATCATGCTTTGCTGAAGCCGCCCTGCGAACATTTGCACCTTGCCAACGCTAATCCGGCATTCACGACTCAGGCTGACGGGTTGCGTGCAATCGTAAAACGTCATGCTGGCACTGAGCGGCTTCAGGCGACCACGCACCCTGCGACACTTTCGGCAATGGGAGCTGTCGTTTAGCCGCGCAGCGAATCACAGCGGGCATAATACGCGCGATAAGGCGAATCATCACAGCCACTGCCTGTCGGGTAGTTAACCGTTTCATTTTGCAAAACTGCGCTGCACACCGTACAACCACCCTGACCCGTGTGGGATGAGTATGAACACCGATAACGAACGCTTTGTGATGTAAACACGATGTAAATCACAAATTGCAGGTTACAATCTCTGTCGTCAAATTCAGGAGGATAAAGATGGGAAATGAAGGCGTAGTGGCAGTAGAGAAAGCGCTCTCCCTGCTGGACTGCTTTAAACCGGGCGAAGAGGCGTTAACGCTGACTGCACTTGCCCAGGCGTCCGGACAGCATAAAACCACGGTGTATCGCCTGATGAATTCCCTGGAGCGGATGCACTATGTAATCCGCCGGGAAAACGGCACTTATTCCCTTGGCCCACGCTTGCTCTATCTGGGTAAGCTTTATGAGCAATCTTTTCATCTGGCGAGTATTGTGCAGCCAGAATTGCACGCGCTGGCGGCGTCAACCGGCGAAAGCGCGTCCTGGTATGTTATCGAAGACGGACAGCGGCTCTGCCTGTTTCGCGCGGAATCGTCGGAGGGGCTGCGGGAAACGCGGCTGGCGGGAAGTTCGCTGCCGCTGGATAACTCCGCCATCGGTCAGGTGCTGCGCTTCTGGGGTCTGAACGAACCGCTGTTTGACCAGACGCCTGCGCTGCCGCTTTACAGTTCCGGTATCCGCGACCCGCACATCGCGGCGTTTTCGCTGCCGGTGTTCGGCGAAGGCGATAAGCTGTCTGCCGCGCTGGCGATCACCGGTCCTGTATCGCGTCTGACGCTGGACCGAAGCGAAAATGGCGTCGCCCCGCTGATGCAGGAAACAGCCTATCGCCTTTCAACGCGCCTGGGTGCCAGTAAAAGCTTCTGCGACCGTTTTTTTTCGCGCTAGTCTCTGCGGCGGTCATCTCTTAATGGCCGCCCCCTCTCTGTTAGCGTAAGTCACACTGTCTGTTGAGAAGTCCGTTCTGCTTCATACAGAAAGCAGCGAGAGCGGGTAAGGATCCCCACAAGCGAGCGTTTTTACTTCAGGAGGACGAGGTATTAGCCTCGTGCAACGTATCCAACGCCTGGTCCAGCGCCTCAACCTCAAGCTGACCGGGCGCGGATGCCTCGCCCAGCGTGCCAAAGGTCAGATTACTGCCAAAAACTTCACCCGACAGGCGGGTCACCGCACCCAGCCCGCCCATCGCCATGGTGATGATCGGTCTGTCGCTGCGCTGGCGCATTTGCCAGGTGATGTCCATCAGGCGACTGACGTCCTGCGGCGTTTTCGGCATCACGGCAATTTTCAGGATATCTGCGCCGTGCGCCTCTTGCCACGCCAGACGGTTCAGCATATCGGCATTGTCAGGTGTAGCGGTAAAATCGTGACAGGACAGGATGACCGCAATATGCCGCTGGTGCGCCTGCGCTACCAGCCGATCCACCGCCTGTGCACCCATGCGCATTTCAATGTCGATCACATCGGCAAAACCTTCAGCGAGCCACTGCTGACAGAGCGCGATATAGCGGTCGTTATCCGGCGAGAGGTTACCGCCTTCGGCTTCGGTTCGCAGCGTCAACAGCAGCGGTTTTCCCTTCAGCTCGCGCCGCATCGCCTGACCAAGCTGCGTGACCTTGTCGGCCTGCATGGCAAAGTCGAGCTTATCAACACGCAGTTCAACCATCTGCACCTGGGGGGTTTGTGCCGCCTGCCGCGCCAGCTTTAACGCGCTGTCGCTATCCGCACCCGTGGTGGAAACGATAATCGCCGGTTTACCCTGTTGAATGGTCAGATTACCAACCTGTAGAGGCTTTATCCTCGTCGATAACGGCTTCGCAGCCGCTGCGGAAACCGCCATCATCAGAAGCGCTAACGGTGTTTTCAGCATTAAACCTCTCCTTGTCGGGATTTAAAGGCAAGTTTTAAGATCTAGTTCACCCTTTCGCCGTCAGCAAGAAACAGAGCGCATTAGCTGATGCACTGATGCCGGGGATCCATCAGCAACGAACGCTTTTTGGGCAATCGCAGAGTGCAGAGACGCCGCAGGGGATGGTCGACGAGCCCTCGAGGACGCCGTTTGCATAAAGCAGGAGAATGTCAGGGTGCAATGGTCTGGCAACCACTCAACCGAACGGGTTAATCAGGCTTCAGGGCAGGCGCAGATCCGTCAGCGACGCGACTGGATTCAGGGCCAGCCCGAGAAACGTCGTCAGCACGCCGCCAGTAGCGGGCATAAAAAAACCGGCCAGCGACCGGTTTTCTGTTTACAGCGGCCTGGATCAGGCGGCCACGCCCTTGGTCTGGGTGGCGACATGCCCTGCCCACAGGCTGGCGACCCACTTCACGCCTTTGGCGGTAAAGCGCGCCTGTGAAAACGCATGCTGGTTTTCACCGGTGCCCGAGCGCAGCGTAAAATAGCCCGCCTGCATATGGTGATGCTGAGGCGTCAGTACACCCTTATCACGGTACATAATGTTACGTTCCAGAAGGAACTGGCGGAAATCAGGCTCTTTTACTTTCAGCATCTTGCACAACTGACGGAAGCCAAGCGAATCGGTAACCTCAACGAAGCGGTCGAAAAACTCCGCCTTTGGGGCAGACAGCGCCAGCTGCTGTTCGGCAGCGCGCCGCTGCTCAAACTGTTCTGCCCAGGCACGCGCGGCTTCCGCCGGGTTAGTAAAATCAGGCAGATGCGCCACTTTTTCACGCTCCTGCCATTTATCCAGCAGATCGGCGGTAAAACCCGGTGACAGTCGCGCCACAGCCAGCAGCGAGTCACGCTTGTTCAGGCAAAACTCCTGACGCATCTCTCCTTCATGCTCGTAAAGGTTGATCGTGACCGGCTGCGAAAGCCGCTGCGCGGTTTCCAGGCTTTTGATCAAACGTTTTACTTCGCCGTGGGTGATGCCGGTCAGTCGGGCAATTTCACGGCTGCTCATCAGGACAGAAGCGTTCAGAGCAGAAAGATTTTCAGTAGAAAACATCATCAGCGTCACCTCTTGCAAACGTACCCAGCCGTCAGGCCTGTTGAATTAGTATACAGGGTACTGTTGTTATATCCAGTATTTTTTTTAAGCGTTTTAGTTACTGAATTGCCGTCTCGCCTGATTGCGCAACAGCCGCCGCGCTTGCGTAACCCTTCTGAACAACCAGGCTTAATCAACTTCCCCCTCTGATCACCTGTGACCGTGCCTGGCTGTCAGGGGAACAGCGTTCGCTGCACGCGTCTTTCCACGTGCCGTCGCAGCAACGGGCACCCATATCAAGAAAGGATATTGCTATGAGAGCACTCACCTACCATGGCCCGCACAAGGTTCGCGTTGAAACCGTTCCGGATCCTGTCCTGCAAGAACCCGACGATATTATTTTGCGCGTAACCGCCACGGCCATCTGCGGCTCCGATCTTCATCTCTATCGCGGCAAAATACCCGGCACTGACCACGGCGATATTTTTGGCCACGAGTTTATGGGGGAAGTTGTGGAAGCGGGTGCGGCGGTAAAAAACGTGGCGGTCGGCGACCGTGTCGTGGTGCCCTTTGTTATCGCCTGTGGGGACTGCTTTTTCTGTCATCTGCATCAGTATGCTGCCTGCGAAACCACCAACAGCGGTCGCGGTGCCATTCTGAATAAAAAGAGCATTACCCCTCCTGCTGCGCTGTTCGGCTTCAGTAACCTCTATGGCGGCGTGCCTGGCGGTCAGGCAGAGTATGTTCGCGTACCGAAAGCAAACGTCGGCCCCTTTAAAGTGCCGCTGGCACTGCCGGATGAGAAAGTACTGTTTCTCTCTGACATTCTGCCCACTGCATGGCAGGCGGTACAGAACGCAGGACTCGAGAAAGGGTCCAGCGTGGCAATTTTTGGCGCCGGCCCGGTCGGTTTACTGAGCGCCGCCTGTGCACGCTTGGTGGGTGCGGAAGCGATCTTTATGATCGACCACAATGCGTATCGGCTGGATTTTGCACGTGAGCGTTACGGTGTCACGCCCATAAATTTTGATGACATTGACGATCCTGCGGCATGGATCATTGAGCATACCAAAAACCATCGCGGCGTCGACGCGGTGATCGATGCCGTCGGCTTTGAAGCCAAGGGCAGCCTGACTGAAACCGTGCTCAGCAATCTTAAGCTGGAAGGCAGTAGCGGCAAGGCGCTGCGTCAGTGCATTGCTGCCGTGCGACGCGGAGGCATCGTCAGCGTGCCTGGCGTTTATGCTGGTTTTATCCACGGCTTCCTGTTTGGCGATGCCTTTGACAAGGGGTTAACGTTCAAAATGGGCCAGACGCACGTTCAGGCCTATCTGCCTCATCTTCTGTCGCTGATTGAACAGGGGTTGCTGACGCCAGAAGAGATCGTCACGCACCATATGCCACTGGAAGAGGCGGCAAGGGGCTATGAGATCTTTGAAAAGCGCAAAGAGGATTGCCGCAAGATTATTCTGGTGCCGGGAATGGCATCGCAGAACGTCAGCCACTGACAGCACAGGCCAGGCTGCATCAGCAGCCTGGCGGCCGTTATCGCACGATATCTTCATCGCTGTCATTCAGTTCTGACAGCGATATCTCGCGCGACGGCGCATTATCGAGTCGGTCCCCATACTCGCCTCGCACGTCCGGCAAACTGGTGAACTGCCCGTCAACGAACAAAAAACTCAGCTGCTGCGCCACATCCTTGAGCATCTCATCCGCCTCATTTTCTGAGGTGCCTTTTACCTCTTTCCCATCCAGCTGCCAGCGCAATTTGCCGCCAGCCTGCTCGGCACCACCAATATCTATTACATGACCATCAATATTTTCCACCAGCAGGCGCGACTGGCAGTAATAGAGCAGGTAAGGCATCATGTCACGTTTATTTTCAGGCATATTTTCTCCTGCGACAGAGTAGTTCTGCGATTAAAAATGGAAATAATAACGTAGCGCATAAATCGCCCAGTAAATGCCGTTCGCAGCCAGATAAATCCAGCATCCCCAGTAAGCAACGGGTTCACGTTTCGTGCGAAGTTTAGGCAGGAAAGCCAGCAGATAACCTGCGGAAGCGATTAGCGAAACGAAATAGAAAAACTTCATCCTCCCTCCTGAAAGTCATTTATTTACTAGAAGGATAGCCAGTTTTTATCGCTTGTTGCTGACCTGAAGAATAAATAGCGTTATGGCAGGGTGTTCCGCTGCGCTTAATAGCGCGGAAACAGACAAGAGCAGAAGAATAAAGATAAATCGGCGATGTCGTGAATGTGTTAACCGGCCTTGTTGTTGTCAGAGACTTTTTTGCTTCAAATAAACCAGACTGCCTCATTTCAGGAAAAACTGAAACGCTGCCCGCCATGCACAGCGTTCCGGCTAAGAGCGTCAGGCGTCTTTCTTTAGCAAACGCGGCAGCTGGTTTTCCAGCTCCAGCAGACAGGCATCCATCATTTTTTCTGTTTCCTGCTTCACTTTCTGGTAGTTACTGGCCTGCCAGTCAGCAAGCGGTGCAGTCACTGCCGCAGGCTCGCAGCTGGCAACCGTATAGGCGCTGAAGAGCGTACCGCCCTCAGGACGCTTATAAAAGATCACGCGGTAAGAGAGGTCATAGTGACTGTTAGCGCTGGAGAGATCGGAATAGACCAGCGACCAGTGTGACGCGCCAATAAACAGCACATTCTGGTAGGCATAGCTGCCGCCGTTTTGGTCCAGATAGTGGGCGATTTTTGCTTCTGCCTTCGGGCCAAAATAATGGCGGGTCGGCTCAGGCAGTGCATCAACCGTGGTGCCGCGATAGCCTTTTTTATCAAACATATCGGAACTAAAGCTAAAGCCGCCCAGCACCGCACCCACGGCGGTGAGGCCCGCTACAACACCGGTCGAGGCAGGCCCAACGACGCGCAGGTAGTGATCGGCATAGCGACTACCGTTCATGTCAGGCTGCGCCAGGGAGGTATTAACTTCCAGCGTGCTACCGCCTGAACCTTTAACGATCGTTGGTTTTTTACCGCCTGCACATCCTGCCAGAAGCGTGACTGACAGCGCGCCAGCAACAAGGGCCTTTATTTTCACTGAGTTTTCCTTTGTTAGCATCCCTAAAGCATCTTATGCCGCCCGAATAGCTTCCTCAGCACGGCACAAGACAACCTGACCTTATTAACGGCGGCAGAAAGGTAAGCTTTAGTAATCAATTCAACTTATTCACGGCGGAGACTATGCTTAACAGCGGAGGTGACAACCATGTGTGGACGCTTTGCGCAGTACCGCTGCCGGGATGAATACTTTGATGCGCTCGGCATTGAGGATGATCAGTTGGTTTACGATCCTGAGCCTGTCGGACGCTACAACGTGGCACCGGGCACCCGTGTGCTGCTGCTTAACATGCGTGACGAGCATCTGCATCTTGATCCGGTGTTCTGGGGTTACGGCCCCGAATGGTGGCATAAACAGCCGCTCATCAACGCGCGTAGCGAAACTGCACCCACGGGACGCATGTTCAAACCGCTCTGGCAGCATGGTCGTGCCGTTGTGCCTGCCGACGGCTGGTTTGAATGGAAAAAAGCGGGAACGCGCAAGCAGCCCTATTTTATCTACCACCAGCATCGCGAGCCGTTGTTTTTCGCTGCAATAGGCAAAGCGCCGTTTGATAAAGCGCACGCAAAAGAGGGGTTCGTCATTGTTACCGCAGCCAGCAACAGAGGAATGGTGGATATTCACGATCGTCGGCCACTGGTGCTGCGCCCTGAGGCAGTAGAAGAGTGGCTCAGTGCAGAGACGTCGCCAGAACGGGCGCAGCAGATCGCTGAACAGGCTGCTCTGCCCGAAAGCGACTTTCGCTGGCATCCGGTAACGAAAAAGGTAGGTAATACTCATAATCAGGGTGAAGAGATGGTCGCGGAGACGGCTGAAAGCGATTAACTGCTTTTCAGAACGAGACGGGAAAAAAAGATTGCAGTAAACTTTTCCCTTCTTTCCTACAGCAGTGAATGATTGTGAACAACGAAGCGCACTCTCCGGTCAATGTTCCCCAGTCCATCCCGGCACGCAACCGCATGTTCCGGGCCTTGCTCAACCGCGATAAGACGCCCGTGGCGGTCCTTATCTCTGCCGCACTGGTCGGCACGCTTGTCGGTTTGGTGGGCAGTCTGTTTGCTAAAGCGGTTAACGGGGTACAGCATCTCCGCCTGTCATGGGCCACACCTGCTCTCTTTTCCGGCTGGCAGCTCTGGCTGCTGGCTTTTCTCCTGTCGGCGCTGCTGGCAATGGCTGGCTATTTTCTGGTTCGCCGCTTTGCGCCTGAAGCCGCAGGTTCCGGCATCCCTGAAATTGAGGGCGCATTAGAAGAGCTGCGTCCGGTACGCTGGTGGCGCGTAATCCCGGTTAAATTTTTCGGTGGTATGGGATCGCTTGGTGCGGGGATGGTGCTCGGGCGTGAAGGACCAACGGTGCAGCTTGGCGGCAATATCGGCCGCATGGTGCTCGATCTTCTGCGCATCCGCAGCGATGAAGCGCGTCACTCTTTGCTGGCAACCGGCGCCGCAGCCGGGCTGGCGGCGGCCTTTAACGCACCGCTGGCAGGCATCCTCTTCATTATTGAAGAGATGCGCCCGCAGTTTCGCTACAACCTCATTTCCATTAAGGCGGTTTTTACCGGCGTCATCATGGCGAGCATTGTGTTTCGCCTGATGAACGGGGCCGCACCAGTAATCTCGGTCGGTAAGCTGGCAGACGCGCCAGTGGAGACGCTCTGGCTCTATCTGGTGCTGGGCATGCTGTTTGGCGTCGTCGGCGTGCTGTTTAACCGCCTGATTTTTCTCTTCCAGGATGCGTTTACCCGTCTCTACGCCGGACGTATCTGGCGCGCTGTTGCGACGGGTGGCCTGCTGGGTGGCGGCTGTGGCGTACTGGCGCTGTGGTTTGCCCCTGGCACCGGCGGCGGCTTTGAGCTGATCCCACAGGCGGCGGCTGGAGACTATGCGCTGGGCGCGCTGCTGCTGATTTTTGTCATCCGCCTGTTTACTACCCTGCTCTGCTTTAGCTCTGGCGCGCCGGGCGGCATCTTCGCGCCCATGCTGGCACTGGGCACCCTGTTAGGCACGGCGTTCGGCGTACTGATGGCCGATATTTTTCCGCTCTATCATCTGCAACCCGCGACCTTCGCCATTGCGGGCATGGGCGCGCTACTTGCCGCGTCGGTACGTGCACCGCTGACTGGCATTGTGCTGGTGCTGGAGATGACCGATAACTATCAGTTGATCCTGCCGATGATTGTCACGGGACTGGGCGCGACGCTGCTGGCCCAGTTCCTGGGCGGTAAACCGCTCTACTCCTCTATCCTGGCCCGGACGCTGGCGCGTCAGCAGGCAGAGCGCGGCAACGTTTAGCGCACCTTGCCACGAAAGACCCAGAAGGCCCAGCTGTGATAGATCAGCGTCAGCGGCATTACCACTGCCGCGCCAGTCAGAACAAAGCGTTGCGTGACCGCTGAAGCTGCACTGCGGTGCAAATCGTGCTGGTAAGGGATGAGCCAGGGATAGAAGCCGCAGGCGACCCCGGTAAATACAGCGGCAATCAGCGCCAGGGTCAGCGCCAGTTGCCAGGTTGCGCGGCCACGCCAGAGCGCCATCAACTGGACCAGCCAGAGAAAACCAATCAGCGCGATGGCGATTTTGCCCGGCCAGCGCTGCCAGCTGCTCATCCAGATGTCGCGATTAAGCAGAAGCACCGACAGAAACAGTACCAGTGACAGCACCCAGCAGAGCCAGGCCAGCGCGCTGGCTTTGTCATCCACATCCTGTCCGATGCGCCAGCGCAGCCAGCAGCAGCCGAGCAACAGATAGATCGTGACCAGCCCCAGTCCGCATAGCAGAGGCGTCAGAGCCAGTCCTGTCTCCAGGCCACGATGGGGTTCCGCGCTGAACACCACCCCCGCACACCAGCCTTGCAGAAAGGCAGCCAGCAGTGAACTGGCACACATCAGCCGATCGAGCCAGCGGCGCAAGGCCGCCTGCGCCTGCGCGCGGTACTCCAGCGCCAGCCCACGCAGGAAAAGCGCCAGCACCATCGCAAACAGTGGCCCGCACAGCGTAGTGAACAGCGCGCTGTAGACGGCGGGAAACAGCGCGAACATCCCCCCCGCTAACAGTACCAGCCAGGTCTCGTTGGCATCCCAGATCGGCAGCAGGGTATTGACCATGCGCTGGCGCTGCGACTCCTGCTGAAACACGGTAAAAAGTATGCCGACACCCAGGTCAGTGCCGTCCAGCATCACGTAAATCAGCATGGAAAGCAGCAGCGCCAGCGCCGCAAAATCAGCGATTGTCATGGAGACGTCTCAATCTTTTGCGTGACAACGTCACTCTCACAGGGCAGCGGTCCGCCGGTCAGGCGCAGCAGATAGTGCAGGCCCAAGGCAAAACTAAAGCCATAGACGACAACAATGGCGGCAAGAACCGCTAGCGTTGTTGAGAGCGAAAGCGGCGAAATAGCGTCAGCGGTGCGCAGCATGCCGAACACCGTCCACGGCTGGCGGCCTGTCTCCGTCACCAGCCAGCCAGAGAGCATGGCGATAAAGCCTGCCGGCGACAGCCAGACCAGCATTTTCAACAGGCCAGGAGAGGCTATCAGCCTGCCACGCCAGTGCTGCACGCTGGCGATCAGGCTGGCAACCAGCATAACGATGCCCAGACCAACCATCAGCCGGAAGGCGAAAAAAACCAGCGCAACGGGCGGCAGATCCTGTGCGTCAAACTCGCTCAGGCTTTTGATATGGCCTGACAGGTTATGGCGCAGATAGAGCGATGCCACATCAGGAATGGCCACTTCCAGCCGGTTACGTTGCGCCTGCTGATCGGGCAGCGCGAACAGCCTTAGCGGTTCGCCGTCACCAGCAGCAGGAGGATGCCAGCTGCCCTCAATCGCCGCCAGCTTGGCAGGCTGGTACGCCAGGGTATTTTCTCCATGCAGATCGCCGAGGGCTATCTGTAACGGCACCGCCACCAGCGCCACGCTCAGCGCGACGGTCAGCATGCGGCGCGCCGCCAGCTCTTGTCGGTTGCGCAGCAGCCGACGCGCCGCCACGCCAGCCATCATAAAGGCAACGGCGATCAGCGACGCCAGTAGCATATGGCTAAAGCGAAAAGGAAAGGACGGCGCAGAAAGTACCATCGCCCAGCTTTCCGGCAAAAAACGTCCACTCTCATCGCGGGTAAAGCCAGCGGGTGTCTGGAGCCACGAGTTTGCGGCCAGAATCCAGAAGGCGCTCAGCAGAGCGCCCAGCGTAACAAAACAGGTGACGATAAAATGGATGCCGGGCTTAATCTTGCCCATGCCAAACAGCATCACGCCGGTCAGCCCCGACTCCAGGAAAAACGCGACCAGCACTTCATAAAACAGCAGTGGGCCAATGACGGCCCCCACCTTTTGCGACAGCCCTGACCAGTGCGTGCCGAACTGCACCTCCATGACCACGCCGGAGACTGCGCCGACAGCGACCGTCAGCGCAAAGACTTTTAGCCAGATGTGCAGCGCTTCGCGCGCGCCCGGTGCTTTTCCCCACAGCCAGCGCGCTTCAAACCAGAGCAAAAACGGAGAGAGCCCGAGCGTCAGCGCCGCCAGGGTAATATGCATCCCCATGGTAAGCGCAAACTGGCCGCGCGACAGCAGCAGCACCCATCCGGCGTCACTCATTGCTCGGTTTTCCGCTGTAGCGGGTAATCGGCTTCTCCTCCTCGCGCTGCATGCCTGCGGAAAACGCCTCCAGCGCGGCGAACAGCGGGCGCAGTCCCTGCCATAGCTTTTCATCATTCAGCAGATGCAGTACGCCGCGTAATCCCGGTGCGGCGTGCTCCTGCTGCGTCGCGTCGCTGGCGGGCTTCATGGCCATAGCCGCATCGCGCAGCGCCAGCAGAATATGATTAAGGCGCTCCGGTGGAATGGTGCTGAGCGTCATCAGGATCAGCGACAGGTTTTGCATTGCGCTCTGCGTACCCGGCCGGTTCAGCCCCGCCACCAGAATCTTGCCAATATCGTTATTGGCTTTGATGGCGTCATTGGCCAGGCGCAAAAAGCCGTGCTGGTGCAGATTTTCCACCAGTTCATCCATCGCTTCCTGCGCGGTTTTCTCAGTGCGTGTTGGCGGTACGGTATAGGAAAGACGTTCGGCCATTAAAATTTCTCCGGGTGGTCAACGTGTTCAGGCGGCTCAACGTAGCCGTCCTGCTGCCACTTCTGCTCAACAGGCAAATGATCCAGCGGTGTGCGCTGGCCGTGGCGGAAATTGTGGCGCGGGATAGGGTCAGGCTGCGGTGACCGCGTCAGCTTTTTCATGCTGACAGCGATCTCTTTATAGGCCGGCGTATTCACGTCGGAATCGTGATGATTGCCAGTCAGCCCGTTAACGCCCGGCTTGCCGTGATGGATGGGAATAAACAGCACGTTGCCGGCCACGCGATCGGTCACCACAACCGGCACCTCCAGCGTGCCGCGCCGCGAACTCAGCGCCACCCACTCGCCCTCCTGAAGCCCGCGCTCCTGGGCCAGTTGCGGCGAGATCTCAACGAACCAGTTGGGTGACAGCGACATCATTCGCCCACCCTGACCCGTCTGATTAGTGGACTGGAAGTGCTCCAGCATACGGCCGTTATCCAGCATCAGATCATACTCCGCATCCGCCTCTTCCACCGGCGGCTGCCAGCTCAGCGGATAAAGGCGCGCTTTACCATCCGGAAATTTAAACTGCTCGGTATAGAGCAGCGGCGTGCTCTCTCCGTCCGCCGTTACCGGCCAGATCTGTGACTGCCAGCCCACCAGACGATCGTAACTGACGCCTGCGAATATCTCCGCGATACTGGCGGCTTCTGCCATGATAGCCCCGGGGTTAGGGTAGTCCCAGCGGTGACCCAGACGCGCGGCAAGCTCCGTGAAAATCTGCCAGTCGGGACGGCTGTCGCCCAGCGGCTTCATCGCCGGAGAGAAGTGCTGAATGCGGCGTTCGGTGTTAACAAAAGTGCCCTCTTTTTCCACGCTCGGCGAACCGGGCAGCACCACATCGGCGAACTCAGCGGTGCGGCTCATGAAAATGTCCTGAACCACCATAAAGTCGAGGCGGCTGAACGCCTCATGCACGTGGGTAGCGTTCGCGTCAGAGAAAGCGGTCTCCTCACCGGTAATGTACATCGCACGCAATTTTCCCTCGTGAGCGTGCTGCACCATCATAAAGTTGTCTGCACCGGGCTGGTCGGAAAGCGCCTCTGGCGTCACCCCCCAGGCGCGCGCCCATTTTTCACGGATCGCCGGGTCGCTGACTTTTTCATAGCCCGGATAGACGTTACTCAGACAGCCAAAGTCGCTGGCACCCTGCACGTTGTTATGGCCGCGCATCGGATAACCGCCGGTGCCGGGGCGACCATAGTTGCCGGTGACCAGCAGCAAGTTAGAAAGCGCGGTGCTGGTGTCAGCGCCGTGGCTGTGCTGGGTAATGCCCATGGCCCACAGCAGGCAGACGCTCTCCGCCTGACCGATCATCTCCGCCGCTGCGCTTAGCTCCGCTACGCTCAGGCCCGTGACCTCACTGGCAAACGCCAGGGTAAAAGGGGCCAGCGAGGCGCGATACGCCTCAACCTGACTGACGCGCCGGGTGAGAAAGTCTTCGTCGGCATAGCCGTGATCGAACATATATTTCGCCATAGCAGAGGCCCAGACCATATCGGTGCCGGGTTTAATGCGCAAAAAGCAATCGGCGCGCTCCGCCATTTCGTGACGGCGCGGATCCACCACCAGCAGCTTCTGGCCGCGATGCTTATGGCTCTGTTTAATGTGCGAGGCGATAACCGGATGGTTCTCTGCCAGGTTACTGCCAACGGTGATAATTAAGGCCGTTTTCTCTAAATCGCGCAGGGTGCCGGCATCACCGCCATAGCCAACGGTGCGGAACAGCCCTTCGGTCGCCGGGTTCTGACAGTAGCGCGACGAGTTATCAACGTTGTTAGTGCCAAAAATCAGCCGCGCAATTTTCTGCGTCAGATAGGCCTCTTCATTACTGGCTTTACTGGAGCCAATAAAGCCGATGGCGTCGCCGCCGTACTGGCGCGCCACGTCGCGCAAGCCCTGCGCCACCCGCTCCAGCGCCTCGTCCCAGCTGGCGGGCCGAAAGCGGCCGTTTTCACGGATCAGGGGCGTGGTCAGGCGCTGCGGGCTGTTAACGAAGTCCCAGCCGAACTTGCCTTTTACGCAGGTTGAAATGCCATTAACGGGCGCATCGGCAACCGGCTGCACCTTCAGAATATGGCGATCGCGCGTCCATATTTCAAAGCTACACCCCACGCCACAGTAAGTGCAGACCGTTTTGGTGCGTGTGATCTCCGCCTGGCGCAGCGCATCGTCAATCATCGAGATACCGGTAATTGGCTCCATGCCGATGCTGTTTTCCAGCGATTTAACGAAGTCGATCATGGGCCGCTTCAAATCTTCATCCATGGCCGTGAAGGGGCCAGCGTCGGGCTGCATGGTTTTCTCCAGCAGCGCGTTGCAGGGGCAGACCGTGACGCAGTGCCCACAGCTGACACAGCTCGATCCCGCAATCTGCGTGCCGCCGTCCCACAGCACGCGAGGGTGCGCCTGGGTGTAGTCGATACTGAGCGTTTCATTAACTTCTACGTTCTGACACGCCTCCACGCAGCGGCCGCACAGAATGCACTGGTCAGGATCGTAGGTATAAAAGGGATTCGAATGATCTTTGCTGGTGGGTTTGCGCTGGTAGGGATAGTACTGAATGGGAATATGCATATCCGCCACGGTGTTGTGCAGCGTGCAGTCACCGGTGTTGTGCTCGCACACGGTGCAGTAAAGCTCGTGGCGGTTAAGGATGCGATCCATCCCTTCCTGCTGCGCCGCGCGCGGCCATTCGCCTTCACTGTTAATCTCCAGCCCCTGAAACGTGCGCAGCGTACAGCCTCGTACCTCTTCTCCGTTCGCCTCAACCCAACAGACGTCACAACTCTCCAGCGGAGGCAGCGCGGGGTGATAACAGACGTGAGGCAGCTTTTTTCCCTGTTCGGTGAGAAAGTCGATCAAGGGCTGATTAATGGCCCCGGTTAGGGGCTCACCATTATAAATAATGGTACAAGTTTTCTCTGACATTTAACGCCTCGTTTCGACATTGCAATGGGCAGGCTGCCAGCGTGCTTTCGGTTTTTATGTAAAGTTATGTGTTTAGCTTAGTGTTAATTAACGCATCTGCCACACAGCAGCATCACTTACAGGCGTCAGATCATTTTCTCTTTGCGCATCAGACGCGTACGTCAGTTGTTAAAAAGGAGATATATCAAAAAGATAATGTTCAGGCGTATAAAACCCCAAAAAAGTGTTAATCATTGCAAACCGGTGCGCTTAATTATTTTCTCGCTGGCATCTCTCTGCTTTCTATACTTCAGGTCTGATGATCTTCAACGGGCTAAATAATCTGGCAAGAGGTGAATAATGAAAGCATTAGTCTGGCACGGCGTAGGAAATATACAGCTTGAGAATGTTGCCGACCCGCAAATAGAACAGCCGGGCGATGCGGTTATTCGCATTACTTCTTCGGCCATTTGCGGAACCGATCTGCATTTTATTCGCGGCACCTTTAGCGATATGCAGCCTGGCACTATTCTGGGACATGAGGCCGTAGGCATAATCGAGCAGGTAGGCGACGAGGTACGTAACTTCAGCCCTGGCGACCGCGTGGTGGTCTGTTCTACGGTCTCCTGTGGCGTTTGCCCGCCCTGCCGCGCTGGCCACACCGCCCAGTGCGACAACGCCAATCCCAACGGCGCGGAAGCCGGTACCTGTTTTTTCGGCGGCCCCAAAGCAACCGGTCCGGTGAATGGACTGCAGGCGGAAAAGGCGCGCATCCCGTTCGCCTCGAATACGCTGGTCAAAATCCCGGAGGGCGTTTCCGATGAGCAGGCTATTCTGATCAGCGATATTTTTCCTACCGCCTGGTTTGGTGCCGAGCTGGCCGGCATTACCCGCGGCGACATCGTAGTGGTATTCGGCTGCGGTCCGGTGGGTCAGTTTGCCATTACCAGTGCGCTACTGATGGGTGCGGCGCGCGTGATTGCCGTTGACTGCCACGAAGATCGACTGGCAATGGCACGTCGTCAGGGCGCATTTCCGATCCATTTTGAGCGCGAAGATCCGGTGCAGGTCATCAAAAAGCTGACCGGTGGAACCGGTGCGGACTGCGCGATTGATGCAGTGGGTGTCGACAGCCAGCACGCCCACCATGGCCCTGCCCATAGCGAAGCGGAAGAGAAAAAGGAGAAATTCAGGCAGGAAGTGGCGCAGGTTGCACCAGAAACCCATCCACAGCACGGGAACTGGATCCCTGGCGACGCGCCGACGCAGGCGCTGGAGTGGGCCATTGCGGGGCTGAAAAAAGCAGGTCGTCTCAGTATTATTGGCGTCTATCCGCCCACCGCCGAGATATTCCCCATTGGCCAGGCAATGAATAAAAACCTGACCATCAAAATGGGCAACTGCAACCACCATACCCATATTCCTTACCTGCTTGAGCTGACGCGTACCGGTGCCGTCGATCCGACAAAAGTGCTGACAAATGTCGAACCGATTGAGAACGTGATAAAGGCCTATGAGGCATTTGACAAGCGCGAACCGGGCTGGATAAAAGTGGAGCTGGAGGTCTGACGTCAGGCCGTCTTTACTCTCGTGGGAGAGCCGCCATTTAACGGCTTTCTCTTGCGTGATTGCGCTGGCAGCAAAGATAAGATACCGGCATACAGGGCTCTCATCCTGACACCCGTCATTGGGGAGGCTAACGGCAGCGCAGGAATAACCTTCGCAACGCTTGACGATTTTTTTATCCGTTGCTGACAAACGGGTGTCTCACATGACGTCTGATGTTTGAACGGTGGAGAAGCTCCCGTCACAAGCTGCCCTTAAATTGATGCCGCTTGTTGACACAGGGTTGTACAGATACAAACTATAATGCGAGTTGCCGATTCGTTAATCGCATATGAAAAGGAGTTAAGGTATGTCTGACTTTGATAAAGAAGATCTTTCAGGTTTCACAGGTAAACATCTGGTTTATACCTATGATAATGGCTGGAATTATGAGCTTTATATAAAAAATGAAAATACCATTGATTACCGTATCCATAGCGGCATGGTCGGTGGCCGTTGGGTCAAAGATCAGCGTGTTTACATTGTTCGCGTGGGCAAAGAGATATACAAAGTTTCCTGGACAGAGCCAACAGGTACCGATGTTAGCCTGATTGCTAACCTGGGAGATAAACTTTTCCATGGAACAATATTCTTCCCGCGCTGGGTCATGAACAATCCTGAAAAAACAGTCTGTTTCCAGAACGATCATCTGGACAAAATGGAAGCTTATCGCAGCGCCGGACCAGCTTATCCCACTGAGGTTATTGACGAATTCGCCACTATCACGTTCGTACATGATAGCGGCATTAATAATGAGTCAGCCATTAACTGCCCGCCAGATCAATTGCCTGCTGATTTTCCCAATAATCTGAAAAACTGATGCTATAACGCAATTAAAAAGGCCGAGCCTTCTGCGTTTTCAGTTTATCTGTGCTGATGCAGATTAACATCAGGCAAGTAAAAGCAAGCATGACAAGTGAACTCAAAAGGGTTCGCTTGTCAAAGAACAGATTTAAGCCAGCGGATTTAGCGCATTCACTGCCAGCTGCGCCAGATAGGACGCCGTGGGAAAAAGCGCGCGGTCGTCAACCCGGAACTTTGGATGATGCAGCGCCCACGGCCCACCGGACCCCACCATCATAAAAGCGCCGGGAATTTTCTGCTGATAGAAGGCGAAATCTTCACCGATAGGGCTGGCGTCGATGCGGCGCGCCTCAAAGCCGGCGTCAGTTGCCTGCTCAAGCGCAAATGCCACCCACTCAGGGGTATTCACCACCGACGGCGGCCCCGCATGCCACAAAAATTCAATGTCTGCGCCAAACGCGGTGGCGAGACCTGCCAGCAGCGCACGGAAGCGCTGCTCTATCAGCGCACGCGCGTCGGCGCTGAAGGTACGCACGGTGCCTTCCAGCCAGGCGGTATCGGGAATAACGTTCCAGGTGCTGCCGCTGTGGATTTGGGTAACAGAGACCACGGCGTTCTGCTCTGAAGGCACGTTGCGGCTGATCAGCGTCTGCACCGCACTGATAATCTGACCAACAATCACGATCGGATCGTTGCCCTCATGCGGTTTTGCGGCGTGCGCCCCTTTCGCCGCAATCTTGATTTCGAAGCGATCCACGCCTGCTGTCAGCGCGCCATCTTTGCTGCCCACCACGCCGACCGGCAGCGTGGGATCGTTGTGGATGCCAAAAATAACTGCCGCATCGTCCAGCGCGCCGGTGGCAATCAGGTCGGGTGCGCCCAGGCCGGTCTCTTCGGCGGCCTGGAACAGTATACGCACGCGTCCTTTCAGCGAGGATGCCTGCTGCTGAAGCAGGATGGCTGCGCCCAGCGCCGCCGAGGTATGGAAGTCATGACCGCAGGCGTGCATGATGCCCGCATTCTCGGAGGTAAAGGCGACACCCGACTCTTCTTCAATCGGCAGGGCGTCAATATCGGCACGCAACACGACCAGCGGCCCTGACGCCTCACCCACTTCGGCGACCAGGCCGGTTTTCAGCGGCAGATCAAGGATACGAATGCCTGCCTCGGTCAACGCCGCGCGAATTTTTTCTGTGGTTTGAAATTCCTGGTTGGACAGCTCAGGAAAACGGTGCATTTCATGGCGAAACGCCTCAATCTGGCTGGCGAGCGCCCGATCTGCTTCGCGAATCTCTCTCATTTCATCTCCTTGCTGTGCCTGAACCTGCGGCAAAGTATGCGGCGGCGCACTTAGATAGTGAAATCATCATTAGTTTCGATGTTAGTCATCTGGCGCAAAAAGCGACGCGTCACCGGGTTGTCGGAGAAGCTGATCACCTGCTCCGCCGGCCCCTGCTCAACGATGTGCCCCTCCGCCATGAAGATGACGCGATCGGCCACCTCTTTAGCGAACTGCATCTCGTGGGTGACAATCACCATTGTGGTTTTCTGCTGCGCCAGGCTTTTCATCACCTGAAGCACTTCGTGCACGCGCTCTGGATCGAGCGCGGAGGTCGGTTCATCAAACAGAATGGCGCGCGGCTTCACGGCCAGCGCTCGTGCGATGCTGACGCGCTGCTGCTGGCCGCCGGAGAGCGTGACCGGATACTGGTGCGCCTGCGGGGCCATGCCGACCAGTTTTAGCAGTTGCATCCCGGTTTCGCTGGCCTGAGCCTTTGACATCTTCTTCACCATGATCAACCCTTCGGTGATGTTCTCCAGCGCGGTTTTATTGCGGAACAGACTGTAGTTCTGGAACACCATCGCCGTCTGGCTGCGCAGCGCATGCTCCTGTCGGGCGGTGTAGTTTGCGGTATCAAGCGATACCTCGCCGATCTGGATAATCCCTGACTCCGGCTTCTCCAGCAGATTGAGACAGCGCAGCAGCGTTGATTTACCTGACCCTGAGGGGCCGATAATAGCCACCACTTCGCCTTCGCCGATCGTCAGGCTGATATTGTTCAGTACGGCTTTGTCACCGAAACGTTTATTGAGCTGTTTTACACCGATCATAAGAGCCTTAGCGTTGCAGTGAGTGACTGAGTTTCTTCTCCAGCAGCGCCTGTAGACGGGCGTAACCGATGATCACCAGCCAGTAAATCAGACCCACCACGAGGAAGGTTTCAAAGTAGCGCAGCGACTCCGCCGCAATCATTTTCCCTTCAGCAAACATTTCTGACACGCCCAGCGCAAACGCCACTGAGGTATCCTTAATCAGGGAGATAAAGGTGTTGCCGGTGGCAGGCAGCGCGTTTAACAGCGCCTGCGGCAGGATAATGCGGCGGTAGATCTGCGCGCGGCGCATACCAATTGAGAGCCCGGCCTCCATCTGCGTCGGATCGACCGACGCCAGACCAGCACGGTAGATCTCCGCCATATAGGCTGAGGTTTTCAGGCTGAAGCCGATAATAGCGGCTGTGGTGGCCGACATCCCGTTCAGCGCGGGAAAGAGCTGCGGCAGGCCAAAATAGATAATAAACAGCTGCACCAGCGACGGCATTCCGCGAAACAGCGAGATGTAGAGTTCAACCAGCTTACTCACCGGCCAGGAGGCGCTGAGTCGCAGCAGCGAAAGGCCCAGGCCTGTTACCATGGCACACACCATAGAAATCACGGCCAGCATCAGCGTTACCGGCAGGTAGCTGAGAATTTGCGGGGAAATGTTCAGCAGGTAGTGGAAATCAAAATTCATAAAACGCCCTTAACGCCCTGTGCCGCCCTGCGGCGGCACAGAGAAACAGTCTGATGCAGGAGTTATTCAGACGGCGCAGAAGTGATGTCTTCGCCAAAATATTTTTCTGAAATAGCTTTCAGGCGGCCATCCTTACGCATCGCCTCCACCTCTTTATCAAACGCTGCACGCAGTTTGTCGCCCTTCTCATCCTTGTGGAACGGGAAGCCCACCGATTCGATTACCAGCGGTTCGCCAACAAACTTCAGCGGCAATCCTTTCTGATTGATCTCGGCCAGCAGGATCGGCCCGGAGTTGACGTAGCCCTGGACGCGGTTATTGATGGCGTCGTTCATGGCACCATCGCGGCTCTCGTAGGTGCGGATGGTGACACCGTTATCGCCAAAAGCTTTTTTCAGATTGACCAGATGGTTTGAGCCAAGCACGCCTGCGATGGTTTTACCGCGCAGATCGTCGAGCGTATTGATATTCGTATTTCCTTTGCCGGTCACGATCTGGCTGCCGTAATAGCTGTAAGGCGTGGAGAAGTGATATTTCTCCTGGCGCGCCGGGGTAATCGCCACCACATTCGCTACCGTATCCAGCTTGCCACCTTCAAGCTGGCCCATCAGCCCGCTGAAATCGGAGGTTACCCATTCGATGTTGTAATTTAAATCTTTGGCGATAGCTTCAGTGACGTCGACGTCAAAGCCAGTCAGCTTGCCATCCTTCTTAAACGCGCCGGGAAAGCTCAGTCCGGTTGCGCCGACGCGGATGGTCGTTGCATTGTCATCTTCCTGAGCAGAAGTGTTGTTGTCACAGGCGCTAAGCAGTGAGGCCGCCATCACAATGGACAGTGCGATTAACCCTTTTTGCATGGTGTTCTCCCTGATGTCTCCAGTGCAGCCACGCCTAGCGGGTGTGCACTGGATAAATGGTTTTTTTCATATAAACGGTGATGTGGCCTTTACCGAGATCTTTTTTACTGGCCTTCTCAAAGCCCATCGCCTCATAAAGCGGGATCAGCCACGGATGACTTTCAGCGGTGCCGAGTGAATAGGCGGGCGCGCGCAGCTGATCGTGGAGTACCCTCAGCTCCAGCCAGTCGAGCAGAATGACGCCCAGACGCTGGCCGCGATAGTGTGGCGCGGTGGCAAACCAGCCGATGTGCGGTAACCCAAATGGCCCCGGCAGCGGCCCCCACGGATAACGCAGCGTCACGGACGCCACCAGTTCGTCGTCACGGAACATACCGTAGACGCCGTGCGTGGCAATATGGCACTGCATCTGCTGTTCGCTGGCGGTGGCGGCATCAAAGTTAATGCCCAGCTCACGCGCGGAGGCATAGGCGGCATGCACCAGCGCATAATAAGCTGGCGTATCCTCAGCATTGAGCTGACGAAAGCGGTCGGTCATGGTGGCGTCTCCCGTTGTCCTGAGGCATATGCGGCGGCAATCACGTCATCCACCTTGCGCGATGCCGGGCCTGAAGAGTTAACCGGCTTGCGCCAGTGGTTCCGCTTGTCATCGCTGATACGGTTGTCTGTTTGCGGAGGGGCGCACGCAACCATCGCCTGCGCCGCGTCGTCCGGACTTACACCAGGTTCGCCTTCCGCCTGCGCCCGCGCTACCTCGACCTGAGCCTGTTGGTTAAGCCGGTTCTGCTCTGACCAGACGCCACGCATTTCGGGTATGGCAAAACTGCTGTAAGTAAAAGGAAAATCAACGATATGTGACGCCATTACTCTGTCACTTTTGTCATTTCAGGAAGCGTTAAAATAGCACCTCTCTATCATGCTGAATGATAATGGAAAGCGATATGTTATAGCTCCCGGTTATAATGATCGGGTAACTTCAGGCACTTTTTTGTTTTCCGCGCTCGCTGCTCCAGCTGAAAAAGCGCTTAATATTGAAGAGGTTAAAACAACCTGGCAGGTTGTGCGTTAACAGATTTGATTTTTCTGTTTGTAAGACTGCTATAGCAGCCATCTCCTCAGCCATTTTTTAGGAACAGTGCCACCTGTTTTCAGCGCGTCACACAACGGCTCTGCCGCTGTAACAGGGCCGGGCTTTGCCATGTCGGGTCGCTCCATTACACTGTGCGCATCGCGTATGACGTTAAGGGACGATCGAGATGATAATTGAAAAAGCGGATGAACCTTTTCTGCACTCTTTTTTTGGCGAGCCGGTTGAAACGGTAGAAGAGGGATCGCTGCAGGCGGAGCGTTTAAGCCAGGCATTGCACGCCGCACGTGTCCAGAGAATGGCGGAATTGGATAGCGACTGGAAACGCAACGTGCTCTTTCTGGCGCTGTTTGTGTTTCTCTACGCTGCGCTGGGTGGGTCACTGTCGATGGACCTGGCCCATCACAGCACCGGCCACAAAAGTTTTGACTATGCGTTGCAGGCGGTGCCGGTATTGATTGCCTTTTCCGGCTTTTTCCTTTCGCTGCTGTTTCTGTTTGTGACGCGCAGCGGCGCACGCCGGTTACAAAACTGGGAGCGAGCCATTGTCCTGCTGGAGAAATATACCGGCGGTAACCTCTACAAGCAGATGCTCGATTTAGGCCCGCGCACCACGCACTACTCATTTTCTGCGATTAACGTCGCGCTGGCGTTGTTTATTTGCCTGACCTGGGTGGTGATGTACAACTACTTTACCTTTACGACCAGCGGCGTGATCGGCAGCGTCATCTCCCTGTTTATCACAACCATGACCTATGTCATTCTGGATATTCAGCTGCTGAAGCCGCATCGACTCGATCATGAAGAGCCTGTGGGGCTGGAGAAAGAGGACGCCAGCAAGGAGGAATAAGATTGCCCTACCGCCGGGTGAGCGATTTTTATAGGTAGTGTCAGCGCCGATAAAAAGCCTGTCGCGAGGGCGGCAGGCTTTTTGCTGGTCTTAACGGCCCGGAGGGTTCACTTCAACCGGACGCAGGTCAAACAGCAGGATTTCGGCATTCTCTCCCTCACTAAAGTTCAGGCTCTTCTCGTGGCGTACGCGCGCGCCGTCGCCCGCCTCAAACCTGATGCCGTTAATCCTCACGCTGCCGCGTGCTACATGGATATAAGCATAGCGATCTTCATTCAGCGCAAAGGTCTGCTGCTCCGCACCGTCAAAGAGCCCGGCATAGAGACGAACATCCTGCCGCACCGACAGCGCATTTTCTTCACCCTGCGGGGAAACGATCAGTCGAAACTGACCCCGTTTCTCACTTTCCGGCACTGTAATCTGCTGATAACCGGGTGGGGTGCCCTTTTCCGCCGGGACAATCCAGATTTGCAGAAAGTGCACGCCCTCGGTTTTTGAGTGATTGAATTCACTGTGCGTGACGCCGCTGCCTGCGCTCATCAGCTGCACATCGCCGGGAAGAATAACAGAGCCGGTGCCCATCGAGTCTTTATGCTCCAGGGCCCCTTCCAGCACGTAGGAAATAATCTCCATGTTGCTGTGCGGGTGCGCGCCAAAACCGCGTGAGGCAGCTACCCGGTCATCATTAATTACTAACAAATCAGAAAAACCACTCTGTTTTGGATCCCAGTAACTGGCAAAGGAAAAGGTGTGGCGTGAGTGCAGCCAGCCGTGGTCACCCAGGCCGCGTTGTTCTGACAAGCGTTGCTCAATCATGATCTGCTCCTTTGTAAGGGAGGAAGTGCCCTTGCCCTTCCGACAGGAAAGACAATAACGTAAACTAAAACGCACAAAAACTGGCTGAAATGGCAATCACTGTCACAGATAAGTGGACACTATGCTGATTGAAGATCTACGCATTTATGTTGCGGTCGTTCGTGCGGGCAACTTTACCGCGGCGGCAGAACAGCTGCTTCTCTCTAAACAGTATGTCAGCCGTCGCATGGCGGCGCTGGAAGCCTCGCTGGGATCGCAGTTGCTGATCCGCAACACCCGCAAACTGTCGGTAACGGAAGCCGGTACGCTGTTTCTCCCGCATGCTCAGCGCATTCTTGACGATATTCGCGAGGCGGAGCAGGCGATGTCGGCGCGGCGTCAGGAACTGAACGGCACGTTTCGCATCAGTATGCCGATGTCGTTTGGCATGGGCCATCTCTCCCCGCTTATTGCGCAGTTCCTTAAGCAACACCCTGCGCTACAGTTTCACATTGAGCTGGCCGATCGTTACGTTGACGTCATCGGCGAGGGGTTTGATATGGCGATTCGCATCGGTACGCTGGCAGACTCAACGCTGATTGCCCGATCCCTTGGCGAGCAGCGGCGTCTGATCTGTGCCAGCCCCGATTATCTGGCGCGCGCGGGCATACCTGCCACGCCAGACGATCTCACGCAGCACGCCTGCTTACGCTATGGACGAGAAGCGCTAAGCGGCTGGGAGCTGCAACAGGCGGGTAAACGCATGAGCCTGATGGTTCACGGCCCTATGCTGAGCAATAACGGCGAAATGCTGCGTGATGCAGCCATAGCGGGTCTGGGCCTGGTGCTGCTGCCGGCGTTTATTGTAGCGTCGGCGCTGAAAAGTGGTGAGCTGGTCAGTGTGCTGGAGCCTTTTCAGCCGGCACCACTCCGCCTCAATGCGGTCTATCCGCAGCATCGCCAGCGCAGTGAGGTTAACCGCGTGCTGCTTAATTTCCTGCAACAACAGCTGAGCGGTAAAGCGGGCTAATCAGCCCGCATGCGGTTACAGCGAAACATAGCGGTGCAGCACACGCACCAGCTGGGTGACGAAACCGTATTCGTTATCATACCAGGCGACGGTTTTAACCAGCTGCACGTCGCCCGCTTCGCTGATTTCAGTCTGGGTGGCGTCGAAGATGGAGCCGCAGGGCACGCCGATGACGTCGGTGGAAACAATGTCATCCTCGGTATAGTGAAAAGATTCATTATTCTCGCAGGCGCGCTTCATCACCGCGTTAATTTCCTCTACCGTGGTTTTCTTTTCAAGAACCGACACCAGTTCGGTGACGGAACCGGTTTTCGCTGGCACGCGCTGGGCGTGACCTTTCAGCTTGCCGGTCAGCGCCGGGATCACCAGACCAATCGCCTTCGCCGCACCGGTGGTATGCGGAATAATATTCTCTGCCGCTGCGCGTGATGAGCGAAAATCTTTACCGCGCGGCCCGTCTACCAGCGCCTGAGTGCCGGTATAGGCGTGAATGGTGGTCATGGTGCCTGCCCGGATGCCGAAGCTGTCATGCAGCGCTTTCGCCATGGGTGCCAGGCAATTAGTGGTACAGGAGGCAACGGAGATAATATCGTCATCCGGACTGAGGGTGTCGTGATTGACGTTATAGACGATGGTTTTCATGTCGCCTGCCGGGGCAGAGATCAATACCTTACCTGCTCCAGCGTCCAGATGTGACCGGGCTTTTTCCGCCGAGGTATAGAAACCGGTGCATTCTACGACCACGTCTACCCCCAGCGATCCCCAGGGAATGTTACGTGCTTCTTTCTCGGCAAAAACCGTTATTTTTTTGCCGTTCACCTGTAGCGCATTACCGGCTACGCTGACCTCACCCTGAAAGGCGCCGTAGTTTGAATCATATTTCAACAGGTAGGCGAGCATTTCAGGCGAGGTAAGATCGTTGATGGCGACGACCTCTACTGCTTCATTCTGCTCCAGGATACGCCTCAGAACCAGGCGGCCAATACGCCCAAATCCGTTGATGCCTATTTTCTTCATACTGATCTCCCACATCTTTTCATACGGTTAGTAAGTGTTGATAACGGGTAAATCTTCTGAATAACACCATTGCTGCATGACAATGTTGCACGCATATGAAGAGAAGGAGTATAGCCCGTGCGACCAGAGAGAAATTGCCTGAAAAGGGCTGAGCGGGCAGAACAGGGCAAAAAAAAACCGCCAGTGGCGGTTTATTCTTTAAAGCGTCTGCGTTTGAACAGAGCATTCTGCTTGCTACGATTGACCTTCCGTCGGGCATAAGCCATCACCGTTGTCCAGTTGGGATCGGCGGTGTTTCTCATACAAAGGTTAAGCGCCTGGGCCAGCTCTGACCATTTTTCCACCTGAAGATGGCTGTCATGGGCAAGTGATGCCTTAAGTGCGTCCATAAGTTCATCAACCTTTTTTTTCACGCTGGAGAGCGTGTCACCTGTCTGATAGCTTGCTGCAATGCGTCTCAATTCAAGCGCATAATTATCAATATCAATATTTATTATGTACAAAAAAACCTCTGCTAAATCTGACCTCACTGCTAAGCATAGCGGCTATCTGGCGCTGCGCTTTTAAATTTCCAAAAAAAAAGATTATTCACAGTTTTTTTGTAAAAACGACGCTTTTAGTAAAGGAGAGCCGCCTGTCTGAATCGAATAATTTATTCAAAGCCCACCTTTCATTAGTAAAAAATAATTAATATTTTACGTCACACGCCGTTGCACATTACTTTGTTCAACATCTTCACGGATCCTTATGCAATTCGCTTTATCCGCGTGATGAGTGCCCTGTCATGCTCGGCGCGGGTGACAGTTACTTAATTTTATCTTGGGTATCTGGATAGCGGCCGGATTTGCCGACTGACGAAGCCATCAAAGATTTTGTGTCGCCCTCCCTGTCTCTCTGATGCCACTCTCCCGCAGGCGCGCGTCTCCTGTGTGAAAAAGGTGGGGCAAGGGGAAGCAGCCCGAAACAGGCTTCCTCGCCCCACCAGTGCACACGGCTTGCGGCTGACTTACACTGTGCGAAACACCGCGACCATTTGCCGTAGCTGCCCTGCCCGCTGCGCCAGATCCTCTGCTGACGAGGCCGATTGCTCTACCAGCACCGCATTCTGCTGCGTCACCTGATCCATCTGATTAACGGCAATGTTCACCTGCGAAATGCCGCTACTCTGTTCAGCTGACGACGAGGAGATATCCTGAATCAGCTGTGAGGTCTGTTCGATCGCGCTCAGGCTCTGTTTTACCTTGTCGCCTGCGCTTTGCGCCATGCTCATTCCTTCCTGCGCCTCGCCGACAGCATGCTCAATCAGGCTTTTGATCTCTTTTGCTGCGCTGGCTGAGCGCTGCGCCAGCGCCCGGACTTCAGCTGCCACAACGGCAAACCCTTTACCCGACTCGCCAGCCCTGGCCGCTTCCACGGCAGCGTTCAGTGCCAGAATGTTAGTCTGGAAGGCAATGCCGTCAATGACAGAAGTAATCTCTTCAATCTGCCCTGCACTGCCGCGGATGCGCTGCATCGAATCCATCACCGAATCCATCGCTTCGCCACTCCTCAGCGCCGCCTGCGTGGCAGATACGGCCCTGTCAGAGGCAAAGCGCGTATTATCCGCATTTTGCTGAATAATTGATGCCATCTGCTCCATACTGGCTGCCGTCTCAGCCAGCGAGGCGGCCTGCTGCTCAGTCCGGGAAGAGAGATCGCCGTTACTCTGTGCAATCTCTTCCGAGGAGGTGGCAATGACTGAGGCATTGCTTTTAATATCAGAGACCAGCTGAGCAAGATGCTGCTGCATCTGCATTAATGCCCTGAGCAACGCGGCCATCTCGTTGTTGCCGTGGATATTCAGTCGGGAGGTTAAATCTCCGGCCGCCACCTGGCTGGCAAGATGCACCGCCTCCTGAAGCGGACGCGTCACCGAGCGACTGATCAACAGTGCGATGAACACCGCCGCCAGCGCAACTGCCAGCAACCCGGCCAGCAGCAGATATTGCGCATGACGGCGCACCTCAATCTGCGACTGAAGCATCTGTGCAAGGCGATCGCTGTTTTGCGCACCCAGTGCACTGTATTCATTGATTGCCTGCGTAAATACCCGGACAAATTCAACGGCCGCTACGCTGTCGCTTCGGCTGACAAAAATATTCTCGGTGAGCTGCAGCGCGTTGCGTGCCTGCTGGCTCGCTTCCTGCGCGATCGCGCTAAAATCGGAGGCCAGCGCGGGTTCAATAGCATAGACCTTATCCAGATTGCCGCTGAACTGCTCAAGCGCTGATTTGCCCGTCTCCACCTTAAACGCCATGCGGCTATAGTCGCTTTCCGCAATCGCGCCGGAGGCGATCAGCGAGGCTCCCAGAGCTCTGATCTGCCCCAGCGTCTCGGTAAGCTGGGGCAGCTGGCTGTAGATACTGGTAATAAGCTGATAGGTATTCAGATCGCTATCAAGCGATAGTCCGTAATAATCGAGCACATCAAGATTGGCACTCAGCAGAATGTCGATAAGGTGTGCATGATCGGTGAGACTCTCATTAAAGGAGAGCGCGCCGCTGCTTATCGCGCTTTGCAGCTGAATCCAGGCCTCGCTTATCTTCCTGAGCCGCTTCAGGGGTTGTGCATCGGGATCGTCTTTACTCAGCGTCGCCTGAATAGCCTCATTCAGCCTGTTAATTTCGCTAACCAGCGCCAGACGTGCCGGGTTATCAGGTTTTTTTAGTGAAATGGCGATAGCGGTTTCAGCGCGATGACGCTGTAACAGATTAAGTAGTTTTAACATCTGTTTTTCTACCGATACCCCGCTCAACTCGCGCTCTTTGGCATCAATAAGCTGATTACCCGACTGAATAAACAGTGTCGTCGGAAGAAGAAACAGGATCAGGGCAAATAGGCCGAGAATAAGAAATTTGGCTGGCAGATTCATTCTGTTAAGTAGTGTTTTCATCATTTCCATCTGGGTGGGTAATACGTGGCAAAATGCATCACGTATAAAGGTTAATCCAGGTTATTCCTGTGACATTCTTTATCTGTTGCAGGAAGCTGCCGCCAGGTGCAGTTTCAGTCACTCCACTTAAATATATTCAGTCGAAAAAGGATTATAGGTTGCTAACGGTGATTTACCATCTCCTGTACAGGCGATATTTACTGCACATTGCGATTAAGCCAAACGGCAAAAAAATGATAAATATCAACATGATAAATAAAACACGTCGCGTATGACAGCGCGCTGCTGGTAAGCCTGCCTGTAGGGTGGGGTTTTATTAATAACAAAAGTAAAGTTCTGGCAAATAATGCCGATGAACTTTCGCCAGCCTTTGTCTTCAATAACGCTGACGGGTAAAAGTCCCCCTGCCTGGAAAACTCTCTGGCGGCAGCGAGACCTTTGATAACAAATCAATATTTCGCAGACTGTTTAGCACAAACCCGACTAAAAATTAGTCGGCCAGCCTGCTGCGCGCAAGCCACGCTTTCCAGCGGTTTTCTACCAGATGATAACGGTACTCTCCGGTACTGCTCCGCCTCAGCCAGCGCTCTTCGAATAATTCATCACTGCGGACCCAGCTCTCAAACCGCTGGCGCTCAAACGCTTCCATCGTTTTCATATCTGGCCACTCACTTTTGCGCTTCGGTTAAAGGGTCAGTATAGGTGACGACTACGATTTCAGCGGGTTACAGCGTTGAATAACAGAAACGACTTCCACACTCACACTGCAGGGACGTTCGCAGGGGTATCAGCCTCTGATAAAAAAGCGTACTTACTCAGGTTCAGGTTTTTATTTCGCTCTCACTGCAACCCAGTCAGAAATATGCTGAAGAATATGTGATGCTCTTCACGGATTAGCTCTTTTTGTAAATCTGTACGGCAAGCAAGTTATTGTACAAAAACACCCTTTATTTTATTTAATATGAATACATTAGGCGTAGTGCCATTTTTAGCTATATTAATCCCTGTTGCAGATTAAAGCTAAATAAGGAAATTTAATATTGAAATCTCCTGTTTATAAATTCATAGTTTATTTACTCCAGGAGCAAATCTTTAACAGACAAGGTGACACTATGTTGCAACGGCGCGGTAGTTCGGGGAATTTTTTAGATAATCCCGAAAAGGCTCGTGAAGCGGGGCGCAAAGGTGGCCAGATCAGCAACGGCAACGTTATAAATAATCGCGAGCGTATAATTGCAGTCGGTCGAACCGGGGGAAAAGTCATCCGACGTCCAGCGTCCGAAAAAGCAGCACAATAGCGGCTGCAAAAGGTTAAAAGTCGGTGTTCCCTTTGCGCGGAGGACGTCCGCCGACGTATTACAATTATCTGAAACGCTTATTTAGCCGCTGAAGTGAACATTCTGTTTATGCCGTTATTTGCTGGAGGGATTATGCCAGAAAAAAGTAGCGACACGCGCGCCTGTACTCTAAAAGATCGGCGTCTCAGCGACGAAGCCACGATCCGCTACCTGACCGTAGGCAAAATCGTGTGCGAATTATTGAGCGCTGAAGAGCCTGTTAACCGCAAATCTATTTGCTGCAAATTACTCAAGCGTCTTGAGCATGCTCGCTGTCAGGAAGAAGAGAGAGTGTACTACCGGCTTATTCGCCTGCTTTTTGGTCGTCAGCGATCGGAATAAATGGCTGTTTTGTCAGAAGGCTGATGCTTGCCCCACCAGGGAAACCTTTTTATCCGCTCAGCCTCTGCTGCCGAAATGTCCTCTGCGGCGGCCGGCTGTTTTACAGGCGGCAGAATATAGCGAGAGTAATAATATTTATCCCGCGCTTAAAATAATAAAGAAAGCGCCAGCCCCCAGGGGCTGAAATAGCAGACGCATCATCGGACAAGCCATACTGGCTTGCCCTCTCTCCTGCTACTGCTGAGGATCGTTGCTGAACCGTCCCACCAGCGAAGCCGCACCCAGCGCGTGCCCTTTCAGCTGTGTTAACAACGCATCATGGGTCAGGTCAGCTTTGAGCTGCTCCGGTGGCAGGTCGGTAGCAATAACCACAAAATTGTAGTGATGCATTCCGCTGCCGACCGGCGGACAAGGTCCATACCAGCCGCGGGTGCCGGGCGAATTTTTGCCTGCGGTATAACCTTTTCCGGATGTCAGATCGCCCCGCGCAAAAGAGGTTGTGGTGGCAGGAATGTTATAAACCACCATATGCGTGACGCCGAGCCCTTTGCCTCCGACCGGGTCGGTCACCAGTATCGCAAAACTCTTTGTCTCTGGCGGCGCGTTCGACCAGCTCAGCGCGGGAGAGATGTTTTCGCCGGTACAGGCGGGACTGTTTTTATTGTTTCCGGCAAAGGATTTCGCCATAAAAGCGTTGTCGGTAAAATCGGGTGACTGCAGCGTAAAAAGCGGGTTTGCCGCAAAACTCGCGGCGGGCAGTGCCGCCAGCAGTAGAGCGCTTGCTACTCTCATAACCTCTGCCTCCTTTTAGGTTGCTGAAACCTAAGTATGGAAGCGCCTCGCTGTTAAGCAGGATTTTTTTACTGAGTCTCTGGTCAGCGTCCACCAGGAAAGCCTGGCCAGAGGGGGATCACCGCCTAATCACACCACGGGCCAGGGAAGTGCGCCCTGACAGGGCAGACAGAAGACGGGCCATCTTGTGCAGAATCGGCCCGTCATCCGATCGTTGTTACTCTCTGGCAATGGGGTTTTCATTTACGGTAATCTTTTCATCGCCCTGAATCTGGCTGATGCGCTGCTCGGTTTTGCGCACCGCGCTGGCGTCTTTTAACAGCGTATAGGTCAGCTCAAAGGTCGTGCTCTCGCCTGGCTGTAGCTGTCTCACTCTGCCCTGCTCTTTTTCAACGGTCACCGGATAGGCGTAGTTGGTGCCGGGCTCAATACCGGTGACGTAGCCCTGCTTCAGCGTATCGGTATTTTTCCACAGGGTGAGCAGCGGCAGCTGACGGGTATCAAATGCAATGGCGGCCCCTTTCTCGCCTTTGCTGTCAATCACTGCGGCCAGCGTTTTGCCGTCGCTGTCTGCTTTCGGCACCAGATTGAAGACCATTTCATCAAAGTCTCTGGTTGGTGCTCCGTAGAGACTCCAGTCCTGCAGGCCCTTTCTGGCATAATCATTGAAGGGAGAAACAGACTTTAACGGCGCGATAAAGCGCGCATTTTTTTCCAGAATCGGTGTGCCAATGTTGCTGTGATAGATAATCTGATAATCCTGTGGGTAGTCACCCTGGTTGGTGACGACATCATGCAGGGTAAAGGTATCTGCACCCGGCACATAACGCAGTTCGGTCCATGTCTCCAGATTCGCTTTTTTGAATGTGGTCTCCCGGAGCAGACCGCGCACGCGGATCTCGTGCGGGGCATTATCCTCTACCGTTACTTCTACTCTGGAGGCGGGCGTGTTCCCCGCTTTACCGTGCAGGCTGTAGATCCTGCCATCCTTCACTACCGGATGACCGGTCCACTCATATCCACAGCGCACCATCATTTCGTTAAATCCTTCCAGCCAGCCTAATCCGTTACGGCTGTCGAGATGGATGTAGGCGGGGTTTACGACTTCTTTGACCGGTGAATCCCAACCCAACCGCACACCAAAACCGTTTACGTGCAGCAGATCCATACCGCGCGTGGGGCTAAGCGCGATGGTCAGTCCATCTGCGCTGCTAAGCGTCAGCACCTTCGACCCTTCCTGTTTGCCGCCATGAAGCACTTTTTGCTCAAGGCTGAAGGGAGTGCCCGTCAGCTTCAGCGCTTTACTGTTGATCTGCCAGTTTCCCTGATCAGTACCCGTGTCAGCATCCGTCAGCACCCAGGTTTTTGCTTCTGCCTGACTGCTGATTACCGCCATAACCATACCTGCCAAAAGTGCTTTGTTCATTTTGCGCATCCCGCTGCTGAATTGATTAAGCTAAAGTCAGCAAAGAGTAGGGATTTCACCCAGGCTAAAACGTGACCCGTCTCACTCTGGGCAGTTTTTTGTCCAGAGTAAGACAATAAAGCGGAGCTGTGTCACAGGCTGGCAGGGTAAAACGGGCGTGTTTATCCACGTTTTCAGGTCGGCAGGCGCAAATCCGAGCCGCGCCTTAAATCGTTTCAGCCCTGAAATATCAAGGCACTTTTTCTTGCGGCATCATCCGTTCATTCTGGATGGGGCAGGTTTGCTGACATTGCGCGATTTAAAGCTACGCTTAGGCAAACTCTGTTAACCCGGTGCCGCTTAATTTCTATGTCCGCCACGGATGCCTCACTCGCGCGTTTCGCCCCAGCGACGCAACGCTGGTTTTACGCCACCTTTACGCTCCCCACGCCGGTGCAGTCGGCAGCCTGGGACGCGATTGCCAGCGGCCAGTCGGCGCTGGTGATTGCTCCGACCGGTTCGGGCAAAACGCTGGCAGCCTTCCTGCACGCCATTGACGCCCTGTATCGTGAGCGTGAAGAGCTGGCGCTGCCTGACAAAACCACCCGCACGCGTATCCTCTATATTTCACCGGTTAAAGCGCTGGCGGCAGACATTCAGCGTAATTTGCAGCGGCCGCTGGAAGGGGTTCAGCAGCAGCGCCAGCAGCGCGGTGAAAAACCGGTCACGCTGACGGTCGGTATGCGCTCCGGTGATACCACCCGCGCCGAGCGGGCAAAGTTACAGCGTACGCCGCCAGATATTCTTATCACCACGCCGGAATCGCTGTTTTTGATGCTGACGTCGCGCGCCCGCGAAACCCTGCGCGGCGTGACGACCCTGATTCTGGATGAAGTGCATGCGGTCGCGGGCAGCAAACGCGGCTCGCAGCTGGCGCTCAGTCTGGAGAGGCTGGACGATCTGCTGGCGAAGCCGGCCCAGCGCATCGGTCTGTCCGCCACCGTGCGCCCGGTGGAGCGGGTGGCGCAGTTCCTCGGCGGCGTGCAGCCCACAACGATTGTCAATTCGCCTGCCCGCCGCCCGTTGCAGATGAAAATTAGCGTGCCGGTGGCGGATATGACCGATATACCGGGGCACACAACGAGCGAGGGGGCTCAGGAGAGTCACCATCCTCAGGGTTCGCTCTGGCCGCATATCGAACAGCGTATTCTTGAGCTGGTGCTGGCCCGACGCGCAACTCTTGTTTTCGCTAACTCGCGCGGGCTGGCAGAGAAGCTTACCGCCCGGCTAAATGAACGCTACGCTGCCCGTTTCAGCACGGAATCCGCCTCCAGCGACCTGCCGGTGGCATATGACGCGACAAACGGTGGCACAGAGAGACGCAGCGATGGCGCAGCGGCCATTCTCGCCCGTTCGCACCACGGTTCGGTGTCAAAAGAGCAACGCCGCGAAATTGAGGCGGCCTTGAAGTCTGGCGCCCTGCGCTGCGTGGTTGCCACCTCAAGCCTGGAGCTGGGTATTGATATGGGCACGGTTGATCTGGTGATCCAGGTGGGTGCACCGCCGTCGGTGGCCAGCGCGCTTCAGCGCGTTGGCCGCGCCAGCCATCAGGTGGGTGGCATCTCTACCGGTATTGTTTTTCCGCGCACGCGGCGCGACCTGGTGGATGCGGCCGCCACCGTACAGTGTATGCTGAATGGCGAGCTGGAACCGGTTACCCCTCCTCAGAACCCGCTGGATGTGCTGGCGCAGCAAACCGTGGCAGCCGTCGCGATGGATACCCTCTCAGCAGAGGCATGGTTTGCGACCGTACGCCGGGCCGACCCGTTTCGCACGCTGTCACGCCGTCTGTTTGACGCAACGCTTGATATGCTGTCAGGCAACTATTCTGCTGATGCCTTCGTTCAGTTTCGTCCGCGCCTGATCTGGGATCGTGCCACTCATCTGCTGACCGCGCGTCCGGGTGCGCAGCATCTTGCCGTGACCAGCGGCGGTACCATACCCGATCGCGGCGCGTTCAGCGTGATGCTGCCGGAAGGTGAAGAGCAGGCTGGCTCACGCCGCGTCGGAGAGCTGGACGAAGAGATGGTGTATGAATCGCGGGTAAACGACATCATTACCCTGGGCGCGACCTCATGGCGTATTCAGCAGATTACCCATGACCAGGTCGTTGTGGTGCCTGCGCCAGGACGCTCGGCTCGGCTTCCTTTCTGGCGCGGTGATGGCGTGGGCCGCCCGGCGCTGCTGGGCGAAAACATCGGTCGCTTTCTGCGCGATGCTGAATCGGGAAAAATGGCATCGATGGACTGGATGGACCCCAGTGCGCAGCACAATATTCACACCCTGCTGGCCGAACAGCGTGAAGCTGCTGGCCTGGTCCCGACCGACCGCACACTGCTGGTTGAGCGCTGCCGCGATGAAACGGGCGACTGGCGGGTGATACTGCATTCGCCCTGGGGCCAGCGTGTGCATGCGCCCTGGGCACTGGCGGTGGCAGCGCGTGTTCGCGAGCGCACGGGGCTGGATCCCGCTATCGTGGCAGGGGACGACGGTATTGTGGCTCGCTTCCCTGATACCGGGGATCCTGTGCCCGGGGCAGCGCTGTTTCAGTTCGACGCGGATACGCTACAACGCGTTGTCACCGCAGCCGTCGGCCAGTCAGCCCTGTTTGCCGCGCGCTTTCGCGAATGCGCTGCGCGCGCGCTGCTGCTGCCTCGCCGAAATCCAGGCAAGCGATCACCGCTGTGGCAGCAGCGGCTGCGCGCCGGAGAGTTACTGGCTGCGGCACGCGACTATACTGACTTCCCGATTCTGATTGAGACCGCCCGCGAATGCTTACAGGACGTTTACGACCTCCCCGCGCTCCAGCAGTTAATGGCTCGCATTCAGAACGGCAGCGTAACCCTCACCGAGATAACCACAGAGGTGCCATCCCCCTTTGCCGCGCCGCTGCTGTTCGGCTATGTCGCAGAATTTATCTATGCCACCGATGCACCACAGGCTGAACGACGTGCTTCGCTGCTGGCACTCGACAGCGGTCTGCTGAGTGAACTGCTGGGTCAGACCGCGCTGCATACGCTGCTCGATGTCCGCGTCGTTGAGCGCGTGGGTCAGGAGCTGCAACGCCTCGCTTCACGCTACCAGGCAACGGATAAAGAAGGCGTGGCCGATCTGCTGCGTGAGCTGGGGCCGCTCAGCCAGACAGCACTGTCGGCGCGCGTTCAGGGCGATGCGCAGGCGGCGATAACTGCGCTGGCACAGGTGAACCGCGCCATTTGCGTGACCATAGCGGGTGAACCGCGCTGGGCGTCGGTTGAGGATGCGGCGCGCCTGCGCGATGCCCTTGGCGTGGTGCTGCCCGCAACCCTCCCTGCCGTCTTTTTACAGCCGGTGGCCGATCCGCTGGGCGATCTGCTGGGCCGCTATGCCCGCACGCATACGCCCTTTACTACCGATCAGCTGGCGCACCATTTCGGGCTGGGCCCGGCGGTGGTCAGCGCTGCGCTGGCGCGCCTGCGCGACCAGGGCAAACTGTTGCAGGGCGATTTTACTCTGCCGACCGCTGAACATGCGCGTGAGGGGCAGAAGCAGTGGGTTGCCGGAGAGATATTTAAACGGCTGCGCATTCGCTCACTACAGGCGGCGCGAGAGGCCACGCGGCCAGTACCGCCGGAAGCCTGGGTTGCCCTGCTGCTTGAGCGCCAGGGCCTGGCAGGAGAAAACGGGCTGGGCAGCTATGAAGGCGTGAACGGCGTGGCGCGTGTAATTGAGCAGCTTGCTGGTCTGGCGCTGCCTGCTTCAATCTGGCAGTCGCAGATTTTACCCGCTCGCGTGCGGGATTATCAGCCTGCGATGCTGGATGAACTTCTCTCTTCGGGTGAGGCACTGTGGGCAGGCGAACGCTCGCTGGGCCACAACGATGGCCTGGTTTCGCTACATTTACGGGCCTTCGCTGCGGAAACGTTGCTGCCACAACGCCAGGAGCAGGAGACGCTGCGTCTGACGCCGCTGCATAACGCGATTCTGGCGCGGCTGGATAACGGCAGCGCGTGGTTTGCGCATCAGATTGCTGCCGCTGTAGCGGACGTTTCCCCTGCCGTTGATGAGCGTCAGGTTCAGCGCGCGATCTGGGAGCTGGCGTGGGCGGGTTATGTCACCTCTGATACCTGGGCGGCTCTTCGCCAGTTACACGGCATGAGCGCCAGCGCACGTGCAAAACCCACGCGGTCGCTGCGCACGCGGCGCGGCCGTATTAGCCTGCAGCTGGGCCATACCGGTACGCCAGCTCTGCCGGGACGCTGGTCGCGTCTTAACCGATCCGCCCTGCCCGCTACACAGATGGCGCTGGCGATTGCCGATAATTTACTGGATCGCTGGGGAGTAGTGACGCGCAGCGCAGCGATGGCTGAGCAGATCCCCGGCGGCTTCCCTGCCCTGCAACCCATTATGCGCGGGCTGGAAGATGCCGGGCGCGTCCTGCGTGGTCGCTTTGTTGCCGGACTTGGCGGCGCACAGTTTGCTGAAAACGCCACGATTGAACGGCTGCGCATGCTTGCTGATCCGCCATCAGGTAAACCTCTGGCCCTGGCACTCTCCGCCATCGATCCCGCTAACCCGTTTGGCGTCACGCTGCGCTGGCCTGCTCATCCAGCGGTCACGCGGCCGACACGTCGCAGCGGTGCGCTGGTGGTGCTCTGTCGGGGTCAGCTGCTGCTCTATCTGGCACAGGGTGGTAAGGAACTGCTGAGCTATGGCGATGAGAACCTGCACGCGGCGGCCATCGAGGCACTGGCCAGCGCGCTGCGGCGCGAGCGGGCATCAGGGTTAACGCTGAAAACCATTAACGGCCAGCCTGCCGGTCAGTCTCCCCTGATTGATGCGCTGCGCCGCGTCGGTTTTTCACGCGAGCCTAAGGGATATAGCTGGTATGGTTAACCCGTTTTTATAACGCGGCCTTCATTGATCCTGGGATAACTTATTCCTCATCTGCAGGGCCGCTAATAAATGCGTATAAAACAAAATCTGGCAGCAAAAGTAATCATATATAGTTTGATCGCGCCTGATATCAAACGCCCTCTGGCATAATTAAAAAAAGAAAAAACAGGAAAATAGCGCAAAAATATCTTTTCACAAAAAATCAGACGCTATATTATTACACCTCGCAGACAGTGTTTTTATCCTTCACGCACAAAACATTTCTGTTTCGTCGTCAGCGCTTCATAGTAATTAATCCATATTTACCCGGAACCGACGCCTGTCAGAAAGTACACCCCTTGCTTAGTACCTTAATTCCATTGCCAAATAAGCCTTTTTGTTAATAACGGAATGCATAACGCACTGTCCATTTTGAATAAACGCCTGACCATCCCGCCCCTGACAATGCACAATCAATAAGTTAACCATTTCATTAATAAACCCTGGTTTATTGGCTTGTAAAATATTATTTTGGCTTGCCTGCTCCCTCTTAATAAGCACAGTTGAAAAGAATATAAAGAGCCGTAAAATAAATTTGTTCAATTTGCGAAAGTTCTATGCCTTTCGTCTGAACAAAGGGTGTAACCCTGGTATTCGCTAATGTGGCAACCTGACCTTTATGGTCAGGTTTTTTTTAATTACCGTCAGGCACTTTTACGCTAACAAACCGTTATTCTGGCGATGTGGTTAACCCGGTCAGCATTAGGTTCACAAAATCCTTGTCATATACGTTCGCTCAAACAGGCAGTCAACGCAGTTGCGTTGCGACGTTCATTACCCCCCCGCTGAGCTTATTTCACCAACAGCGTCTACACTTTCCTTCTTTAACAACGCCACTACTGACGGGAGAAAAGTATGTCCAGGAAAGCCCTTATCGCCGGGATCAGCGGCGTCATCGGAACGGCTACAGCAGAGCGCTTACTGGCAGATGGCTGGGAAGTTTACGGGCTGTCGCGTGGCCGGACGCCGGTACCTCAGGGCTGTCACGCCATTAATGCTGACCTCACCTCGCCAGAATCGGTCAATAACGCACTAAAAGATATCGAGCCTGATGCCCTCTTTTTCAGCGTCTGGGCGCGCCAGGAAACAGAAAAAGAGAACATTCGTGTCAATGGCGCGATGGTGCGCAACGTTATTGAGGCGCTGGGCGAACGCTTACGCGGTAGCCATGTTGCCCTGGTAACCGGACTTAAGCACTATCTGGGACCCTTCGACGCCTACGGCAAAGGGGCCGTGCCAGTGACGCCGTTTCGTGAAGAGCAGGGCCGCCAGCCGGTCGATAATTTCTATTATGCTCAGGAAGATGAACTTTTCGCTGGCGCAGAAAAATATGGCTATCGCTGGAGCGTACATCGCCCGCATACCATCATCGGTTATGCACTGGGCAATGCCATGAATATGGGGCAAACGCTGGCCGTCTACGCCTCACTCTGCAAATACCATAATCTGCCCTTTGTTTTTCCTGGCTCGGCAGCGCAGTGGCACGGCGTAACCGACATGAGCAGCGCCACCCTGGTGGCTGAGCAACTTGAATGGGCAACCCATGCGCCGGGCGCGCAGAATGAAGATTTCAATGCGGTCAATGGTGATGTATTCCGCTGGAAGTGGATGTGGGGTGAAATTGCCGACTATTTCGGCATTGACGCGCAGCCGCTGCCGGAGGAAACCCAACCGCTGGAGCAGCGTATGGGAGAAGCCGAAGCGCAGTGGCGAGCCGTGGCGCAACACTACCAGCTACGCGAGCCTGACATTAACCGACTGGCCTCCTGGTGGCATACCGACGCCGATCTCGGCCGTCCGATGGAGGTGTTTACGGATATGAGTAAGAGTCGCAAGGCGGGCTTCACTGGCTATCACAGTACGCGCGACGATCTTTTCGCACTGTTTGATCGCCTGAAACAGGAGAAGCTGATCCCGGGCTGACCTCTGTCCCGCCCTCGGGCGGGACAGTTATCCATTTATTCGTCGTCCTGCGCCACGCGCACCACGGTTTTACCGAAGTTTTTACCTTCCAGCATGGCGAAAAACGCGTCTGGCGCATTTTGCAGCCCGTCAACGACATGCTCGCGATAGTGGATCTCACCCTTTTCTACCCAGGGTTCCATGACCTCTAAAAACTCGCCGTAGCGATGGCCATAATCATCAAAAATGATAAAGCCCTGCACGCGCATGCGTTTTTTCAGAATGTCCCCCATCAGCAGCGACAGGCGGTCCGGCCCCGGCGGTAAATCGGTCGCGCTATAGCCAGAGACCAGCCCACACACCGGGATGCGCGCTTTTGTATTCAACAGCGGCATGACCGCGTCGAACACCTTGCCGCCAACGTTCTCATAATAGATGTCGATGCCGTCCGGACAGGCTTTTTGCAACTGCTCCGCCAGATCGGATTGATAATGATCCAGGCAAACATCAAAACCCAGTACCTCAACGGCATGCCGACACTTCTCCTCGCCGCCAGCTATGCCGACTACGCGACAGCCCTTTTTCTTACCCACCTGTCCAACCGTGGCACCCACCGGCCCGGTTGCCGCGGCAACCACCAGCGTTTCGCCGGCCTGAGGCTCCCCGATATCCAGCAGTCCCATATAGGCGGTAAAACCCGGCATGCCGAGCACGCCCAGTGCCCATGAGGGATTAGCCAGGTCGTTGCCCAGCTTTCTGACGGCAGACGCAGGCGCAACGGAGTAAGCCTGCCAGCCGCCGGCCGACAGTACCCAGTCGCCTGGCTTGAAGTCAGCGTGACGCGACTCTACCACGCGGCTAACCGTACCGCCGACCATCACTTCGCCCAGTTTTACCGGCTCAGCATAGGATTTTGCGTCGCTCATACGGCCACGCATGTAGGGATCCAGAGAGAGATAGACAGTGCGCAGCAGCAGGTCATCTTTTTCCAGCGACGGTACAGGAAGCTCGCTGAAGCTGAAATTCTCCTTTACCGGTTTGCCATGCGGACGCGAGGCCAGTGTCCAGCCGTGATTTTGCGGTTTCGCCATCATTTCCTCCGTTGGTTAAAAGCTCTGGCATCCATTGAGGCTAACAGAGGATGAAAAAGTTGCCTGGCAGGAATGGCTTTCCGGACAGGCAGATAATCTTGTCCCGGCTGCGCGGCTGAGGTGAAAAAAGATAATTCGTTGATTTTCATCAATTGTGCTGCATAGGGAATGTGAAGGTGCCGACAGAAACGCAGCGGCAATCTGCGGGAAGGTTACAGGAATTTTGTAACTCAAGGATGTGAAAATGACACAACGTATGATCTTAAATGAGACGGCTTATTTTGGTGCAGGCGCTATCCGTCATCTGCCGGAAGAGGTTAAACGCCGCGGGCTGACTAAGGCGCTGATTGTTACCGATAAAGCGCTGGTAGCCGCCGGTGCGGTGACGCGCGTCACGCGCCTGCTGGATGCACATCAGCTTCACTGGGCGCTTTATGATGAGGTGGTGCCCAATCCCACGATAGCGGTGGTGCAGCGTGGTGTAGAGGTATTTAAGCGTGCCGAAGCTGACTATCTGATCGCCATTGGCGGTGGCTCGCCGCAGGATACCAGTAAAGCCATTGGTATCATTATCACTAACCCCGAATTCGGTGATGTACGCAGCCTGGAGGGTTTTGCACCGACGCGCAACCCCAGCGTGACGCTCATTGCTATTCCTACTACTGCCGGGACAGCCGCCGAGGTGACGATCAATTACGTTATTACCGATGAAGAGAAGCGGCGAAAATTTGTCTGTATCGATCCGCACGACATCCCCAGGGTAGCCATAATTGATGCGGAGATGATGGCCAGCATGCCGCCTGCGCTGAAGGCTGCCACCGGCATTGATGCGCTGACACACGCTATTGAGGGCTATGTCACGCGAGGAGCCTGGAAGCTGACCGACATGCTACATCTGAATGCGATTGAGATAATCAGTCAGTCTCTGCGTCAGTCGGTGAACGGCGAGATGCAGGCAGTAGAGCAGATGGCGCTTGGTCAGTATGTTGCCGGAATGGGATTCTCCAACGTGGGCCTCGGGCTGGTTCACGGAATGGCGCATCCGCTGGGGGCGTTCTATAACGTGCCGCACGGCGTGGCCAATGCGATTCTGCTGCCACGCGTAATGGCCTGGAATGCCGACTACACCGGTGAAAAATATCGCCACATTGCGCGTGCGATGGGAGTAAAGGGTGTCGAAAGTTTGTCACTGTCGCAGGCGCGCGATGCGGCGGTGGGGACGGTGAAGCAGCTGTGCCACGATGTGGGCATTCCAGCCTCGCTGTACGAGGTCGGTCTAAAAGACGAGGATATTCCGGCGCTGGCTCAAGAGGCGCTGAAGGATGTATGCACCAGCGGAAATCCGCGTGAGGCCACTCTGGAGGCAATCGAAAGGCTTTATCGGCAAAGCTGAACCCTGTGCCGCCCACTGTGGCGGCCTTTATCTCTTTTTTTCTTCTGCTTGTGCTGTCGCTCACTGGTTTAGTTTTTGACCCGTTTTACCGTGGTTTACACTAATGCTACAAGCGAAGCCGTGCGGCTGATATCCTTGCCGCTTTGGTTTGATGATTCACGAGGGAAACCATGAAACGTATCGCTATTGAGATGGATGAAGTCATTATTGACTTGAACCACACACTGACTCCGCCACAGGCTTCACCGCCGATAGCGCCACCGCAGCCCACGCGTGCCGCACTGTTTGAAGAGATAGAGGAGCTTATCGGGGAAGAGACTTTTTACGCTGGCCTGCCGGCACAACCGGATGCGCAGCGCGTTATCGAACGCCTGTCGCAACAGTACGAGATCTATATCACCACGACCGCAGTGGATTTTCCACGTTCGCTGATGGCAAAACTGGAGTGGCTGAAGGCCAATTTTCCGTTTATCAGCCCGATGAATATCATCTGCTGCGCCAGCAAAAGCATCCTTAACGCGGATTATCTGATTGACGTTGACGCCAGGCATTTTGACCAGTTCAGCGGCCAGGGGATTCTGTTTGCCACTGCGCAAAACCAGCAGGAAACGGGCTATTCCCGCGTCGACAACTGGGCAGATATAGAGCGCTATTTTTTCTGATCCTGCTATCTTTCGCCACGCCGTTTTTCGCGTGCAGCCCCTGCGCCTGAAGGATTAGGCGCGATTTCCCCCCTGAATTTCAGCCTAAAATCGCTCGCGTTACCCCGGTGCCCCACTGCCTTGCCGTTTCTTTCCTCACGGATGTGGCTTTTGCTTGATCTGGATCACGATTTTCCGCATAGTGCGCAGCAAAACCACTATAACGATGCGGAGTAATGATGAGCCTCTATCAACATATGCTGGTGTTCTATGCCGTGATGGCTTCAATTGCCACACTGATCACCTTCTTTATTGCCAAAGACAAGCTGTCGATCCGGGCATTAAGCGCCTTTCTGGTCGGTGCTACCTGGCCGATGAGTTTCCCCGTAGCGCTGATGTTTGCTCTGTTCTGATCCTGTTAGCCACTTCTGAGGCTTCACGCTGATTTAACAACACTTTCCGGGCGCGAGCTACACTTACTGTACGCCTCTGGTCGCCCCTCAGACCATCGACGTTTGTTTGCTTACTTTATGCCATCACAAGGAGCGGATATGCGTTTTGTCACTGTCGTGTTGTTTGTTACCCTGCTCAGCGCCTGTCAGTCAGGCCCGCTGGCCCCTGAAAAACCGGTGCCATCTGCGGAAACCCGCCAGCAAACCTGCCAGCCAGGTACCACCACCAGCCAGAATGATTGCGGACACTTTCCCGAACCCGAATTTCATTAAGCGTTGCTGAAAGAGGAAATTCGCGTCAGCTGAGATCCGCTGACGCGAGGGGCATTACGAACGCGGTTTGTCTGCGCTGATGGGGTTAACTTCGCCAGGCGTTGAGCCCAGCTCGGCCCCTGTGGTGGGGTTGAGGCTGCGATCGGACGCTGTACGGTTGGTCATATTGTCCACATCGGTCTGCTGGTCCGATGGCAGATTTACGGATGCGCCGCCATCCCCGCCGTCCACTGCCGGTCCCGGATCGGCCACATACTCAAAGTTTTCGTCTGAGTTCCAGCTCCCCCGAATATCTCCTTCGCCTGCCGACATGTTGTAGTAGACGTTGGAATACTGTTCAACTGGCGGCAGTTTGCCTGGTGGAAAATTATTGCGGATAGAGTAGAGCGCCTTTTCAAAGGAGAGCTGGTGCGCCACTTCACGCGTCATCAGGAAGCCCAGCGCATCCTTAACCCCCACGTCATCGGTCATATTAATCAGACGCTCATAGAGGATTTTTGCGCGTGCTTCAGCCGCGATGTTTGAACGTAAATCTGCGGTCACTTCGCCAATCGTGTCGATATAGGCAGCCGTCCAGGGCACACCCCCTGAGTTAGTCAACGGCGGTCCACCGCCATAGAGCAGTGAGGTCAGGTGACTGTCATTACCGGCACCGGTAATGGAACGATAAATCTCACCCTCTTCTTCTGTCCCTTCTGCCAGCTTTCCTTTTGCGCCTTTATTGAGCATGCCGACCATCGACCCGATAATCTCCAGATGACTCAGCTCCTCGGTAGCGATATCCATCAGCATATCTTTACGTCCCGGATCGTCGTCGCCCAGGCCCTGAGTAAAGTAGCGGCAGGCCGCGGCGAGTTCGCCCTGTGGACCGCCAAACTGCTCAAGCAGCAGGTTAGCTAAGCCCGGATCGGGCTTCTCAACCCGGACGGTATACTGTAGTTTTTTAACGTGTCTGAACATTGCTCATTCCTTTCCAGTGGGTCTGGTTTCTTTCTGCAAGGCCGGACCAGGTCGTTATTTTTTCGCTTCTACGCCTTCAGCCGCATCACGCGTCATAAATTGCTGAGTGACATCTGGCAGATGTGTCAGGCACCATTCCGCCATTGCAATCTCCTGCTCGCGGATCTGTTCGAAAATCCGCACGCCCTCCTGGTCGCCTACCAGCTCGGCAGCGGCGATCAATGAGGTGTAGTTAGCGATTTCGAACTGCTCAAAGACGTAACCGCTGATCGCACCCTTCACTACCTCGTCGTCCGCGAACATTCCGCCCATTGCCTGACCCAGAGCAGAGAGTTTGCCCATGGCATCTTTAAAGGCTGAACGTGACGTATCATTGCGGTCGATAACCGACTGTAATAAGGTCTGTTGCTGACGCGTCTCTTCAATATGTTGCTGAATGCGCGCTTTTAAATCGGGATAGTGTTCAAGACGCGATGCCATTTTTTCCAGCATACTTTCTGCCTGCTTTTCCATAGCATGCGCATCTCTTAGCCAGGCAAGATAATTCTCTTCGTGTGTCATGATTCACCTCTTGAAATAGGAAGGCTGTAAAATCACTCTCCGATATCGGCAGAGAATTAACTGGTTTGCTCAGCCAGCAAATTCAGTTTTTCATCTGTGGCCTTTTCTTCTTTCAGCGTCTCAGCCAGTAATTTTGCCGCTTCGTCAAAACCCAGTCTTTTTGCCATTGCGGCCAGCGTGCCGTAAGTTGCAATTTCATAATGTTCAACCTTTTGTGCTGCACCAATTAATCCTGCATCACGCACCGGACCCGCTTCAACGGAGTCGATCAGCTCCTGCGCTTCTTCCACCAGCCCCTCCATAGCGTGGCACTTCATACGACGAATACGAAGTTCTTCCGTTTTTTCAACAATTTGATCCAGGCGTTCAATCTGCCCACGGGTTTCTTCCAGATGCGTTTCAAAAGCTGCCTTCAGTGATTCATCCGTTGCAGCACGCGCCATTTTAGGCAATGCACGAGTAATCTGTTTTTCTGCACTATAGACATCAGAGAGATCGTGAATAAAAAGATCCACCAGTGTTTTGATCGCCATTACAGGTTCCTCTTGACGGATTATGTGATTGTTTGCCTGGCCAGGACGCTACAGAAATTAATAATAGATGCTCAGCACAATTGCGCAAATTTATAAAAGCGAAGCGCAAAACAGAATGAAACTGATTATTAAAGATTATTCTTATTTCAACCCAGCCTGCCGCTTCACTTAACTATCAGCTCAGAAAAGAAATAAATTAAAATTATCACCCCAATGCAGGTCGCTTATTTAGGGCATTCGGTTTAGCGCAGCAGGAAATAAGCGCAGCGCGTTAATTAGCGCTGCGTTATTACTAGCAAACCGTTGACCAGCGTGCTATTTCGGGTATGCGTTTGCTTTACAGGCCCGAAGGGAGCGATTACAGTCGCGCGCAGACACCAGGACCCACTGCCCGGTGCGTAAGCGTTAACGTTAACCAACGCTCCACAGCGGCTTTGCCGCACTTTGTGATGCGAATTTTATGACCCTGCGACTGCCTTCTGCCCTGCGCGCCTCTTATTCAGCTCAGTCCGGTTTTTTTCTACTGCTCTGGCTGCTGACCGCGGCTAACCTGCGGGCACCGATCACTGCCGTTGGACCGGTGCTGGACAATATCCGTCTTGCCTTTGGCCTCAGCGCTGCGGCGGCGGGATTCTTTAACTTTATTCCGTTAATGATGTTTGCCCTGCTCGCCCCTGTTGCAGCCCTGGCGGGTAACCGCTTTGGCCTGGAGCGCAGCCTGTGGAGTGCCCTGCTGTTAATCACCACGGGCGCACTGGCGCGCTGGTTGCCCAGTGAGACCGCGCTGTAGACGGGAACCTTTGTGCTTAGCGCGGGGATAGCGGCCGCCAGTGTGCTGTTGCCTCCGCTGATCAAACGTAACGTTACGCAGCATTCCGCTCACTGTATTGGTCTCTATGCCACCACAATGTCGCTGACCGCCAGTTTTGCCAGTGGCATCGCAGTGCCGCTGGCAGAGGTTTCCGCGGCAGACTGGCGGCTTTCTCCTGGTGTCTGGGCTGTTCCAGGCCTGATTGCGCTGTTCGCCTGGCTGCCGCGCCTGCGATCTCACGCCGCCACACCGCATCTCGCCGAGCGGTCTGAAGCGGCGGCGCACCAGCCCCTGGCGTTCAGCTGTTGGCTGACAGGTTTCGCTGTTGACGGGATTGCAGTCACTGGCGTTCTACACCCTGATCGACTGGTTTACACCCTGTGCTCAGGCGGAAAATTACAGCCAGGCCGACGCGGGCTGGCTGCTGTTTCTTTATCAGGCGATCGCGATAATTGCTAATCTGGGCTGTATGGTCGCGCTGAAACGGCTGCGGGATGCACGTCTCACCGCCGTTATCGCCTCTGGTGCCAGATTCTGCGGCGTGCTGGGGCTGCTGCTGCCTGAGCTGGCCGCGCTGTGGCTGATTATCGCTGGATTGGGCGTGGGGGCGTCGCTGGTACTGTGCCTGTCGCTGTTTAACTCGCGCGCCCGAAACCCTTACCAGGCTTCCCAGCTTTCCGGTATGGCACAGCGTGTAGGCTATGCGCTGGCCGCCATGGGTCTGCTGCTCTTTGGCGTGCTGCATGACCTGAGCGGTGACTGGACGCTGCCGCTGGCCCTGCTGGCGCTACTCAGCCTGGTGCTGATGGGGCTTGCGCCAGGCCGATAGACTGAACGCTATTTGCTTTCCTGCTGCGGCAGATCGTAGTGAACGGCCAGCCAGAGGGTCGGCTCCTCGCTGCTGGTCCAGTTAACGCGATGGCGCACCTGCGCAGGGAGATTAATGAAGTCGCCGGCACGCAGCACTCTCTCCTGCTCTTCATGCTCAATATGCAGGCCCGCGGCTCCCTGCACCACCATTACCCATTCGCCCTGAGGCTGGCTATACCAGAAGCCGGGTGGGCTTGCCTGGCCGGTCGAGATAATGCGTTCGATTCGCACGTCTGGACGAGACAGAAGATCCTCAACGGTTTCCTGCACACCGCGTACAGCGGCATCGGGAAAAGCATCAAACAGGTTAGTGAGCATAATGTTCCCCAGGTTGTGAAGCAGGGTATAACCCTGGCCTCAGGCGCAAACGCGTAACAATTCACATTTTTTGCACGCGCTGCATTGATTCAGCGTCCACAGGCGTTCATTATCCGCCGCCAGACGCCTCAGAAATGGAGATCCCCCCCGTGCCCGAACTCAGTAATGCGCTGCTGGACACCCTGCTGGAGCAGGTTCGCCCCCTGACCGCACAGGGCAAGGTCGCCAGCTATATTCCCGCGCTGGCCGACGTCCCAGCGGACGCGCTGGGTATCGCCGTTGCCACCCCGGATGGTCGCATTTACCAGGCGGGCGATGCGCAGACCCGCTTCTCAATTCAGTCAATTTCGAAAGTGCTGTCGCTGAGCGTGGCGCTCACGCGCTACAGCGACGATGAGATCTGGCAGCGGGTGGGCAAAGAGCCTTCCGGGCAGCCCTTCAACTCTCTTGTGCAGCTGGAGCTGGAGCACGGCAAACCGCGCAATCCTTTTATTAACGCCGGTGCGCTGGTGGTGTGCGATATGCTGGAAACGCGCCTGACCGCGCCGCGCCAGCGCATGCTGGAGTTTGTGCGCCAGCTGAGCGGCCAGCCCGATGTTCATTACGATCGCCACGTTGCCCGTTCAGAATATGAACACTCGGCACGCAATGCGGCCATTGCCTGGCTGATGAAGTCGTTTGGTAATTTTAATAACGATGTCAGCGAGGTGCTGCAGACCTATTTCCACTACTGCTCGCTGTCAATGAGCTGCACGGAGCTGGCGCGCAGCTTTGTTTATCTGGCGAACCAGGGCAAAAGCGTTGACGGCACAGCCATTATTTCGCCGCGTCAGGCCAGACAGATCAACGCACTGATGATCACCAGCGGCATGTATGACGGCGCAGGCGAATTTGCATGGCGCGTTGGCATGCCCGCGAAGTCAGGCGTCGGCGGCGGGATCATCGCCATTATTCCCAACAGGATGAGTATCGCCGTCTGGTCACCCGGTCTGGATCACATCGGCAACTCGCTGGCGGGCACCGGCGCGCTGGAACGACTCAGCGAACACCTTGGCAGCTCCGTTCTCTGAGGGTGTCAGGCGACCGTTATTGCAAAGGCTAAGAATTTTTCCAGATTTAGCCCCGCTCAGCGCCGTAACGCGGTAAAATGCCGCCTGACGTTTACCACCCAGTGATGTTTTCATGACCTTTTTTACCCCGTTGCAACAACGATTCAGCGCCTGCCTGGCTATCCTGGCGGTGCTGATGCTGTTTGTCGCGCCCGTGGTATCGAAGGATCTTATGGCGCGTCACGGCAGCGCGATGTCAGCGGCGGCAATGCCGCTGACGCACAGCGTTGATGCTCTGCCGATGATGCACCACATGGATGACGGCATGATGCATCCTGACTCAGCCATGGCGCCGAGTGAGGGTGTTGCCTGCGGCTACTGCGAACTGCTGATACATGTGCCGCTGATGCTCTGGACAACCTCCCCGCTGATCTGGCTGATAATGATCATCGCCCGCGCGCCGCCGCCGCCGCGCGTCATTCCTCCGTTGCGCCGACGGGACGTTCGCGTCTACCGGCCTCGCGCCCCGCCCCTGGCCACGCCTTTTAATCAGGACGTCTGATTTTCCGTTGCACAACGCGGCGGGAACAGGCGGGTTATTAACTGAATAAAAATGGATGCGCTATGTCATCAGTTCAGGAAACGGCACGGCCAACGGGCTCGCTGTTTAACGTATTACGTCGTCTGCACTTTTATATCGGGCTGTTTATCGCCCCGTTTATTTTTATCGCTGCGCTGACCGGCACGCTTTATGTGCTGACGCCGCAGGCAGAGCAGCTACTTTATGCCTCTGCGCTCACTGCCGAACCCCAGGGGGCCGCAAAACCGCTCTCTGCCCAGATCGCCGCCGCCCGTCAGCATACTGGCGAGGCGGCACGCATCTATGCGGTACGTCCGGCTGCAAACGCTCAGGAGACCACGCGTGTGCAGTTCATCCAGCAGAACGCGGGACCGTCGGAATCGCGCTCAATATTTATCGATCCTTACAGCCTGCAGGTTAAGGGCGACATGACGGTGTATGGCACCAGCGGCGTGCTGCCGCTGCGTATGTGGCTCGATCAGCTGCATCGCGGTCTGCTGTTGGGCGATGCCGGTCGCCTCTACAGCGAACTGGCCGCCTCGTGGCTCTGGGTGGCGGCGCTGGGTGGGATCGTGCTGTGGCTCGGCACACGACCACGCCGACAGCGTAAGACGCCGCGCACCGGCCAGGCCTTTGCCCGCCACTGGCACATCACCCTGGGTCTGCTGCTGGCGCTTGGCCTGATCTTCTTCTCCGTCACGGGTCTCACCTGGTCGCAATGGGCCGGGAGCAATATCGATAAAATGCGCAGCGATTTGGGCTGGCTGACGCCGCAGGTGCGCACCGCACTGGATGCCAGCGCGCCGGTTGCAACAGCCGATCCCCATGCCGATCATCATGCTATGCCCGCCATGGCGGGTATGGACAGGCACGCAATGCCGTTACCTGCCAGAGCAGTGAACGCCCCTGACGCCGACTGGGACAGCGTGCTGAGCGCCGCGCGTGAAAACGGCATCCATGCGGCCAGAGTGGAACTGCGTCAGCCAAAAGGTAACGGCCAGGCCTGGACGGTCAGTGAGATCGATCGCAGCTGGCCGAGCCAGGTGGATGCAGTCTCGGTTGATCCGTCCCGCTTTACGATTGTTGATCGGGTTAAGTTTGCCGATTTCCCGCTGGTGGCAAAGCTGACGCGCTGGGGAGTGGATGCGCATATGGGCGTCCTGTTTGGCCTGCCAAATCAGCTGCTGCTGGCTTTTTTTGGCTTTGGTCTGTGCGCCATGATTGTGCTGGGCTACCGCATGTGGTGGCTACGCCGTCCGGCAGTACCGATGCAGAATCCGGTACAAACCCTGTTAACCGCCTGGCTGGCGCTGCCGCGCTATGCGCAGGGCGCATCGCTGATGGTGGCGCTGGCGCTGGGTCTGGCGTTACCGGTTATGGGCGTCAGTTTGCTGGCGTTTATCCTGCTCGACCTGCTGCGCTGGCGTAAGGCGCATCGTGCCACACGGCCACAACCGGAAACGCCGCTGGATAAACAGTCGCCGCTGGGGATTGTGCGCGGGCGTTTTGCCAGAAAGCAAAAAGAAATGCGCTATTTTTTGCGCAGCGTGGTGATTCTGTGGCTGATCGTGGGCACGGTCATGGGCAATGCGATTATCAGCGGCGTCATTGATCAATACCACATCGCCTTCAGGGACTGGTCACTGATGATGTACGTCACACAGGCGCTGATGGTGATCCTCTACACCTCGGTCTTTACCGGTCTGATGTCGATTCCGCTGTGGTATTTTTTCCTCGGCGAGAGCGACGAGCAGGGTAAATAACATGCCGGACTGCCTGCCTTTTGAGGCGGGCAGCTTATTCAAATAAGTTGAATCCCCTGAGCAAATTCCTCACCTTCTCATCTTTTTTAATCGGTTTATTCTGTCGTTATCTGTTCAAAACGGGAGAAAAAGATGAACGTAGTTCGTGCCCATCGCGGCCAGATGTTTGAATATGGTCCCTTTACGATCCGCCGTCTGCGTCCCGGTGAACGCTTTGGGCCGCTGGCCATTGTCGACATGACCACGCTGAAGCTCGGCGCACGCATCCCGATGCAGAAACATATTAACGACGACATCCTGAACTACGTCTGGCGCGGCTCGGTACAGCATACTGACAGCAGCGGCGAACGCACGCCGCTCTCTGCTAAACGCATCATGGTGGTAAATGCCGGCGAGGGATTGCAGTATGAGGAATCCGCGCCGCTGATTGAGGCTGAGGTGCTACAGGCGTTTATTCGTCCGTCTCAGGCAGGGGGGGAAGCGAAAACCCAGCTGCTGGAGCGCGCTGACGGCGCGGCCCGCAATGCGTGGACGTGGCTGGCCGGGCCGGAAGGGAGTGACGCGCCGTTAACGCTCCGCCAGGCTGTACAGGTTTATGATGTGCGGCTTGAACGCGGCAAAACGATTGAGGTGCCGGTTATGCCCGGCTATGCCGCCTGGCTGGTGGTACTCGACGGCGTGGTAAGCCTGGAAAGCCAGCGCCTGCATAAAGGCGATGTGGCAGGAGACAGTGCTGCGTTGCCGCCGGTTTTTGCCGAGCGCGACGCCACGCTTATCTGTTTTCTGGTAGATGCAGAAGCCGCTGGCGTCATGAGTGGAACCGTCAGTGGCAGTTAAGACTGCATCAGGAACGGGCACGCACGGGCAAAACAGGAAGGCAATAAGCCGTCAGGCACACTTCCCCTCTGCCCGTGCGTTTCAGCTGCCACCACGGATGGCCTTGCGACCTCAGGCATGATGCCGCACACGCTGTAGTCTTTGTCTGAACTGGCGCACGTCGTCACGCAGCCAGCAGCGCTGTCTGAAAGACGTATTCTCCAGCGCCGCCGGCAGTGGAATGCCGTCCAGCGTGCCACGGTTACAGTAAGCTCGCACCAGCCTCGGCGGGGATACATTCAGATAGCGAGCCACTTCTGATAGTGTCATTAACTCATTCTTCATCTTCATCTCCTTTTGCGAACCCATCCATGCATCTTCAAACCAATCTGGATTGTATTGTTTGATCTGAAGCATTGAACCGCTGATCGTTTTATGACCAGGGCGTCAAAATTACTTTTTTGCTGGCGAAGCGGCGGGTTATCACCCAGGCTTGAGGCTCTTTCCCTTCGATGGCGAGGATGCGTGAAATTACTCTCTTTACTGCTGTGCGGTGCACTGCTTCCTGGCCTGAGCAGCGCGCATACGTTTGAAACGGGCAAGCCGCTTCCCCGTATCTTTATCGCTAATGAGGGTGAACTGGTTATCCAGCAGAACAAGCTGGTTTATCAGCGCTGGAGCAGCGCATCGCTGACTGGCAAAGTGCGCCTGATGATCCACGTGGCCGGACGTCTCTCTGCAAAAGATCAAAATGCACCGCTCATCGCCGCCATCAGGCAGGCAAATCTTCCCCGTGGCCGCTTTCAGACTACCACTATCGTTAATACGGACGATGCAATACCCGGCAGCGCTATCTTTGTAGAACGCAGCATAAAATCGAGCAAGCTGGATGCGCCGTGGCAGCACTTTGTTATCGACAGCAGCGGCGTTGCGCAAAATAGCTGGCGGCTGATGCCACATGGCTCCACGGTCGTGATCCTCGATACGCACGGCATTGTGCGCTTCGCTAAAGACGGCGCGCTGACGCCACAGGAGGTCAACCAGACCCTCGCGCTGCTCAATCAGCTACTCGCCGCCCCGGCTTTATCAGACGCTGCGCTGGGTTCGTAAATAAAATTAGTGTTTTATTATCACCGACTTCTCTTTTCGTCAGCTTGTCGACTACGCTTTATCTCACCGCAGCGTCAAAACAAAATCAGAACTCTTAGCTCATTGCGGCCATTAAAATAACAGGCTCTATTTTTAATGATGGCTCTCATTGCGCCACATTGTTCATTGCAATTACGACAGGCCGACGCGCTCAACTGCATGTAAGGACTGCCATCATGACCATTTTTGCTGAAAGAGATACAACCCTCATTCCCAGCGATCCCCTGATGCTACTCACCGAAATTGAACAGCGCCTGGACGGACTGTTACCGGTAGAGAGCGAGCGCGACTGCGTAGGGCTTGCCATGCGCGAAGGTGCGCTGGCTCCAGGCAAACGTATCCGCCCGGTTTTGCTGATGCTGACCGCGCACGATCTCGGCTATCGGGATTCCCATAGCGGTCTGCTGGACCTCGCCTGCGCGATTGAAATGGTTCACGCCGCTTCGCTCATTCTTGATGATATTCCCTGCATGGATGACGCCGAACTGCGCCGTGGCCGCCCCACAATTCACCGACAGTTTGGCGAACCGGTGGCGATTCTGGCCGCGGTGGCTCTGCTGAGCCGCGCTTTCGGCGTCATTGCGCTGGCCGAAGGCATCAGCAGCCAGGCCAAGACTCAGGCGGTAGCTGAACTGTCGCACGCCGTGGGTATTCAGGGACTGGTGCAGGGACAGTTTCGCGACCTGACCGAAGGCAGTCAGCCGCGCAGCGCGGACGCTATCCAGCTCACTAATCATTTCAAAACCAGCGCGCTGTTCAGCGCCGCGGTCCAGATGGCCTCTATTGCGGCTGGCGCGCCGCTGGAGTCCTGCGAAAAACTGCACCGCTTTGCGCTCGATCTTGGTCAGGCGTTTCAACTGCTCGATGACCTCAGCGATGGGCTGAGCGACACCGGCAAAGACGCCTGTCAGGACGTCGGGAAATCTACCCTGGTCAACATGCTGGGCAGTAACGTCGTTGAAAAACGGCTGCGCGATCATCTCCGGCGCGCCGATCGTCATCTGGCCTCAGCCTGCAACAGCGGTTACGCCACCCGACACTTTGTGCAGGCCTGGTTTGACAAAAAACTCGCTTCGGTCAGCTGACCACGCGTTTACCGTCTGAATTCCGTTTGATAATAGGGAACAGTAATGAAGGACACGGACCTGACGAAACGCAAAAATGATCATCTGGATATCGTGCTGCGCAACAGCGCGCCAGCGGCAGGCAGTTTTGCCCACTGGCGGTTTACCCACTGTGCGCTGCCGGAACTCCATCTGGACCAGATCGACCTGCGTACCCGATTGTTTAACCGCACCATGCAGGCCCCCTTTTTAATCAGTTCAATGACCGGTGGCGCGGCGCGTGCGCTGGCTATTAATCATCATCTCGCTGAGGCCGCGCAGACGCTGGGGCTTGCGCTGGGCGTCGGTTCACAGCGCGTGGCGCTGGAAAGTGACAACAATTATGGTCTGACGCGCGATCTGCGTCGCATTGCGCCCGATATTCCGCTGCTGGCAAACCTGGGTGCTGCGCAGATCGCAGGCGAAACGGGCCGCAGGCTGGCGCTGAACGCGGTAAGTATGATTGAAGCGGATGCGCTGATCGTACATCTGAATCCGCTCCAGGAAGCCCTCCAGCAGGGCGGCGATCGCGACTGGCGCGGCGTGCTGGAAGCCATTTCGCAGCTGGTCAAACAGCTCGACGTGCCGGTGGTAATTAAAGAGGTGGGTGCCGGTATCTCCCCGCAGGTCGCGCAGCGACTGGCTGAAGCAGGCGTCAGCATGATCGATATCGCAGGCGCAGGCGGCACCAGCTGGGCTGCTGTAGAGGGCGAGCGCGCCACTGATCCGCAGCAGCGCGACATCGCCATGGCATTTGCCAGCTGGGGGATCCCCACTGATGAGGCGCTGCGCAGCGTTCGCGCCGCCCTGCCAGGTATGCCACTGATCGCCTCTGGCGGCATCCGCGACGGCATTGATGCGGCGAAAGCGCTGCGCCTTGGCGCAGATATTGTGGGTCAGGCGGCGGCCGTGCTGAGCAGCGCCCTGCACTCCGCCGAGGCGGTAACGACGCACTTTCAGACGCTGATTGAACAACTGCGCGTTGCCTGTTTCTGTACCGGAAGCGCGAATTTGCGCCAGCTGCGCCTTGCGCCCCTGACGCATACAGGAGGCGCCGGATGAGCCATTTCGCTGTTATTGCGCCGCCGTTCTATAGCCATATGCGAGCCCTGCAAAGCCTGGCTCAGGGGCTGATAGCGCGCGGCCATCGCATTACCTTTTTTCAGCAGGCCGATGCCGCTGCGCTGCTCAGCGACAGCGCGATTGGCTTCCATGCAGTTGGACTGAGTTCGCATCCGGTGGGCAGTCTCGATCGCACTTTGCAACTGGCTGCGCATCCTGCGGGTCTGGGTATCCTGCGCCTGATCCGCGACATGGCCAGCAGCAGCGATATGCTCTGTCGCGAGCTACCGCTGGCATTGCGTTCATCAGACATTGATGGCCTGATTGTCGATCAGATGGCACCCGCGGGCGGTCTTGTGGCAGAAGCGCTGGGGCTGCCTTTTGTATCCGTTGCCTGTGCCCTGCCTGTCAACCGCGAGGCACACTTTCCTCTGCCGGTAATGCCTTTTTTATGGGGTTCAGACGCGGCTGCACGCGAACGCTACGCCTCCAGTGAGAAAATTTATGACTGGCTGATGCGCAGCCACGATCGCGTCTTGTCGCGCCATGCTTACGCTTTTGGCCTGCCCGCCAGTCGTCAGCCGCATCATTGCCTGTCGCCGCTGGCGCAAATCAGCCAGCTGCCGCAGGCGCTCGACTTTCCGCGCCGGGCACTGCCCGCGCACTTTCATGCGACCGGCCCGCTGCGTGACCCGGTGCGCCCGACGGCCACGCCGCTGTTCAGTAACGGAGCACGGCCACGTATTTTTGCCTCGCTCGGCACGCTGCAAGGCAGCCGCTACGGGCTGTTTAAAACCCTGGTAAAAGCCTGCCGTGAACTGGATGGCGAACTGCTGATCGCCCACTGCGGCGGGTTGAGTGATTTCCAGTCCCGCAAGCTGCTGCGCGCCGGTGCCGCACAGGTTACTGACTTTGTCGATCAGCGCGCGGCGCTGGCGCAGGCAGATGTCGTCATAACCCACGGTGGCCTCAACACGGTGCTTGATGCCGTTGCGCACGCGACGCCGATTCTGGCGATCCCGCTCGCCTTTGACCAGCCGGGTATTGCGGCGCGCCTGGTCCATCATGGCCTGGGCATCCGAGCATCGCGCTTCGCCACCAGCCATCAGCTTGCACGCCATCTTCGTCATTTATTAGAAGATGAATCGATCCAGTCACGCATGGCGAGGCTTGCGCCACAGCTGGCCTCCTGCGGCGGCGTTGACCGCGCCGCTGATATTACCGAGCGGGCGCTACTCATGCGCCAGCCGGTTCGCGCGGAGAAGTGCTATGACATCGCAGTATGATCTGCTGCTTCTGGGGGCGGGGCTGGCAAACGGCCTGCTTGCGCTGCGTCTGAAGCAGTGCCAGCCGCATCTGCGCGTGCTGGTGCTGGATGCTGATATTCACGCGGGCGGCAATCATACCTGGTGTTTTCATGCAGACGATCTCAGCGAAGCGCAGCATCAGTGGATTGCGCCGCTGGTGGCGCACCGCTGGCCACACTACGAGGTGCGTTTTCCCCAACTGACGCGCCAGCTTAACAGCGGTTATTTTTGCATCAGTTCCGCACGTTTTGATGCGGTACTGCGCGCTGAGCTGGGTGACGCGCTGCGGCTTGGCCAGACCGTTGCCTGTAGCGGTGCCGATCACGTTCAGCTCGCCAGCGGCGAAGTGCTGCACGCACGTGCTGTGATCGACGGTCGCGGCTATCAGCCTGACGCAGCGCTGCACATTGGCTTTCAGGCCTTTGTCGGTCAGGAATGGTCGCTGAGCCAGCCGCACCAGCTGGATGGGCCTGTGCTGATGGATGCAACCGTCGATCAGCAGGGGGGCTACCGTTTCGTCTATACGTTGCCCCTGTCGCCAACGCGCCTGCTGATTGAAGATACCCATTACATTGACAACGCTTCGCTGGCGGCCGCGCAGGCGCGCCAGAACATCTGCGATTATGCGGCACGCCAGGGCTGGCAGCTTGCGTCGCTGGTGCGTGAAGAGCGTGGTGCATTACCGATTACCCTGGCAGGTGATTTTGCGCGTTTCTGGCAACATCGCCCGCCCAGCGTCGGATTGCGTGCCGGGCTTTTCCATCCAACCACCGGCTATTCTCTGCCGCTGGCGGTAGCGCTGGCGGATGCGCTGGCAGCGGAACAGCCTTTTTCGCCCGCCGGCGTTGCCTCGCGCATTCAGCAGTTTGCGCAGGCAGCATGGCGACGTCAGGGCTTTTTTCGCATGCTGAATCGCATGCTGTTTCTCGCGGGCGATGCAGATCAACGGTGGCGCGTTATGCAGCGTTTTTACGGCCTGCCGCAAGGCGTGATCGCCCGCTTCTATGCTGGTCAGCTGACGCTGGCCGACCGCGCGCGCATCCTCAGCGGCAAGCCGCCGGTTCCGGTACTGGCGGCACTACAGGCTATTCTTACTCACCCTTCTGGACGAAGAGCATCACGATGAAGCACACCACGGTAATTGGCGCAGGATTTGGCGGGATCGCGCTGGCGATTCGTTTACAGGCGGCAGGCATCCCTACGCGGCTGCTGGAGCAGCGCGATAAGCCTGGCGGACGCGCCTATGTCTATCAGGAGCAAGGCTTCACCTTTGATGCTGGCCCGACGGTAATCACCGATCCCACCGCCATTGAGGAGCTGTTCACCCTGGCGGGCAAATCGATGCGCGACTATGTCGAACTGCTGCCAGTGACGCCGTTTTACCGACTTTGCTGGGAAACGGGCGAGGTATTTAACTACGATAACGATCAGGCCCGGCTGGAGGAGGAGATCCGCAAATTCAACCCGCGAGACGTGGCGGGCTACCAGCGTTTTCTCGACTATTCGCGTGCCGTGTTTGCGGAAGGCTATCTCAAGCTTGGCACCGTGCCCTTCCTTTCGTTCCGCGATATGCTGCGTGCCGGGCCACAGCTGGCGCGCCTGCAGGCCTGGCGTAGCGTCTACAGTAAGGTGGCGAGCTTTATCGAAGATGACAAGCTGCGTCAGGCGTTTTCGTTTCATTCACTGCTGGTCGGCGGTAATCCCTTTGCCACCTCGTCTATCTATACCCTTATCCACGCCCTGGAGCGGGAATGGGGTGTCTGGTTCCCGCGCGGCGGCACCGGTGCGCTGGTACAGGGCATGCTGAAGCTGTTTCAGGATTTGGGCGGCACGCTGGAGCTGAATGCACGCGTGAGTCGGATTGAGGCGAAAGAGGAGGCCATCTCCGCAGTACATCTGGAGGATGGCCGGGTGTTTGAGACGCGTGCAGTCGCCTCCAATGCTGACGTGGTGCATACCTATGGCGATCTGCTTGCCCACCATCCCGCAGCGGCGGCTGAGGCAAAAAAACTCAGGGGCAAGCGCATGAGCAACTCGCTGTTCGTGCTCTACTTCGGCCTGAATCATCATCATGACCAGCTGGCGCATCATACCGTCTGCTTTGGGCCGCGCTACCGCGAGCTGATCGACGACATTTTTAATCGCAACGCCCTGGCAGAAGACTTTTCTCTCTATCTTCATGCGCCCTGCGTTACCGATCCTTCACTGGCTCCGCCAGGCTGTGGCAGCTATTACGTCCTGGCCCCGGTTCCTCATCTTGGCACCGCCGATCTTGACTGGAAGGTGGAAGGCCCGCGCCTGCGTGACCGTATTTTCGACTATCTGGAACAGCACTATATGCCAGGCTTACGCAGCCAGTTGGTCACGCATCGTATGTTTACGCCGTTTGATTTTCGCGATGAGCTTAACGCCTACCAGGGCTCCGCTTTTTCGGTCGAACCTATCCTGCGTCAGAGTGCCTGGTTCAGGCCGCATAACCGCGACAGCCACATTCGTAACCTTTACCTGGTCGGTGCTGGCACGCATCCCGGCGCAGGCATCCCTGGCGTCATTGGCTCAGCCAAAGCCACCGCGAGCCTGATGCTGGAGGATTTGCATGACTAATCCGACGCTGCTGCACCATGCCGTTGAGACAATGGAAGTGGGTTCGAAAAGTTTCGCCACCGCCTCAAAGCTGTTTGATGCCAGCACCCGACGCAGCGTCCTGATGCTGTATGCCTGGTGCCGTCACTGTGATGACGTGATAGATGAACAGGAGCTGGGATTTGCCAGCTCTCTCCCGGCGGCTGAGACGCCCCAGCAGCGGCTTGCCGGGCTGGAAAAGAAAACCCGCCAGGCCTACGCAGGCATGCAGATGCATGAACCGGCGTTCGCCGCCTTTCAGGAGGTGGCTCTTGCCCATGAAATTTCGCCTGCCTACGCCTTTGATCATCTTGAAGGCTTTGCGATGGATGTGCGCGAGACGCGCTATGAGACGCTTCAGGACACGCTGCGCTACTGCTATCACGTCGCGGGCGTCGTGGGGCTGATGATGGCGCAGATTATGGGGGTGCGCGATCAGGCGACGCTGGATCGCGCCTGCGACCTGGGAATCGCTTTTCAGTTGACCAATATCGCGCGCGATATCGTCGAGGATGCACGCGTGGGCCGCTGTTATCTGCCTGAGAGCTGGCTGGAAGAGGCGGGACTGGACAGGCTGCATTTTGCCGAGCGAGCGCATCGACCGGCGCTGGCGAGCGTGGCGAGACGGCTGGTGAGTGAAGCGGAACCTTACTATGCTTCGGCCTCAGCTGGCCTGGCCGGACTGCCGCTGCGCTCGGCGTGGGCGATTGCCACGGCCAAAGAAGTCTACCGACGCATTGGCGTAAAGGTTTATCAGGCGGGAGAAACCGCCTGGGACCGCCGCCAGTCCACCAGCAGGCAGGAGAAACTCCTGCTGCTGGCAGCGGGTTCGGTGCAGGCAGTCAGATCCCGGGCCGCTGCTTCGCCGCCGCGTCCGGCTGAGCTTTGGCAGCGTCCGCGCTAGGTTTTCGGCCGTGATGCTGACGCAACGTCGCCTGCAGTTTTGACAGCGGCGGCGCATAAAGAAAGCCAAACGAGACGCAGTGATCTTTGCCGCGTACCGCATGGTGCAGGCGATGCGCCATATAAAGCCGCTTAAAGTAGCCGCGACGTGGGATATACTTAAACGGCCACCGCTGATGAACCAGGCCATCGTGGACAATAAAATAGAGCAGGCCGTAGAGCGTCATGCCTGCTCCTATCCACTGCAACGGCCAGACGCCGCGGCTGCCAAGATAGATCAGCCCTATCGCCAGTACCGCAAACACAACGGCGTAGAGATCGTTGACTTCAAACCAGCCGGAATGCGGTTCATGATGTGAGCGGTGCCAGCCCCACCCCCATCCGTGCATGATGTATTTATGCGACAGCGCCGCAGCGATCTCCATCGCAATCACGGTGAGTAAGACAATCAAAGCATTCCAGAACCACAGCATAGTTTCTCCCTCAGGTGCATCCTGCACATCAGTGTTCTCAGGCGGGTCTTTATCTTCTGCGGCGCGCCGCAGGCGAACTTTAATTCTAGGCGATGGTCCGCAATTCGCCGGGGGGTTGGGTTATCATCCGCATCGAACCGGGAAAAAAACATAAATTCGGCATGAGCACAAAACGCAATGGCGTAATGCGCCTGCACTACCGTAGACTGCGGCGGTGATAAAAACAATTCAGGGACTTAAACTGCATGAAACTTTTTTACAAGGCTGGCGCCTGCTCGCTGACGACACATATCGTGCTGCACGAAACCGGTCTGCCGCATACCTCCGTGGCCGTCGATCTGCAAACCAGACGCACCGCTGACGGCGAGGATTTTCTGTCGATAAACAGCAAAGGTTACGTGCCAGCGCTACAGCTCGATAATGGCCATGTCATGACTGAAGGCGCGGTGATTGCTCAGTATCTGGCCGATCTGAAACCAGAAAGTCATCTGCTGCCAGCGAGTGGCGAAGCACGTTATGCGGTACTGGAGTGGATGAACTTTATCTCGACGGAACTGCATAAAGGCATTGGTGCCTTCTTCAACCCGGCCATTACGCCAGAATGGAAAGCGGCAGTAACCGCAACGCTGACAAAGCGCCTGAACTGGCTGGCTGAAGCGCTGGGGGATAATACCTGCCTGAATGCGCAGCACTTCACTATTGCTGACGCTTACCTGTTCAACGTGCTGGGCTGGTTCCGCGTGGTTGACTTCAGCCTGGAGCGCTGGCCCGCGCTACAGCGCTTTATCGCTACTCATGCGCAGCGCCCGTCGGTGATCGCCGCCATGAAGTCGGAAGGACTTATCTGAAGCTGAGCGCGCCCGACAAGCGGGCGCGTTTTTTTTATCAGAAATCTGCTTTTAGCACGATGCGGTAGTGCGCTTTACCGGCGCGCAGGTGCTCAAGCGCGTCGTTGATTTTCGACATGGGGAAATATTCCACCGTCGGAGCGACATCGGTACGCGATGCCAGCCTGAGCAGCGAACGCAGCTGGCCCGGCGAACCGGTAGAGGAGCCGGTCACAGCGCGATCGCCTAAGATTAGCGTAAAGGACTGCACTTCAAACGGCTTCATTACGGCACCCACAGTGTGGAATTTGCCTTTCGCCGCCAGCGCCTGGAAATAGGGTTGCCAGTCAAGATCGACCGCGACGGTGCTGATGATCAGATCAAACTGTCCTGCCAGCTTCTTCAGCGCTTCCGGATCGCGGCTGTTCACTACATAGTCTGCGCCCATCTGTTTGATGGTCTCGGTTTTTGACGGCGACGAACTGAAGGCCGTGACTTCCGCGCCCAGCGCACGCAACAGTTTGATTGCCATATGGCCAAGGCCACCGATACCGATAACGCCTACGCGACTGGTCGCCGTGATGTTGTGCATCAGCAGCGGCTTGAAGACGGTGATACCGCCGCACAGCAGCGGGCCGGCTGTTGCCGGATCCAGGCTCTCGGGCAACGGGATCGCCCACTGCCAGTTGGCACGTAAATGGCTGGCGAAACCGCCGCGGTTGTTGATGGTCGGAACGCTGGTGTTTTCACAGTTGACCTGCTCACCGTTGATACAGGCATCGCAGTGCTGACAGCTTTTTGCCGTCCAGCCAATGCCTACGCGCTGACCGATCTCCAGACCTTTATTTTTCGCGCTGTCGCCAAGCGCGGCGATGCGGCCAATCACTTCGTGGCCCGCAATCAGCGGATAGCTTGAGATGCCCCACTCATTATCAATCATTGAAAGATCGGAGTGGCAAACACCACAGTATTCCACTTCCACTTCGACATCTTCTGCCGCCAGTGGGCCAGGATCGTACTCATAGGACTGTAGCGCTTCCCCGGCCTGCATTGCCGCGTAACTTTTAAATTTCATGCTTTCCTCGCTGATATAATTAATGTGCTTCAGGCAGCGTTGCGCTGAAGCTGTTCGCAACCGTTACGAACTGTCCGCCGCCCAGATGGTGCAGAGTATGGAGCGCACGATTTTCATCGCTGAAATGCCAGCGCCCGTCATAAAACACCCGGCTGTCAGCCGCTGCCGCCACCACTTCGCCAAACAGCGTGTCATAACGCGGCTGCGCCTCTGTTTCAGGAAGCAGGCGACACTCCAGCCAGGCAACACAACTCTCTTCCAGCAGCGGTACGCCAAGCTCGGGACCACAAACAGACTGAATGCGATAAGCGCTGAATTTATCCCGCTCGCGTCCTGATGTATTTCCTACCGCATAAGTTAAATCGGCAAATGCCGCAGCCGGTACACACACGCCAAACGCCCCGCTGGATTCAATAAGTTCACGTGACCAGGTTGATTTATCCACCACAATGGCCACGCGCGGCGGAGTGAACTCGACCGGCGTCGACCAGGCAGCTGCCATCACATTACGGCGTTGGGTTTCTGGATGCTGACTGGTAATAAGAATAGTCGGGCCATGATTAAGCAGGCGGCTGGCATGCTGTAGTGCTACCGGACGGAAAGGCGACATGTCGGTTCCTTAACTCACTGATGGCGCAATTTTGCACATCATAAATCACTGTAAACGTTTTACTTTACGCGATATAAGCGGCACGGGTTTGCCGCTATGTGCCCCGTCATTTTTTATGAAAGATCATGGTTTAGAGGGGTGCGAAAAGCGTGGCGGGCTGCGGTCATCAGCTGGTCAGCCGTCACTGAGGAGGGCAACCTCGTCAATACCTTGATGGCCTGCCAGTAGCAGAGCACCATTCCCTCATCCTTTTCCGTCTCAGCCAGCTCTGTAAGCCGCGCGCGCAGTGACGGCACGTCCACCGTTTGCTGCTCATCCAGCATCTCTTCAATGGTTTTATTGATCACGTCGTGGATAATTTTCCAGGAAAGATTCGTAAGCAAAATCAACCTCTTCTAGAACTTTTCGGCTTCGGGGCTGGAAAACCTGATACCGTACAGGCCAGCGGCCTGCCAATGAATAAAGGGTCATATGAAAAATAACTATAGCCGCTTCACAGGGCTTTCGACGACTTTTACATTTCGCAATTATTACAGTGGAAGCGTTTCCAAAAAAGCCGTTTTCTGACAATGCACGGCCAGAATGGAATTACAACCTGGAAGGCAGGTAGAGGGGAGTGGGAAGGGCCAGATACATAATGAATGCAAGAGAAACCGTGCAGGTTATCTGTCGGGCAGGTCAGATACAGCCTGACCTGCCCGTCCGGGAGAGAAAGACATAGCGTTATTTGCGCGTCTGTTCAGTCTCATCATCTTCGTAAGCAGGTATTTCTGCATCGTCCGGTAAGGGTTGCGAGTCAGGACGCTCTGACATGATAGTGTTCCTCTTTTTGGCGTAATTGCTTTCCGAGGCTGGCGCTGCTGGCATAAATTTCAGACGCCTTCAGGTTACACCCTGCCGGATGATAGTTCAGGTGGCCCCTGTTTCCAGTGCCCTGCCTCAGTGCGATAATCGATCTGACAGCCCGCCTGGTCACCAGACATTTTTCTGTCTGCATTTCAGGTAATATTTGGCAATAGAATAAACTGCCAGAAATTTTATGAATGCCGATAAATTGATGCATGCAGACGGGGAGGTTAACGTGAGCCAACACCAGGGTAAAACGTTAACTTCCCCGCTGCAGCTTACCCCGCTTCTGGAACAGGCGGGGAATTCCGTCCAGCTGTCAGGCGACGTATGACTTACGGCCGCTTCAGCAGCGGATCGATTTTTTCATCGTCCCGAAGCGACGCAGAGCCGCTTTTGTCGGCCAGTGGCCTGTCAACGTCGGTGTCATTCACCACGCCTGCGGGCCTGGCTGTCGCCTCATCTGACAGGGGGGCGTTGACGTTGACACCGTTGTCGGTGTGGTCAATATCCACTTCCTGACGACGAACGGAGTCGGTAACGTTCTCGACACGATCGCTCTGATCTTTACGCACTACCACTTCTTCTTTGATGTGCGCCGTTTTATTGATAACCGGCTGCTCATGTGTTTCAGCTACTTCAATCGTCTTCTCTTCCCAGTCTACGTCATCGGTTGCCGCCGGGCTGTGCGCTGAGCGTCGGAAGATGTCCGCATGCTGTTCATGCAGCGACACATTTTCTGAAACTTGATCGGTCACGGTATAGCGACGCACACGCGTCGTCCCTTCGCTGACCAGACGTTTACCCACTTCAAGACGCTCTTCCGCCAGGCGTAGCACCTCTTCTTCGCTCTCATCACCTGTCAGTGAGGTGCGCACGGGCTGAGTCAGGCCGCTTTCGTTAACCGTGCTGACACCGTCATCCCGGTTAACCTCATCAACGGTATAGGCAGATGAGACGGTATAACCATCATCCTGTGCCAGCCCGTGACCCGCAGGAACTTCACCCGTATCGTGCGCGTCGATGATGCTGTAGGCGCGCGGCAACTTCTCTTCTTCGGCGCGTAGGGTCAGCACGACGCTACCCGATTTGATCGCATCTTCATAGACGCCGCTCTGCTCCTCATCGAGGGTATTGCCAAACAGACGCTGCCAGAAACCAGGATGACGCGCCTCATGTCCTTCCGATTTCAGACGCTCGCCTGAAATCACATCAATATCATGTTCTGCAAAACCCGCTTTAAACAGGCTGCGCTTTGCCCCTTCTGCCTGAGCCAGGGTACTAAACATCGTTACGATCTTTTCGTGTGCCATGGGATCCTCCTGCGTATTGGGATGGCTTAGGTGTCATCTTTTTTCCGTTCAATTTCAACGTGCTGTTTTCGCAGAGGAACAGTTTCTTCCCAGAGAAACTGCTCTTCGGTTCGCCGGATATGCAGTTCCTCTTTTAAAACCAGCCTGCGAACGATCTCGATCTCTTCTTCGACTACCGGAACAATCAGGACACCTCCCTCTTCCCTGACTTCAGGCATAGCAGCAATGCGCTCATTTTTAGGCACATGCGTTACATCCACACTGTTCCGACGTAACATCAGACTCACTGGCTCGTCATGCGTTAACGTTCGACGCTTTACAGTGACGTGACCATCCAGAACCTCTTCCCGCGTAACGGTGAGCCGTTCTTCAGCAAGACGCAAAATGTCCTCTTCTGCATCGGGATGTTCGTCATTGTGCGAAGAAGAAACCATATTTCACCCTTCATGAAATGCCCGGTTGAAATAAACACCCTGATATAATCAAATCAAAAGCATTTACAACTAAGAAATTTAAGTTTGATTCAAAAAACAGATGATGCAAGCCAGGCGGCAAAAAAAAGAACAAATAACATCGCCTGAGATATTTTTATTAACCGATCTGAAAAGAGTTCAGTTAATTTTTTCAGACCCGGCAAGGACTTAATGCCAAAGATTAATATTTATGATGGACCTTAATTTAAATAGATTTGAATTACAGCGTCATCATAGTCATCAGGCTGTGTCATACCACAATGTTTATCATGTTAACTTAATGATAATAAAGGATTAAAAAATGAGGTGCGCGTCATTTTCTCCCTGAGCAGGAAAAAAAACAGGGCCGCTTAACCGCGTTAAACAACAGAAAGATTGCAGTTTATTGCATTTACTAAGAAAGCATTACGCAATAAGTCTCTGTCAGACAATCCAGGATCCCCGGAACAGGGTACTCAGGCACAGGACGCGGAAGAGAAAAATATCCACGGGAGAAAATTTTTTTATGACAATATGAAAACTGTTGCGTATTCTGGCGAAAAGACAGAATGACCTTAAGGCTCAGCCTGACCGTCCCCCCCTGCCCTCTTTACTCTGGCTGGCTAAAAATAATGCGCGACCTTTTGAATATGGCCCAGAGTCACTCTGGTGAGGAAGAAATAAAAAGGCTTAAAACCTTTGACGCTGAACGCGAGAAGGTGCTGAAACATTTTGTTCTGCTCGCCAGTCAGGTGCTGGATATTCCTTCAGCGTTTGTTTCTGTGCTTGATGAGCATAATCAGTATATCAAGGCTTCTCACCGTTTTACGCTCGAGACCTCATCACGTAAGGATGCTATTTGTCGCTATGTGGTTGAAAGTGAAGCTGCGCTGGTTATTTCTGATACCAGTCTGGACGCGCGCTTTGTGAATCATCCTTTTGTACTTGGCTCCCCCTGGATCCGTTTTTATGCAGGTATTCCGTTAAAAACGTTATGCGGCGCTGTCATTGGCACACTTTGCGTCACCGATACAGAACCTCACGTCTTCTCGACCGACAAGGTGACAACACTCGTGATCCTCGGCGGGCTCATCACCGCATTTTTAACAGCCTGGCATGCGTCAGGCTTTACCGATCCTCTGACCGGGCTTCCAAACCATCGGCGCCTGGAGCGTGATCTTCTGTTTCTCAGGCAGGCACAGGATGCCACGCTCAGAAAGCTGGTGATTATTGAGTGTCTCGACATGCCGCGCACTTTTGAACTGGCGCGCTCGCTGGGTATTGAGCCTGTCACCAGTTTACTGCACGATCTTGCTACACTTCTCCCGTTGCGTCTGCGCCTCTCTACCGGAGATATGTTTTATGTCCTTTCTACGGGGCGCTTTGCCCTTCTGGCCAGCGAAACCAGTCGGCTCAGCGCCGCCTATGTAGCCGGTAAGCTGGAGGGCATTACCGCAGACGTAGGAGAGGGGCTGTCTCTTTCTCTTACACCGCATTCAGGCGAAACGCTGTTCAGAGCGTCTGTGCAGACACCTGCTGAGGTGATCAGTCAGGCCATGCTGGCGATGCATGAAGCGGTCAGTCTCAACGTTCCGGCATTGAGCTTTCATCATGCGCTGAGCGCGCAGCAGAAAAAAGAGCTCAGCCTGATGAACGACCTTGCCCTGGCCCTGCGCGGCGGCGAGGGGCTCTATCTCGTCTATCAGCCTAAAATTTGTCTGCAAACCGGCAAACCCGTTGGGCTGGAAGCATTGATTCGCTGGAAACATGGTGACTATGGCGAGCTGCTACCCTCAGCCTTTATTCATCTGGCCGGGCAGACCCGTCAACTTCCCGCGCTGACGGAATGGGTTATTGCAGAATCCATTGCCCAGCTAAAGAGATGGAAACAGACCCGCTTTTTGCTGCCCATAACGGTAAATATCAGCGGGCAGGATTTCTCCCGCCATGGTTTTGTAGAGAAACTGATCGCCTGCATGACAGAGGCCGGTTTGCCTCATTATCTGTTAGGGCTGGAATGTCTGGAAACCGAAAAACTTCTGGAGTGTCCCGCGGCGATAAAGGGTCTGTTAGCGCTGAAGGCAGAGGGGTTTTCCATTTCGCTTGACGATTTTGGCTCCGGCTACAGCAATATCAATTATCTGAGCAAAGTGCCGCTCGATATCATCAAGCTTGATCGTTCACTTGTCAGCCGGATTGCCACGGATCCGACCTCACGCATTATCGCTCGCAGCATTATCAGCATGCTCAAGGAGCTGAACTTTGTCGTTATTGCGGAAGGGGTTGAGGATGTGCAAACGCTGCAGGCGTTGAAAACTTTTGGCTGCGATCAGGCGCAGGGTTTCTTCTATTCCCGGCCGCTGAAACCTGCGGAGCTGGAAGCCTGGCTGCACTGAGCTTTCTCACTGCTCCGCCACGCCCAGATGTTCACCTCTTAAAGCGTGGCGGAGCCGCTCTTGTGCTGTTTAGCGTCGAAAAAATTCGACGGGAGCTGGCTCTCAACCTCACCCTCACCCGCTATCTACTCCAGGAAGAAAATGGTGCCGTGCAGCAGCTTACGGTTCCGGTCAACCATCAGGCTGAGGCAGATTTCTGTGGATTCTTGCCGGTCCACTTCGAAGATGCCGGGCGCACGCTGGGCGCGTCGCCCTGGCAACGCTTCCGTCGCCTGTCGCTGCCGCTCGCTGCACCGGGACTGGCCTCTGCGGTCGCACTGACGTGGGTTCGCGCCATGGGTGAATTCGGTATTGTGATGATATTTGCCTGTTTCCCGCAGGGCATTCCGGTTAAGCTCTACAACCATTTGCAGGATCACAGCGTGGACGCAGTACAGGTGCTGCTGTGGCTGCTACTGCTGGTTACTTTACCCTTGCCGCTGGCCTGCTTTGCGTTTGTCCGACGTTATAAGCGGGATGTAGCGCGGCCTACCCGATCGGGAGCGATCTGATGTCTCTGTCTCTGGAGCAGTTAGTTAATAAATACCCTGAAGCCCGTGTCTGGGCGTTTGGCGATTCGGCCGCGCTGGCCGACAGCCTGGTGACGCTGGTGATAGCCGGTAAAAAGGTGGCAAGCTGTGGTTCACTCCAGTCCTGGAAAGATGATGAGGAAAAGCCAGAGCCCGGCGGCTACAGCATCGTGCTGGACGGTGCCAGTCAGCCGCGCTGCGTGATCCGCACCACCGGCCTGTTCCTCACCCGCTTTGATCGCGTGACAGCAGAGATGGCCATGCTTGAAGGTGAAGACGATCTCAGCCTTGAAAGCTGGCGTCGTGAGCACCAGCGTTTTTTCCAGCACACAGGAACCTTTCATCCGGAGATGGAACTGGTGTTTGAGACGTTTCAGCTGGTTGAGGTGATCTGATCTCGCGGAATGGTCGCCAATAAAAAAGCCCTTTCGGGCTTTTTTTCGCGCGTGACAACGTTAACTGGCATTACGCTGGAAGTGGCTGTTCACAAAGGCACGGCAGCGGGGTGATACAGGGTCAAGGAAAACCTGCTCGGGGGACCCCTCTTCTTCGACGATCCCCTGATGTAGAAACACCGCTTTGTTTGACACATCGCGCGCAAACCCCATTTCGTGCGTCACAATGATCATAGTGCGCCCTTCTTCCGCCAGCCCGCGGATCACCCGCAGTACTTCTCCCACCAGTTCAGGATCGAGTGCCGAGGTGGGCTCATCAAACAAAATCGCTTTAGGCTGCTGTGCCAGGGCGCGCGCAATGGCCACGCGCTGCTGCTGACCCCCCGACAACTGCGACGGCCAGGCGTCGCGCTTTGCATATAATCCCACCTTATGCAACAGCGCTTCGGCCTCCTCGGTCGCCTCTCTGACGCTGCGCTTTTGCACATGTACCGGTGCTTCGATGATGTTCTGCATCACCGTCTTGTGCGGCCAGAGGTTGAAACTCTGAAAGACAAAACCGAGCTGCATACGCATCAGCTTGATGCGCTGGCGCTGCGCGCGGCTCAGCTTTTCGTCCGCATTCTCCAGCGTCACGCTGTTCTCGCCAACCGCCACCACGCCCGCCTGCGGCACTTCAAGAAACGGGATACAGCGCAGCAGCGTACTTTTACCCGACCCGCTGGCGCCGATCAGCGAAATCACGTCACCGTCCTGCGCCGTCAGGCTGATATCGTGCAGCACTTCATGTCCCGCATAGCTTTTTCTGAGATGGCTCAGCATGATGGTCGGTTGGGTCATGAACGTGCTCCATAGTAGTAGGGAGAGAGACGTCGCTCCAGTAGGGCAATCCCTTTGCTGACCAGCATGCTCAGCAGCAGGTAGATGATCGCGGCGCTGAGAAAGACCTCGAGCGCGCGAAACGTCGATGAGACAATAGCGTCAGCAATGCCCGTCATCTCCATCAGGCTGATGGTGCTGACCAGCGAGGTCGATTTTGTCATGGAGATAATTTCGTTGCTGTAGGCAGGCAGCGCCTGGCGAATGGCTATCGGTAAGGTGATACGCGTGAAAATCTTATGCGATGGCATACCGCACACTCTCGCCGCTTCCAGCGACTGTCGGCTTACGGCATTCAGGCCGCCACGCAGGATCTCCGAGGTATAGGCAGCGTCGTTGAGGATCAGCGCCAGCAGCCCACACCAGTATGGCTCTCGCAGCATCGGCCACAGCACACTTTCTCGTACCGCAGGTAGACTCCCCAGCCCGTAATAGATCATGAAAATCTGGATGAGCAGCGGTGTACCGCGAAACAGCCAGACGTAAAAACGGGTAACGTAGCTGCCGATGCGCGTCTGGCGCAGCAGATTCAGCAACAGTGCCAGTATTCCCCCGCCAAACAGCGACAGCACTGCCAGGTTTAGCGTCAGCGGCAGGCCTTTAAGCAGTGCCAGCAGGGTTTCCTGTAAAAAAGGGATATCCATCGGCATTCCTTAAATAGGGGTGCGTGGCTGACCGCGCATGGCAAATTTCTCCACGGCGCGGAATAGCCAGTCGGAGCAGGTGGTAATAATCAGATAGATGACCGCGCCGACGCTGTAGAAGAAAAATGACATCTGCGTGGAGTTGGCCGCCGTCGAGATCTGATTCATGGTTTCTACCAGTCCGGTGACCGAGACCAGCGCCGACTCCTTGATCACGGACTGCCACTGATTGCCCATGCCCGGCAGCGCAGTGCGCAGGGCCTGCGGCACGATCATGCGGCGGAAGAGCATCAGTCGGCCCATCCCGGTTACCGTTGCCGCCTCCAGCGTGCCGCCGGGAATAGCGAAGAAAGCGCCGCGAAAAACACCGCTCTGATAAGCACCCGAGATCAGGCCAATCGCGATCGCCCCCGCAATAAAGCCATTGACTTCAAAGGGTCCCTGCAAACCTAATGCTGAGCCGATCGAGGAGAGCACCTGGCGTCCACCAAAGTAAAACAGGTAGATCACCAGCAGCTCCGGCACGCCGCGAAAGACGGTGATATAACCGGCCGCCAGCCGCTGCTGCCAGCGCGAACCGGCAATCTGCATCCAGCAAAGCAGGCTTCCCAGTATCGCGCCAAGCAGCCAGGCACAGAGTGAAACCGTGACCGTGACCGTAGCGGCGTTTAGCAACACGCCGCCCCATCCTTCATCGCCGAAGCCAATGAGCTGCCAGTCAATTTGCGTCAACATGGGCTATCAGGCTTTGGGTGCGACGTCTTCGCCGAACCATTTAACAGAGAGTTTGCTCAGCGTACCGTCTTTAATCATCGCTGAGAGCGCCTCGTCCAGCGCGGCTTTTAATTCAGTACTGCCCTTACGCAGCCCTATGGCCGACCCCGCACCCAGCACGCCGCCGACAAAACCGTAGCCGCTGCTGCTGATAGCATCCGTATGTTTTTTCACAGAGGCGTTCAGATTGGTACGCGACGCCATTACTGCATCGACGCGACCGTTCATCAGGTCGGCAAAGGTCTCCGGACCTGCCTGATAGGTGCGGATGGTAGCGACATCACCCAGGTATTTTTGCAGGAAATCGGCCTGAATCGTGGCGACCTGCACGGCGATAGTTTTACCCTTGAAGGCCGTTTTCAGTTCATCGATCGCTTTCTGCATGCCCGCTTTATCGTCAGCATTGACCACCGTACCGGTACCCGGCAGGGTCGCCAGCGGCGAGGTTTTCGACGTGACAAAGCTGGAGATGCTGACCGTGTACTGTTGGGTAAAGTCGATAGCTTCTGCACGTTTTGGCGTGACGGTTACCGCGTCGATTACCGCGTCATATTTGCCGTCGATCAGGCCAGGGATCATACCCGACCACTTCTGCGCGCTGATCTCATACTTAAAGCCCACGCGCTTCGCCAGTTCAGCCACGATGTCGGGTTCATAACCGACAATCTTGCCGCTCGGCGTGGTCTGGTTAAAAGGAGGGTAGCTGCCCTCGGTAGCGAATTTCAGGGTGCCAAAATCTTTTGCCTGGCTGAGGGCCGGCACGGACAGTAATCCCAAAGCCAGCGTGGCGGCGAACAGGCCTTTGCGCATCATCATAGTGCTATCCTCAATTGTTATTATCAGTCAGTAAATCTACGGCCAGCCGCACCAGCGCCTGCGTACCGACAGCGATGCTGCGCTCGTCGGGCTGGTAGTCTGAGTTGTGCAGATGGTCGTGACGGCCTGGTGTCGCCGAGCCAATATGGATTTGGCAGCCCGGCGCGCGCTCGGTAAACAGCGAAAAATCCTCCGCGCCAAAACTGTCGCTCGGCGTTGCCACAATCGGTTTGCCAAACTGATGCGAAAAGATCGTCTCCAGCGCATCGATCAGGCGATCATCATTCATCAGCGGCGGCACGCCGCGCTGATAGTCCACCTCAACGCGCACGTTCATGGCCAGCGCCACGCCTGCACAGACGCGTCGGAATGACGCTTCCATATCGGCGCGAACCTGCGGTGATTTTGTGCGGATAGTGCCCTGCAACAGGCAGCTGTCAGGGATGATGTTGTGCGTCGTTCCGCCCTGAATATGGCCAATAGTAAGGACGGCAGAGTGAGCCGGATCGCGTTCGCGGGAGATCAGCGTCTGTAGCTGAGCGATAAGATGTGCTGTCGCCACGATGGGATCAACGCCCTTGTGTGGCCGTGCTGCATGGGTAGAAACACCGTATACCCTGACGTCAAACTCGTCGCTCGACGCAGTACTGCCGCCGCGCGTAAGCGCCACCTCTCCCGCCTCCAGCTCCGGTTTATTGTGCAGCGTCACGGCCCAGTCCACGCCCTCTGCCGCGCCGTCCGCGATCATCGCCTCCGCACCGCTCTCTGGCGTCTCTTCGGCTGGCTGAAAGATCAGCCGCACCGTGCCCCGCAGCCGCTGGTGGAAGTGCGGTAATATAGCGGCAACGCCAAGCAGCGTGGCGGTATGGAGATCGTGGCCACAGGCGTGCATCTTGCCCGGGAAGGTACTGCTGAAAGGCAGGCCGGTTTGTTCATGAATCGGCAGCGCATCCATATCTGCGCGTAGCAGCAGCGTTTTACCGGGCTGGGCGCCAGCAATGTCGACCATAACGCCGGTCCGCCCAACGCCTGTTTTGGGTGAGAGTCCCCGGTCGCGCAGCCAGGTCGCCACGAGGTCAGCGGTGCGTACCGTATCGAACCCTAGCTCCGGATGAGCATGAATATCCCGGCGAATGGCGACAAGTTGTGACTCAAGATCTGCCACTCTGGCGCGAATCTCGGTCGCCAGTAATGCTTTTTCGTCAGTCATGATTTCCCTGCAGAACGCCCTTCAGACGGGCTGTATGCACAGCAGATCGTGCCGCTGGCTATATTGTTGTGTTTGCAGGCTTTATTTATTCACAGCACAGCACAGAAAGCAACGCGCGTGCTTACCTGAATATTCTAATAAAAACAGTGAGTTAAATCATATCCGCTTTTATTAGCCTGAGAATAGAGCGAATAAGCAAGATTATTAATAATCACGAACCGCTTATTACATCGACTAATTATGTTATTGCACAAAAGATCATTCGGCAGGCACACGTGCCTCGGTTTGCCTGCAACACCTGCAGAAAAAAGCGTAGAAATGTTTTGCCAGCGCGGCGGGCTGCTCCTCGGGGATAAAATGGCCGCATGCGTCAAGGGTAACGCCGCTGACACTGGTGAAAAACTGTCGCAGCGGGGTCGCCATATCGGGAATGGATCCCTGATCGGCGCTGACCGCCAGCAGCGGCATCGGTAAACGCCCGTTTTGCACCACCGCACGATTCTGGCTGGCTGACAGTTCAAACGCCCGGTAAAATGCCAGCCCGGCGCGCAGTGCACCCGGCCGTGTAAAAATGCGCAGGTACTCCTGCATTTTCAGGGTATCAAACACCCGCGGGTTCGCCGCTTTGCGCCGCAAAAACCAGTCAAGATAGATAGCTTCCCGCCCGGCGATCAATGATTCCGGCAGATCGGCAACAAGATGAAAAGCAAAATGCCAGGTTTTCCAGACGTTCCCTGAAGCAGTAGGCAGCGCATCGGGCATCGTGACGCCCGGAATACCGGCATCGAGCAGAGCCACTTTTTTCACGCGCTCGGGAAACTGAGCGGCCAGCGCAAAAGCAACCCATGCGCCAATGTCATGACCGACAAGATTAAAAGCGGATACATTGAGCTGTCGTAACAGCGCCTCTGTCTGCTGAGCCAGCGTGGCAGTATCAAAGCCGTTCAGCGGCAGATCGGAGTCCCCCTGGCCCGGTAAATCAGGCGCAATAAGATAAAAGCGTTCTGTCAGCAACGGCATTATTTCGCGCCACGCAAAACTGCTTTGTGGGAATCCTGCCAGCAAAACCAGCGGCTCCTGTAGCGGATCACCCGCCGTAAGATAGTGCAAACGCATGCCGTTAACCTGGGCAAAGTGATGCCGGATATCGCTCATGATGATCCCTCAGTCAGGAAATGGTTGTTTCCAAAATCACGACAGTTTTGCCCAGCCCTGTGGCGTTTTTACCAAGAGCCCTCAGCAACACCGAAATTAGGAAATGAACATTTCCTTATACTGCCGCATTTTTCCCCGTCTGAAAAGCGTGAGTCATCCTTTTGCTGTCGTGCGCGCCGGGCGGTCTGGAGGGGCGCAGGCTGGTGCGCCCTGCTGCACCTGTTATGCAGGTCAAAGCGAGGGGCGCCAGATCTTTTTCACAGCGCCAGCGATGATTGTGCCAGGAGGATCATCGACAGCCCTGTTGTCCATGAGCATTGTTCAGCCTGTAGAGAACGATGTGGCTGGCTTACTCTGGCATCGTACGTGAGGGGACCTGCGCCAGCAAACAAGCGCGATACGGGATGAGAAAGCCAGCCGTCGCGACAGCGGTTTTATTTTCGTGAGAGGGCGACACGCCGCTGTAAGCGTTTTAGCTTCTGTGAGGAAGCTGAGGCAAACGCCAGGCCGCCCCGGTAAACAGCGCCGACCCGCCATCTGTCGCGAGGCCAGAATCAGCAGAGGCCGCAGTCACAACCTGTAACCGCGGCGGGTTAACCAGCCAGCCTGTCCGCGTTGCCGGTGACGTGGCAGCCTGCCAGAGAATGACGGGCTTACGCCCCGCCAGATAGCGTACGCTCTGTGCACCAGACAGTTCAGTAGGGGGCGGGTTCGCCACAAGATACCCTCCCGCCCTGCAGATATCGCCGTTCACCTTTATCAGTACGGATGGTCAGCTCGCCGTCGCGCCCCAGCGCTTTGGCCGCAAAAGGATGACGGTGTTGAGCCAGCACGCCGTGGGACTCATGCTCCACTCTGGTCAGTTCGGCAAAACCCTCTGCCTTCAGGGGGCGCGCAAGGGTTGTTCTGCACAGATTTCACCTCAGTAAGCCGTTGTACCAACACTGATAAGCAGAATTGTGCCGTCTGTGCCGAATGTCAGGAAAAAAAAACGCCCTGTATTCAGGGCGTTCAGAGAACGATCAGGCGTGACGCCAGCGGCGCGTGAGCCCTTTCTCCAGCTCAACAATCATAAACAACACGCCACCGACCATAAGCGCAACAAGCCAGTATCTGAACGGCAACGGCTGGGTGCCAAACAGCGCATTCATCAGCGGCATATAGATAATCACGATCTGAAGCACCAGCAATATCGCGCTCACCAGCCAGATACCCCGGTTTTTCAGCAGGCTGCTGTCGAGTGAAAAGTGATCACAGCTACGGCAGTTCAGCATGTAAACCCACTGGGCCGTTACCAGCATCTGTAGCAGGACGGTACGGATGAATTCCGGCGCATAGCCGCGCGTCTGTAGCCAGGCTTCAAGCACAAAGGCGCTGACCGATATCAGCAGTCCCACAAATATCACGCGCCAGATAGCGTAACCGTCCATAACCGGCGCACCGACATTGCGCGGTGGCCGACGCATGACATTTGCTTCTGCAGGCTCAAACGCCAGACCAAACGACAACGTGGCGGCCGTCGCCATATTCATCCACAGGATCTGTACGGGCGTCAGCGGCAGCAGATTACCCATCAGGATGGCGATGATAATCAGCAATCCCTGCGCGAAACAGGTCGGCATGATGAAAAGGATGGTTTTGATCAGGTTATCGTAGACGCGCCTGCCCTCTTTCACCGCCGCCGCAATAGTGGCAAAGTTGTCATCAGCCAGGATCATATCGGCGGCTTCTTTTGTCACCTCCGTACCTTTGATACCCATTGCAATGCCGACATTCGCCTGTTTCAGCGCGGGGGCGTCATTTACACCATCCCCGGTCATACCGACAACGTCTCCCCTGTCAGCCAGCGCCTTGACCAGCCGCAGTTTATGCTCCGGACTGGTTCGGGCAAAGATATCGTACTCGCGCGCCGCCTCCGCCAGCTGGCACCCATTCATCTGCTCCAGATCCTGCCCCGTCAGCGCTTTACCGCTGTTGCTGATACCCAGCATGGTACCAATGGCCATTGCCGTTTCCGGATGGTCGCCGGTGATCATCTTGACGCGAATGCCCGCCTGCTGGCAGTCGTGAATGGCGGCAACGGCCTCAGGGCGAGGTGGGTCCATCATGCAGGCCAGGCCAAGCAGCACCATATCCTGACGCAAATCGTCATGATCCAGTGACGTACCGGGCTGCGCGACAGGTTTCCACGCTGCCGCAACCGTACGCAGCCCTTCACTGGCATAGCGGGTAATGGCAGCCTCCCACCAGGCGCGATTGAGTGGCTCGCTACCGCGGGCTGTCTGCTGGTACGTACAGAGAGAAAGCAGCACGTCGGGTGCGCCAGTCATCAGCACCCAGGCTTGCCCCTGCGACTCGCCGCTGACCGCCATGTATTTATAAAGCGAGTCAAAAGGCAGCTTGCTGGTAATCGTTGCCTGACCGGTTGCCACGCCACCTTTTGCCGCCAGCACTTTAAGCGCGCCTTCGGTTGGGCCACCAACAATGCTCCAGTGACCCGCGGCATTCTGCTGAAGCTGGCTATCGTTGCAGATATCCAGCGTAGAGAGAAAGCGCGTCATTACCGGGTCGTGCTGCGCCGAAAGCCCGTTGCATGGCCCTTCCGCCAGGATCTCCCCCTCTGGCTCATAGCTGTCGCCGGTCACGCGCCACTGACTTTCAGTCAGCACCACCGCTTTGACGGTCATCTCATTCATTGTCAGCGTGCCGGTTTTGTCCGAGCAGATAACTGACATCGCGCCCAGCGTTTCCACCGTTGGCAGTTTGCGGATGATAGCCCGGTTACGCGCCATCGACTGCACACCCAGTGACAGGATAATGGAGATGATGGCAGGCAACCCTTCTGGTACCGCTGCCACTGCCAGGCTAATCACCGACAGCGCCAGCGCCGGCAGAGGGATATCGCGTAGCAGGTAACCAAAGACGAAAAGCCCTGTCATCATCAGTATGATAAGCGCAAAGATCGCTTTACCCAGCTTATCGATTTGAACCAGCAGCGGCGTTCTGGCCGTTTCAATCTGGCTCATCATGTCGTTGATATGGCCGAGCTCGGTATCCCGCCCGGTTGCAATGACCACGCCAGAGGCGGTGCCTGAACTGATCGTCGTACCCGAAAAGGCCAGATTAAGACGATCGCCCAGCGCTTTTTCCCCTTCCAGCACGTCACTGTTTTTCGATACAACGGTGGATTCGCCGGTAAGGATCGCCTCCTCCACGCGCAGATTATGGACGTCCAGCAGACGCAAATCGGCGGGCACCCGATCGCCAGGTCGCAGCATCACCACATCGCCAGCAACGAGAGCGTCACCTGGCACCGTTACGGTCTCGCCGTTGCGTATCACGACGGCCTCATTCGACAACATATTCTGAATGCCCTTCAGAGACCTCTCTGCGTTACTTTCCTGAATAAAGCCGATGAAAGCGTTAATGACCGCGACGCCCAGTACGACAAAGGTGTCGACCCAGTGCCCCATCATCGCAGTGATCGCGGCCGCCGCCAGCAGGATGTAGATCAGCATGTCGTTAAAGTGAGAGAGAAACCTTAACCAGCCAGGCTGCGGCTTCTTTTGCGGCAGCGTGTTGGGGCCATGTTTTTCCAGCCGCGTTTGTGCTTCTTCGGGTGTCAGCCCCTGGGGGGAACTACGTAATTCAGCAAATATTTCATCACTACTTTGCTGATACCAGGGGCGCGCTTTTAGCGCAGCACAGTGCAAATTATGCCGATCGTTATTCATCTTATCCTCTGCGCAGGTAATAAAGGCAGTTTGATCACGGGGAAAATATTCGGCCAGCATAGTGCGTCAGGTTATTTCAGGGGACACTGACTCAGGTCATATTTTCGTGGGTTTAATTCAGTAAGACTGTTGCCGATCCAGCTACGAGAAAATATCGTTATTTACCTGATAGTTACGGGCGGAATTAATGAGTAAACACCTTATCATCAATGTCTTGTATTTAGTGCTGTTTGCTGTATTGTCCACCAGCGCAGTGGGCTGGCTGACATTTTATCTGGTCGACAGATTTTTATAAAAATGAAATTCACGATCCGGTGAATATTCACCAGCCCTTGTTAATTTTAAAATTATTGCCCTTTAATGCGTGAAGCACTGTTGTCCTTAAGATGATTAAACAGCAATTAAATCTCTAAACAGAATAGAGAAGGCAAAATGCGCGCGGCGAAAGTAGAGAGCGGTCTGTGTTATCCAGACCGCTTTGTTTTTCACTCCCTGGTGCGAGGGTTCAGGGGAAAGAGACTCCTGACACCCTGCTCAGCGTTGCTTCCAGCGACGAAGGCAGCAGCTGGCCGTGCGTCTGGCCAGGATAGCGTATTTCGTTCAGCCTGACGCCTTTCTGCTTTAACGTGGCGATCAGCGTGCTGTCAGCCTCTTTTACCCCTTCACTCTCCATTCCTTTGCGTCGGTCAGTCTGCCCGTCGCCTTCAATCAGATAGAGCGTTTTACCTGCCAGCGCCGTTTTCGGCGCCTGCTTCGCCAGATCAACGATACGCTGATGCCGCCAGCTGACAGAGGGGGCTGCGCTGAAATAGTGCGTGAACCAGGAAGCGTTATAAAGCGTGTCCAACACAAACAGCCCGCCATAAGAGTGCCCCCAGAGCGCGCGGCGTTGCGGATCGCTTGCCGCCTGTTTTTCTGCCCAGGGCACAATCTGGTTTAGCAGTAGCTGGCGAAAAGCATGGCTTCCACCGCCAGCATAGCGTTCCCGCTGTGGATCGCCCGGCTGACCACCGGGCGGCGTATAGTCCAGAGCGCGGGCCTGCACATCAAACGGCAGGGTAGTGTCATACCCGATTGCGACCAGCACAGGCGGTGTCCTGTTTATCATCTGCCGTAGCCGGGCGTCACTGAACTGTGCCATCGCTGCATTGCCATCCAGCATATAGAGCACAGGAAACCCCTGCGCCGGCCTGCTCTGCTTTGGCACTCCGAGCCACACTTTATAGTGGCGAAGGCCATCGGCCGAGATGAACATCCGGGTGCTGAACCGGTAACTGGCTGATCCGCGATCGGCAATATTTTCACCCAGCGGCTCCATGCGTGGCCTGCTGTGCGCCTGCGACAAAGGGATGAACGCCATAGCCAGCGCCAGAAGCGCCGTGAAGAAGTTTTTCAGCATACTGCGCATAAATGGAGTATCTCAGTCTGTTAACAATGATTCGCCATACTAACAAATCGCAACAGATAATGAGAATCTTTCTCATCAGAAGGGTCACCATTCCTTCAGTTCTCTAATACGCGCGAATGGCACTACTCTGATTTGGCCGCGAGGGGATTGCGAAGCAACTTCACAAATCGTTAAATTTCAGCATTCAGCCAGATCTTTATTTATTTTGATGCCGACCGTTAGTCAGCCTGATGACGACAGCGCCTCATTTTTTTCCAACACCAGCAAGGCCATTAATCAGAGGTTGTGAAATGGACCGCCTTAAATATCAGATACGGGTTGTACGCTTTTTATGCCTTTATGCGCTATACCGCACAGGCATATTTAAGTTTAGCGATCTTACCTACTCCGATGTACATGAAAATGAAGCATTAGATATTCTCACCAGACAGGACAGTCAGAAAAGTACTATCCCGAAAGTCATCTGGATGTACTGGGACAGCCCCAATCCGCCTGAACATATTATGGCTTTCCATAAAAAAATGAAGGCAACTAACCAGCAGCACGAGATTATTTTGCTGGACCGTAACAGCCTGCGGGAATATCTGCCTGCACTGAACTTCGATTATCAGGGCATTGGCTTAGCCCATAAAAGCGACGTGATTCGGCTGGCGCTGCTCCAGCGTTACGGGGGGATCTGGGTTGACTGCTCGACGCTGGTTTATCAGGATTTTAGCTGGGTACACGAGCGCTGCGGCTACGATCTGGTCGGTTACTACAGCGAGGCCAATACTGACAATGCCCGCTATCCGGTGATCGAAACCTGGTTTATGTGTGCACCGCCAGAAAACCCCTTTATCAGCCGCTGGCTTGAACTCATCATGCCGCTGACCAAAATCAGCGTAGATGATTATTATGCGCAGATTAAAGACCGGCCCGATTTCGAGCTAATCAAGCAGGGGATCCCGCGCGGCAGCTATCTGACCACCAATTATCTTAGTCAGATTGCCATGCGAGAAGCTGACAGCCTGAATCTTTACCTGAAGAAATGCGAATCCTCGGCTTTTTATTATCAGAATGTTTTTAAGTGGAACTGTCTGAAGATGTCGCTGTTTTTACTCTGCACCCGTCAGCCTGCCACCCATCCTAAATTAATTAAGCTGACAAACAGTGACCGCCAGTTTTTACCTCTGGCCCGTAAGCTGGGGATCCTGGAGGCAGAAAGCATACTTGGAAAACTCATGCTGGAACAACAGCACCCTTGATCACTAAGCAGGCAAAAAATGGCAAAACTAAAACAGCACCTCAGAACCGTAAAATTTCTGCTGCTTTATGTTTTATATAAGCTCAAAATTTTTCGATTCCCTGATCTGGACTATTCAGACGTCCATGATAACGATGTCCGGGATATTCGCCGACAGACAGGCGCTGAGGTGAGATCGGTTCCCAAAGTGATCTGGATGTACTGGGACGACCTGACGCCGCCTGACTTCATCCTGGCGTTCTACGCCAAAATGAAACAGATGAACCCGGATCACCAGATCCGTTTGCTGAACCGCGAATCGGTGAAGACCTTCCTGCCCTGGCTGCGCTTTGACTATGCGCAGATTGGCATGTCGCATAAAGGGGATGTGATCCGCCTTGCGCTGCTGAAAGAGTATGGGGGCATCTGGGTTGACAGCTCAACGCTGGTTTATCAGGATTTTTCATGGGTTCACCAGCGCAGTGGCTATGATGTGGTGGGGTACTACAGTGACGGCACCACCGTGGATAAAGCATTCCCTGTCGTGGAAGCCTGGTTTCTCGCCTCTCCGCCTGGCAATGCGTTTATCACCCGCTGGCTGGAGCTGATTATGCCGCTCACCCGGATCGGTATTGACGAGTACTATGCGCAAATACGTCAGCGCAGCGACTTTGCCGATATCCGTCAGGGTATCAATCGTGGAAGCTATATTATTATTAACTTCCTTTGTCAGATTGTGATGCGCGAACAGCCGGGCTTTAGCTGCTACCTGAAAAAGTGTGAAAGCTCCGCCTTTTTCTACCAGGATGCTTTCCGCTGGGACAGCCTGAAAATGTCGCTGTTTCTGCTCTGTACACGTGAGCCCGCCACGCATCCTAAGCTCATTAAGCTGACCAATGACGATCGTCGTTTTCTGCCGCTGGTGCGCCGGCTCAACATCCTCAGGCGCGACAGCGTAATGGGCAAGCTGCTGCTGGAAAAATAATCTTCGCCGCGACCAGAGTCTTCCGCCAGGGTCCTTACTGGCCTGGCGGATTGATTAGCGCGGTGCAAGAGTTATGACGTCATACTGCCCGCCAGCCACGTTACGCTTTCGCGCATGCCGGAAGACATGGCGCTAAGCGTAAATGGCTCTGTTCAGGCCCGCGCGGCTATCCCCTGCGCAGTGGCAAGCTGCTCAGGCTACACCACAGTAGCGTAACGCGGCAGTCATGACTGCCGCGCCAATAATCACAGCAATCAGCGGCGCTTTACGCCACGCCAGAAACAGGGCAAACGCCACGCCCAGCACTCGCGCCATCCCGGCAAACTGTTCGCCCTCAAACAGCGTACTGGTCGATGCCACCGCCAGTAACAGGATTGTTGCGGCATCGGTCAGCAACGTCTGCGTTCGTTCAGTCAGCGGCAGACGGTTTCCCAGTTTTACGCCCGCCAGACGAATGAGGTAAGTGCCGGACGCCAGAAGCGCAATGCCAGCAATAATCAGGGCCTGTTGACTCATTTACGCATCCTCCACGTCAGTAAACCCAGCAGGGAAAAAAGCACCGGCATGCCAGCCGGAACAAAAGGTGTGGCCAGAACAGATAACAGCGCGCCGCTGGAGGCAGGAATAAGCGTACGGCGCTTACGCAGCGCCGGGAATATTAGCGCAATCAGAATGGCGGGAAACACAGCATCAAGGCCAATCACCGACACATCAGGAATAAACTGGCCGATTGCTGCACCGGTGATCACCGTCAGCGGCCAGATCAGGGCGATACCCAGCCCGCATACCCAGAAGGCAGCCCGACGCTGTGCCAGCGTAGACTGAGAGATGCCAAACACGACGCTTTCATCGTTCATGATGTGGCAGCCAAACAGACCGCGCGCGCCCGTCCCCACCAGATCCTTGACCGCGATACCAAAGGGAAGATGACGGGCATTAACCAGCAGGCCTGCCAGCGCAGCAGTTAGCGGGCTGCCTCCCCCCGCCACAATACCAATAAACAGGAATTCCGACGCACCTGCCAGCACCAGCGTTGAGAGCGCGATAGGCACCCAGAGTGGGAAACCGTCAGCGCTGGCTAGCGAGCCATAAGACAAACCAACGATGCCGTCGGCGAGGCACACCAGAACAATGGCTTTTATGACTCCCCGGCTGAGAGGGGTACGGGAGACCTGCATAACAAATCCTTCTCATAACGAACGATATTTCCGTTATAATGAACGCCCTCAGATCGTTTTACAATGCGAACGATTTGTTCGGTTTAAAAAACAGGAGTGAACGTGACCCCGATCACAATTATTGCCCAGAGTCTGGTTCGCGAACGCCAGCGCGCCGGCCTGTCGCTGGCTGAAGTAGCTCGTCGCGCCGGTATCGCCAAATCCACGCTTTCGCAGCTGGAGTCAGGCAGTGGCAATCCCGGTATTGAGACGCTGTGGGCGCTGTGCGTGGCGCTGAATATTCCTTTCGCGCGTTTGATGGAGCCAGAAGAGAAGCGTCTGCAGGTTATCCGGCGGGGCGAAGGCCCAGCCGTGACGGCGGAACTGGCTGACTATCAGGCTGTTTTGCTGGCAACCTGTCCGCCCGGTGCGAGACGCGATATCTATCTGCTCAATACCCAGCCTGGCAGCGAACGCTGCTCACAGCCGCACTCTCCCGGCACCATTGAACATCTGATTGTGACGCAGGGGCGTGCGCTGGTGGGACCGGAAAGCTCGCCTGTCGAGCTGCATCCGGGAGACTATATCTGCTATGCCGGGGATGAGGCCCACATTTTTCGCGCGCTGGAGCCAGATACGCTGGCTGTGCTGGTAATGGAGCACGGCTGATCCATAATATTTTCCTCTGACGCATCCTGCTGCCGCTGTGCCATGAGAGGTGTAGCATGGCGTATACAAGGATAACGTCAGAGGATGCCATGCAAATTATACCCGCTACCGCCCAACATATTCCTGCCATTCAACATATTTACGCCTGGCATGTTCTCTACGGCAGCGCCACATTTGAAACTGAGCCGCCTGACGCCGAAACGATGCAAACGCGTTTAACCACCCTGCTTGAAAAGGGAGGGATTTGGCTGGTCGCCCTGGATGAAGGTAACGTGACAGGTTACTGCTATCTTGCGCCCTACCGCCCCCGCTATGCCTATCGCTTTACGCTGGAAGATTCCATTTATCTCCATCCTGAACATACCGGTCGTGGTATCGGACGGGCGCTGCTGACGGAAGCGCTGCGCCTGGCCGAGGCGCGTGGCTTCCGCCAGGTTGTTGCCGTGATTGCCGGGAACGACAATCTGGCTTCGGTGGGTTTGCACCGTGCGCTGGGCTTCTGCGACACAGGCGTATTAAAAGCAGTGGGATTCAAGCATGGCCGCTGGCTTGATACGCATCTGATGCAGCGTGAACTGGGCACTGGCGACAGCACCCTGCCAGAATAACGCCCTTACGAGGCCATCCGCTGGCCCTTACCACGTCCCTTTTACGATATAGCCTGATGGGAGCCTGAGGCCATGACGCAGCGTATTGCAGTTATCGGTGCTGGCATAATAGGGTTGTCAGTTGCACGCATGCTTGCCCTGAAGGGCGCGCAGGTCACGCTGTTTGATAAAAGTGTGCCAGGTGCGGGCACCAGCCAGATTAGTTTTGCATGGGTGAATGCCAACGGCAAAAGCCCGGAAAGTTATCACTCCCTCAATGCCGCGGGCATAGAGGCACATAAACGTTTGCAGCGGAATTCAGGCGCGACAACGCCGTGGCTGCTGGAAACCGGCACCTGGGAGTGGGCGGCCGACAGTGCGATGCGGGCGCAGCTGGAAACCCGCGTTGCCAGACTGATCAGGCTTGGCTATCCCTCGCAGACGGTAACGCGTGAGGCGCTACTGGCTCATTTTCCTGAGCTACGGCTCGATGCCCGCATCCAGCAGGGCTGGTTTTTCCCGTCAGAATGTCTGCTCTATCCTGGCCTGCTCATCGGCTGGCTGCGGAATCAGGTTCGCTCTCTGGGTGGCCAGCTGTTCCCTTATACCGAGGTCATTGCGCTGTCGGAGCAGGCGAGTGGTGTCACCCTGGAACTGTCAGACGGCGAGCGCTGGGTGGGCGATCGCGTCATTCTGGCAACGGGTCGATGGTCAGCTGAACTGGTGAGCCAGCTCGGGTTTGATCTGGCCATGACGGATGCGAACCGCCCGGATAACGTTGCCTGTAGTTTCCTGGCTTACACGGATCCTCTTCCGCTTCAGATCAACAGCAACATTATTTCGCCTGAGCTGAATATCAGGCCGGAGGGAGGCGGACGGTTGCTGTTACAGGCACTGGATCTGGATGAACATGCGGATCCGGCCCGTCCGGTCAGTACGGAAGGAGCAATTGGTCAGGCGTTTTTGCGCCGTCTGCGGCGGATGTTTGTTCAGACTGAAGGGGCGCGTATTGCCAGGATAGAGGTGGGTCAGCGCTCGCGCCCGGCGGACGGTTTGCCCGCTCTTGGCTTTGTGGGGGGATCCGGACGCATCTATCTGATGGTATCGCACAGCGGTATGACACTGGCACCTGTGCTGGGTGAATTAGTGGCAGAGGAGATGATGACCGGGAGGCGGTCTGAAATGCTGGCTGATTTTGCGCCTCAGCGCCTTATGACGCCCTTTACCGGTAAAAGCGGAGGCAATACCCCCGCTTATCTTCCTGCGGCCCAGTAGGGTTTAGCGGCGGTTTTTCCAGACGGTCTGAATATTACAGAACTCATGCACGCCGAAGTGTGAGAGTTCACGACCGTAGCCACTCTTTTTGACACCGCCAATTGTGACGCGCGGATCGGACGCGCCATTTCCGTTAATAAACACGGCTCCGGTTTCGAGTCGGTCGGCGAGTTGATCGGCAGTGGCGCTGTTGCCTGTCCACAGGGTTGCGCTGAGGCCGAACTCACTGTCATTGGCAATTGCCAGCGCATGTTCGGCATCGCGGGCAATGGCAATTGCTGCAACCGGACCAAACAGCTCTTCGCGAAATGCTGTCATGTCGTTAGTGACATCTGACAGGATCGTGGGGGCATAGTAGTTACCCTCCCCTGCGATCTTTTCGCCGCCCAGAACCAGACGGGCACCTTCCTGCAACGACCGTTTAACCTGATTATCAAGCTCATCGCGTAAATCAAAGCGCGCCATTGGGCCAAGATAGTTGTTTTCGTCCAGCGGATCACCCATGGTCAGTGTCTGGACGGCGGCGCTGAAGCGTGCCTCAAATTCTTCAGCAATGGAGGCTTCCACGATAAAGCGTTTTGCCGCCATACAGACCTGCCCGGTATTCTGGTAGCGACCTGTGACTGCGGATTTAATGGCTTCATCAAGATCGGCGTCTGCCAGTACGATGAAGGGATCGGATCCACCCAGTTCCAGTACGGTCTTTTTCAGGGCCGCTCCGGCCTGTGCAGCGATCGCTGCGCCTGCACGCACGCTGCCTGTTACCGCGACAGCAGCAATACGCGGATCGTTAATGGCTGCGGAAACACCGTCATTATCTACGTTAACAGAAGCGAATGCCCCTTTTGGCAGATCTGTCGCCTCAAATAATTCTGTCATCAGCGACGCACAGCCCATTACGTTAGGCGCATGCTTCAGCACATAGGTATTGCCTGCCAGCAACATGCCTACGGCACCGCGCAGCACCTGCCAGAATGGAAAGTTCCACGGCATTACAGCCAGAATGGTACCGACCGGTTTAAAGCGCTGCCAGGCATCCGGAACCTGCGTAGGCTGATCCTCCAGCATCGCTGGACCGTGTTCAGCGTACCAGTCGCTGAGAGTGGCACATTTGAGGATCTCCGCACGCGCCTGAGCAACAGGTTTGCCCATCTCCAGCGTAATCATGCGTGAAAGTTCGGGTTCACGCTGGCGAAGCTGCTCAGCAAGCTGACGCAACACCTTCACACGCGCAGGAATATCACTCTCACGCCACTGGTGAAATGCGGAAGCACTGGTTGCAAGCGTACTTTCCAGTTCTGCCAGAGACTGCATCGGGTAACGAGCCAGAATTTCACCAGTGGCAGGATTTTTAGAAACAGCGTAATCGGTCATAGTGCCTCTCTTCAGGGTCTGTAAGGATGTGATTACCTTACGCCTGGGATTTCTTTATGAAAAATGAATAATCATGATTAACTTGTTTTCTTATTATGAATACCATTGGGACAGGTGAGCAGGATGATATGACCTGTGGTGCGCTGGCAAATGAGTTATCCACATATACAGAGAACAGATCCCTATAAACGATCATAAAGAGATCCTGTAAAGATCCAAAGAGATCCCCGATCGCCACAGGCCGCACCCCACAAGGGCTGAGAAGGTGATCGCGTTCACTGTAATCAGCAAAGTGTTCACTGTAATCAGTACTTTATTCACTGTATAGAGTAGAATGTTCACTGTAAACAGTGATAGTGTTCACTGTAGTCAGAAATCGATCCTTTTCATCCCCAGAATGAAGATCTCATGCTATGGCAGATAAAGAGAGTGAAAACAAAGGGTTATTAGAACCTTTTCTGTCCGTGACCAAAAACAGCGGCGAAGTTATTCAGCTCCATCCCAACAAGAATAATACCGTTCAGCCGGTTGCTCTGATGCGACTGGGGCTCTTTGTTCCCACGTTGAAATCTACAGCACGAGGCAAATCGGGTGCTATGGCCTCAACCGATGCGACGAAAGAACTCAAGAACCTGTCGCTGGTGAAAGCTGAGGGGTATGAGAAGATTACCATTACCGGTGCACGGCTGGATATGGATAACGATTTCAAAACCTGGGCGGGGATAATCCAGTCTTTTTCTCGCTATCCCACCAAAGGCGACACGGTAACGCTGCCTTTTATCGATTTTGTGAAGATGTGTGGCATTCCTTCGGCGAACTCGTCAGCAGCCTTGCGTAAAAGGCTTGATGCTTCACTGCGCCGTATTGCTACCAACACGCTCTCTTTCGAAGGCAACGGCAAGGCTTATCACACGCACCTGGTGCAGTCTGCCTATTACGATCGCGAAAAAGATGTGGTGATGATCCAGGCCGATCCGAAACTGTTTGAGCTGTATAATTTTGACCATAAGGTGTTGCTGCAGCTCAGGGCAATATCGCGATTAAAGCGTAAAGAGTCTGCCCAGGCGCTGTATACCTTCCTGGAAAGCCTGCCGACAAATCCTGCCCCTATTTCGCTGGCGCGTCTGCGTATGCGCCTGAATCTCGGCTCTAAAACCACCACGCAGAATCACGTTGTGCGGCGCGCAATGGAGCAGCTTAAAGAAATTGGCTACCTCGATTACTCTGAGGTTAAACGGGGTCGTTCAGTGTTCTTTATCATCCACAGCCGCACGCCAAAACTGGACGGCATTGGCAGTTTAGAGAGCATTGATTCTCTTGATGAGATCGATTTCGATGAATAACGGGCCAAGTTCACTGTAATCAGCAAACATCCATTACGGTGTCACGTTTACCCTATGCGTGACGCTGTTCGCCTGCCTCGGCTCCTGCGCTTTGTCTTTTGCTCGCCTTTGCCTGTTCACTGTAACAAGCAACATTCACTGTAATCAGTACTATTAGGTTAGCGCGCCGATAACCGCAATTCTGAAACTCATAAAATCATTAAATTACAGTGGATTGCGATCCGATTCATGCTTGCTTAAAAAATACCCCTTTTCTTGATTTCTCAGTATGCCGGTCTACACTGATTACAGTGAATTTTATGATTAACGACGCTTAGTTACTGATTACAGTGAACATATTATGTCTGGCCGATACTGAATACAGTGAACGGTAACAGATAAACGTATGAAAAATAATGAAATGATCGCTTTTTTCTGCCGCAGCCGTGGTGACCGACTACAGTGAATGTCTGGCGTGAACCTTTTGGCGATGGTGACAGGGCCGGTGTCGAAACTGATTACAGTGAATGTTACAGGCAGTGTGCAACCGGTTTGTGCATTAAACCAGCGATCCTGCTCTTTACAGTGAATCTTTTTATCTCTGTTCCACCTTTTAATTCTTACTTCTGTCCGGTTCTACTGATTACAGTGAATATAACTCCCCACGCTGCGTGAGGTCGTTTACTCATTACAGTGAACGTTACTGCTTCTCTTTCCCGACATTATTGCTTCTGACATTGTTCTCTCCTGCCAACTCTGTGACGTCACTGATTACAGTGAACGTTGTCTGCTTGTCCCACTCTTCTACTGAATACAGTGAATGTTAGCGGGTCTCTAGCATAAAAAGGTCGCAGCCGCGTTGAGGAACAACGCGGAATACTGATTACAGTGAATGTTTGTCCTGGACTGCGGTGCCTGGCATCTGCCTGCATGGTGAGTGCCTGCTGACTACAGTGAACATCACAGCGATGCCAACCCCCTGATACTGATTGCAGTGAACGTTTATAGAGAACTACTGATTACAGTGAACGCAAAGAACGAATACTCGCATAAACGGCCGGTAACGCTATTTACCTGAAGCCCTTCCTTTACTGATTACAGTGAACCTTTGGGCTGATCAGCGTCTCTCCCCTCCCCTGATTTTTTTGTTTAAGAGAAGGAAGGCGTTTTCAAACTGTCGCATTACTGATTACAGTGAATGAAATGCCTGGTTTTACTGATTACAGTGAATGTTGACACCTGCCAGATCATTTCACAGCTGATTACAGTGAACGTTTGCAGTTTTGAAACCCTATACGCGATTCAAACAGAAACTGGCAAATCCGCATCAAAAGATATTTTCTTGCCCGCTATGCAGGATTTATGTATAAAGTCACAAATCCTACATGTGTGGAGTAAGTATGGCTAACGACGAAAAGCAGGTACTTAAGGTCGCGCAGCGATCTGAAAGGATGCTTCTGAGCCTGACGGAACAAATTCAGGCGCAAAAAGAAGAACTTCACGAAAATACTTTTTATCAGGTCTATGCGAAAGCAGCGCTGGCAAAATTGCCTAAGCTGACACGTGCCAGTGTTGACTACGCCGTCAACGAGATGGAAGAGAGTGGGTATGCGTTTGATAAACGGGCCGCAGGCAGCTCGACCAAATACGCCATGTCTATTCAGAATATCATCGATATCTATCATCACCGTGGCGTGCCTAAATATCGCGACCGTCATCCCGAAGCCTATACGATCTTTGTTGGTAACCTGAAAGGTGGCGTCTCTAAAACTGTTTCAACGGTTTCGCTCGCTCATGCCTTGCGCGCGCATCCTCATCTGCTTTTTGAAGATCTACGTATTCTGGTTATTGACCTTGATCCCCAGTCTTCCGCGACCATGTTTCTTAATCATGAACGGTCTGTCGGGCTGGTGGAAGCCACTGCTGCGCAGGCGATGCTGCAAAACGTTAGCCGTGATGAGCTGCTGGAAGAATTTATCGTGCCGTCAATTATCCCCGGCGTGGATGTACTTCCTGCCTCGATAGACGATGCTTTTATTGCTTCACGCTGGGATGAGCTTTGTGCCGAACACCTGGCGGGTCAGAACGTTCATGGCGTGCTTTACAATAACGTCATTGCAAAACTGAAAAAAGATTACGACTTCATTTTTATTGACAGTGGGCCGCATCTGGATGCGTTTTTGAAAAATGCGATCGCTGCCTCCGATTTGCTGATGACGCCCGTGCCCCCCGCGCAGGTAGATTTTCACTCAACGCTCAAATACCTGACTCGCCTTCCAGAGCTGATCGACATTATTGAAGAGTCAGGCGCGACCTGCCGCTTGCAGGGCAATATCGGATTTATGTCAAAGCTCTCCAACAAGGCTGACCACAAGTTGTGCCACAGCCTGGCGAAGGAGATTTTTGGCGGCGATATGCTGGATGCAGCGCTACCCCGCCTTGATGGTTTTGAACGCTGTGGGGAGTCATTCGACACCGTTATTTCAGCTAACCCCTCTACCTATGTGGGCAGCAGTGAAGCGTTAAAAAATGCGCGTTCAGCTGCTGAGGATTTTGCAAAAGCGGTTTTTGACCGTATCGAATTTATTCGCCTGAACTGAGGTCGCTATGAGTGCAAAAAGAATTACTATCGGCAGAACCTTTAGCCAGACACCGGTTCAGGCTGAGGAGTCATCTGAAGCCCCAACGCAAACATTTGTTCTCTCTACCGGCAAAAGAGCGGTTTTTCGTCTTGAACGAATTGACGCAAAAGAGATCGAAGAAAAAACTTTTGTGGTGCTCGAAACTAACGGGCGTGACCAGGCCGGACTGACGCCGGATTCTCTGCGGGACATTATTCGCACCATTAAACTCCAGCAGTTTTTTCCCGCTATTGGTGTGAAGCGCGACGGCCGCATCGAGATTTTGGACGGCTCCCGTCGGCGTGCCGCCGCACTCTATTGCAAAACCGGACTGGATATTCTGGTTTCTGAGACTGCCATTACCACCGAAGAAGCGCGCAGGCTCGCGCAGGATATTCAGACTGCGCGTGAACATAACCTGCGTGAAGTAGGACTGCGTCTCATGTCATTAAAGAATGGCGGCCTTTCGCAGAAAGAGATTGCTGAGAACCAGGGGCTGTCTCAGGCAAAAGTGACACGCGCTTTGCAGGCTGCAAGCGTACCGGCAGAGCTGATTTCACTTTTCCCTGACCATTCTGAGCTGACTTATCCCGACTATAAAGCTCTGTTAATGGCAGCTGACAAACTGACAGAAACGGGCCAGTCGATAGAGAGACTGATAGAAACAGTGTCGATGGATGTTGATACGGTTTGCGCGCGTGACGGTCTGGCTGAAGACGAGGTAAAAAATCATATCCTTCGTCTGGTTCGTAACGGCAGTCAGACGTTGATCGAGACGCCAGCAAAAGATAAACCTGTTTCGGAAACTCTCTGGACCTTTGCTGACAAAGATCGTTTTGCCCGTAAAAAATCACGGGGGCGCATGTTCAGCTATGAGTTTAATCGTCAGTCAAAAGAGCTTCAGGAAGAACTCGATCGAGTCATTGCAGAAACGTTACAAAAACATCTTGGTGAGAAGTAAAATAACAATCCGGGTCAGTTGGCCCGGATTTTTTTGTTTTGCTACTCTCCGCTCTGAATGCCCCTGCTTTTCGCCATGCCGATTTCTGCACTAACTCCCTGCTTGAAGACAATTTATCTGAAAATTTCAGGCTGAAATCGCCAGCGTTTCACCCAATAACAACGCTGTCAGAAGATAACGCTGCCTTATTGCGTCTGGTTCTGTTTATCGAAGATTTCGGCTATGCCGCAAAAAAAACGAGACTGCTCGCCAGTGCCATTTCATGCTTAAGTTGCTGAATTTAATGAGTATAAGCGCAAGATTTCAGGGTGAAATCGCCAGCTAAAATTCATTTCAGGTGGAGTTGCCCTCGTTAAAGGGCAACAATTCTATTTTTTATCCGCTGACCAGCTTGCAGAGCGCACATCAATTTTCGTTGGCAGTAGCTTCGCGTTTGTGAACGTGTCGGCCAGCTTTTGCTGCTGGGCAAAGACGGCATCTGTCATACGCTCTGCCCCATAAGGCAGACGCGTGAGCGTGGTGCGCCAGATGGTACTGTCCAGTCCGGTAGAGTGAGAAAGGATGGCCGCTGCCTCGGTTGGATGCTGGTTTGCCCATTCGCTCAGCTTGCTCAACTCATCAAGTACCTGTCTGGCGACTTCAGGCTCTCCATCGGCGAATTTGCGGCTTGCCAGGTAAAAGGTATAGTGCGGTACCAGTCCTTCGGCGTTGCGTACCTGCCGTGCGCCGGTACTGGCTTCAACCTCGGCCAGATAGGGATCCCAGATTACCCAGGCATCAACTGCACCTTTCTGGAAAGCCGCACGCGCATCAGCTGGCGGTAAATACACGGGCGTAATGTCCTTGTAGCTGAGTCCGGATTCCTTCAGTGCAGCTATCAACAGATAATTAACGTCGGAGCCTTTGTTTAATGCAATCCGTTTTCCTTTCAGGTCCTTTACGCTGTGAATGGCGGAGTCTGAGGGAACCACAATGGCTTCTGTTTTGGGATTAGCAGGTGAATGTCCAAGATAAACCAGGTCCGCTTTTGCCGCCTGCGCAAAGGCTGGCGGCGCATCACCTGTCGCGGCGAGGTCAATACTGCCCACATTCAGGCCTTCAAGCATCTGTGGCCCGGCGGGAAATTCGACCCAGCGTACGTTGATACCCTGCTTTTCGAGGGTGGATTCCAGCGTGCCACGATACTTCAGCAGCGCAAAAATGTTTGCTTTCTGATAACCAATGTTGACGCTGTCTGGCGCAGCAGACACCGGCAATGTGAGTGAACTTAATCCGAGAGCAAGGGCACTCAACGCGAATTCATAACATTTCATCATTTCTCTCCAGGTTTTTGGCTAACCTTACCCCACTGCTTTGATCGCTCGTAAATAACGATTCTCGTTTGCTTATATCCTGGAAGAATTGATCTGCAGGAAACTGCAGCGTCACCTGCCCTGACAGAGAGCGCAAAAGGGGCTGAACAGGAAAGCAGGTCAAGGTTTACATATTCATGTTCTGAAGCCGTCAGTAAAAAAAGTCTGCGAAGCTTTCTGTCAGAATACGGCCAGTTTGTCTCCCCTGGGTTTGTTCACTGTATTAAGGGGTTTTCAAAAATCGAGCTGCACCTCTCTGGCAAAACGGACTATGCCGAAATGTCAGCGATCTGAGTTGCATTGCAGTTCTACTCTGCCTGAGCAATGTCAAACCTGATATTTTGTCTGCCAGCAAGTGTGCTGATGAACTACGTGAGTGACCGACCTGTCCCGGCACTCTGTATAACGTGGTGTCAGACAGCCTCTCCATTCAAAAAAGGGGATCTGTCTGTTATTGCATAGCCAGCACTCTGCATTGAGTCTGGCCGGAAAGAACGCGGCGATAGTGGAAATCCATGACGTCACTGCGCTCGCCAGCATCCCTGTATCGTTATTTCATCGATTGTGAAGACGAGCGTCACAATGCTGTGCCGCAGCCTTATTCTGCGACTCATTATGCCGGTTTCGATAAGCCATCTGCACAAGCAGCGCATCAGCGAACGGACACCAGGGGCCAGGCGAAAAGCACCCTTTGCGGTCACACGCGCATTAGCAAAAACGTGCTGTGGTCTGCCCTGACCGCCTTTTTATTCCTTCTCCTCTGCCTCTGTTAAACCGTAAGTCGCTGCGTTGATGACTGAAGAGCTTCAGTGACAGTAAGGGTGTTTTGTTAACTTTTTACCACACAATATACAGCCTGCTTGCGCCGAAGAACGGATCTCCTCCAGGCGTCATGGCAGCCATGGGAAGCTGCATTTCTGCACCGCGCTCTCTGACCCCGAAACCCTCTCTCACAGGCGCAGAGGCTCGATATTACGCCATAGCCGCGGGCACTGAAGCAGGCTTTTGTCAGTCTTTAGCTCATCTGGATGGCCTGTTCACGGTATCGCAGTTTCCGCATCTGACAGAGAGAGCAACGCTGCCCAAACCAGATCTGCTGCTTACAGTGAATATCTTTCTCTCGACGCTGACCTGCCTTGCGGTAACGACATCCTGACGGCACCTGGTTGCATCAAATCATAATCTGAGGGGCCTGCCTGCGCTGCGAAAAGGGTTAAACGCGCTGCTTATGCAGAAACAATGCATGGTGCAACGCTTCACAGGCTATACGGCAGCCGTTTGTGGTGCGCGCTGGACAAGCTTTATGTCACTTCTGCGTGAAGGATGCTCTGACAGGCATACCGGGCTGGCTGCGGAAGAGACTGTTTTTTAAAGGCCAGTCACAGGACGAACGGCTTCCCTTTTTATGCCCGCTACTTATCGAATCAGGTGCGACAGCATAAGGCGGAGAAACGGAGGGCGTCGCGGAGAACCTGACCAGACGACATAACGAGCGAATATCGCCTAACAACATCGGTACAACGTCAGATTTTCGCTATTTGCACTGGCTGGCGGATCGCAATCGCCACAGAAAAACGTAGCCTAATCACATTAACCCCTGATGACTGGTTTTTGTTTACCGACAATATCAGGCATGCTGGAGCCACTGACACTGGCTAACAGGAATCATCTATTATGAAAACAATAGGATTATTAGGGGGGATGTCGTGGGAGTCTACAGCGCTTTATTACCGCATTCTCAATGAAGAGATAAAAGCTGCACTGGGCGGACTGCATTCTGCGCGCATCGTGCTCTATAGCGTCGATTTTGCTGAAATTGAAAAACTGCAAAGCGATGGGCGCTGGGATGAAGCAGGCGTTCAGCTGGCACAGGCCGCCCGGGCTCTGGTACGCGCGGGGGCTGATTTTCTGGTACTGGCAACCAACACCATGCACAAGGTCGCACCGCACATTCAGCAGGCAGTTGATATCCCTTTGCTTCATATCGCCGATGCCACCGCAGAGCGAATCCGGGATAACGGGCTGAAAAAAGTTGGATTGCTGGCAACGCGCTTCACGATGGAAGAGGCTTTTTATCGTGGCCGTCTGACAGAAGAATATGGGCTGGAAGTCGTGACACCCGATCAAACCGACCGGGCACTGGTGCACCAGGTGATTTATCAGGAGTTGTGTCAGGGTAAAGTCAATGCGGCGTCGCGTGAGAAATTTCGGCACATCATGGCGAAGCTGACGGAGCAGGGCGCTGAGGGCATTATCCTTGGCTGTACTGAGATCACGATGCTGGTCAGCGCACAGGATGCCAGCGTACCGCTGTTTGATACCACACTGATCCATGCACAGCGTGCTGTACGCCAGGCCCTGACGTGATCGCGATCGCACTTTTTGTTAGTATGATAATAGTAACGTAAGTTATTATTAGCGTCATCGAAGGCACATCGCCTCGCCCTGACAAAAAGAAGGATTTTGACCATGAAAAACGTAAAAACACTGACTCTTGCTGCTGTTGCTGCACTCTCTGTGATCTCTTTCGGCAGCGTTGCCGCTGAAAGCATTTCCGCACACGGCAGCACGCTGGACAGCGCCGAAGCCCATATTGCGGCAAAAGCGCAGGCAGAAGGCGCAAACAGCTATAAAATCACCAGCGCCCGCGCCGACAACGGCGTCTACATGACCGCTGAAATCTATAAATAACGGATGGTCGTACAGGGACGTACCAGAAGAGGCTGCCAGATGGCAGCCTTTTTTGTTGTCCCGACCTGCATGCCTAGTAGGGCGAGCGGGTAGGGCGCACCACAATTTCACTGACATCCACATCATCCGGCTGCTCAACAGCAAAGCGAACCGCACGGCCAATGGCCGCAGGCTGTAGCGCAATGGCACGATAGTCGTTCATCAATGCTGCGGCCGACGCATCCGTAATGGTTTCAGCCAGCTCACTTTCCACCACGCCAGGATGAATGCAGGTCACGCGCAGCTGCGTATTCTCCTGACGCAGCCCGTCTGAAATGGCGCGAACCGCAAATTTGGTGGCGCAATAGACGGCGGCAGTAGGCGATACACTCAGCGCGCCGATAGAAGCAATATTGATGATATGCCCTGCTTCACGCGCCAGCATTGGCGGCAGAGCGGCGGCAATCCCATACAGTACTCCTTTTATATTCACATCAATCATGCGATCCCACTCTTCGACTTTTAACGACGCCAGCGGAGAGAGCGGCATAACGCCTGCATTGTTGATCATCACATCAATGCGTCCCCATTTTTGCAGTGCGACATCAGCGAACTGCTGTACCGACGCGCGTGAGGTTACGTCCAGCGCGGCGATAGCCACTTCTGCTCCTTGTTGCTGGAGTTCATCTGCCAGCGCCTGTAAACGATCAACGCGGCGTGCGCCGAGCAGCAGGATTGCGCCGCTGCTCGCCAGCTCGCGCGCGATACCCGCGCCAATACCGCTGGATGCGCCGGTGATCAGAATCACTTTGTTGCTCATGGTGTCACTCCTCTTGTTAAGTGTCTGGCGATTTTATGACCGCTGGACTATAAAGAGAATCCCACCATTGCTTACCTGACTGGTAACTGAGAGTAACGAATGATGCTGGATAAGAACGTGCTGGAGATCTTTGTCACGCTGGCCCAGACGCGTAATTTTCGCCTGGCCGCAGAGAAATTAGGCGTTACCCGGCCCGCAGTAAGCCAGTCGCTGCGCCGGCTGGAAGATCGACTACAGATTTCATTAATACAGCGTACTACCCGCAGCCTCAGCCTGACCGAAGCGGGTGAAAGACTCTATGCAGAGGTGGCACCTGCGGTTTTACAGCTTAATCGGGCGGTAGTCGAGATTGCTGAGCTGGCCGGCGAACCTCGCGGACGGCTACGGCTGGCCGTCTCGTCCATTGCCGAGCGTTTTATTAACGGTGAGCTACTGGCCACCTTTCTTCAACGCTACCCACAAATCGAGCTTGATATTTTTGTCACCGATGATGAATTCGATATCGTCGCTCAGGGCTATGATGCTGGCGTCAGACTGGGCGAAACCATCGCACAGGATATGATCGCGGTGCCGGTCTCCCTGCAACAGCGGCAAATGGTCGTCGCGGCGCCCGCTTACCTGGCTCATTACGGCACGCCGCAGCATCCCCATGAGTTATTGCAACACCGTTGTATTGGCTGGCGACGCGAACCGGGTGTCGCGCCCTATCGCTGGGAATTTGCCGAGCAGGGCAGGGCATTTGATGTGGCGGTCAATGCACAACTCAACACCAACGATATGGGGTTGATGATCCGCACCGCCTGCGCAGGTGGCGGGATCGCTATTGGAATGGAGGAGACTTATCGCCCCTGCATCGCACGCGGCGAACTGGTACCGCTGCTGGAGGCGTATTTACCGGCGTTTGCAGGATTCTATCTCTATTTTCCCAGCCGAAAAAATCTCGCGCCTAAGCTGAGAGCGCTAATCGATCATATGAAAGTGTAAGGATTTCCTAAGGCTGCTCAACGCATGTGACCACGACGCCCTGTTCTTCCAGCTGCCCTCGCGCCACCGCACTGAGTCCGCTGTCTGTGATCACCTGTCTGACCGGATAACCTGACGACAGCGGATAGGGATGGATTTGTCCAAACTTTGAAGAATCTGTCAGCGCCCAGGTTGGCATTCCTTTCGCCAGGACCGCATCAACGACATCGCAGCGCAGCATATTGCGCCCGGTGAACCCCGTTTCTGAATGCCAGCCGTCAACGCCAACAAACGCTTTATGAAAATGGATTTGCTGCACGCAATAACGCGTTAGCGGGCCAACCATTGACTGACTGCTTTTCTGCAACAGGCCACCCGGTACGATAACGTCGCACGCCGCGTCCTTCAGCAGATGCGCAATAAAATGACTGACGGTAATTACCGTGATATCTGTGCGTTCGCTTATCAGACGCGCCAGCAGCGCATTGGTGCTGCCGCCTTCAATAAACACCGCATCGCCCGATTCAATCAGGCTGGCTGCGCGGGTTGCCAGCGCCTGTTTACGTTCATAGTGGGTATGCATGCGCATCCCCACGTTGTCGCTGTCCAGCGCCACTGCGGAGCCGTGAACGCGACGCAGAAAATGGTCACGCTCCAGCAGATTCAAATCCTGTCGCACAGTGACTTCGGAGACACCGGTCAACTGTGCCAGTTCGCTGACCGGGACGCTGCCACGTCTGTTAACGAGTTCAATAATTTGTTGATGTCTAGCGTTCATGCGAGCCGTTGCCGGAAAAAAGGTTGCGCCAGTGTAGCAGAGATGGGCCGCGCAGGTGACGCTGCGCGGCGACGGGGTTATCAGGACAGATCAAGCGCGCGCCGACCGTTAGCGTTAAGATCCTCTAGCGTAAAACGATCGCGCCAGCCCGTTTCATAATCTTCTGGCGGAAAATCGGCGGGCGACCGGCCGTGCGCCAGCGCTTCTGCGACCTGACGGGCACAGAGCCGGTTTTTTTCACACAGGGGCGCAGCGGGAATATACATCACATTGCCCCAGCCCTGCTGATTCTGCACCGGTGCGACCGAATGGATGACGTCGCAATGCCACCAGACTGAATCACCCGCTTCCAGCGCCGGGATTGAACAGAGGCCATGGATCAGATGCGGATGCCACTTCTCACTGATGGGCAACACTTTACCCGGCGCGACGCCGCAGAGCTCATTTTCCGGCACATCATCAAGCAGTGGCCGCAGCAGTACGTAAGCCATGGCTTCGGGGGCGGGAACAACATGCAATAGCCCCTGGCCGGCGATCATATCTGACAGCGCCGTCCAGCCCTGAAAGGTCCGAAACGCGGAACATTTTGTGGTATTGGGCACGTCATACTCATTCACTTCCGTTCGCCAGGCCGCGTTCCAGGGATCGTAATCCTCTATATTTCCCTGAAAAACGCTGGCAAAAACCTGCTGATAAGCAGGCAGAAGCCAGCGCTCAAGCGCCCCCGAATCGGTGTGAGCGCCCAGACCTTTTGAGGTGGTGCCCGGTGGACGGCGGCGGATGCGGTCCGGGTAGATGATGCTGACGTCTGGATCGAACCACTGCTTGCCATCAGAAGAGAAGCGCCACAGCCGGTTAAGAAATGACTGTACCTGATTGATGGCGTCGCTCTGGCGCGCCTGCATCTGCGCCTGTGACCAGTAGACCGGAAAAATTTCCGGGCGAGAGGCTTCCAGGCTGCCAAAGAAATTGTCGCCCGGGCCTCGATACTGAGCGTCAAAATCGTTTAAATCGAGGTAATCCAGCAGCGACTGGTCCCAGGCCAGCGCCTGCTCGCGTGGAAACTGCTGTTTAACCACCAGGCAGCCACGACGTTTGATTCGCGCCAGCGTTTCATTCGAAACCGTGCCTGACGCGATCTCTCCGAAGGTAACAACGGGCCAGGCCGTGCCATCTTGCTTTTCTTCGTCTCTGGCTTCCGCTATGGCTTGTTCGATGCGCTGGCATACGCGATTAAAAAGCGCGCCAACATCGCCAATCTGCTGACGGGCCTGTTGTTTAAAGCGGATTACGGCGGCGTCAATGTCTGGCGGCAGCGGCGTAGCGTGCGTCTGTTGTGTCACAGGAGCCTCCGGGTGCAGGTAAGATTTCTTCATATGTAAATTAAATGTGTTTCGTTCGTAATTTTTATCAGTCAGAATTGCCTTTCGCAACCCCAAATTGTGTGAGCGTCTGCACACTCCATCAGGAAAGATCCGAAAGCCCTGAACATTCTTATTATTAGAATTCTCATTAATCCACACTGCGGGTAAGCTTTACCTATTAAGTCAGTAACCCTGACACAACAGCCTCAGCAAGGAGATGACAATGGCGGTAAAAATGATTGCGGTGGATATGGATGGCACTTTCCTGGACGATAACAAGGAATACAATGTGCAGCGCTTTTTGCGTCAGTATGCGCTGATGAAGGAAAAAGGTATTCGCTTTGTCGTCGCCAGTGGCAATCAGTATTATCAGCTACAGCGTTACTTTCCTGATATCAAAGATGAAATCGCTTTTGTGGCTGAAAATGGTGCCTGGGTGTCAGACAGTAACGAAGAGATCTTTTGCGGCGAGCTGACGCAGGCGCGCGTGCATCAGGTACTGGATATTCTGGCGAAAGAGCCCGACATCACGACGGTGGTGTGCGGACGCAACGGGGCCTACATTCACACCTCTGCCTCCGATGAGGTGATAAATTTACTCTCGAATCACTATGCGCGCCTGGAAAAACGCGACGATCTTTACAGCATCGATGACACGATTTTTAAATTCTCTCTTAATCTGGCACAAGAAGGCGTTGATGCGCTGCTGGCACGGCTGCACAACCAGCTCGGAGAAATTGAAAACATCATGCATCCGGTTTCCAGCGGCTACGGCTTCATCGATCTAATCATTCCCGGCTGCCACAAGGCCCATGGCATCGCGCTGCTTCAGGAAAAATGGGGCATCAGCGACTGCGAAGTGGTCGCCATTGGCGACAGCGCTAACGATCTGGAAATGCTGCGTCAGGCATGCTTTAGTTTCTCTATGGCCAACGCCATAGAGCCGGTGCGTGCCGTGGCGCGTTATCGCACAGAAAGCAATAACGATGACGGAGCGCTAAACGTAATCGCCCGCGTTCTTTCACGTCAGTTCCCCTTTGCTTAACGGGGGCGCATCCCGGATATCAGGCATCCGGGAACGTCTCTGCTCTACTCTGTCTGCCGCATGGCGCGAAAATGGTTCTCCATCTCATCCAGCGCGGCCTGATTCTCCAGTCCCCACTGGTACATCTGCTCTACAGGCTCAGCAAAGGTTTTACCCAGCGGCGTCAGCGCATATTCGACTTTTGGCGGCACAACTTCATAAACCTGACGCGACACCAGTCCGCGCTGCTCCAGTTCGCGCAGCGTCTGCACCAGCATTTTCTTGGAAATCCCCTGCAAACTGCGCTCCAGCTCACCCGTTCGCGCGCGATGATGCGGCCAGTGATAGAGCGCGTGTAGCACCATCGTGCTCCACTTCACGGCGAACAGCTCCAGGAGCCGACGCGGGGGGGAGTCTGCAAAAAACATCAGCTTGCCGTCAATCCAGGCGGGCATATTACCCTCTCCTCATGGTAACCAAAAGGTAACTACTACCAATAAGGTATCCAGATGTCTATAGTGGCCCGCTTTCTTTACTGTGCAGACAGACACCCGGAGGACGATATGAAAATAAATGCACTGGTCGCACAACAGGCGTCGCAGCCGCTGACTGTCGGTCAGGTCGAGCTGCGCGATCTGCAACCGGACGACGTTAAGATCGCCATACTCTACTGTGGCGTTTGCCATTCTGACCTGCATATGGCACGCAACGAGTGGGGCGTCAGCCGCTATCCGCTGGTGCCTGGCCATGAAATCGTAGGACGCGTCGAGGCCACGGGTGCGAACGTTACCCGGTTTAACGCGGGCGACATTGTGGGTGTGGGCGTGATGGTAGACGCCTGTGGGCACTGTCATTTTTGCCAGCAGCAGGAAGAGCAATACTGCGAAGCCGGCTTTACGCCCACCTACAATGGTACCGACAAATATACTGGCGGCACCACATTCGGTGGTTACGCTCAGCATGTGATAGCCGATCAGCATTTTGTTGTTTCGGTACCGCAAAACCTGGCGCTGGGCGCTGTCGCACCGCTGTTGTGCGCAGGCGTAACCGTCTGGTCGCCACTGCGCCACTATAACGTACAGCCCGGCGACAAAGTCGGCGTCGTGGGCCTGGGGGGGCTGGGACATATGGCCGTTAAGCTGGCCAGTGCGCTGGGTGCAGAGGTCACGCTGTTTACGACCTCGCCGGAAAAAGGCGAGGATGCGCGTCGTCTCGGCGCCGCGCGAGTCATTGTCTCTCGTGATGCGGAGCAGATGGCGGCGTGTCACACATCACTGGATATGATTCTTGACTGTGTTGCGGCACCACACAATCTTGATCCCTATCTGGCAACGCTGAAAACTAACGGAAAGCTGGTGCTGGTCGGCATTCCCGATCAACCGCACCCGTCACCTAACGTCACGCCAGTGGTATTCCGTCGCCTGAGCATTAGCGGCACCTCTATTGGTAGCATCCGTGAAACGCAGGAGATGCTCGACTTCTGTGGCGAGCACAATATCACTGCGGATGTGGAGATGATAACCGGTGAAGAGATTGAACTGGCTTTCGCCCGAATGCTGAAAAGTGATGTGAAGTATCGGTTCGTCATTGATATGCAGAAAACGCACTGGTCGCGATAATATAAAAGGGGCTTAGCGTTAAGCCCCTTGATTTAACAGCATTTCAGCCTGAAATCGCCAGCCTGTTACTGGCGCACAGCACCCCTCAGCAAGCCTGCTGCCCCGCTATTATCGGTCGGCGACTACTGATTACAGTGAATCTTTACCCTGGATCTGCGTTGGTTAAATAGTGACTGCTGATTGCTCAGGGAGTAAACAAAAAGACTCGCTTTCAGCAAAAAAGCGCCTCTATAGCAACGTTGACAGTAATCAGCAACGTCACATTTTTCACATGTCTGAGCAGGATAATAAAAGCAAAACATTCACTGTAATCAGCAGCGTCCTGCCTTCTCTTTGTGCTGACCGGGTCTGCAGAGACAAGATTCACTGTAATCAGTCACCCGCCAGCGCTCTTACTGCACAGATGTCTGCTTTTCGCTGATGTGGCTAATGACAGCGCTGAGCCGCATCGGTAAAGTCGGGTTTTCTTTTTCAGGGGGAAAATATGGAGAAGCTTTTTGTCTATGGCACGTTATGCCCGGGCCGTTCGAATGCGCATATGCTGGAGAGTATCGGAGGAGAATGGCTGGCAGGTTCGGTAAAAGGCGTGCTGTATGAATCGGGCTGGGGTGCAGCAGCGGGATTTCCGGCAATCCAGCTGGATGAGCAGGGCGCCACGGTTCCGGGCTATATTTTTCAGTCCAGCCAGCTCTCACAACACTGGCCAATACTGGATGAATTTGAAGCAGGCTACGACCGCGTGCCAGTTACAGTGAACACGGAGCAGGGCGAGCAGATTACGGCCTGGGTTTACCAGATCCAGCCAGCCTGAAATGGCGGTATCAGTTCGATTAGAGTGGCAGCCGGTGTTAATGCGCATCACATTACCTGACAATATCCGGCTTATGAACTGGCAATATCTCTCCTCTCTGGCTAGTTTTTGATCGTCTTCTTCCACATTGCTTTATCTGTCCTGACCGGCGCGGCTCGTCCTGACGCCGTTTGCCGCGACATCCTCTTGCCAGTCAGAAAGTGGCTGGCGATTTCCGGAGCCGATGATGAAAACAGGCAAAAGCGCGCATCCACAGTTCACTGTACTGTTCGTCACCCTTTTACTCTCCCCGCTTTCAGCACTGGCGTGGGATAACCTCACGGTATTCGGCGACAGCCTGAGCGACGGGGGGAACATTGGCCGCTATACCTGGGATGGCGAGGCCAGTCCGATCTACGATGAAATTCTGGCTGCGCGGCTGGGGCAATCTTTACGCGCCTCCTCGCAGGGAGGCAGCAATTATGCCCAGGGATTTGCCGTTTCCAGCCCGCAACTCAATGCCGGACGCAATACCGAAAACCAGCTTGCTGCCTACCTGAACGCAACGGGCGGGCGGGCCGACAGTAACGGGCTCTATATTCACTGGGTGGGCGGCAATGATATTGCGGCTGCCGCGATGCGCCCGCTTACCGCCCGGGAAACCCTCAGCCTGAGCGCTGCCGCCGCCACCGCGCAGGTTAAAACGCTGCTTGAGGCGGGTGCGGGCGCGGTGATCGTGCCCACGACGCCGCAGGTTGGAGAAACACCCTATCTCATTGAAACGGTGCTGAGCCTCTCAGGCCCCGCTTCTGATGCAGCAACTGCCGCGGCGTTTCAGTCACTTAACAGCGCCACCACCTCTGACAGCACCTCACGCCAGCAGGCGGTGCAAACCGCCTTTGCTCAGGCAGCGACCCAGCTATCGGCTATTCCTGCCGTGCGCGCTGCGCTGGCGGAGCAGCTCTATCAGGCGTGGCAGCAGCTGAGCAGTGTAGTCTCCGCGCTGACGGCAGGCTATAATCAGCAGCAGGAATACGGGCTGGCGACGCTGGATGGTAATATTGTTCGTGTGGATGTTGCCGGTCTGTTCAGTGAAGTGATCGCCGATCCCCGGCGCTACGGCCTGACAAATACCGTCGGCATGGCGTGTCCGGTGGGCACATCGGCTGCCGCCTGTACTTCGGCTACGCCCGGCTTTTCACGCAATCAGTCCTACCTGTTTGCCGACCGGCTGCATCCCAGTCCCGCTGTACATGCCCTTATCGCAGATTATATCCAGTCAATACTGGATGCGCCCTTACAGGCCGCAGCGCTCTCACGGGCGCCCTACCGCATGGCGCGTGATATGCAAAATACGCTGGATGGTCACCTTCAACAGCAGCGGCATCAGCAGAACAGCGCAGGGCAGTTTTCCCTGTTTGGCGGCTATGCAGGCGAGCACGTAGACGAGAAGGGGGATGCTTACTTTAACGGCGAGGCGACGACGGCCAGCTTTACGCTTGGCGTGGGCTATCAGATTACGGAGAAGTGGCAGACTGGCGTACTCTTCTCTACAACAAATCAGCGGCAGGCACCCTCCTCAGACTACGATTACCGCCTGCGCGGCAATCTGATCGCGCTCTACAGCCAGCTTGAGGCAGGCGATGGGGCATGGGTCAATGCCGATCTTCACTACGCTGACCTGGATTTCGATAATATTGAGCGCACGGTAAATATTGGCCCGGCAACCCGCATCGAGCAGGGAAATACGGGTGGCAAGCTGCTCGGCATGCGCGTGCAGGCCGGCTGGGATATGTTGCTAAGCACGCATCTGACCACCGGGCCGTTTGCCAGCTATGCGCTGGATTACGGGCGCGCTGGAGGCTATCACGAGCAGGGCAACAGCAGCACCGCGATGCGCTACAGCGACCAAACCCGTCACTCACAAACGGGCGCGGTGGGCTGGCGTATCGACAGCCAGCAGTGGCCCGTCAATCCCTGGGCGCAGGTGAGCTATAACCATCAGTTTGGCGACAGCGATTCAACCGTAACCGCCGGACTGAAATCAACCCGCACCGCTTTTAGTCGCACGACGGGGGCACGTGATACTAACTGGCTTGATGTCGCGGTGGGGGCGACTATTCCTCTGGGCGAGCGGATCAGCGCTTTTACTGGCGTATCTGCCGAGGGTGGCAACCGCGACGGGCGCCAGCTAAGCTGGAATATTGGCGTCAACGCCACCTTTTAATATCCAGACATGCGCAGCGGCAGGAATAAATATTATCAGAACAGCGAACGGTTAACCTGAGAAATTAAAACAGATAAGCAAGACGTCAGGAGAACAAATATTTTCTGATGACAAATAAATAAGCGCCGGGTTGAGTGACCCGGCGCAGACAATGGCGGCGATACTCTGCCGTCTGTCTCGGTATTACACCCGTGAGGGGGGAGATGCAGATAAAGGGTCAGGAACCCCTGCGGCTGTTTTGTCCGCCTTTTTTGCCCGCTTCAGAGGCCTTTTCGCGGTCGTTCTTAAAGTTACCCCCGCTGTGCTGCCCGCCTTTCCGGCCAGCTTCTGACGCTCTTTCACGATCTTCAGCAAAGTTACCTGATCCGCCTCGATGTTGAGTCATAATGGGTCCTCTTCATGAGTTGAAAATAACACAGCTTTTCTGAGGTGCTGTGCGCGTCTTACGCTTTAAAGAGTAGAGGTGGATATAAATTGCGCAAGCGGCACGGCGGGGGGAGTAAAAAAGAAAGGTCACCTTTAATGATATTAACCCCGGCGGCAGAACCGGGTGATAATAAAAGAAAAAGCGTTTAAACCTGTATGGGAATAATATTGCTGTACAGGTTTTATGTACGTCTGAACCTTTATTTTCCGGTAAGAAAAAGAGGTTTAGGAATATTCCTGGTAAAAGATCCGCGCTGTAGCGCGGTACCTGGCCGGTTACTCAGCGGGAAGCCAGCGCGTCTGCACCGCCTCGCTATCGTAGCGCAGAGGGGAGGGCAGGGCGATCAGCTCAATCAGTACGCCAAAGGGGGTCAGACAGAACCAGGTCTGGTTGCCCGCGCCTTCTTCCTGCGCAAAACAGTCGTTTGGGCCATCATAGAAACGCGCGCCATGGGCCTTAAGCTTCTCAGCCATAGCACAAATATCATCGACGCAGAGTGAAAAGTGATTAACGCCCGGCTGTCCAATAGTGGCTAAATCATCAGCGATGCCCGGCTCCAGTTGAAACAGCTCCACGTTGCAGCCGTTGCCTAGTCGCAGCATGGAAAGGCCGACGATGCTTAGCTGCGGCGGTAAGCCGTTCAGCGGTCGCATCTGGCGACCGTCGATCCGCTGTTCATTCTCCTGCCATGGGACAAGGCGGTAGAGCACGCTTGCATCCAGCGCCTGAGTAAAGAAGGTTTCTGCCTGCTCAATATTACTGACGGTGATGCCGATATGCTCAATGCCTCTGATCGCCATCATGCTTCCCCTTTGGTTTTCTGATTGTGTTGATGACAGGTCAATGCCTGCGCGGCACAGATCAAGGCAAGGTGACTGAGACCCTGCGGCAGATTACCGCGCCACTCCTTGCTGCGAACGTCAAACATCTCGTTAAAGATCTCGACGTTGCCGCGATCGCACAGCGTTTCCAGAATCTCCTCCATGCAGGCTCGGGCATGATCGATATCCCCCATTGATGCCCAGGCTTCCGCCAGCCAGAACGAACAGGCGACAAAAGTGCTCTCCTCTTTTTCCACGCCGCTATAGCGATAAAGCATGGCATGCCCATTGCCGAGTTCACGTTCAATCGCCCGGTAGGTGAGTCGCATACGTTCAGGATTAACTTTGCTGCCGTAGTGGTGTACCAGCGCCAGCGATGCGTCCAGCTGGCCTTCACTGCCAGCATAAAACAGATAAGCCTGCTTGCTCTCCGACCAGCAATGCTGCTCAACCCATTCGCTGATGCGATCGCGCTCACGTTCCCAACGCTCCATCCAGGTTGGCTCAATGTGACGTGCTTTTGCCATCGCCACGGCGCGGTCGAGAGCGAGCCAGCAGGCCATTTTTGAGTGGGTATAGTGCTGCTGCTCGGGCAACTCCCAGATGCCGGAGTCTTTAAGCCGCCAGCGGTCGGCGCAGTGGTTAGCCAGCTGTCCCAGCAGGCGCGACGTGCCTAAATCCAGAATATGACCCGCTTCAATAAAGAGCTGCGCCGTGGCAAGCATGTCACCGTACATGCTCAGCTGTCGCTGGTCGCGGGCATTATTGCCGACGCGCACCGGCAGCGAATCTTTATAACCACGCAGCGGGGGAAAGCGTTCGGGCGGTACAATGTCGCCCTCCAGCGTGTAGCAGGTTTGCAGCTCAACGCCATGCCGCATGATTGTCTGCGACAGCCATGAAAAAGCGGCTTTGCAGTCCTCCAGCGCACCGAGATAGACAAAAGATTTGATAATCAGGCAGGCATCACGCACCCACGCGTAGCGATAGTCATAGTTTTTCTCGCCACCCATGCCCTCTGGCAGTGACGTGGTTGCTGCCGCAGCCAGTGCGCCGGTCGGCGAATACCAGAGAAACTTCAGCGACAGGGCAGAGCGTTTGACGTGAACGTTATATTCACCCTCATAGCTCAGGCTATCGCACCAGTCCTGCCAGGCAACATGGCTGGTTTCAATACGGGTATCAATGGCATCAAGGTCGGGCACCGCCAGCGGCTCGCGCTGGGTGATCAGCAGCGCCACCAGCGAACGGGAATGTTCATGCGTGGTGAGCTCTGCAATAACCTGTTCATCATCCATATGGGTGATGATGACATCCTCGCTGGTGCGCAGCATGGCCATAATATCCCCGATATGAAAAACGTTGCCCTGCGTTGTGTTGCTCATCCAGGGCGAGCGCGTTTCTGCCACCGTACCGAAGCGCAGATGCAGTTTCAGCGTCACGCTGCCGCGCACGCCCTCTACCCGCCGGGCCAGTTCACTCCAGGGCAGACGCCCGGCGAGCGTACTGTTTAGCGATTCGGTCAGACGAACTTCGCCTTCGTCAGTGGTGAAACAGGTTTCCAGCACATTGCTCTTATCGCGGTAATGTCGCTGTATGCGGTAAGGCTGAACCGGCGTTAGCGCAAAAAAGCCGCCAATGCCGGGATCGAGCAGGCGGTCAAACAAGGGGGGCGAATCGAGATTAGGCGCACACCACCAGTCAATCGCACCATCCGGTGCAATCAGCGCGACCGATCGTCCTTCACCAATGGCCGCATAATCTCCAGGGCCAGCAAACCCATCCTCGCGAACGGGCGAGGTATACTCACCGTTTTTCATCAGCAGCATCCTTGTCTGAAACGCACTGTTTGTGGACAAAAAAACTGGCCGCACAGGGCGACCAGTTGGCAGGAAAGAAAATTTACAGCGTGCCGGTGCCGCCGTCAGAGCACCAGACCTGGCCTGACGTGTAGCTGCTTTCGCTCGAGGCCATGGTGACATAGAGGGGCGCGATTTCTACCGGCTGGCCTGGACGGCCCAGCGGAGCGCTTTCGCCGAACTTTTTAATTTTCTCCTGCGGCTGTCCACCGCACACCTGCAGCGGCGTCCAGTATGGGCCGGGAGCAACAGCATTGACGCGAATGCCTTCTTCACCTAACTGCTGCGCCAGTGATTTGGTAAAGGCCACGATGCAGGCTTTGGTCTGCGCATAATCAAGCAGGATAGGGCTGGGCTGATAAGCCTGAACCGAAGAGGTATTAATGATCACGGCACCGCGCGGCATGTGATCCACCGCGGCTTTAGTGATCCAGAACATCGCGTAGACGTTGGTTTTAAAGGTGGCGTCAAAGTCTTCGGTAGAGAGTGTCCGAATCGATTCGTTAAACTGCTGCCGACCGGCGTTGTTAACCAGGATATCCAGACCGCCCAGCTGTTCAACCGCCTGATTTACCAGTGACTGGCAAAAGGCTTCATCACGAATATCGCCCGGGATGGCAACGGCTTTTCGACCGGCCGCTTCAATCAGCTTAATGACTTCAGCCGCGTCTGACTCTTCGTCGGGCAGATAGTTAATTGCTACATCTGCCCCTTCACGGGCATAGGCGATAGCGACCGCACGACCAATACCGGAGTCGCCGCCAGTGATTAGCGCTTTGCGACCGGTCAGGCGACCCGTGCCACGATATGAGGTTTCCCCGTGATCCGGCACCGGATCCATTTTGCTGGCAAGACCTGGAACAGGCTGTTTCTGCTCCGCGAAAGGCGGTTTTGAATATTCAACCGGGACGAGTGTTTTATCATTTTGCGTAGTCATGCTTAGCTCCTTGCACTTCGTTTTCGGGTGATATTAAGCCTGGCACAAATGTGAGTTTTGTCACATTTCATCTGACCTGGCGGTAATTTAACCCTCTGCAACAGGGATAAAGATTAATAATAATCGGCTTTTTCAGGCGTAAAGCGGAAGGCAGGTTTTTTTTTGCCATCGCTATTTCACTGCGGGTGTGATGAATAGCTGGGTTTTTATTTAAGATATTGAATTTGTTTGATATTATTAAATCGGTTATTTTGTCTCTCAGAGAGGTTTTTCCTCATGAATATCTGTTAGTTAAGCCCTGAATATGTCGGTAAACCAGACGAGGATAAAATGATGGCTAACATGTGTGACAGATAATGCAGAATGTGACAATTTATTACCTGTGCAGGGTGAGCGCTTTTCCGGTAATAAGCTAAGCGGGAAATAATCTGGATAAGCGCATTAGCCTGGCCAGGGGAGAAAATAGTCTCTTCGGTGAGGCTGTAAAAAGACGCCTCAGCGGCATAAGGCGCTGTATATCCGCAGCTTTGCCGCCTCGCTGCCCAATGCAACCGCCATTATTTTTCTGCGTTGCTGTTTGTCGTCCTGCTCGCGGCTGTGGTGCTACAAGAAGGAAGTACACCTTGATTGCTGTCTGACGGTGATGGCTGGTTTTGCGGAATGATCCTCCTGCTTACCGCGCACCTCACCTTTAGCGCTCTGGCCTTCGGCACGCCTGCCTCGTCGGTGGCGCCAGTGGATGTGCTGCTGGCACGGCTCTCAGCACCCGATACCGCAGGCGCGCTGCTCCAGATCCGCTGTCTGGGCGGCAAGAAAAAAACGGGCGAGATTATCTGCTGGTTCTTCGCAATGACAGGCACCATCTCGCTGCTGACGCTACCCTTTGGCTGGCGGCTTCCTCAGGGTGAGCAACGTCTGCTGCTGGGAGCCAGCTCGGGGGCTGATACACATTTTGCTGACGCTGTACAGACGCCCCACGGCTTGCTTCCTTCGACTACAGCGCACTGCTTCCTGTGCTACCCGGAAACTTCAGCTGACTGGCGCAACTGTCGTAGCGTTTGCCGACATTTATTCCGCCTTAAGCGAGCGACAGCGGGCCGCCGCTGTCGTCCTGACGACGCGCGGCGAAGCCACCGATTTAACGCCTGATTAACACATCACGCTTGACGCCGGGTAGTCACTTACCCTACAACTAATGGCCGTCAGGGGAGTCTCGCCAGAGAGACTGAGAGGCTAATAGCGCAGCGCGCGGTGTAGCGACCCTTTGAACCTGACCCAGTTGATACTGGCGTAGGAAGACTCGTATCCCATTGACCTGAAAAGGCGTTGAGATGCCTGCCGCGTGAGCGAATCCCTTCTGCTTACGCTTTTTCCCTTCACGTATCACGGGTCGTCAACGTCGAGGCCAACGTGAAACGCACGCTTTTTCAATCTGTTTTTTCTGCCGGTGATACACGATGAGCCGCTGGTCGGTACTCGGTAGCGGAGTCGCCGGGCTCTGTGTCGCCACCTTGCTGGCTGAGCAGGGGGAAACGCTGGAAGTGATCGTCAGTGATGAAATGCCTGCCTCACACTGGGCGGGCGGCATGCTTGCGCCCTTCTGCGAAGGGGAGAGCGCGCCGGAACGGGTCACTGCGCTGGGGCAGCATGCCGCGGGCTGGTGGTCGCAGCGCGTCGAGGGTGTGGCGCAACAGGGCACGCTGGTGCTGGCTTCGCCGCGCGATGCAACAGAGCTGACGCGCTTCGCCCGGCTGACGCGCCAGCATCAGTGGTGCAATCCCGAAGAGCTTGAACCGGATCTGGCGGGACGCTTTGCGCGTGGCCTCTTCTTTGCCGGTGAGGCGCATCTGAATCCGCGTGATGCGCTGCGTCAGCTACGCGCTGCTCTTGAAGCGCGAGGCGTTGCCTTTCACGCCGGGAAACCCAGCGGCACCCTCATTGACTGTCGCGGTATCCATGCCACCGATCGCCAGCCCGAACTGCGTGCGGTGCGCGGCGAAATGCTCATCCTGCACAGTGACGATCTGCATTTTTCCCGTCCCATACGCCTGCTGCACCCGCGCTTTCCCTGCTATCTGGTGCCGCGTGCCAGTGGCCACTTTATGCTCGGCGCGACCATGGTAGAAAGCGACGACGCCAGCCCGATTAGCGTGCGCGCCATGATGGAGCTGCTTAGTGCCGCCTGGACGATCCACCCGGCGCTGGCAGAGGCGCGCATTGTCGAGAGCGGCACTGGCCGACGTCCCGCCTATCGGCATAACGTGCCGGAAGTTCGCTATCGCGACGGCGTGTTTTCCGTTAACGGCATGTATCGTCATGGCTTTTTGCTTGCGCCCGCCATGGCGCAACACCTCATGCAACTGCTCAGTCAGGAGTCACATTATGCAAATTGAACTCAACGGCCAGTTAATTGATACCGATGCACAGACCGTTGCGGCGCTGCTGAACGAGCGGCAGATAGACGCTGCCTGCGTAGCCAGCGCTTTCAACGGTCAGTTTCTGCCGCGCTCGCAGTATGAGAGCCAGCGGCTGGTGGCGGGATGCCGTCTGGAAGTGCTTTCGCCTATGCAGGGAGGCTGACCATGTTCTACGGCTTTGTTCCTCAGTCGCGCCTGCTGCTCGGCACCGCCGGATACCCGTCGCCCGAGATTTTGCACCAGGCGATCTGCGCCGCAGAGGCGGAGATCATTACCGTCAGCCTGCGGCGCGAAGGAAATCAGGGCGGTGCATTTCGCACGCTCCTCAGCCAGCTCAACCGCCGCGTGCTGCCCAATACGGCAGGTTGCCATAGCGTTAAGGAGGCTGTGACCACGGCATATATGGCGCGTGAGCTTTTTGATACTCGCTGGATCAAGCTGGAGGTCATTGGCGATGCCGATACGTTACAGCCCGATCCCTTTGCGCTGGTCGAGGCGGCGCGCATTCTCTGCGCCGATGGTTTTCAGGTTTTCCCCTATACCACGGAAGATCTGGTGGTCGGTGAAAAGCTGCTTGAGGCGGGATGTGAGGTACTGATGCCCTGGGGAGCGCCAATTGGTTCCGGCCAGGGGCTTCGCAACATTGAGGGGTTACGCACGATGCGCGCCTGTTTCAGTGGGGTACCGCTGATCATTGATGCAGGGCTGGGTGCACCGAGCCAGGCGGCGCAGGCGATGGAGTTAGGTTTTGACGCCATTTTGCTCAATACCGCCGTCGCGAAGGCACAGGATCCGGTGCGGATGGCGGGCGCGTTCGCGGGGGCGATCCGTGCGGGGCAGCAGGCTCATCGGGCGGGCCTGATGGAGCGGCGCGACATGGCCGTCGCCTCAACGCCGGTGTTTGGTCAGGCGCAGTTCAGCTAACGGGGTGAGCTCATGAATCGTTATCAACGTCAGCAAAGACTGCCAGAGATCGGTGAGGCAGGACAGCAGCAGCTCAGCGCTGCCCGCGTGCTGGTGGTGGGGGCTGGCGGGCTGGGTTCGGCGCTGTTGCCCCTGCTGGCCGGTGCGGGTATCGGCACGCTGCGTATCCTCGATGATGACAGGGTCGCGCTGCACAACCTGCATCGCCAGACGCTCTATACCACCGAGGAGGTTGGCCAGCCGAAAGCGCTGTGTGCCGCGCGTGCCTTACGCGAACGCAATCCCGACTGTCGGGTAGAGGCGCGTCAGCAGGCGCTGCGCCCCAGCACGGTGAACGAAGCGCTGGCGGGCATCGATCTTGCCATTGACGCGGCAGACAGCTTTGCTGTGACCTATACGCTTTCTGACGCGTGCAGGCTGCTCAACGTTCCGCTTATCAGCGCATCAGTGCTGGGTCGTCAGGGATATGTCGGCGGATTCTGCGGTCCGGCACCCAGCTACCGCGCGGTGTTTCCACAGCTGCCTGCGTCGGCAGCCAGCTGCAACACCGCTGGCGTGATGGGCCCGGCGGTTGCGACGCTGGGCGCGATGCAGGCGCAAATGGCGCTCAGCGTCCTGCTGGGATTTACGCCATCACCGCTCGGCAGCCTGGTGAACTGCGATTTTGTCCAGTGGCACTTCCGCGCATTTCGTTTTGATGGTGCCGAGGAGCCCGCGCTGCCTGCCATTCCCTTTATTGATACGGCCCTGCTGCGTCCAGACGACTGCATCGTTGAACTGCGCAGTCTGGAAGAGGCACCGCACAGCGTTACACCCGTCGTGGAGCGGGTGTTGCCGGAGGCGATAAGCGGCTGGCAGCCGCCTACAGGTCGACGCGTGGTGCTGGTCTGCGCCAGCGGTATTCGTGCGGCGAAGGCGGCGACGCTGCTGAGCCAGCGCGGGGTGGAGGCGCTGGCCATTATCGCGGCAAACCGGCCATGAACCCGAGTTTGACAGCGTGACTTTTTGCCGGGATAGCCTGCGCGTCTCAGACTGACGCTGCGCAGCTAAACTTAAGGAAAAGTCGGAGGAGATCGGGATGCAAGAGAAGATAAAGCTGGTGGCGGGTGACATTACGACCATCAGCGTCGATGCCATTGTCAATGCCGCCAACAGCTCGTTACTGGGCGGAGGAGGCGTCGACGGCGCTATTCATCGTGCTGGCGGACCAGAGATACTGGAAGAGTGTAAAAAGATCCGCAATCGTCAGGGCGGCTGTCAGACCGGCGAGGCGGTAATCACCACCGGCGGGACGCTGCCTGCACGCTTTGTGATCCATACGGTTGGCCCGGTGTGGAACGGCGGCAGCCAGAATGAAGTGGCCTTGCTGAAGCGAGCATACCAGAGCTGCTTTCGTCTGGCACAGCAGCACGGTATCAAAACGCTGGCGTTCCCCTCTGTCAGCACCGGCATCTATCGCTTTCCGAAGAAGCGAGCGGCTGAAATCGCACTGGAAGCGATCCGCGATGCGCTCGCGGATAACCCCACGCTGGAGTGCGTTACCCTTGTCTGCTTTGACCAGGAAAATTATGAGATTTATGCCGGACTGCTTAACTAGTTCATCACCAGGCCAAGAATAAGCAGTACTACCGCCACCACGGCATAGACACCCGCACGCGTCAGCAGGTTTTTCTGCTGACGCTTCACGCCGGTAATCAAAAATCCCAGCGCGATACACAGCGCCATGAGTGAAACCAGTAAATATGCTGACATGCAAGCCTCCAGATAAAAACGTTGTATTTAGCATGTCAGTGCCGGGTACGATAGCCGGTTTACATTTCTTTCATAAACTTAGCGCAGCCTGCCACACGCTGTATCCGGCTGAGTCTGTTGCGTCGCAGCCTTGACTCATTGCGTTATCCTGCTGGCTGTCAGGCTGAGCTGCCGCGTTCGCACGCTGCCCCTCTGGTCAGGTTGCCGGTTTTTTCATGCAAGGGCACCGATCTTCTGTCAGGTATTAAGCGAGAACCACACATCCAGCTAAACCGGTGCGCACTATTCCCTGTCGTGGTAAGCCAGGGAAGGTAAAGTCAGCGGGGGACAGGGCGAAGGGTGGACTGTTAAGAATATGCAAGGTAAAAATTCTTAAAAAACCGCAGCGTGTTGAATCAAATCCCGATAAACTGCGTGTTCCACAACGCCTTTCTGTGCTGGTTGCATGAATTATTATTCCCCTGACGACAATCACTTAAAGTTACGCTCGACCCGGTTTGTCAGGCGTATGTTTGCTATGCGGCAGTTAGGGACGCTTCTCTGCTTTTGCCCGATTCTCTCGGTGCTAATGGAATCGGGTAAAGGGGTGATCCCTTGTGCGCTGCTGTTTATTAATGCTTTTGTCTGGCCCTATCTCGCCTGGCAGCTCGCGCTGGTGTCTGAGGATCCAACCGGACGCGAGCGCACCAGCCTGACGCTTGACGCTGCCTTTGGCGGTGCATGGATCGCGATAATGGGGCTCAGCCCGATGCCCTCCTTTGTCATTATGGCGATCCTGATCGCAGATCGTTACGCCGCAGGCGGCTGGCCGCAGCTGCTTGCGGCGCTCCAGGCATTTCTTGTTGCCTTTACGCTGGTCTGGGGAGTGGAAGGCTGGCCGCTGACGATGAGCTTTACGTCCCGAACGGTCTGGCTCACTCTGCCGCTCGCGACCGTTTACCTGCTGGCGCTGAGCGTGGTCTCTTACAATCTGACGCTGAGCCTGCGGATGAAGAACCGTGAGCTGGAACGTATTGCGCTAATGGATCCGGGGTTAAAAATCCCTAACCGCCGTCTTTTTGAGCGTCGTCTGGAGAGTGAATTTTTGCGCACCCGGCGCGGGGAGAGTGCGGCTTACCTGATGCTGATCGACGTTGACCATTTTAAAGCGGTCAATGATAACTTTGGCCATGAGGCGGGGGATTTTCTGCTGGCAGAGATCTCTGCGCTGCTGCGGGATGGCGTGGGGCTGGAGGATATTCCGGCGCGCTTTGGTGGCGACGAGCTGTGCGTTATTGTGCGCGACGCACAGGACAGCAGCATCGTGGCGCTTGCGCACACGCTAAAGGCGCGCATCGCGCAGCTGCGCCTGCCCGCTTCGGCTGATTTTAATTGTTCCGTCAGTATTGGTATCGCACCGGCCAGCCAGGCTGACTCTATTCATCACTGGCTGCGTCACGCTGATAACGCGCTGTACCGGGTCAAGCGCAGCGGGCGTAACGGCGTCCATCTCTGGCAGGCGGCCTGATCCTCGCTGACGGATATGCAGCTGCTCTTCATGCAGAAGAGCGGCTTTTGCCAGCCGTGCGGCTTGCTCAAAGGCGAGCACCCACCTCGCTGGTTAACACCGTCCAGCTTCTTGCCCGTACGCTCAGGCTGAAACCCCGTCCGGCGCGATCGGAAATCCACCTGCGGCCATCACGCAGTTCAGGCTGTTCATTGAAAAGCGGATTCAGCCACTCGAAATGCTCCAGCCACGGCTGCGTCGACCAGGCGGCGGGTTCACCATGGCAACGTCCGGTGGCAGCTTGCGGTCGTGGCGCGCCGCCAGAACCATCCTTTTCAGGAAAGGCGTGATGCCGCCGACGTGCGGCGCGTCCGGCTGTACCACGTCGCGGCGTTGCCAGAGATGAGCGGCTCATGTTCACGATAGCAGGTAAGCCTTTCACCCGTGATGACAGGCGTATTGAGCGCGCGGGTCAGGGCCGCGTCGTCTTCACTATTCCACGCATCCAGAAGCCTCTCAATCCCGAACAGATTAAAAAATCGCCCGCGATTCTGACTGAGGTCAGATGGCCGGATAGTTTCCTGTGCCGTCCGGCCAGGGCGTCAGCAGATCAAAGCCGCTGTCGGTGACGGCGACCGTGTGTTCCCACTGTGCAGAGAGGGAACGATCTTTGGTCACGACCGTCCAGCCGTCAGAAAGCACGCTGGTGCCCGCTTTACCCGCATTGATCATTGGCTCAATGGTAAAGATCATGCCTGGCTCAAGCGTCAGCCCCTCGCCCGGCGTGCCGTAATGTAATACCTGTGGCTCGTCGTGATAAATCTGGCCTACGCCGTGTCCGCAATATTCACGCACCACCGAGAAGCCCGCGCCTTCAGCCAGCCGCTGGATTGCCGCCCCGATATCGCCCAGCGTTGCGCCTGGTTTTACCGCGTGAATGCCCGCCACCATTGACTGATAGGTGAACTCCACCAGCCGACGCGCCCGCACAGAGGGCTCGCCCACAAAGTACATGCGGCTGGTATCGCCGTACCAGCCATCTTTGATGATGCCGATATCGATATTGATAATGTCGCCGTTCTTCAGCTTTTTCGTTGAAGGAATACCGTGGCATACCACATGATTGACCGACGTACAGGTGGTGCGCGTATATCCCTGATAGCCGATATTAGCGGGGGTGACATTAAGCGTATTGACGATAAAATCGTGACAGAGGTTATCCAGCGCTTCCGTGGTGATGCCCGGCTGAACGTGTGGTGCAATCATCGCCAGCACCTGCGCTGCCGCATGGCCTGCGGCACGCGCCATTTCAATCTGTTCCGGGGTATGGATTTTGACGCTTCGTTTCATTGCACCTCTCCCTGTGGTGTTTTCAAAGGCGACTGAATCAGCTGGCGCAGGTCGCTGCCGTTTTCCAGTTCCACCCGGATTAGCATTTGCGCCAGCTCCTGCTGGGTAAACTGCGGATAAAGCTCTGCCAGCATACCGAGTTTGAGCCAGTGCTCGGCCTGCGCGTTGATGGAACGGCTCATTGCCTGACTGGCAATGCGCAGATTTTCATGCATTAAATCGGATATTTTGACGATGCCCATGGCGGCCTTATATAAAACGTATATGGTTTATATATAGGTTAACTTTTACTGGCTAAACTGCAACAGCAATTTTTGCCTGCCCGCAGGGCACGCGTTTTGGCTGGGATCCAGGGGAGCGTCGGGCAGAGAGGTTTTCTCCCCCCTCATTGCGGTCAGAAAGGGTTCCCGAAAGGGGGCATGTAGCCGATGGCACAGGGTGAATTTTACTGTCTGCCTGACCGGGCAGATATCCGCGTCGGCATCGTCCCGTACTTTAGCCGCTGCGCACCGAGCCGCGCCACACAACGCTGGCTTCATACAGCAGACGATCGTTCTGCTGATCCGCGCGAGGATGCAGCTCTGCATTGCGCTGCTCCTGGTCGATTAGCCACTGAACCGCGTCACGCGCAAACTGCTCAACCGGCTGGGCAAAGGTAGTCAGGTTATAGGATGACCAGCCACTTTGCGGAATATTGTCATAGCCGACAATGCAGAGATCGTCCGGGATGCGCAGCGCGAAGCTATGCCGTGCTTCATCCATAAAGCCGCACGCAAGCAGGTCGGTCACGCAGAAGACCGCATCGGGCCGCTGCGGTCGGGTCAGCAGACGGTGCGCCAGAATACGGCCGCTCTCATAGGAGGTGGTGCCAAAACGTTCTACGGTGACCGCTACGCCTGCGCGCGCCGCGGCTGCCAGGAAATCCGCTTCGCGCTTCATCAGGCTGGGCGTGCCCGCCAGCGAGTTGGCGAATGCGAGGTGGCGACAACCGGCGCGCAAAAATGCCATCAGGGCCGTTTCCGCCGCCTGGTTGGAGTCAAGGTTAATGCTGAGCGAGCCGGGCAGGGTTTCATCCCGGTTAATCAGCATCAGATGCTGACCATGCTGGTGGCACAGATGGGTGATCCCACTGTCAGGCATGCCGGAAAGAATAATGGAAGCGTCGGCGCGGAAGTTAATCGCCTGCTGAAGCGCCGCCGAAACGCTGCTGTCTGAGCGATCGGTATTGATAATCATCGCGACTTTACCTGCCGCCTGCAAAAATTGCGTGATCCAGCTTACCAGGCTGGCGCGGTAGGGCGTGGCCACTTCCGAGACAATCAGACAGACAATCCCGCTGCGGTTACGCACCAGGCTGCGCGCCAGATGATTGACGTGATAGCCTAGCTCTTCTGCCGCCTTCATTACGCGGCTGCGCATCGCCTCCGACACGCTGGCACCGGGCGTGAAGGTCCGCGAGACGGCCGAGCGTGAAACCCCGGCGCGGCGGGCAACATCCTCAGCACTGACAACCGTTTTCCCCTGACTCATGTTTTTCCTCGTCATGACAGCGGCCCGAAGCCTTCTGTATCAGATTGCACATCTGTGCAAAAGCGTATCCTGCGTTGATGTTGCAATTTTGTGACACTGCTGAACAATTGCACTGTAACGTGATTGACAGGTGATTTTTTGTTCTCTACAAATTTGCACATATGTGCAACAAAACACGATGCCAGTGTAGCATCACCTCTGACCCCAGGAGAACACCATGCGCTATTCCTTGCTGATCCCGGCCTTAACACTCTGTTGCTCGACCCTGCCGTTTACCGCCCGGGCCGCCGGTAATCTCAATATGATCTGCTCCGCCGACGTCGTGGTATGCGAACACATGACGCGTCTGTTTAGCCAGGCGCACCCGGACATCAAGGTCAGCATGGTGCGACTCTCCGCCGGGGAGGCCTATGCTCGTCTGCGCAGCGAAGCGCGCAATCCGCGCACCGATATCTGGTGGGCGGGAACGGGCGATCCCCATATGCAGGCGGCAGAAGAGAAGCTGACTCAGCCCTATCACTCTCCGCTGCTCAGCCAGCAGCATGACTGGGCGCAAAAGCAGGCGGAAATCTCCGATTATCGCACCGTGGGTATTTATGCGGGCGCGCTGGGGTGGGGCTACAACACGAAGCTTCTTGAGCAGAAAAAGCTGAAAGCGCCGGCCTGCTGGGCAGATTTACTCGATCCGGGTTTCAAAGGGGAAATCCAGATCGCTAACCCCAACTCTTCCGGCACCGCCTATAACACTTTGGCCACGCTGGTGCAGATCATGGGAGAGGATAAAGCCTTTGATTATCTGAAAAAACTCAATGCCAACGTCTCGCAGTACACCAAGTCTGGCTCTGCGCCGGTCAAAGCTGCCGCGCGCGGAGAGACGACCGTCGGCATTGTTTTCATGCATGATGCGGTCGCGATGGAAGTAGATGGCTTCCCCATCAAAACGGTTGCGCCCTGCGAGGGCACCGGCTACGAGATCGGCTCGATGTCCATTGTGAAGGGCGCGCGTAACCTGGCCAGTGCGAAAATCTGGTATGACTGGGCGCTCAGCGCCGAGGCGCAGTCGCACATGAAAGAGGCGAAATCGTTTCAGCTTCCCTCTAATACCCAGGCCGAAATCTCTGAGTACGCCCCACGATTTGAAAACATCAAACTGATCGATTACGACTTTAAAACCTACGGGGATTCCGCGAAGCGCAAGGCGCTGCTCAGCCGCTGGGATAAGGAAATTGGTGCCAGCGCCCAGTAATCCAGCTCATCCATTCAACGGCGGTGGCGCAAGCCTGATGTCCGCTTCAGCCTGAATGTTCAGGTCGAGGTGATCCATGAATGCAACTAACCGGCGCTTGACCGGCGCGCTCTGTCTGGGCGTCGTGTCGTTAACGCTACTTCCGTGGTATAGCCTGGAAGCAGGCTTTTTTGATCTCTCCTGGCTCGGCGGGCTCTGGCGCGACGAGGCCACAGCGCCGGCCTTATGGCAGGCGATCGTCTGGCAGCGTCCATGGCTGGCGGTGATAGCAGGGTTGCTGGGGCTGGCGCTTCTGGCCGGATTCATCCGCCATCGCGCTGGCCGAAGCGCCGTGCTGTTAAGCACCAGCGCGCTGGGCATACTCTTTATGATTGTTGAGGGCCATGCCATTGGTTACAGCGGCTGGAGCTGGGCGTGGCTGGAAAATCTGACCGGGCCGCTGGCGCACGGTCAGCCTGCGATGGGCGCTGGCGCGCTGCTGATGCTGACAACTTTTCTGCTGCTGTTCGCCTTTGCGCTGGCAGAGCGAGGGGTGCTGCGAGGCGATGCCTTTGTGGTCGCCGCTCTGGTGCTGCTGGTGGCGCTGGTCAGCACCTTTGTGCTCTATCCGGTGCTGAGTCTGTTTGTGGTGTCGGTACAGGATGTGGATGGCAGTTTTAAACCGGATGGGCTGCTGGCAAATATGCGCGATCCCTCCATATGGAGCCTGTCCTGCGTTGCTGGCGGCACCTGTGGAACCGCCTGGCGCACGCTGATGCTGGCGCTGATGACCGCGACCGGTTCCACTCTGCTGGGGCTGGCCTTTGCGCTGGCGGCAACCCGTACGGCGCTGCCCTGCAAAAAAGCGCTGCGTCTTCTGACCATTCTTCCCATCATTACGCCACCGTTTGTCATCGGCCTGGCCCTGATCCTGCTGTTCGGACGCTCCGGCGTGGTGACCAGCTATCTGGCAACCCTGTTTGGCATTGAGCCGGGTCGCTGGCTTTACGGCATGACCGGTATCTGGATTGCCCAGGTGCTCTCCTTCACGCCGGTGGCGTTTCTGGTGTTGATTGGCGTCGTCGAAGGAATCAGCCCGTCACTGGAAGAGGCCTCGCACACGCTGCGCGCTAACCGCTGGCGCACCTTTACGCGTGTGACGCTGCCGTTGATGGCGCCCGGGCTGGCCAATGCGTTCCTGATCGGTTTTATCGAAAGCATGGCTGATTTTGGCAATCCGATGGTGTTGGGCGGCAGTCACGGCGTGCTCTCGACGGAGATCTTTTTTTCCGTAGTGGGCGCGCAAAACGATCCCAGCAGGGCAGCGGTACTGGCGATGATCCTGCTTAGTTTTACCCTGTGCGCCTTTGTCATACAGCGTCTCTGGCTCTCAGGCAAAAGCTTTGCCACCGTGACCGGCAAAGGCGACGGCGGCAACCACAGTCCGCTTCCGGGGCCGATGCGCCTGGGGGTGTATGGACTGGTGATCCCCTGGGGCGCATTTACGCTGGTGGTCTACGGCATGATCATGGTTGGTGGATTTGTGCAGTCCTGGGGGCTGGATAACAGCCTGACGCTGGAGCATTACATTCACGCCTTCCGTGTCACGCTGGAGAATGGGCATCTCATCTGGAGCGGTGTGGCATGGAACTCTTTCTGGACCACCATTGAGATCGCGCTGATTGCGGCTCCGCTTACCGCCATCGTTGGACTCCTGACGGCGTGGCTTATCGTGCGGCAGAAGTTTGCCGGACGTCAGGCATTTGAATTTGCGCTGATGCTGAGCTTTGCCATTCCCGGCACGGTCATTGGCGTCAGCTATGTCATGGCGTATAACCTGCCGCCGCTGGAAATTACCGGCACCGCGTTGATTCTCATTGTCTGCTTTGTTTTCCGCAATATGCCCGTTGGTGTGCGCGGCGGGATTGCGGCCATGAGCCAGCTTGATAAAAGCCTTGATGAAGCCTCTATGACGCTGGGTGCAACCAGCTTCCGCACATTGCGTAAGGTCGTGCTGCCGCTGCTGAAACCGGCGATCAGCGCCGCACTGGTGTATGCCTTTGTTCGCGCCATCACCTCTATCAGCGCCGTGATTTTTCTGGTCAGCGCGCAGTACAACATGGCGACATCCTACATCGTTGGCCTGGTGGAAAATGGCGAGTATGGCGTGGCCATTGCCTACTCCTCAGTGCTGATCGTCGTCATGCTCACGATTATCGCGCTGTTCCAGCTGCTGGTCGGCGAGCGGCGCTTGCGTCGCGCCACCAAAAGCAGCGCGCTCGCCGCTGCGCCCACCGCTCCCACGTCCCTAACCCAGGAGAATGCCGTATGAGCACTGCAAAAGCAGGCACCGTTGTATTTGAACATGTGGCGAAACGCTTTGCCGGGTTTACAGCCTTGCCAGACCTCTCGCTGACCGTTGAAGCCGGTACGCTGGTGACGCTGCTCGGCCCGTCCGGCTGCGGCAAAACCACTACGCTGCGTTTGCTGGCGGGGCTGGAGCACCCGACATCCGGGCGCATTTTTATCGGAGGCAAAGAGGTCACGCATCTGCCTGCCAACGAGCGCGATGTCGCGATGGTATTCCAGTCCTATGCGCTGTTTCCCCATATGTCGGCGCTGGACAATGTGATGTATGGCTTGCTCTCTGGCGGTATGCGCCAGCGGGAGGCGCGGGATCGCGCACGGGAAGGACTCAAGCTGGTAGGGCTGGAGAGTCAGGCGGAACGACTGCCGTCCGAGTTGTCTGGCGGCCAGCAGCAGCGTATTGCGGTGGCGCGGGCGCTGGTGCTGGAGCCGCAGGTTCTGCTGCTGGACGAACCACTGTCGAATCTGGATGAGCGACTGCGTCGCCGTGTGCGTACCGATATTCGTGATTTGCAGCAGCGGCTGGGCTTTACCGCTGTTTACGTCACGCACGATCAAGAGGAGGCGCTGGCAGTCTCCGACAAAATCATCGTGATGAAAGAGGGTGAAATCGCGCAGCAGGGCGCGCCCGAAACGCTCTACCGCTCGCCCAGTTCGGTTTTCATTGCCGACTTTATGGGCGAGGCGAATATTCTCACCTGTGAAGTGGAGTCACTGGAAGGTGAGGAGGCAGTGGTGCGCCTCGGCAAACGGCTTTATCGCGTGCGCGTCAGCGGGGCCAGGCCGGGAAAAGCGCAGCTTTCAGTGCGCCCGCAGTTTATTACGCTGTGCCCTTCTGGCGAAGGGGCGCTGCCGGGCGAAATTGTGCATGCCACCTGGCTGGGCGATCACATTGAATATGAAGTGAGTACCCCGCTTGGGTCGCTGTTTATTATCGATAACCAGATGGAGCAGCGTCTGCCGCTCGCGGCGAACGTCAACGTAGATTTTAAACCGCAGGGGCTGGCGCTAATCGCGTCCTGAATCGGGGTCATAAAGGAAAAACTATGAAAGAAATCGATGACAATGCATTAAAGACGCGTCTGGCGCTGGCAGAAGAGACGGCGCGCGATGCCGGAAACCTCGCACTGAGCTGGTTCCACCAGCGCGACAGCCTGGTGGTGGAAACCAAAAAAGATCTCCAGGATGTGGTCTCCAGGGCGGATCGCGATGTGGAACAGATGATTGACGCGCGTATCCGTAAAACATTTGCTGAAGATGGTTTTCTGGGAGAGGAGTCTGGGTTACAACCGGGCCAGTCGGGCTTTACCTGGGTTGTCGATCCCATTGACGGAACCAGCCCGTTTCTCAACGGGATGCCGAACTGGTGTGTCTCCATCGCCGTGCTCTATCAGGGAGAACCGATCATTGGCGTGATTTTCGCACCCTGTTTTGACGAGTGCTACGTTGCCGCAGCAGGGCAGGGGGCGACGCTGAATGGCCGCGTGTTGCGCGTTGATCCTGACAGAACGCTGCAAAATCACGTGGTTGGTTTTGGCGCGAACAGCTACGTGACGCCGCAAGCCGTGGGTGACCTGCTGGCGTCACTGCTCGCGGCAGGTGGAAATTTTATTCGTATCGGGTCGGGCGCGTTAATGCTCGCCTGGGTTGCCGCCGGGCGAGTGGTCGGTTATCTGGAGCCCTATATGCACGCCTGGGACTGCCTGGCCGGTTACTGCCTGGTACGGGAGGCGGGCGGCTGGTATTTGCCTTTCAACACTGAAGGCGATCGCTTAACCAAAGGCGCCAAAGTGCTGGCGGTTGCGCCCGGTGCCCGTGATGAGCTGAAGAGAATAGCTGGCGTATAGCCTGGCGAGGCCTGGCATCAGCTGGGTCAGGCCTCGTCTTCAGGTTGCTGGCACTTGCCTGCAGGGGCCGGCGACCTGAAGGTGTCCGCGCCTCGTCTGACAAGGCCCGGCGTGACATCATCAGAGGGCCACCCGGCTTGCCGGACTGTCATGGCCACAGGCCCTGGGGTAAAGAAAGCTTCGCTTTGGTCAAAACCTCAAACCGCCCGAACGCTTTCCAGGGTACGTTCCGGCAACGCGCGCTAGGTCCGGGAATTGTCCGCTATAAGCGAGAAGAGACCGTTCATTTATTTATTCGGGTTTCTGCTTAAAGGATTCATGAGATTTCTGATTTGACTAACTTAGTCACCTGTAGACGCGTGGTTATGATCTCTCAGAAAAACGGTCAGTACGTCCCTGGGTGGGGTTACTCTACTTTCTGAAAGGAGCCAACCTACAGCGCCGCGATGATATGTCCCGTGATACAACACATGATTGAGCATATCGATTGCCTTCATCTCGCCCGCGCCGCCATCAACAAACTGGAATTTAATGTTTTCGGCAAGATCATCGGGAAACAGAGAATGGATATGGTGAATATACCAGTCTGTACATTCAGTCATCGTTATCAACAGCTCATCAGCAGAGGGGGTCTCTGGCGTATTAAGGGCCGTGTAGGCATGCTTCTGGCCGGTAATGTTCGCTCTGAAAATCATATCAACCACATGAATGTGATTCATCAGTCTGAGCGTCAGATGGCGTTTTTCCGCATTAACAGATGGATCCATGTTTTTAATCGCTTGTAGCGTTTCAATGTCTATCCAGCGCTTGTATTTAAATAGCGTAGCTAGCGTGTCAGTATCCATACGTCACTCCTTCTAACTGATTTATGATCTTATTAATAACATTTCAGGTTCACTACTGACGTCCGCTTCAGGCACAAGGCTAACCCTGCATCATCATTATGCAGAGCCACGGCAGACCGAATAGAAAGCGTAATAACCTAATCGGTAGAACCCTCTGGTGTGGACGAAATGCCGTAAGCCAGATTGCTCAAGCGTTCACCATGAAGATAATAATTAACAATACCGTCATTTATTCTGCCCCCTAACGACTGATAAAAACGGTTTGCTCCGGAATTAGATTTTTCGGCGTTCCAGCTGAGGCTACCACACTGCTGTTCAAGCGCGAGCTGCGCGATAAAGCGCATGATGGATTTCCCTGTGCCTTTGCCTCTTTCTTTTTGAGCGACATAGAGCTCTTTGATGTGCAGCTGACCACTGTATCGCGGAGAGGGGTAGAGAATACTGCAGCACGCCAGCCCAACAATATGAGTGTCGCAGCAAGCCCTGAGCACCAGCGTACCAGAGAGCTGACTGAACAGTCGATTGCCCAGGTAATGCTTCAGCAGCGCTTCCTGAATAATACCCTTGCCATAGTAGTGCTCTTCCATCTCGGTAAAAATTTTCACCATCGATTCCCATTCTTCTGGCGGACACCGTTCTACCGTTACTTCCATGTTGACTCCTTATCGCTAACTCACGTCCAGGCCGGAGCGAGTGTGTTTTACCTGATATTTTCTCGCAGCAGCCCTTATCTTATCATTGCGTCCGGTAGCTGGCTTAGCGTCACCGACCCGCCAGAAACGGCGCAATGCTGGCGTACGGCCAGATTAATTCTGTGTCTGGCCGCCGTTGACAGGTTTTATTACGCAATCCATGTATATCCGTTATAAATGAGCAGCAGGACATTTTGCCTGAAGCAAAATGAGTCTGGTCAGGTTATACAGGGTCATTTATGGCTTCGACAGGCTCTCTTTCTCAAAGGCTTTAAATCCCTCTTCAATCGCAGGAATGATGTCGACCATTTCAAAGTAGGGCGTGGTGATCAGCACCGAGTCCCGGAGCCGCTCAATGGTAAAGTAAAAAGCGCGCATGTCTTCTGCCTGAAACATGGCAACATCAGTACATTTTGTGGTAAAGGCCTCTGCATCAAACATCCTGAGCGTGACTGTGCCGTCAGACAGAACGTCAGCGAGTACAGCGTCGGCAATTCGGTTTCTTTCAGCGCGCGCCAGGCGGAGCCATTCCGTTGTCGTCTTGAGTAAAACAAAAACAGTGATCATAAGTACTCCATGTGTCAGATACTTAAGACGTTACCCTATTTTTTTGCGGATGGTTAATTCACACTTAACAAAGTGGTAACAAACGATTACGGGCGCACAGGCGTGACAAGCGTGGCTCTCAACTGGCCTCTGAACCAAAAGGCCAGATACACTCACTACGGGCATGAAGCTACCCGTTCGCCAGGCTAAAGGTTCGCCGTGAGGAAAAGGGGGGCAGGCAGAGTATGGAAGCACCGTTGAACTGAAGATCACTGATGTAAAATCCGGCACTTTCTGGGAATAGTGATGGATCGCCACAGGTTTAACAGACATCTCAGCGTCATTCAGGATGGTTTAAAGCGAGGTACCCATAAGCGTAAGCGTTATTCCGGAGCGTTTAAACGGAAGCCAGCAGGTTATTCATCGTGATTATTCTGTTTCCCGCGTGGCAGCATGTCCGATATTACCACCCCAACCCTTGCGCCGGGATAAAGAAGTACGGTCTGGACCTTTCACTGATAAAGCACAGCCAGATGTTCAGCCCGAGAGCCGCCGTCTCCGTAAAGCGCAGAAGCGGGTTACCGACGAACGGGACATATCAAAAAAGAGCCGCAGTGTACTTTGCAAAGCAGCCCAACTGAGGTACGCCTTTATTCGTGACGATTCCGTATCCGCTAGTGGCTACGCTGACAGCGTACTGGCGGATAAAACTTACCTGCCGACTTTTCCTCCCGTGTGACAGGAGTGCTGGCGACTTCCCTCGCGGGAAACGGGCGGTGCTAAGTATGGAACCTTCAGCAGAGCCAGCAGGAGTAGGGGAGGCGTTCCTGAGTTTTCTCAGCCTGATGGCCGACAACATCACCACATGCAGATCGCTGCTTCTCACATTGAATTTATTAATGCAGGCGAGAAACACGTCTGCATTTTCTTACCGGTAATATTGTCGTAGAGTTATTTTTTAAATAGTAAGGCAGCTCTCGCTTTTATGCGGGATACCTCCTTTTTGAATGAATGGTTTTACTCTTTTTTTCTCTCGTCAGGGTTTTCAGATTTGACGTTGTCGGTGATGTCTGTCGTGCCCTCTGATGTGCTGTTGATATCATTATTGTTACCCACATCGGGGCGAGAGTCTTCACTGTTTGTTAATTTCAGATTTCCACGCGTCTCGGTCATGCAGACAGTAATTTCAATGGCTGGATTTGTTCTGCCAGTGACTTTGGTAGGCTGGACAAATACCTGATGCTTGCCCGTGTAGGATGTAAAACTAAAAATACAGTTTGACCAGCCTTCTTGAGTAGATTCATGTGAAGTATCGACTACAGTTTGATCGGTTCCCAAAAGGCTGACACTATGTACACTAATATTACCATTTTGCCCCGTGTCTCTAAATGTCAGCGCAAGATCGACGCTGTGATTGTTTTCAGAATCATAGGGTATTCTGATAAATATTTCAGGGTTTGAATTTAAAGGAAGGAAACTTAATGGTATCGAACAATATTCCCCATCCAGCAGAATGCCATTCCCCATCCTCATCGTATTACTGAATTTTCTTCTTAGTAGAAACATATTTTTACCGGTAAGGTTTCTTATGTTTACCGTTAACGTACTGGTAACATTACTTCGGGATGAAATCGCAGAGTAAATATCTTTCGCGGATGATAACATATCGATCAACCCCGTATAGGCAACGAAGGAGTGCGGCTGAACTGGGGAATAATCACGATAGAAATACATATAAGCACAGACTTTTAAAAATTCCCTTATTGCACGTCTTCCCCAGACCAGATTACCTTCGTTATTCAGCGGCACGACTGGATCGGCTGATCTTTTCTTCGATGGAGTGAAAACCATTGAGGTTGTCCCTGTCGAATGAGTGACATTAACCGTTGCCGCTCTGGTATTGAAAAATGCCATCCCAAAAGAGGGCTCACAGCTGCCTTCCGTTCCCCTGAAGGTATGGTAAGTCATTACCTGGTTATCTGAGTATTGATCGACACCAGGCGCATAAGCAGGCGCTAAACTTTCACCATTGACATTCGCATGAAGTAAATAAAGCTGACTAAAGCGGTTTGAAATGAATTCCAGGTGTAAAATAGGAATTTCATCGTCAGTGGGTATTTCCGCGGGACCAGAAAAGTTCGCATCAACAGAAATCAGCAACAGGTCGAGAAAGAACCGTCCATTGCCATTATTTATTCCGTTGGCAGTGGGTGTATATTCGAACTCAAAATCTCCCTCATCTCCGGGGAAGAGTACGCCAGGGGTACGGCTTATCGCCTGTCCCTTATTCGCTGTTGCGTGAATGCGGGTTGGACATATAATGCAAAGTGAATTGTTTTTTATTTTGATTTTTTCGCGATTTTTCCCCGAAACAGAACTGGGGAAACTGGCAATAGCCGAACCGGTAGATAGCCCTTGCGATATTGTATCAACAACCCCTTGCCAGTTGAATCTTGTTGAGGTTTTGCTCTGTAAATATTCCAGACCTTGATTAATGTCATGTGCGGCATCAAGGTCAGTTAATGTATGTAATTTCATACGTTAATCTCCTGGTTTTTTGTTTAGTATTCGTTACCTGTATGCATTGATTGTTTTTTTCACAAAAGACATCTGTTCAGGTTCAGGTAACAATCGTAGCCTCAACCTGGCGTTATTATGAGAGGGTTCATAGTGGTGGCAAAGCTATTTTTGTAATTCGATATTAAGATTTGGCAATAAGGTCTGGGCGGACTGATCGCTATCTTTTGCTGACGGAGCGGTACAGGCTTTTCCTCCTTTCAGGATGCTCTTGAAAAGATTATTGAAATAAATAGATGAAATCGTGGGGTATTAAAAAAGAAAGTAAAAGTCCGCGACGGGTGTTCACGTAAATAACAAAACCTGTACATAGAGGAAATATTAATTTTACCCTGACGGTATATGTTTTGTTTAGAATGAGGCTCGTGCAGTTATATTTTGCGTTTTTTGAAATGTTGCTGTCGTGACTCTTTTAACTGGTATCAACCTGTTGCTTGTTCCTTCTCCGGCTCTCCGGCTCTCCAGCGTTGCCGGGTCGTCAGCCCCACTGCGCTAACCGGCTGTGCTGGTAAGCGCCGCCGAATCCCGCCAGGATTCGGGCCTGACGGCCAGGGTGTGAAGGCCAACGGCAAGAATAGCGTTATCAGGGGAAGGGGGGCTGAGACGTGCATAGCTTCAGACTTTAATCAGTAGATATCCTGAATACGCATCCGGTCTGTCCGGAAGCGGAAAGTGAGTCGTGTCGCTCAGGTGCGAAAGAACGGATCCGAGGGCCAGTTTTCGCGATGAGCATAAAGCAGAATAAGTTTTATGCGTCTTGCCCCATGTCAGACAAGTGCAGCTCTGTATATCTACAGAGCTGCAAGCTAATTTAACTGACCTTCTGTTTATTGAGTCCTGATATAACCCTTTTTGCACTCAGTAAAGAGAGCAACGGGGCCGTTGCCATCACGGCAAAAAGCAACCAGGCAGCGGATGAAGCACCTTCTTGCCCACCGGGCATGGATAATCCACCTGCATTCGCCAGCATACCCGCGATCGCTGAGCCCAGCGCAGTGGCAAACAGCTGGACGGTGGTAATGGATGTAGCCGCTGCATCTTGATCTTCAGCGGGTGCAACCTGGAGGATGCGTGTCAGTAAATGCGGCCAGCCCAGCCCGATGCCAAACCCGACCAACGTCAGGCCCAGACCAATCAAGGCAAGCACCAGCCAGTCTCCTTCGGCTGAGCGGGGTGCACTGAGCGCCAGCACCACCATGCCCGCCAGCACCAACGCTGGGCCAGTAACGATAGCACGTTTGATGCCTCGTCCTTGCCAGCCGGAACTCCAGATTTCCGACAGCGTCCAGCCTGCGGCCATCAGCGCAGCCAGATATCCCGATATCAGGGGAGTCTGCCCATGCAGGATTTGCAAAAAATAGGGAATAAAGGTTTCACTCGTCATGCCAATAATCAGCAGCCCCATGGTGATGTAGAGCGCCAGTAAAGGCGAGTTCAGACGCAGCGCATCACGTGGCAACAGGCGAATTTCACTGGTAAATTCCCGACGTATCAGCAGCAGGATCATCACCACCGCAACGCCAATGCCCGCCACGTTGATCGCTACATCAGGCGACATGCCACCTGCGCTGACAGCCATGACTGCAACGACCAGCAGCAGCAACTGCATCAGCGGAAGCCTGCTTTCAGGAAGGCTGGCTGCACGCTTATGCGCGGGAAAGACAAGCCAGACCAGCAGCATATAGAGCAGTGTGACAGGCACCAGTATGCCAAATGCCGCGCGCCAGGCATTCATCTCCGCAAATATTCCACCTGCTGCAGGACCCAGAAGCGTCGCGACGCCCCACATGCCTGAGATAAGCGCCATCGCGCGTGGCCAGAGCTTTTCGTCAAAAACCGCATAAATCATGGCATAGCAGAGCGCAAACAGAAAACCACCGCCGAGCCCCTGTAGCGCCCGGCCGGCCAGCATAACGGGCATAGTCTGCGCCAGCGCGCAGACCAGGCTACCTGCGATAAACAACATAACCGCGACCAGATACGCTTTGCGCGCTCCGACTCGGGCCAGCAGCCGCGAAGTCAGTGCGGAACCCAGGATGGAGGCCACGACAAAAAGCGTTGTATTCCATGAATAGAGTTCAAGTCCCCCTATTTCGTTAACCACAGAGGGTAGAACAGTGGTCGCGATGTAAATATTGATTGCATGTAGCGCTACTCCTCCTGAGAGCGCAATTGAGAAAAACAGGTTTTTACCACCCAGTAAATCATTCCAGCTTCCTTCCTGTACTGACGACATATAAGCCTCCCGGCATGCGTTGCGTCAAATGTCCCGTTGCTGCCTGCAATAGGATCCGTTACATTAATAAAACAAGCCAACGCTTGGATTATTGAAAGGGAGGATTTATTTTGTCAAGCAATCGCTTGTTAAATAGCACTGAAAAAGCCTCTGCGACACCTGAGCGCCTTCTGTATCTGCTTAAAACGCGTGGGCCACAGCAGTCTGCGGAAGCAGGGGAAATACTGGGCATGACAGCCGAGGCAGCCCGCCAGCAGCTTGCCAAACTCGCTTCGGCAGGGCTGGTGGAAACCTATTCTCAGAGCAAAGGGGTAGGTCGTCCCAGTCAGTTCTGGACACTGACCCAGGCAGGACATAACCGCTTTCCGGATACGCACTCCACGCTAACGGTTCAGCTACTGGACACAGTGCGTCACGCCTTTGGCGAGGAGGCGATTGATCGTCTGATTGACCTGCGCGAGCAGACCAGCAGGGAGAATTACCTTCGTGAGCTGGGAGATTCGGCCAGTCTCAGAGAACGGGTCGCGCGTCTGGCAGTAATACGGTCGCAGGAAGGTTATATGGCGGACTATGACGCGCTGGCGGATGGGACCCTGCTTTTTGTCGAAAATCACTGCCCGATCTGTGCTGCCGCTGCAGCCTGTCAGGGATTTTGCCGTGCTGAATTAGCCCTGTTCAGAGAGGTTCTTGGGGCAAAAGTAGAGCGGACAGAGCATATTTTAAATGGGGCAAGACGCTGCGCTTATACCATTAGCGAGCACGCTGACTAAGCCTTCAGGTTAACTGAATACGATTGGCAGCCTACTGAAAAACAGCGTCAGGTTATTCCTATCAGCAGCTGAGCATCGATTGTGACAGGGTAGTATGACTGTCCCGCTGTCGGGTAAAAAAGCAATCTGCTCTGTGAAATGTTCGCCTGGGGTACCCGGTAAAGGTTTGTGCGGAATAAGGTTTGCTTTGAGGAGGATGCGGGCCAAACCTTAATCCGTCACCTGTACGACGTATGCTGAAGGCCTCATTGACCGTGAACGGTCCATCCTACGAGTCGGACAACAACAGGCCGGACAACAAGTATGCAAAAGAAAGCCGCTGGCATAGCGACCTGATAAGCATTCATCACATTTGCCATGTAATGTGGCCCCAGTCCGAATTCGGCAAAAGTAATGACCAGACTCATCAGAAACGCCATCATTGTCGCCATATAGAGAGCAAATATATAGGGTGCGGCGCGCATAGGGAGGCGGATTCGCAGGTGTTTTTTTGTAGTAGCATCAGTCATCGGAATATCCTGTTTAACAAAGGCAGATGAAACTACGGCTAACTTATCAGGCTGATAAAAAGGGTTGTAGAGCGCTTATGCTTTAATCATTATTAAGTAAAAGTGACGAATGCAGTAGTAAGGACGCGATGGACCTTTTAGGACTGATCAGCACGTTTATTCGTGTGGTTGAGAACGGCAGTATTGCAGCGGCGGCACGCGCCAGGGGTATGAGCCCGGCAGCCGTCAGCCAGAGTCTTGCTCGCCTTGAAGCGCACCTGGGGGTGCGACTGCTGTCGCGCACCACCCGCAGCATGACCTTAACTGAAAATGGTAAACGTTATTTTGATAAAGTCCGTCACATTCCTGATGATGTAGCGCTCGCCTCGCAGGCGGCTGCAAACGCAACCAAACCAAAGGGACCCCTGTGTATCGCCACAACAGCGGCGTTTGGTCGATACGTGCTGGCTCCCCTTATGCCGGCCTTCAGAGCGTCTTTCCCCGATATTGAGATTGAACTGATCAGTACCGATCGTAACGTCAGTCATCACCTGGAAGGGGTCGATGTCAGCATCCGCATTGAGGCACAACTGAACGATCAGCTGATCGCCAGAAAAATTGCTTCGTTCCCCTTTATATTCTGCGCGTCTCCCGCTTATCTTGACCGTGCTGGCACACCTCAGACACCTGAGGAACTTAGCCAGCACGACTGCCTGGTTTTCCGCTATCCAACCGACAGGCGATTTCTGCCCTGGACTTTCAGGGTTAACGGTCAACGTGTCAATGCGAAACTCAACCCAGGCTTTATCAGTGATGATATTGATATTATTGCTAAAATAGCCGTAAACGGGGGCGGCATCGCCCGGCTGGCAAGCTTTGTTGCTCTGCCATGGGTAGAGAGTGGTTTGCTCACGCCTTTGTCCTGGTCGGGTCACAGTGAGATCGACATTGAGTCTCTGCCGATGGATATTTTTGCCTGTGTGACTGAACGTTCAGCCCCTGATTCAAAAGCAAGGCTATTTATCGAATTTTTAGAAGATGCGATCTAACACAAGAGCATTTTTGACGGAAAAATTGATCACATTGTTCGACTTATCTCACGCAAAACTAACCCGCCGTAATTTCAACGCTTAAGGTTTACATCTGGAAGCGGCCCAATTTTCCCTGAGGACATTCAACTTTATTCCGGGGAGCTGATTGCATCGAACGGAAGGCTTGTCGGCTGTGCCGGGACTGATACGGATCCTCGCAGACGATAAAAGGCCAGTACTCATCACGACACCGGGAAAACGGCGATCTGCCAAAGGAGATGTCTCGTACAGTATGCAGATCACTACCGCTTTCGCCAGGCATTGCCTGAACTGTCAGAGCCCTTCACTGAGGCAGCGCGCGCACTGGCAGACAGCTCTGTCAGTAAACGGGTGCCTTCAGTAATGAACCCGTTTTGACCCTGGCCGCTAAAGTTGCGCGGCCTGCCGCATGGGGTTTAACACTACAATTCTTCAGCAACGTTCTCTGCATGCCTGGTATCGTACATTAACTGAGCCCGCTCCATTTCCGCTCCATGCTGTAGCGCCCACCCATATAGCGCACTAAAAGGCTCCTGAAGCGTCTTTGCCAGTAAGGTAAGACTGTACTCAACACTCACCGGTGAAGTCGGCAGGACCTTGCGATGCACCAGCCCATTGCGCTCAAGCCGCTTAAGCGCATCTGACAGGGCTTTGTGCGTAATCCCATCCAGCCGGCGACGCAGTTCATTGAAGCGCAGGGGTTCGCTGCAAAGTATGGTGAGAATTAAAATCGACCATTTATTGGTGATGTTCTCCAGAATCGGCCGGGTTTTTCCTATTTCTTTCAGGTCATTACCTTCAATCTGCGCCATGGCGATATCGTCCTCAATACCTGATATAAATTTATGTGGAATGGAAAATCTACAAATTTTATCAGTGCTGCTGTGTCTGGATAGGTTGAACAGAAAGGAGGTACTGTATGTCTAGTTAATACCAGTACTTATACTAAACCGACCGGTTTCGTACATGTAGAATATAGTCTGTCCGAAAGTTAGTGTTTTTAATTTCGGACATACGCTATAATAAGTACACCTATTTCGTACATAAAGTAACTACATGTCACGAGTTTTTGCCTACTGCAGGGTATCGACCCTCGAACAGAACACTGAAAACCAGCGTCGTGAAATCGAAGCGGCTGGCTTTGCCATCAGACCCCAGCGACTGATTGAAGAGTACACAAGTGGTTCAGTCGCGGCTGCTGAACGCCCTGGATTTATGCGTCTCCTTGATCGAATGGAAAACGGAGACGTTTTAATCGTAACGAAGCTGGATCGCCTCGGGCGAAACGCCATGGATATCAGAAAAACCGTTGAGCTACTTTCTGCGTCAGAAATACGGGTACACTGCCTGGCGCTGGGAGGGGTAGACCTCACCAGTCCGGCCGGAAAGATGACAATGCAGGTAATCTCGGCGGTTGCTGAATTTGAGCGCGATCTGCTACTTGAACGTACACATGCTGGTATTGCGCGGGCTAAGGCATCCGGAAAGCGTTTCGGCCGCCCGCCGGCTCTGGATGACGAACAAAAGAAAGCGGTGTTCTTGCGTCTTAGTGAAGGGAAGAGTATCAGCGCGATCGCCCGCGAATTTGACACCACACGGCAGACCATTTTAAGAGTGAAAGCGATAATGGAAGACGCTGATGCTCGTTCATGAGTTGCTTTTCTGCGTATGTCCGCTTTGTGCCAGAAGCGGACGTTGGTAGCTGGTAAAAGCTGTAGTGATACTTCGCCGGAGAGAGTAGACCTGTCCGGTTTAGATATCGAAGAATATTTATCTGATTTCGTTTTTTGCAAAACTGCTGTTTAGGTTTTTCAGCACTTCATTGATACCTCTGCTTACAATCCGGTCTTCCCGCATGACTGTCCCGAGAGTCCGGTGAAGAGAGGGCGTCACAGAGTAAAGATCGAGCCCCGATCTTTCCTCAATGCATGCAACGGACATTCTGGGAACAATGCTGTAGCCAAGACCGGCACGGACCATTCTTTTAATAGCTTCGATACTGCCAAGCTCCATGACCGGGCAGGCAATATGTCCCGTCTCCCGGAACCACTGGTCAATCAGGGCGCGTGTCCCGCTTCCCGGTTCAAAGATAATCAGCGGCAGCGGCAACAAAGCGCCCGGATTCCATATTTTCGCACTCGGCTCTGATGCATCCTTTTCCATGATGACAACAAACTCATCCGTACCCAGCGGGATGATGCTCAGGTTTTTACCTGCAGCTGGCAGAGTCACCAGGCCAATATCTATACGATTTTCCTCCACGCCCCGCACTATATCGGAAGTGTTACCTGTGCGTACGTCCACCTTCAGCAGGGGATGGGCCTGCCGCAGTTGCTGTAGTAAGGGGGGAAGTAAATGAATACAGGCCGTTGCGCCTGTGCCAACAGTAACAGTGCCGGTTATCTCATCAGAATGCTGGCACACCGATTCAACTGCTGTACTTACCACTGCATCAATTTTCATGCTGTGCTCAACGAGAGTCAGCCCGGCTGGCGTGGGCCTTACTCCCCGGCTGGTTCGCTCAATAAGCCGGACCTGAAGCGCCTGCTCCAGTTGTCTTATATGCAGGCTCACTGCCGGCTGCGACAGACCAAGTGCTTCAGCCGCCCCGGAGAAACTGCCCCGGCTGACGACCAGTCTGAAAGTAGCCAGGTGATCGAGGTTCAGGTTTGCCATGCCAAAATTTTCCTTATGCCGCTGATAAGTCCTGCTGCCTGTCTGAAATTGTTCATTCCGGTTAGTCTCTGCTTATGACCGCAGAAGGAGCCGTACCGATGGAAATAACCGAAGCAGATGAACGACATATTCCTGCCATCCAGCAGATTTATGCTTATCACGTATTGCATGGCACCGCCACTTTTGAAACTGAACCGCCGGATCCGGCTGAAATGACAGCCCGCCTGAAAAAGGTGCGTGCAGCAGGACTGCCCTGGTTTGTGGCTGTTGAGGACGGCAATGTCCGCGGATACTGCTACCTGTCACTCTACCGGGAACGGTGTGCCTACAGATTCACCCTGGAGAATTCTGTATATATTGCCCCCAATTTTCAGGGCCAGGGGATCGGAAAAAAGTTGTTATTGAGTGCGGTCACATGGGCAGAGGACCGTAGCTTTCGCCAGCTCGTGGCCGTAGTTGGAAACAGCGAAAATAGCGCCTCTCTTGCCCTGCATCGCGCGGCAGGCTTCAGCATTACAGGAACGCTCAGATCTGTGGGCTTCAAGCACGGACGCTGGCTTGATACGGTCATCCTGCAGCGTACGCTCGGGCAGGGCGACGCCACATTTCCGGAGAGCACGGGTTGACTGACGGGTATCTGACAGGCCGCACCATTTTCTGCATTGGCATGACGCAGCTAATCAACTGGGGTATCACATTCTATATGCCGGGGGTCTTCGGGACCGCCATCATGTCGGAGACAGGCCGGTCACCAGTTGTGACATTCTCCGGGCTGACTATTGCCATGCTTGTTATGGGGCTTGTCTCGCCACTTACCGGCCCCCTTATAGCACGTACCGGCGGGCGTACGGTAATGATGGTGGGAACCTTCGTCATAGTCCTCGGTTGTTTTCTGATGGCTTTTACCCATTCAACCACATCGTGGGTTGCCGTCTGGCTCCTGATGGGAGCTGGCATGCGACTTGCCCTGTATGATGCCGCATTTGCGCTGCTTGTAGAAATTGCAGGCGCAGAGGCCCGCCGGGCAATCACCCTGGTCACACTGCTGGGTGGTCTCGCGTCAGTCGCGTTCTGGCCTGCTGGCGCTGCGCTACTGCACTTTACCGACTGGCGGCATGCCATTATCGTTTACGGCTGTGCAGGCATTGTCAGCCTGCTTTTTTTGACCACCGTTCCGGCAGGTTATCGGCGTCAACCTCCCGTTGCCGGGCAGCCCGCTCTTCAGGCGATCGGACCAGCAGAAGACCGGAAAGCCTTTATCAGCGGCCTGTGGTACGCCACGTTGATAGCGCTGATAAGCTTTGTTTCCACCGGCGTGTCCGCTCATTTTCCTCAGATACTGGCCGCTTATGGTATGCCCGCCGTAGCGGGTATGTTGTGGGGGATGGGACAGGTGAGCGCCAGACTGCTGGACGTGGCTTCCGGTGCACGTACTTCAGCGATCCGTCTGAGCCTGTTTACCGGCATTATTCTGCCATTATGCTTTTTGGTTGGCCTTGCAGGGAATGTTACCCCGGTGGCTACAGCCATCTTTATTCTGAGTTACGGGGCTGTAAACGGACTGAGTACGATCATTAAGGCCGTCCTGCCTCTTGTGCTGTTTGATCCGCAGCAGTATGCCCGTAAAACAGGCTTACTGCTGTCACCCGCTTTTTTGCTCGCGGCGCTCGCGCCGTCAGTTTACGCCATACTGCTGGAGCAATACGGCACACCCGGCACGCTGCTTTTATCTGCCATCCTTACCCTGTTCATCACGGCGATTTCCATAGTGATCTGGCGTCGTCATCCTTCCTCTGCTGGACCGAACCGGGATAAGGGCGAGCCATCCATTCCGGGGAAAAATATTTGACGCTGATTATATTTCTATTATTCTGGAAATATAGTTCAAGGAGGGCGTATGGATTTAAAAACAGCAGCAAATGCGCTTCGGGAGCTGGGGCACCCGACCCGTCTTAGCGTATACCGGGAGCTGGTGAGAGCGGGTCATGACGGCCTGCCAGTCGGTGTTCTGCAGAAGCGCCTCGGTATTCCGCCCTCCACGCTCAGTCATCATATTTCGGCGCTGATGTCCGCGGGCCTGATCAGCCAGGAACGGCAGAGCCGTACCTTGTTTTGCAGACCTTGCTATACGCAGCTTGAACAACTGATGGCCTTTCTTACAGAGGAATGCTGCGCAGGCAGTAGCTGCAGCCTGTCACCCGCGACGACTCACAAAGAGACCTCATTGTGAATAACATGAACGATACCCTGAAAAATGTTGATACTTCACTCCTGGACGTGCCGCTGACGGAAGATAAGCTGAGGGCTGCAGAAGTGGCGCACCCGCCCCGCATTCTGATGCTCTACGGCTCGCTGCGGGAACGATCTTATAGCCGGCTGACGACGGAAGAAGCCGCCCGGCTGCTGACGGCAATGGGTGCAGAGGTCAAAATTTTTAATCCGTCCGGTCTGCCGCTGCCTGATGATGCCCCTGAAACGCATCCCAAAGTTGTGGAACTGCGCGAACTGGTTCTCTGGTCGGAAGGCATGGTATGGTGCTCCCCGGAGCGTCACGGCGCTATGACCGGCATCATGAAGGCGCAGATTGACTGGATACCGCTGACGTCAGGTGCGGTTCGCCCGTCGCAGGGAAAAACCCTGGCTGTCATGCAGGTCAGCGGCGGCTCGCAGTCTTTCAACGCAGTTAATCAGATGCGCATTCTGGGGCGCTGGATGCGTATGATTACTATCCCGAATCAGTCATCCGTGGCAAAAGCCTGGGCTGAATTTGATGAAGATGGTCGCATGAAGCCTTCGCCTTACTACGATCGCATCGTGGACGTAATGGAGGAGCTGATGAAGTTCACTCTGTTGACGCGCGGGCGCAGTGACTACCTGACCGATCGCTACAGCGAAAGGAAAGAAAGTACCGCGCAGCTCTCTGAGCGGGTTAATCAGCGCAGTATATGAAAAAAGCCGGCATCTGCCGGCTTCTGTTTTTGCGTCTCCCTTCCTGCCGGCAGCACACTGAAAAAATCAGTGGCTCATCCGGTTTCCGTGTTCATCAATGACTTTTTCGCCGTCCTCTTTCGTAAATGCTCCCTGCTGCGGGTCAGGCAGAATGTCCAGAACCGCTTCAGACGGACGACAGAGTCTTGTGCCGAGCGGCGTCACAACCACGGGGCGGTTTATGAGGATAGGGTGAGCCAGCATCGCATTCAGCAGTTCATCATCGTTGAACCGGTCTTCTGCCAGCCCCAGCTGCTCATACGGCTCTGTATTTTTGCGCAGCAGGGCGCGTGCGCTAATACCCATATCAGCTATCAGCTTTTTAAGCTCGTCGCGGGATGGTGGCATCTCCAGATACAAAATCACTGTTGGCTCCACGCCACTGTTACGGATAAGCGCCAGAGTATTACGGGACGTTCCGCAGGCCGGATTGTGATAAATAGTGATATCAGTCATAAACGGTACTCCGTTAAGGAGCTGCACAGACGCAGCCCCGGGGTTAAGGTTGAAAAGACAGGCGCAGGGCCAGCGCCGCCAGCGTCACAAAAAGTACCGGCAGGGTCATCACAATGCCCACGCGGAAGTAGTAGCCCCAGCTGATGGTGATGTTTTTCTGAGCCAGCACGTGCAGCCACAGCAGTGTCGCCAGGCTGCCGATGGGTGTGATTTTCGGGCCGAGATCGCAGCCGATGATGTTGGCGTATACCATTGCCTCTTTCACCACACCCTGAGCCGTGCTGCCGTCAATCGAAAGCGCGCCAACCAGCACGGTAGGCATGTTGTTCATTACGGAAGAGAGTGCCGCAGTCAGGAAGCCGGTGCCAAGTGTGGCACCCCAGACGCCGTGCTCAGCAAAACGGTTCAAAGCAGCAGAGAGGTAATCCGTCAGGCCGGCGTTACGCAGGCCATATACCACGAGGTACATGCCCAGCGAGAAAATGACTATCTGCCAGGGCGCGCCTTTCAGCACTTTGCGGGTGTCGATAACCTGTCCTTTTTGGGCAACCAGCCAGAGAACAAACGCCCCTACCGCTGCTACCAGGCTGACCGGTACTCCAAGGGGCTCAAGGCCGAAAAATCCGACCAGCAGCAGAAGTAAAACAAACCATCCGGCCCGAAAGGTGCGCATGTCGCGTATAGCTTCCGCTGGCGCTTTCAGCTTCGCCAGGTCATAGGTTGCCGGGATCTCTTTGCGGAAAAACAGATGCAGCATCACCAGCGTAGCCACCACGGAAGCAATATTCACCGGCACCATGACGGAAGCATACTCACTGAAGCCCAGCTTAAAGAAGTCCGCCGTGACGATGTTGACCAGGTTCGACACGATTAGCGGCAGGCTGGAAGTGTCAGCGATAAAGCCCGCTGCCATTACAAATGCCAGCGTGGCAGCCGGACTGAAGCCCAGCGCCAGGAGCATGGCAATAACGATTGGCGTCAGGATAAGCGCCGCGCCGTCATTGGCGAACAGCGATGCCACTGCCGCGCCCAGCAGAATAATATAGGTGAACAGCAGTCTTCCTCTGCCGCCTCCCCAGCGGGAAACATGGAGTGCTGCCCACTCAAAAAAGCCGGACTCATCTAACAGCAGGCTGATGATGATGACCGCAATAAACGTGGCCGTCGCATTCCAGACAATCTGCCATACGGCAGGAATATCACCGATATGCACCACGCCGGTCATTAGCGCCAGAGCGCCCCCGATAACGGCACTCCAGCCAATACTCAGTCCTTTCGGCTGCCAGATAACCAGTACCAGCGTCAGAACAAAAATCGCACCCGCCAGAAACATATACTCTCCTTTAATACTGCACCTGTCAGGCCTGGCGCAGAGAACTTAAAAATATACATATGGGAAAACACATATGAATAGTTAAAAAATTTAAATGCAGATTGGCTTGCCGTTGGTGGTTACATTGTCCCGCTCAGCCTGCTGGCTGAGCTGCAGGATGTCATCCCGCTGGCACAGATAAGCCTGTTCAATTACAGCTGCCGCCCAGACGGGCATATGAGGTGACAGTCGGTAATGAATCCACTTGCCATCACGCCTGTCGATAAGCAGACCGGCGTCCCGGAGTAACGCAAGATGACGGGAAATTTTTGGCTGAGATTCTCTGAGAGTAGTTGTGAGTTCGCAGACGCAAAGTTCTCCCTTTTCCCGCAGCAACAGCACCAGACTGAGCCGTGTTTCGTCAGAAAGCGTTTTGAAAAGCTGTAGAGGATTAAGCTGAAGCATTACAACTCCTGTTTAACAAACAGTGAGCAGTATCGCTAAGTAGGGGGTAGCGAGCAACTATACATTCGGTAAAACATATATTTTTGGTGGTTTTTTATCTTGCAGGTCAGATATAGAGTACGTCGATAAATAAGTTGTAATCGATCAAGGTCCGCTCCTCGCTCATAGCGGACCTCCAGCTCAGTCAGCATGTCCGCTCTGTGCCAGAAGCGGACGTTATCTTTTAATTAAAACGGCTCGTTACAGAGCCTGCTCTTAAAAAATTAATGCGGATGGCTGCCGGCAAGATGGCCAGAAGAAATAACGGGAAGGACATCATCCGACTCATCTGCCTGCTCCAGTTCGCGCAAAATGCCACAGTCGCGCGTTGCACGGTTGGCGTTACAATGACTCTGCAGCTCGCACAACTGCGTTTCCAGCATATTAAGTTCACGAATACGGGCCTGTACATGAAGAAGGTGCTCGTTTATCAGGTCGTTAACCATACCGCAATCTGCATCAGGCTGACTGCGTGCCTGCAGCAGCACCCGGATTTCTTCATGGGTCATATCCAGCGCCCGACAGCGGCGGATAAACATCAGTCTTTCCAGATGGGCACTGTCATAGTGACGGTAGTTATTTGCCTGGTCACGTAATGCTGCCTGCAGCAGCCCCTCACGCTCATAATAACGCACCGTCTCTACCGGACAGCCTGCCTGCCGGGCCAGTTCGCCAATTTTCATAACTTTTTCCTTGTACACTTGACCCTGTAGTTACTTCAGGGTCTTTAATGCCAGTATATGCTATGAACGAGATAAAAACATGAGTGACTGCTGTAGTAATAACAAGTGCGGTTCTGCCGCGTCCGGAGAGCGGACATCCGTCAGCTATACCTCTGCTGCCACGGCAGACGCCTCCGGAAAAACTTCGCAAAAAATGGCTGATGCCTCACCGGACTGTTGTAGTGCCGGAAGCTGCTGTTCATCGGAGAGTCTGAGTCAGCCTTCCGGGCCAGTGGCAGAACGCGACGGGAGCGATAGCGTTCAGACACGTCTGCGCATCGTGCAGATGGACTGCCCGACGGAAGAGACGTTGCTTCGTAAAAAACTCACAAAACTGTCTGACGTCAGTGAGCTTGAATTCAATCTGATGCAGAGGGTACTTACCGTGACCCACTCGCCGCAGGCACTGGAGCCGGTACTACAGGCGGTGCGCTCTCTGGGTTTTGACCCGGAACTGGCTGATAAAGTCACCCGGCCTGCCGGCATCAGTTGTTCAGGCAGCAAAGCGGAAAGCGCCTGCGGTTCCTGCTGCGCACCTGCGGCTGTCACTTCCGGTGAGCTGCAGGCACAGCAGTTGACCGCTGACGGAGTGCGTACCAGCATCCGCATCAGGCAGATGGACTGCCCGGTAGAAGAGGGCATGATCCGTAAAAAGCTGGACGGTATGTCGGCCGTTAAGGAGCTGGATTTTAACCTTATGCAGCGCGTTCTGACGGTCGTTCATGCACCGGGTACGCTGGAGCCGGTTCTGGCCGCCATTCGTTCGCTGGGCTTTGAACCTGAGCTCTCTGACAGCAGCGGGCGGCACGCGGCTACTGAGGAAAAGAAAAATCCCTGGTGGCCGCTGGCACTGGCCGGCGTTGCGGCAGCGGCCGCCGAAGCTATGCACTGGACAGGCATGCCGGAATGGCTGGAAGCAGTTCTGGCCCTGGCCGCTGTTGGTGCCTGCGGCCTGTCTACCTACAAAAAGGGCTGGATTGCGCTGCGTAACGGCAATCTGAATATTAACGCCCTGATGAGCATTGCTGTAACCGGGGCGCTGGCGCTCGGGCAGTGGCCGGAAGCCGCCATGGTAATGGTGCTGTTCACGATCGCGGAACTGATTGAGGCGAAGTCTCTTGACCGCGCCCGCAATGCTATTGGCTCCCTGATGACGCTGACGCCTGAAACAGCCACGATTCAGCAGCCGGACGGTTCCTGGACAGTGGCAGATGCCAGATCTGTACCCCTTGACAGCGTGGTCCGGGTAAAACCGGGTGAGCGTATCGCCCTTGACGGCAGGGTTGTCCGAGGCAGGACCAGCATCAATCAGGCACCCATTACCGGCGAAAGCCTGCCGATCGAAAAAGGAGAAGGCGATCCGGTTTTCGCCGGGACGGTTAACGGCTCCGGTGGTTTTGAATACCGGGTAACGGCTGCTGCCGGAAATACTACACTCGCACGCATCATTCATGCCGTGGAGGAGGCCCAGGGGGCAAAAGCCTCTTCGCAACGCTTTGTTGACCGCTTTGCACAGGTTTATACCCCCGTGGTGTTTGCAATCGCGGTTGCGGTTGCCATCCTCCCGCCACTGATGGCAGGTGAAAGCTGGCACGAGTGGGTTTATAAGGCGCTTGTCATGCTGGTTATCGCCTGCCCCTGCGCGCTCGTCATTTCCACGCCAGTAACTATCGTCAGCGGCCTGACGGCGGCAGCCCGCCGGGGGATCCTGATTAAAGGTGGCATTTATCTTGAAGAGGGCAGAAAACTGAAATGGCTGGCGCTCGACAAAACTGGCACGCTGACGCACGGTAAACCTGTACAAACGGATGTGATTATCTATACCTGGGTTGCCGAAGATGAAGGCCGCAGACTGGCTGCGAGTCTGGCGGGTTACTCCGATCATCCGGTTTCGCAGGCCGTGACGGCAGCATTAGAGGGTTCGCAGCGTTATGACGTTGAGCGCTTTGAAGCTCTGCCGGGCCGCGGGGTGCGGGGTGTCATCAATGACAGAACCTACAGCCTCGGGAATCTGAGACTGGCTGAAGAAACGAGCAGCTGCCCGGAGACTGTCAGGGCGACGCTCAGGGAACTGGAGTCCGCTGGTAAAACGGTCATCCTGCTCTGTGACAGTCATCAGGTACTCGGGCTGTTTGCAGTGGCAGATACAGTCAAAGAAAGCAGTCGCGAAGCGGTGAGCCAGCTGCACGGTCTGGACGTCCGGACACTCATGCTGACCGGAGACAATTCGAGTACAGCGCAGGCCATTGCCGTTCAGGTCGGTATCGATGAAGCCCGGGGTAACCAGTTGCCTGAGGACAAACTGCGCGCCATTGAAACACTTACGGCTCAGGGTACCACTGGCATGGTAGGCGACGGCATCAATGATGCGCCGGCGCTGGCTCGCGCCGATATCGGCTTTGCTATGGGCGCGATGGGCACCGATACCGCCATCGAAACCGCTGATGTTGCCCTGATGGACGATGACTTACGTAAAATCCCTGCCTTTGTCCGGCTTTCAAAACAGACTTACAGCATTCTGGTTCAGAACATCGTTATGGCAATTGGCATCAAAGCAATATTTCTGGCCCTGACCATTGCCGACATGGGAACCATGTGGATGGCTGTATTTGCCGATGTGGGTGCAAGTCTGCTTGTTGTGGCAAACGGCCTGCGCCTGTTGCGTAAATAGCTGGTTATTATGTTGCCCGCTGGCTAACGGCGGGCAACGTCTGCTTTTCGCTCATAGCGGACATTTAGCATCTTCATGAAATGATCGCGCTACGTGAATTCTGTTGAAAATCCTATGTGATTCCCACAAAGCGTAAAAATTTGGCCGGGTATACCCTAATGTCATACCCTGAAATCATCCATTTTACCTTTAAGTCATTACTTAAAAGTCATACCTTCTTTTGTCATAACTTAAAAGTCAGTGGTGCGCTCCCCATCGGGTGACGAAATTTTATGAATTGTCACGTCCGTCTTCGAGACAATTCAGCTTGAATTATTTGTCAGGCTTTAAACTTAGCTTTTTCAGCGCCATTTCAACTTTTTCAGCGTCCTGCTCTACGATAGCTTTCTCATCAGGCGTAAGCGGAACTTCTTCAAGGTAACGCTTGATTGATGACTTACTCTCGAGTATCAGACCACGGGCGCTTTCCTTCATCAGGTTAAAATCACAGCCAATGCAAGCCATCCGGTGAGGGCAGCTGCTCCAGAAGGGATTCGTGCAGTACGAATCGCCCAGATCATAATACTTCGCGGGTCCGGTCAGGCTGGCGGCTTCGGGATCGTGGTCAATCAGCACGCTTATCATGTGAGCGACCCTGTCTGCTTTGACGAACGAGGCTGCCAGTTGAGTCGGGCGAATACGCAGATAATGCATGGTGGACTGAGGCGTTGAATGGCCCGCCCACTGCATCAGCTCGTACAGCGACATGCCCTGCGGGACGCTGGCCAGCGCGGTCACCGCTGAGGCCCGCCCCCGGTGGCTGGTTATCGTTCCGCCGCTGTCTTCTGACGGCACGCCCGCGCGCGCGCAAAGCATCGGTATCAGCGTGCGGTTAAGAATGCCACCGCCGGCAGGCTTACCGCGGTACTGAAACAGAAGCCGGACTTTCTCACCGGTCCGCTCGTCGGCGAGCAAAGCCTGTTCTGCCGGACGTTCATTCAGCCAGATGTCGACGTATTTTTTCACCACAGCCGCCACCGGTTTAGCAAAGGCTTTTGAGGTTTTTCCGGCAGGGATATGCAGGTAGCACAGGGTTCCTGCCGGGATTATACTACCGTCGTCCTTCACGATATCGTCCGCCTGCAGCGCGATGCACCCGGTGGTCAGACGGAGCAGTTCGTTCTTCCTCACCCCCGCATGGGTCCAGATGACGGCCATCGCCTGCAGCATGGCAAGCGGATAATGTATTTCAGTGAGCAGGTCTTCCTGACGCAGATTGAGGCTTGCCCAGATGAGCTTGAGCCAGACCGGATCGTCGATTACCCGGGGATTGACGCCGCGCCGGAAGAGGGGCGTGTCCGGTGTGGAAAGATGACGGGCAGGGCTGAAGCGCAGGCGACCCCAGCCCCAGTTTTCGTAATCGATCATAAAACGGCGCAGCGAATAGATAAAATTCGCCCTGGAATGCGGCATCATGGGCTCGCCGGAGCGCACCGACCTCCGGGTGCCTCTTTCCGTGCCCAGCTGCAGTTCGTCCACGTTCATCCGGCCTACCGCCGCGATGAAACTGGCGCAGGTCTCCATCGTCCAGTCTGCCGGTTCCCGCACCTCCGGATGCTCCCGGGCTAGCCAGAGGCCGCAGCGTAGAGCAAAACTGTACTGGGTTTCGCGGGTGCGCGGCCTGAGCACTGACGTTTCCCGCCAGCGCCGGCACCAGTGCACCCAAGCCGGATTGATTCCTTCTACCGGCTTTTCATACCATTTCGTGTAGTTTCGCATCCTCATCGGGGCGCTGAAAATGCCCAGCGCGGCAAGTGCGTGTGAAACGCGGCCGACGTAACGGGATATCCCCTTGTCTGTCCCGCTCTGCGCGCGCCAGAGGAGTTCAGGCGTAAACGTCTCCAGCCTTGGATCCCGGTTCATAATCATCAGCGTGGCCAGTATGCCTGATACATGATTTTTCTGGCTGGCCGGGGCATAACCCAGCGACGTCAGCGTATCCGTAAGCCGGTCCAGCTCCTGATGATAAAAAGCCTGGCCGAAGATGGCAGAGGCGTAGAGGGCGGGTTTGCGTATATTGGGGAGGCTGAGCGGATCATGAAAGCCCGCCAGATGCCATGTAAAGGCGGCCATTAACGGGCGGCCCTCTCGGATTTCCCGGCAGAGCGTCAGCCAGCGTTCCTGCGGCCAGAACCAGCAGGGAGTACCGGATACATGCATTTCTCGCAGCAGTCTGGCTATGATCAGTGCGGTGACTTTGCTACCGCATCCGCTTCCGGCGGCAATGTCTGTCAGCGGCCTGATGAAGTCAGGCGCAGGCTTCATCCGCAGCATAGCGGACCGACTGCCGGAGCTGGCCAGCGTCGTTCGTTCAGCGGAGGTCAGAGACCTTTCAAGCCGGTATTCAGTCATGTCGAAAGGACGCCAGCTGCTTTCAATCGGTGTGTGTGGGCTCATGTTATTTCTCCGGGCTGAAAATAAGGTTCGCCATCTTGATATCTGCCGTTTCAATTGCACCGGCCATCCTGGCGGCAAGATCCTGTCCCGACAGGTGGATATAAATCTGTGTGGTAGCCGGATCGCGGTGCCCCGCATAGGTCGCGAGCTCGTGCAGCTTCCAGCCTGCGCGGGCCAGATGCGTCAGCCGCAGGTGCCGGAAGGTATGGGTTGAGATGTCAGGCATTCCGGATCCCAGCGCCCACTTCCGGACCGTTTTGCTCCAGGTCCAGAAAGAAAGCGGCGCGCCCTGATTACGATCGGACGCGGAACGGAACAGGGCACCCCGGGCGATCCCGCTCTGCTTCATCTGCATAAGATGGGCCGCCAGCACGGGCACGACTGCCGGGCTGTAACAGACAATACGCTCCCGCCGGCTCTTGGTGGTTTCTGCCCGGATGCGGATGAGCCGGTGTGCGAAATCGAAGTCTTCGATTCTCAGCGAGGTGATCTCAGACCGCCGCAGCGCGCCGTAGTAAGTTAATGCCAGCATCAGGCGGTCACGGAGCGGGGAAGCTGCGGCATGAAAAAGGAAAGACTGCCACTGTACATCGTCAGGAATGCGCGGCAGCTTTACGACTCGGGGAATCAGTCCCCGGCCGGAACTCAATATGCCGGGGGGGCCGGATCGGGGCAGTGGATTGACCGTGCAGAGGTCCAGATAAATGAGAAAGTCATACCAGAGTCGGATCGCAGACAGGCGAAGCTGAAGCGTGGCGCTGGCCGCAGGGAAAGGCATACCGGGTAGCTGAGGGCTGATGTAAGCAGCCACATCTTCAAACCTGGCTTTTTCAGGTTCAATACTGTGCTGGCTGCAGAATTCAAAATAATGGCGAAGGGCATTACGGTAGGCTGTGAGAGTGGCCTGCGCCCGCCCCAGATTGGATAACAGTTTCAGCCAGCGTTCTGCCAGCAACAGGACGTGTTCATTCGGTGGGATCAGCATTGCATTCACCTCTGTCAGCAGTATTGCTGCTCAAAGTTTACTCAGCTAATGTTGCATTCCACTTAACTTACTAGAGCGTATAGTTCGAGCTGAACACCTGTATCTTGTGTTTACGCAGCGTCTCTTTCAGTTTGAAAAACGGCGCTCCCATGCTGATGCCCAGCGCTTTAGCTTCTGCGCTGCGGGCAATCACGCAGCCATCGTTATTGGACAAGACAACAATGGGCAATCCTTTCAGGTCAGGACGAAATACAGTCTCGCAGCTGGCATAAAAACTGTTCACATCCACTAGCGCATACATGTCAGTGGGTCGATTTAATGACGTAAGTCACTACGCCAAACACTTCCAGCCCTTCTGCCGCATTTACCGGAATGGGGCTGTGTTTGCTGTTGGCCGGCATGAGTAGCAGGGAGGGGTGAATCCGGAGCTGCTTGACGGTAAATTCACCCTCAATGGCGGCGACAATAATATCGCCATGTTTTGCCTTAAGAGAGGAGTCGACGACGATCATATCCCCGTCGCAGATGCCCGCTTCAATCATGGAATCGCCGCTGACCCGAAGGAAGTAGGTAGCGCTGGGATGCTGCACCATCAGATCATTTAGATCGATCCGTTTTTCAATGTAATCTTGTGCTGGCGAGGGGAAACCGCAGGGCACTCGTTCGATGTAAAGCGGTAAAGGCAGCAGGTCGCGGACTTCCGCGGGGCGATATAACTTCATGAGAGAGACTCCTTTTATCGGATACTGTATATAAATACAGTAATATCAAACTCATGATTTAATCAAGGCGCAGCCGCAGAGAAAAGATTGAACCTACTGAAGCTGAAGGAGTTATTTTTTGTCAGCCCGCGCCGGAAGCTGGCGAACTGTGTAAAATATCGACTTAATTCAAACTGATATGGCGCATATATAACCAACAAGAGCAAAGAGAAACGTCCGTTTTCTGTCGTAGTTTTACGCAAGCCTGCGATGGCTTTACAGCGATGTATCAAGCGTACCTGCCAGTGGGGTATGATGCCCTCTTCTTCTCCGCAGCCTTCTCTGCCTGATATCTGCTCTGCCCGTTTTCACCGCCTGGTTATCTTTAATGGGTTTTGAGGATTTTCACTCGCTGAAATGGTGTTTTATGCCGTCATCTCACCGGGAAAATAGCCTGTATGTTATCGCCGTATCATTTCACTTATGGCGTTTCAGTAACCGCTCAAAAAAAAAGGATAAACAGTGAAAATCAGGTATCTAACCATTAGATATGAAGGAAATTATTTATTTTAAATTCCTGGCGACTCTTTTTTACTATGTTATGATTAAAATGCTTTCCGAGCCCACGCCTCCACCAGAGATATTGCTCTACGAGTCTGCCTGCTTTTAAAATGACTCCCCCTGCCATGCAGGGGCATTTTTTATTTTGTCGGCTGAAGAATGCCGCTTCCTGCTAAACAGCCTCACCCGACCTTCTCTTTTTTTACATAAATCGAAATCATGCTGACTATTTTTCTGCCGCTGCATGTTTGCGGAAAATTCTTAGTAATCGTTTTCATATATGAAAATTATTATTAAATTCAGCAACTCCGGTTAAACAGGACGCTAATAGTTTTGCGCCTGATTTTATTTTTTTGCTGTAGACAGGGAAAATTGTTTAGATCCGTCTATTTTTAAAAGGCTCAGTAAAGAAATCCACATCTTTTATTGAGCGGCTGTTACTCCAACCCCTTGCCCCCGTATGGGGGCTTTTTTTCTCGGTTTTACTGTTGAATGTTTCAGAAGCAGGTGGCCCGCCCCATTTGGCATCTGCTTAAGCCAGTGGGAAAAGCCCTGCCAGCACGCGGGTCATCCGTTCCGCCTCTACCCTGAGCGGGTCAGCGGTGTGACTGATGAGAAAGAGGGGTATTCTCTGTCGCGCTCAGGGTACCTGCACGCTTACGCGACAAATTGATGTTGATTAGCCACTGCGAAAACTGGTCGACAAGCCGATGCGCTTCCGCTTCATTATCCGCATAGCAAATAAATATTCGACTTTTTGTATTACTGTTTTCGTCAACTGCATAAACTTCAAAATCTACGCCATATTTACTGTATACAATAGTCGTAAAAGAAATTTTTTCCCAGCACTCAATTCGGGCCTGAAATTGCTTATAATTCACTTCACTCACCTGATCACAATTAATGCACCCGACCAAATATGGTCGAGCCGAATCATTATAATTCAGAAAAAAAGACAATCCAGTGACGAAAAGAGTCATTCTGAAAAACAGTTTCTGGTCAGGCGCAAATATAATTGATTTAAATCAAATACCCCCTATTTTGTAAAGAGGCAAATGGAGGAGCAGTCGCTTGTGGCGTGTTAAATCAACTTCACAAATGAAAAAAAAGATGGCTATCGGCAGAAAATAGCCCAATAACACTGTCTTTTTACTTACGGCTTCGTTTATAAAATGGCGGTTAATACCGCCCCGCCATTATCAGACAAGTAAATAAACAGTACATTCTGCCAACGGAATAGTTTTAATATTAAAAAAGAAACGGTAGCAGCTATAACGTATAAAAAGAAATAGCCGCTCTGCTTTATTATTTCTCCGCTGTGTCGTAACGCTCAGGCGGCATCAGTCTGTCGCTGATAATTTCATACGCCATACGTTTGAAATAGGTGGATGTAACCGGAACGGAAGATTGTGGCCGGTACCAGCCAAACTGAGACAAATAATACCAGATCTGCGGCGGATCGATGCCCGCCTGAACCCAATAGAAACCCTCTTGCATAAGTGGCTCGATCAGCTAACGCTGTGTAGAAGACACTCATGGATGCCTGATAGTAAGCGGTGCGCTAAACAACACTGCATAGGGTTTTCCTGCGCTCATGACTGCGTACCCCCAAACGCTAAGGATAGCACTCTTTACAAAACGTGCAGGAAATGACGACATTATTGCTAATCTCTGGCATCACCCGGTCATCGACAGACCTTCACTGTGAATAGCAACATTTATATGGAACAGAAAACGTAAAGCCGCGGTATTTTTGCGGAGTGACAGCAATAAAAAAAACCTCGCCAGGTGGCGAGGTTAATTATTTTATGTGAGCAACGCGATAATCAATCTTTACTCTGCAACAGGAAGCGGTAAATAAGCCCACCCGCGCAGCCTCCCAGAACCGGCACCAGCCAGAAAAGCCACAGCTGCTGCAAGGCCCAGGTTCCCTGGAAAAGGGCAACGGCTGTGCTGCGCGCCGGATTGACCGAGGTGTTAGTAACGGGAATGCTGATAAGGTGGATCAGCGTCAGCGCCAGGCCAATAGCGATGGGTGCAAATCCCGCAGGAGCCTTTTTATCCGTTGCGCCGTGGATAACGATCAGGAAGAAGGCGGTGAGGAGCAGTTCAATAATGATGGCTGACTGCATAGAGTAGCCGCCTGGCGAATGTTCACCGAAACCATTGGAGGCAAAGCCGCTGGCGGTCACATCAAAGCCCGCCTTGCCACTGGCAATCAGGCAGAGCATCGCGCCCGCTGCGATGCCGCCAGCAACCTGAGCCACAATGTAAGGGACCACCCCTTTAGCCGAGAAACGTCCACCGGCCCACAAGCCCAGCGTGACGGCAGGATTAAAATGACCGCCGGAAATGTGGCCAACAGCATAAGCCATGGTCAAAACGGTCAGACCAAATGCCAGGGCGACACCGGTAAAACCGATGCCTAATTGTGGATAAGCCGCCGCAAGAACGGCACTGCCACAACCACCGAATACCAGCCAAAAAGTACCAAAAAATTCAGCGGCAAATTTTTTTAACATTTTTCGTTCCTTTAACTCTACGAAAGATGGATCGCGGATATAAAATTTAAGCCTGTCAAAAAAACAGGGTAAAACATCTACCCTGCTTCTTTTTCTGATGCAGTTACTGTTTTATCGACCTGCAACTTGATTGCCAGACGCTATGCCATAAACAAAAAAAATACCCTGAATAATCAGGGTAAGTTTTAACGCCAATATCATAATGATTACATTTTAGTGAGGTTGTTTTAGCCGGGTCACTTAACAACACACAGGGATAATTTTAATTATTTTATGGCTGTTTTTTATGATCTAAGTCAACTGGTCAAAAAGGTGAGATCAATAAGAAAATGGCAATATGGAACCCATGTTGCATGGATATTAAATATGCCGCTCTACTATAAAGGTTCATTCATCTGCTTTTTCGCTGGCACGTTTATTGGGGGCAGTGCAGCCACAGAAATGATAGCAAGATAAATGCCTCTTCCCTGCGCCGGAATGGAAAACGCAACAAGATGCCAGGACTTTTTCATCCTCGTGCGGTCTCACCTGCCCCACTGTACGCGATATCTGACGGGAGTCGCCTGTTACGTCCGCGCTGCTGATGGCGTGTCACGACAGCCATGTTGCAGAACATCGCAGATAATGTCTCTTACCTCTGTCAGTACTGCATCCCTCCTGCTCTCTCGCTTCCACGCTATTCTGATATCGTATTCAGGTAAGCTGATGGGACACGGCATCAGCCGTAAACCCGCAGAAGACGCAAGGGCTTCCGCAGCATGCCGTGGAAGCGTAACAATCATATTTGACTCTCTGATAAAGAACGGAATCACCGAAAAGTGCGTGACGGATGCCTTTATGATTCTGTGCATTTTCAGGGCCCTCAGAGCTTCATCAACAGCACCGACAATTCCGCCTGAAGAGACAAGCAGATGAGGATATCTGACAAAATCGTTCAGGCTGAGCGTATTGCCTGCCTCTGCCTTGTCATCCATCAGGCAGGCGTAGCCCCCACTGCCTGCCCTGATATAATCGAGCGTGGCTGAGGAAAACTCGCCGGCCGAGACAGCAATATCCACCTCCTTTTTCATCAGTGCGTCAGCCGCAATGCTGCTATGCAGTTGTTTGAACGCTAAGCGCAAGCCAGGATATTTATTTTCCACCGCTGAAAGTATGGCTCTGCCAAATGCGATTTCATAATCGTCCGACAGCCCTATAAACAGGATCCTTCCTGCAAACGACGCCCTGTTCAACAGCGACATACTGAGCCCCTGCCTGCAGCGATTAAGAGCATCTCTGATAACCGGACTCAGCTCTTCAGCGCAGCGTGTGGGATGCAAGCCCCGTCCTGTACGCACGAAAAGAGGATCGCCATACACTTTCCGAAGCCTTCCCAGCGCAGCGCTGACGGCTGGCTGGGTAAGGTCAAGGCGAATAGCTGCCCGGCTGGCGCTTCGCTCGTCATACAGCGCTTCAAATACCTTAAAGAGGTTCAGGTCTACCGTATCGATATTAATTGTATTCATATCAGAATGACGCTTTGCCGAATTGATGGATATCTGAGGCGAGTATATAAACGGAGCAACTCCACTGCACGACAGGAATGAAAAAATGGCAACAGGTATCGTCGCAGCACTACAGCTTGGCAGTTGTCCTGAGGGCAAGCAGGCTACGCTGGAAAAAATTCTTTCATGGGAAGATCAAATTGTCTCTTCCGGCGCCCGCCTTGTGGTGATGCCTGAGGCGTTACTGGGGGGCTATCCAAAGGGCGACACATTCGGCACGCATCTGGGCTACCGACTGCCAGAGGGGCGGGATAAATTTGCCCGCTATTTCGATAATGCTATCGATATTCCTGGCCCCGAAACTCACGCACTTGCTGAACTCTCGGCACGTACAGGCGCGACCCTGGTGGTTGGCGTGATTGAACGAGACACCAGCACTCTCCACTGTAGCGTTATCTTTTTTGATCCGGAAAAGGGAATAGTCGGGAAACACAGAAAGCTGATGCCTACCGGTACGGAAAGACTCATCTGGGGCCAGGGGGATGGCTCGACGCTTCCGGTGGTCGAAACGGCAACCGGGCGAGCCGGAGCGGCCATCTGCTGGGAAAATCATATGCCGCTCCTGAGAACGGCCATGTATGCAAAAAATGTTCAGCTCTGGTGCGCACCCACGGTGGATGAGCGTGACATCTGGCAAGCGTCAATGCGGCATATTGCGCATGAAGGCCGATGTTTCGTTATCAGCGCCTGTCAGGTTATGGCATCACCTGACGCGCTCGGCATTGAAATCAACGGCTGGGCATCTGATCGTCCCCTGATCAAGGGCGGAAGTGTGATTGTCGGGCCGCTCGGGGATATCCTTGCCGGCCCGCTGGTCGCTGATGAAGGCCTGATCACGGCACCGATTGATACTGCGGATCTGATCCGCGCCAGATATGATTTTGATGTGACCGGGCACTACGCCAGACCTGACGTTTTCTCTTTAAGCGTGGATGAAAGACCAAAAAAGAGCGTGACCTTTATCTCTGGCTAAGCCGTCGACGCTGATGGCGCGCCAGCTGCATCTGTCGTGATATCAGCAGATGTTGAGCCTGACATGATGGCAGAGAGAAAGGTGGACGCGTTATTGCCGTTTTACCGGTGTCTGAGAGGGCATTCTGAAGAGCAGGTTAACAGCAGGCCAGCCTGCTGTTAACAAGCGGGCTGGCCTGAATCTTGCGAAAACAGATTACATGTTTTCGATAATCGCGTCGCCAAACTCTGAGCATTTCAGCAGTTTAGCACCGTCCATCAGACGCTCGAAGTCATAGGTCACGGTCTTGTTTGCGATCGCGCCTTCAACACCTTTAACAATCAGGTCGGCCGCTTCGAACCATTGCAGGTGGCGCAGCATCATTTCGGCAGAAAGAATAACGGAACCCGGGTTCACTTTATCCTGACCTGCATATTTGGGTGCCGTGCCGTGGGTCGCTTCAAACAGCGCGCATTCATCACCGATGTTTGCACCCGGTGCGATACCAATCCCGCCAACCTGTGCCGCCAGGGCATCAGAAATGTAGTCGCCGTTCAGGTTCATACAGGCGATGACGTCATATTCAGCCGGACGCAGCAGGATCTGTTGCAGGAACGCATCGGCAATCACATCTTTAACGATGATATCTTTACCGGTGTTCGGGTTCTTGATCTTCATCCACGGGCCGCCATCCAGCAGCTCTGCGCCAAACTCTTCTTTCGCCAGCTGGTAGCCCCAGTCTTTGAAAGCGCCTTCGGTGAACTTCATGATGTTGCCTTTGTGCACCAGGGTCAGCGAGTCGCGGTTGTTGGTGATCGCATACTCAATCGCAGCGCGCACCAGACGCTTGGTTCCCTCTTCTGAACACGGCTTCACGCCGATACCACACTCTTCCGGGAAGCGAATTTTCTTCACGCCCATCTCTTCGCGCAGGAACTTAATCACTTTATCTGCTTCGGCAGAGCCTGCTTTCCATTCAATACCAGCGTAGATGTCTTCAGAGTTTTCGCGGAAGATAACCATGTCGGTATCTTCAGGGCGTTTAACCGGGCTTGGCGTCCCTTTGTAGTAGCGAACCGGGCGCAGGCAGACGTAAAGATCCAGCTCCTGGCGCAGCGCAACGTTCAGGGAGCGGATACCGCCGCCAACGGGCGTCGTCAGTGGGCCTTTGATAGCAACGCGGTATTCTTTAATCAGGTCGAGGGTTTCCTGCGGCAGCCAGACATCCTGGCCATACAGTTCTACTGATTTTTCGCCGGTGTAGATCTCCATCCAGGAGATTTTGCGCTCACCGTTGTAGGCTTTCTTCACAGCGGCATCAACCACCTTCAGCATGACCGGAGAAACGTCAACGCCGATGCCGTCACCTTCAATGTAAGGAATGATCGGGTTATTCGGTACAGTGAGTTTGCCCTGATCCAGGGTGATTTTCTGACCTTCCGCCGGAACAACTACTTTGCTTTCCATTAACCTCTCCTGGGCGTTTTGTTAATAAATTGTAAGATGTGGCCTCATGATACTTGAATATTTACGCCGCGCCAATCGTCGTTGTTTCGCGTTATAATGCGCCGATTGTCACCGACTGCAAAGCTCATGCGAAAAAGTTCCCAGCAAATTCACCAGCATAAACGTTCTGACCGCGCCCCACGCGGCGCTCAGCGTAAACCGTCACGCGCCCGAGGGCCTCGGCGCGTCATATTATTTAACAAACCATTCGATGTTCTGCCACAGTTTAGCGATGAAGCGGGCCGCCAGACGCTAAAGGATTACATCCCGGTAAGCGACGTCTACGCCGCAGGCCGTCTGGATCGGGACAGTGAAGGCCTGATGGTGCTCACAAACGACGGTGCGCTACAGGCGGCGCTGACGCAGCCCGGCAAGCGCACCGGGAAAATCTACTACGTTCAGGTTGAGGGTGAACCGCAGGAAGCTGACCTTGCAGCGCTGCGGCATGGCGTTAATCTGAAAGATGGTCCGACGCTACCCGCAGGCATCGAAAAAGTTGCCGAGCCAGAGTGGCTATGGGCGCGCCAGCCGCCCATTCGCGAGCGTAAAGCGATCCCAACCAGCTGGCTTAAAATCACGCTTTACGAAGGGCGTAATCGTCAGGTGCGCCGTATGACCGCGCATATTGGTTATCCGACGCTGCGTCTTATTCGCTACGCAATGGGCGACTATCGGCTGGAAAGCCTGGCCCCGGGTGAATGGCGCGAGCTCGATCTGCCAGCCGGAAAAAATACGTCATTTCCATAACGTCAGGTTAACAATACCGGAGAACCGATGTTTAAACCTCATGTCACCGTTGCCTGTATTGTGCAGGCCGAAGGCGAACTGTTAGTGGTAGAAGAGCAGGTAAAGGGTCGCGCAACCTGGAACCAGCCTGCGGGTCATCTTGAAGCGGACGAAACGCTGCTGGAAGCGGCGCGGCGCGAGCTGCGTGAAGAGACCGGAATTGACGCTCCCCTTCACTATTTCCTTGGCGTGCAGCAGTGGATTGCGCCAGACAATACGCCTTTTGTGCGCTTTCTGTTTGGCGTCGACCTGCCGGAAAAAGTGCCCACTGCGCCTCAGGACAGCGATATTGATCGCTGCTGGTGGTGCACGCCACAGCAGATTATCGCCGCAGATAACCTGCGTTCGCCGCTGGTTGCCGAAAGCGTCCGGCTGTGGCAACAGGGTGCGCGCTATCCGCTGCACCTGATTGCCCCGTTCCAGTGGCCATTTCATGAGGGTGCGCACCACGCCGACGCGTGATAGACTATGCCGCCTGTTTTTTTATCGTAATCAAGAGTGCGTCATGTCTGACAACAGCCAGAAAAAAGTGATCGTCGGTATGTCCGGCGGCGTTGATTCTTCCGTATCCGCCTGGTTACTGCAGCAGCAGGGCTATCAGGTAGAAGGCCTGTTCATGAAGAACTGGGAGGAAGACGACGGCGAGGAGTATTGTACTGCCGCGGACGATCTGGCGGATGCGCAGGCAGTCTGCGACAAACTCGGAATCAAACTGCACAAAATTAACTTTGCGGCAGAGTACTGGGACAACGTCTTCGAGCACTTCCTTGAAGAGTATAAGGCGGGTCGCACGCCTAACCCTGATATTCTCTGCAACAAAGAGATCAAATTTAAAGCCTTCCTGGAATTTGCTGCGGAAGATCTCGGCGCGGACTTTATTGCGACCGGCCACTACGTGCGCCGTGCGGACGTTGACGGCAAAAGTCGCCTGCTGCGCGGCCTCGACGGTAATAAAGACCAAAGCTACTTCCTCTATACGCTGGGTCACGAGCAGATCGCCCAGAGCCTGTTCCCGGTGGGTGAGCTGGAGAAGCCAGAGGTGCGCCGCATCGCTGAAGAGCTCGATCTCATTACCGCTAAGAAAAAAGACTCTACCGGCATCTGCTTTATCGGCGAGCGCAAATTCCGCGACTTCCTTGGCCGCTACCTGCCTGCACAGCCGGGCGAAATTGAAACCGTTGACGGTCAGGTGGTGGGCGAGCATCAGGGGCTGATGTACCACACGCTGGGCCAGCGCAAAGGGCTGGGCATTGGCGGCCTGAAAGAGAGCAACGACGATCCCTGGTACGTGGTGGACAAAGACGTGGCGCGCAATCGCCTGATTGTGGCACAGGGGGGAGACCATCCGCGCCTGATGTCAGTGGGCCTTATCGCCCAGCAGTTGCACTGGGTCGATCGCCAGCCGATCGTCGCTCCGCTGCGCTGCACGGTAAAGACCCGCTATCGCCAGGCCGATATTCCCTGCGAGATCGTTCCCCTCGGTGACGATCGCATTGAGGTGCGCTTCGACGCCCCTGTTGCCGCGGTCACGCCGGGCCAGTCCGCCGTGTTCTATCTTGACGAGGTTTGTCTTGGCGGCGGCATCATCGAAGAGCGCTTGCCGCTGATCGCAGACTGAGTCGGCCTTGCTGACGCGTAGACAGGAGTAACCGTGGCTAAAAATTATTATGACATCACGCTGGCGCTGGCGGGCATTTGCCAGGCAGCCCATCTGGTTCAGCAGCTGGCACATCAGGGTCAGTGCCAGCCGGAGGCGTTTGACGTTTCGCTACGCAGCGTGATCGATTTGAACCCTGGCTCAACGCTGGCGGTGTTCGGCAACGATGAAGCCAGCCTGCGGCTCGGTCTGGAAACGCTGATGGCAGTGCTCAACAGCAGCAGCCGTCAGGGTGCAGGCGCGGAGCTTACCCGCTATACGCTGAGTATGATGGTGCTGGAGCGCAAGCTGAGCGGTAATAAAAGCGCGCTGGAGACGCTGTCGCAGCGTATCAGCCAGCTCGATCGCCAGCTGGCACACTATGAGCTCGGGTCCGACACCATTACCAGCGCCATGGCGGGCATCTATGTCGACGTCATTAGCCCACTCGGTCCACGCATCCAGGTGACCGGATCGCCCACCGTTCTACAGAATCCCGTATTGCAGAGCAAAGTACGCGCAACGCTGCTGGCGGGCATTCGCGCCGCCGTTTTATGGCAGCAGGTCGGCGGCGGTCGCTTTCAGCTGATGTTCTCGCGCCAGCGCCTGCTGCGCGAGGCGAAAACTATTTTATCCCGGCTCACTCCGGCTTACTGAGCCGGACAGCTTATACCGTTAAACGATTCAGGAGTTGCACTGATGGAATTATCCTCTCTGACCGCCGTCTCACCTGTCGATGGTCGTTATGGCGATAAAGTCAGCCCGCTACGCGCCATTTTCAGCGAGTTTGGTTTGCTGAAATTCCGCGTTGAGGTTGAAGTACGCTGGTTACAAAAACTGGCGGCCACCGCAGAGATCAAGGAAGTTCCTGCATTTGATGCTGACGCAAACGCTTTCCTTGACGCCATTGTAGGAAATTTCAGCGAAGAAGACGCGGCACGCATTAAAACCATAGAGCGCACCACCAACCATGACGTGAAAGCGGTGGAATACTTTCTTAAAGAGAAAGTAGAAAATGTTCCTGCGCTACACGCCGTGTCAGAATTTATCCACTTCGCCTGTACCTCAGAAGATATCAATAACCTGTCGCATGCGCTGATGCTGGAAACCGCACGCCGTGACGTGCTGCTGCCCTACTGGCAGCAGATCATTGATGCCGTAAAACGCCTGGCGCATGAGTATCGTGATATTCCGCTGCTGTCGCGTACCCACGGCCAGCCGGCCACGCCGTCGACCATGGGTAAAGAGATGGCGAACGTCGCTTACCGTATGGAGCGCCAGCAGCGCCAGCTGAGCAAGATTGAAATCCTTGGCAAAATCAACGGCGCGGTAGGCAACTACAACGCACACATTGCAGCCTATCCGGAAGTGGACTGGCACCTGCTGAGCGAGCAGTTCGTTACCTCTCTGGGCATTACCTGGAACCCCTACACCACCCAGATCGAACCGCATGACTACATCGCCGAGCTGTTTGACTGTATTGCGCGCTTTAACACTATCCTGATCGATTTTGATCGCGATATCTGGGGCTACGTTGCGCTTAACCACTTCAGGCAGAAGACTATCGCGGGTGAAATCGGCTCGTCGACCATGCCGCACAAAGTTAACCCGATTGACTTTGAAAACTCCGAAGGTAATCTGGGCCTGGCAAATGCCGTCATGCAGCATCTGGCGAGCAAGCTGCCGGTATCACGCTGGCAGCGCGACCTCACCGACTCTACCGTGCTGCGCAACCTGGGCGTTGGCGTCGGCTATGCGTTAATCGCCTATCAGGCGACCCTGAAAGGCATCTCCAAACTGGAAGTGAACCGCGAACGCCTGCTGGACGAACTCGATCATAACTGGGAAGTGCTGGCCGAACCGATTCAGACCGTTATGCGTCGCTACGGCATCGAAAAACCTTACGAGAAGTTGAAAGAGCTGACGCGCGGCAAGCGCGTTGATGCCGCAGGTATGCAAACCTTTATCGACAGCCTGGCGCTGCCGGAAGAGGAAAAAACCCGCCTGAAACAGATGACGCCAGCTAACTATTTGGGTCGTGCGATCCAGATGGTAGATGAGCTGAAATAGTGCGGCTGCGCAGGCTGGCAAATGACGGCCTGCGTTAACCTTTTGTTTAAACGGTTTTGCGTATACTTTATCTTTACTGAATGTTCTGAATAAGAAGGACAAACCATGCGTGTTTTGGTTGTGGAAGATAATGCTCTGTTGCGCCATCATCTCGCTGTTCAGTTGCGTGATATGGGGCATCAGGTCGATGCCGCAGAGGACGCAAAGGAAGCCGACTATTTTTTGCAGGAGCATTTGCCGGACATCGCGCTGGTCGATCTGGGGCTGCCGGATGAAGACGGTATGTCGCTCATTCGCCGCTGGCGCGGCCAGTCGGTGCGTCAGCCCATTCTGGTACTCACCGCACGCGAAGGCTGGCAGGCGAAAGTTGAAGCGCTGGAAGCCGGTGCTGACGACTACGTCACCAAACCTTTCCATATTGAAGAAGTGGCGGCACGCTTGCAGGCGCTGATGCGTCGCAACAGCGGACATGCTTCACAGATCATTGACATGGCGCCTTTCCAGGTCGATCTGTCGCGCCGTGAACTCACTATCCACGACCAGCCGGTCAAGCTGACCGCCTTTGAATACACCATCGTGGAAACGCTGATCCGCAACGCGGGCAAAGTGGTAAGCAAAGACTCCCTGATGCTCCAGCTCTATCCCGATGCCGAGCTGCGTGAAAGCCATACTATTGACGTGCTGATGGGGCGCCTGCGTAAAAAAATTCAGGCGCTGCATACGGATGAAGTCATTACCACAGTGCGCGGCCAGGGATACCGTTTCGATCTCTGATGCGCTGGTTTACTCGCTATCGCCCCCTTTCGCTGCGCGCCCGCTTTTTGCTGGCGTGCTCGGCTATTGTGCTGTTTCTCTCACTCTCCTATGGCATGGTTGCCGTTGTCGGCTATGTCGTCAGCTTTGACAAAAATACCTACCGTGTCATGCGCGGCGAGAGCAATCTCTTTTATACCCTGGCACAGTGGCAGGATAACCGCCTGACCATTGCGCAGCCGGAACGTATGACCCTTAATTTTCCGACGCTGGTATTTATCTATGACGAACAGGGCAAGCTGCTGTGGCAGCAGCGCGACGTGCCGGAAATACGGGCTAAAATTCAACCCAAATGGCTGCTGAAGCCCGACTTTTATGAGATCGACACCAGCAACCGCACCAGCGCCGTGGCGATCGGTAACGACCTGTCGGCGCAAAAGCGGTTAAGCGCTATCGACAACGATCGTAATGACACCTTTACCCACTCTGTCGCGGTCAACCGCTATGACGCAACCACTAGCCTGCCCGCACTCACCGTTGTGGTGGTAGATTCCATTCCGCAGGAGCTTCAGCATTCTGACGTGGTCTGGTCCTGGTTCAGCTACGTGCTGGCCGCCAACCTGATTCTGGTGATCCCACTGCTGTGGCTGGCCGCGCACTGGAGCCTGCGACCTATCGGCCGCCTTGCTATGCAGATACGGGAGCTGGAGACTAATCAGCGTGACAATCTTGATGATTCGCCGCCGCAGGAGCTGCGCAGTCTGGTGCGAAACCTGAATCTGCTGCTGAGCAATGAGCGCCAGCGCTATACGCGCTATCGCACCACGCTTTCAGACCTGACACACAGCCTGAAGACGCCGCTGGCGGTGCTGCAAAGCACGCTGCGTTCATTGCGCAACAGCAAAGAGGTCACTATTGAAGAGGCCGAACCGGTAATGCTGGAGCAGATCAGCCGCATTTCGCAGCAGATTGGCTACTATCTGCATCGCGCCAGTATGCAGGCGGACCACAATCCGCTGCTGCGTGACCTGCATCCGGTGTCTGCCCTGCTCGACAGCCTCTGCTCAGCGTTGAATAAGGTTTACCAGCATAAAGGCGTGGCGATCACCCTGGATATCTCTCCGGAAGTGACCTTTATCGGCGACAAGAATGATTTTATGGAAGTGCTGGGCAACGTGCTGGACAACGCCTGCAAATACTGTCTGGAATTTATTGAGGTCAGCGTGCGCCAGACTGACCAGTCGCTGCATCTGTTTATTGACGATGACGGCCCCGGCATCCCGGAGAGCAAACGTGATTTGGTTTTTATGCGCGGCCAGCGCGCTGATACGCTGCGCCCCGGTCAGGGTCTGGGGCTGGCGGTAGTGGTCGATATTCTGGAGCAGTATGAGGGCCAGGTTATTGCTACATCCAGCCCATTGGGTGGTGCGCGAATGGAAGTGATCTTCAGACGGCAGGAAGTCGAACATCGCCGCGAGTAGAAAGGTGCAGGGGCTGTTATACTTGCCTGCATTTACAGCCCCACGTGGAACCTCTCTATGGATTATCAGCTCGATCTCAACTGGCCCGACTTTATTCAGCGCTACTGGCAGAAACGCCCGGTACTGCTCAAACGCGGCTTCAAAAACTTTGTCGACCCTATTTCTCCTGACGAGCTGGCCGGACTGGCGATGGAAAACGAGGTGGACAGCCGCCTGGTGAGCCATAACAACGGCAAATGGCAGGTGAGCCACGGCCCGTTCGAAAGTTACGATCACCTTGGTGAAAACGACTGGTCGCTGCTGGTACAGGCGGTAAACCACTGGCACGAGCCCTCAGCGGCGCTGATGCGTCCGTTCCGCTTTTTGCCAGACTGGCGCATTGACGATCTGATGATCTCCTTTGCCGTACCGGGCGGCGGCGTTGGCCCGCATTTCGATCAGTATGACGTCTTTATTATTCAGGGCACCGGCCGCCGCCGCTGGCGCGTCGGGGAAAAAGTGCCGATGAAGCAGCACTGCCCACATCCCGACCTGTTACAGGTAGAACCGTTTGATGCCATCATTGATGAAGAGATGGAGCCAGGCGATATTCTCTATATTCCACCGGGTTTCCCGCACGAGGGCTATTCGCTGGAGAATGCTATCAACTACTCGGTCGGCTTCCGCGCGCCGAGTGGCCGCGAGCTGATCAGCGGGTTTGCCGACTATGTGCTGGCACGCGAGCTGGGCAGCTATCGCTACAGCGATCCTGATGTCCCTGCGCGCGACTGCCCGTCGCAGATCCTGCCTGAGGAGATCGAAGGTATTCGTAAAGTGATGCAGGATGTCATCGATCAGCCCGAGCATTTCGCTAACTGGTTTGGCGAATTTATCTCGCAGTCGCGTCACGAACTGGACGTTTCACCGCCGGAACCGCCCTATCAGCCCGATGAAATTTACGATGCGCTGCAACAGGGCGACACGCTGTCACGCCTGGGCGGCCTGCGGGTATTGACCATTGGCGACGCGGTGTACGTTAACGGTGAGCGCGTTGAATGTTCACAGCCAGAAGTCCTGACGGCGCTGGCGCATCGCCACACGCTAAGCCTGGACGATTTTGGTGAAGCGCTGGACGATCCGTCGCTGCTGGCACAGCTTGCTGCGCTGGTGAACGCCGGATACTGGTACTTCAGCGACGCTGAATAGCGGCATCAGACTACGCAGGCGTTAAACGCGGATGGCGCGGCGTACAGCATTCCGCGCCATCCTGCCTCTCTGCGCGAAGCGCCTCCTGACGGAGGCGCTTTTTTTATCCCTTTTTCTCAGCGGCCAGCTCGGCCAGCCGGACAATCACCTCCACCGACTGCGCCATGATATTGAGCGAGGCAAACTCGTGCTTACCGTGGTAGTTATAGCCGCCAGTAAAAATATTCGGGCACGGCAGGCCCTTCCAGGAGAGTGCGGAACCGTCAGTGCCGCCGCGGATCGGTTTCACTTTTGGCTCAATACCGCAGTCGCGCATCGCCTGAAGCGCCAGCTCGATAATGTGCGGGTGCGGCTCTACCTTTTCGCGCATGTTGCGGTAGCTGTTGCTGATCTCCACCGTCACCGAGCAGTCTTTGTGCAGGCGGCTGTTGATACGCTCGGCAATCGCCAGCAGCGTCTGCTTGCGCTGCTCGAACGCGTCGGTATCGAAGTCGCGAATAATGTACTGCAACTCCGCGTGCTCGACCGTGCCTTTCATCTGGTGCAGATGGTAAAAACCTTCGTAGCCGTCGGTAAACTGCGGCCGCTCCTGTGCAGGCACGTCGGCATGAAACGCGGTGGCTAAGTCGAGTGCATTGACCATGACGCCTTTGGCCGAGCCGGGATGAACGTTGTTTCCCACAATTTTGACCACCGCAGAGGCGGCGTTAAAATTCTCATATTCGAACTCGCCCAGATCGCTGCCGTCAACGGTGTAGGCCCAGTCGGCAGCAAAGCCTTCGACGTCAAAATGGGAGGTACCGCGTCCAATCTCTTCATCCGGCGTAAAGGCGACGCGGATCGCGCCGTGCGGAATATCGCCTTTGCTGAGGCGCGCCATGGCGGTCATGATTTCAGCAATGCCTGCCTTATCGTCAGCGCCGAGCAGCGTTTTGCCGTCGGTGGTGATCAAGGTGTGGCCGATCAGCTTATGCAGAACCGGGAACATCACGGGCGACAGCACCTCCTCTCCCGTTCCGAGAGCAATATCGCCGCCGCGATAGTTTTCAATGATCTGCGGGCTAACGTTTTTCGCCGTAAAATCGGGGGAGGTATCCATGTGGGAGATAAAGCCGATCACTGGCGTTGGCCAGTCAACGTTGGCGGGTAGCGTTCCCATCACGCAGCAGTGATCGCTCAGCGAGACGTCAATAAAACCCAGCGCAATCAACTCTTCCTGTAACTGACGCGCCAGCGTCCACTGCCCTTCGCTGCTTGGCACCTGGCGCGCCTGCGGTTTTGCCTGCGTTTCCACTGCCACGTAACTTAAAAACCGTTCAAGTAACTGTTCCATATGCCATCCTTCAAAAGAAGCCGTCTGTTATTATCAACAGCCCTGCCCAACGCATGTTGCGTCATATCATTATCTGACAGGTTAACCTGCGCGGCGCGTTTACAGAAGTCGTGAAGGCGAAAAACAAGGTGCCGCATCAACAGGATGGTATGCCGCAGGTGATAACATCGCGCATGGCGCGCATGAACGGCTCTTTTCACCGCCAAAAAATGGCATTGCCCTGATTTTCAGGTATCATCGCGCCCTCTCGCTGGCAGGCCGACGCGAACGGCTATGCTGTATTGGGTTCGACCTCATTACCGACTGAGTGACTAAAATGACGCAAACACGCGCGCAGCAGGCGCTGGTTACGCTTTCTGGCATCAGTAAAGCTTTCGACGGCAAGTCGATCATCAGTAACTTTAACCTGGCCATCGACCACGGGGAGTTCATTACCCTGCTCGGTCCATCAGGCTGTGGCAAAACAACGATTCTGCGGCTGATTGCCGGACTGGAAGAAGCCGACAGCGGCAGTGTCATGCTGGATGAGGTGGATATCACCCATACGCCCGCCGAACACCGCCACGTCAACACGGTTTTCCAGAGCTATGCCCTCTTTCCGCACATGTCGGTGTTTGAAAACGTCGCCTTTGGCCTGCGCATGCAGAAAACGCCTGATGCAGAGATCGCCGCACGCGTCAGCGAGGCGCTGGCGATGGTGCAGCTGGAACACTTTGCCGACCGTCGCCCGCACCAGCTCTCTGGCGGCCAGCAGCAGCGCGTGGCCATTGCGCGCGCAGTGGTGAATCGCCCCAGGGTCCTGCTGCTTGATGAATCTCTCTCTGCGCTCGACTACAAACTGCGCAAGCAGATGCAAAACGAGCTTAAGGCGCTCCAGCGCAAGCTCGGCATCACCTTTGTCTTTGTGACCCACGATCAGGAAGAGGCGCTGACGATGTCAGACCGCATCGTGGTGATGCGCGACGGTAAGATTGAGCAGGACGGCACGCCGCGCGAAATCTACGAAGAGCCCAAAAACCTGTTTGTGGCGCGCTTTATTGGTGAGATCAATGTCTTTGACGCTGACGTGCTCGACATCCGCGATGCGCCGCGCCTGCGCGCGCGCGTTGAAGGCCGCGAGTGCGACATCCACTGCGCATTTCCGGTCAGCGTTGGCGATCGGCTGCATGTGCTGCTGCGTCCGGAAGATCTGCGCGTCGAAGAAGTGCACAGCGAACAGGCGGTAGCGGGATTAATCGGCTACGTGCGCGAGCGCAACTATAAAGGAATGACGCTGGAGTCCACCGTGGAGCTGGAAAATGGCAAGCTGGTGACGGTGAGCGAATTCTTTAATGAAGACGATCCCGATTTTGATCACTCCCTGAACCAGAAAATGGTGGTGAACTGGGTACCCCGCTGGGAGGTGGTGCTGCCGTATGAAACTGATGCGTAACCGTTTCCAGAATGGCGTGACGGCACTGATTGTCGGCTGGCTGGTCCTGTTTGTCCTGCTGCCGAATCTGATGATCTTCATCACCAGCTTCCTGACGCGCGACGATGCGCACGTTGTTCGCATGGCCTTCACCCTCAGCAACTATACGCGGCTGCTCGATCCGCTCTACGGCGAGGTGCTGCTGCACTCGCTGAATATGGCAGCGATCGCCACGCTCTGCTGCTTGCTGCTGGGCTATCCCTTCGCCTGGTGCCTGACGAAGCTTCCTGAACGCCTGCGTCCACTGATGCTGTTTCTGCTGATTGTGCCCTTCTGGACTAACTCGCTGATTCGTATTTACGGGCTAAAAATTTTCCTCAGCACGCGCGGCTGGCTGAATGAGTTTCTGCTGTGGCTGGGCGTTATCGAGACCCCGTTCCGCATTATGTATACGCCACAGGCGGTGATCCTGGGTCTCATCTACATTTTGCTGCCCTTTATGGTGCTGCCGCTCTACTCCAGCCTCGAAAAGCTGGACCGCGCCTGCCTTGAAGCGGCACGCGATCTCGGTGCCAGCAAGGTCCAGACCTTTTTCCGCATTATTCTGCCGCTTACCCTGCCTGGCATCGTGGCGGGCTGCCTGCTGGTGTTTATCCCGGCAATGGGCCTGTTTTACGTGGCTGACCTGATGGGGGGAGCGAAAAACCTCCTGATTGGCAACATCATCAAAAGCCAGTTCCTCAATATTCGCGACTGGCCATTTGGCGCGGCCACCAGCATCGTCATGACGCTGCTGATGGGCCTGATGCTGCTGTTTTACTGGCGTGCCGCGCGCCTGCTGAACAAAAAGGTGGAGCTGGAATGATCGCACGCCTGCTACGCGGCAGCTTTATGACCGCGATCTACGCCTGGTTTTATATTCCCGTCATCATCCTGGTCGTTAACTCGTTTAACGCGTCGCGCTTTGGCATTCACTGGCAGGGCTTCAGCACCCAGTGGTATCGCCTGCTGATAAATAACGACAGCCTGATTCAGGCGGCACAGCACTCGCTGATCATGGGCGTGCTCTCAGCCAGCAGTGCGACGCTGATCGGCTCACTGACTGCGGTCGCACTCTACCGCTACCGCTTTCGCGGTAAGCCCTTTGTCAGCGGGATGCTGTTCGTGGTGATGATGTCTCCCGATATTGTGATGGCGATTTCGCTGCTGGTGCTGTTTATGCTGCTGGGTATTTCGCTCGGCTTCTGGTCACTGCTTTTTTCACACATTACCTTCTGCCTGCCGTTTGTGGTGATCACCGTCTACTCGCGGCTGAAAGGTTTTGACGTGCGCATGCTGGAGGCAGCAAAAGATCTGGGCGCGAGCGAAACCACGATTTTGCGCAAGATTATTCTGCCGCTGGCAATGCCGGCCGTTGTCGCTGGCTGGCTACTGAGCTTTACGCTGTCGATGGATGACGTCGTGGTCTCCTCGTTTGTGACCGGGCCGAGCTTTGAAATTCTGCCGCTGAAGATCTATTCGATGGTGAAGGTCGGCGTCTCGCCGGAGGTCAATGCGCTGGCAACCATTTTGCTGTTGCTGTCGCTGCTGCTGGTTGGCATCAGCCAGTTGCTGCTCCGTGATAAAACCCAATAGAGGATGAATAATGAAAAGATGGTCTCACTGGCTGGCGGCAGGGGCGCTGGCACTGGGCATGCAGGGCGCACAGGCTGACGACAGCAACACGCTCTACTTCTACAACTGGACCGAATATGTGCCACCGGGACTGCTGGAGCAGTTTACCAAGGAGACCGGCATCAAGGTGATCTACTCCACCTATGAGTCCAACGAAAGTATGTACGCCAAGCTGAAAACCTGGAAAGATGGCGCCTACGACTTGGTCGTGCCCTCCACCTACTTCGTGGCGAAGATGCGCAATGAAGGCATGCTGCAAAAGATCGATAAGGCACAGCTCAGCAACTTCAGCAATCTTGACCCCAACCTGCTGAATAAGCCGTTCGATCCTGATAACGACTATTCCGTCCCCTATATCTGGGGCGCGACGGCGATCGGCGTCAATACTGACGCGGTTGACGCGAAGTCGGTGCAGAGCTGGGCCGATCTCTGGAAGCCAGAATATAAGCAGAGCCTGCTGCTGACCGACGACGCGCGCGAGGTGTTCCAGATGGCACTGCGCAAACTGGGTCTCTCCGGCAATACCCGCGACCCCAAAGAGATCAACGCCGCCTATGAAGAGCTGAAGAAACTGATGCCAAACGTGCTGGCCTTTAACTCAGATAACCCTGGCAATCCCTATATGGAGGGCGAGGTCAATCTCGGCATGATCTGGAACGGTTCTGCTTACGTGGCGCGTCAGGCGGGCACGCCGCTGGAGGTGGTCTGGCCGAAAGAGGGCGGCATTTTCTGGATGGATAACCTGGCCATCCCGGCTAACGCGAAAAACAAGGCAGGCGCGCTGAAGCTGATTAACTTCCTGCTGCGTCCAGACGTCGCGGCCAAAGTGGCAGAAACCATCGGCTACCCGACGCCGAACCTCGCGGCGAAGGCGCTACTGCCGAAAGCGGTGGCGAGCGATCCGTCGCTCTACCCTTCAGCCGAGGTAATCAAACATGGCGAGTGGCAGAACGATGTCGGCGACGCCAGCGTGCAGTATGAGACGCTGTTCCAGAAGTTAAAGGCGGGTCGGTAACAAACTGGCGGCGTTGCCGCCTTTTTATTAAACAGATGCCAACGCGGGGAGCAGGGTCCGATCGCCAGATCGCTCAAAACATTCCTGCGCGCACGGCCCACGGCTTCCTTGTCGCGGGCCGCTTTGCTCTTCAGACCGTGCTACCCATTTGCGAACGTTTGTGCAGCCTGGCTAAAACGGAGTTACTTATACAAACTCCGCAAAAAACCATCGACAAACTGCGGCACTTCCTGGCTCGCCAGCCCATAGTGGCGTTCGGCAAACTCGTTCCCTACCTGACTCGGCTCCAGATTGAGCTCAACGGTGTGCGCGCCCTGTAGTCTGGCTTCATGAACAAACCCCGCGGCCGGATAGACATGCCCGGAGGTACCAATCGCGATAAAGAGATCGGCCTTTTCCAGCGCGTGATAAATCTCCTCCATGCCGATGGGCATCTCCCCAAACCACACCACATGCGGTCGCAGCGGCGCAGGAAACTGACAGCACGTGCAGCGATCGTCAGTGGTGAGATCGTCGCTCCACTCAATGACCTGACCGCTGCTGGTGCAGCGCACCTTCAGCAATTCACCATGCATATGCAGCACGCGGCTGTTGCCGGCGCGCTCGTGCAGGTTATCAATGTTCTGCGTGACCAGCAGAAAATTGTCGCCCAGCACCTGTTCCAGCTCGGCCAGCGCCTTGTGGGCGGCGTTAGGCTGAATCGCAGCGGACTGTAACGTCCGACGGCGCTGATTATAGAAGCGCTGCACCAGTTCGGGATCGCGGCGGTATCCCTCCGGCGTCGCCACATCTTCGACGCGGTGCTCTTCCCACAGACCATCAGCGGCGCGGAACGTCTGAATACCCGATTCTGCCGAAATGCCTGCGCCAGTCAGCACCACCACAAATGGCTGCGGATGGGCCGTTAACTCGGCCTGACGATCGCGCTCGAAAATGCGCTGCCGAAAACGCTGGTGCACCTTGCGGCGGGTTTTCTTGTAACGGGCGAGTCGCAAGCGTCGACGCGGTGTGCGCATAAAAACTCCTTGTGGGCAACGTCGGGTTGCCGCTAAAAAACGCAGGTATAGCGGCCGCGTGTGACAGCACGACGCCGCGTTTTACTGGCCGCTGAGCACGCGGGCCGGATCGATACGGCTGGCACGACGTGCCGGATACCAGCTCGCCAGCAGGCTCAACACAATGGCCGTCAGCAGTACGGAAAAAACGTCCAGCCAGTGCAGCTCAGATGGCAAAAAGTCGATAAAGTAAATATCGCCCGCCAGTAAATGATGGCCGGTCAGCGATTCCAGCCCACGCACCAGCGAGGTCAGGTTAAGCGCCACCAGCACGCCGATGACCACGCCGCTGATGCTGCCAAGCAGCCCAGCCAGCAGGCCGTACCAGATAAAAATGGCGCGAATAAGCCCATCTTTCGCTCCCAGCGTGCGTAGCACTGCAATATCGCTGCTTTTGTCTTTCACCGCCATCACCAGCGTTGAGACGATATTGAAACAGGCTACGCCAATGACCAGCACCATCGCCAGATACATAATGGCGCGGATCATCTGAATATCACGATACATATAGCCAAAAGTGCCAATCCAGCTACGGATATAGACGTAGCCGTGGGTCGCTTCGCCTGCGTCGCGAACCAGCTTTACCGCCTGGAAAGGATCGTTCATCTTCAGCGCGATACCCGTGACACTGTCACCCATGTCGAGATAGTTTTGCGCGTCAGCCAGCGGCACCAGCGCCAGACTGTGGTCCAGCATTCCGCTCAGCTGCAGGATGCCGCTGACCTGAAGGCGAACGCGCCTGGGCTGTAGCAGCTTTGTACCGCCATCATTATTAGGGATCATGATGGTGATCCAGCTGCCCTGCTTCACATTCAGCGCCCGGGCAATGCCGCCCCCTAAAATAATCTGCTGTTTGCCTGCCGCGAAGGTTGACCAGGCGTTGCCCTCAACAAACTGCGGCAGCGCGCTCAGGCGCGGCTCCTGCGCCGGATCAACGCCTTTTACCTGCAACGCCTGTAGCTTCGCCCCGCTCTCAATCAGGCCAGTAAAGTTGACATAGGGTGCCGCTGCGGCGATACCGGGCACCTGCTCAACCGGCGCAATCAACGACTGCCAGTGCTGAAAGGGCTGATTTACCGCCTCGATCTCACCGTGCGGCACCACCGCCAGAATGCGGTTGTTGAGCTCGCGCTCAAACCCATTCATGGCGCTCAGGCCAATAATTAACACCGCCACGCCCAGCGCAATGCCGAACGTCGAGATGATTGAAATCAGCGACACCATGCCGCCGCCACGGCGACCGCGACTGAAACGCAGCCCTAACAACAGGGATAACGATGAACCCATTACAGCGCTCCTGCTAAGGTCACCTGCTCACTTAACTGACCGTCACGCATCTCCATCTGGCGCGACAGACGCTTCGCCAGATGCAGGTCATGCGTCACCACCAGAAAGGCGGTGCCCTGACGGACATTCAGCTCGCCAAGCAGTTCAAAAATGGCGTCGGCATTGCGCGCGTCGAGGTTACCGGTTGGCTCATCGGCCATCACCAGGCGCGGCCGGTTTACCAGCGCGCGGGCAATAGAGACGCGCTGGCGCTCACCGCCTGACAGTTCAGAAGGACGATGATGGGCACGCTTCTCAAGCCCCACCGCCGCCAGCATCTCCCGCGCGCGCTGCTGCGCCTCTGCCTTGCCGGTTTTGCCAATCAGCAGCGGCATCGCCACATTTTCCAGCGCGTTGAAGTCTGGCAGCAGATGGTGAAACTGGTAGATAAAGCCCAGCTCGCGATTGCGCAGTGCAGCTTTCGCCGATGAGGACATGGCATTCAGCGACTGACTATCAAAGACCACATCGCCGGAGGTCGGTGCATCAAGACCGCCCAGCAGGTGGAGCAGCGTACTCTTGCCGGAGCCGGAGCTGCCGACAATCGCCATCAGCTCACCGGGTTGCAGGCTAAAGGTCACGTTGCGCAGCACATCAGTCTGCACGCTGCCTTCCTGATAGCGTTTGCAGAGTTCGCGGCACTGCAACAAAGGGGTGTTACTCATAACGTAAAGCCTCAGCGGGTTGAACGGCGGCGGCGCGCCAGGAAGGATAGAGCGTCGACAGCAGCGCAACAACCATTGCCGTTACGGCAATGGTCACCACCTGCCAGACGTTAATGTCGACCGGCAGTGCCGCGCCATCAAGGAACAGGCCGATAACCGGCATCAGATTATTGAGCTGGCTGGCGAGCAGCACGCCGAGCAGCGTGCCCAGCAGCGCGCCGATGATCCCGGCGCTGGCTCCCTGCACCATAAACACCGCCATAATCTGACGGCGGGTTAGTCCCTGGGTTTGCAGAATCGCCACCTCGCCCTGCTTTTCCATGATCAACAGGCCAAGTGAGGTAATGATATTGAAGGCGGCAACGGCAACGATCAGGCTGAGCAGCAGCCCCATCATATTTTTCTCCATGCGCACCGCCTGGAAAAGATCGCCTTTGCGCTCGCGCCAGTCTTTCCATACCAGCCCGGCCGGCAGCGGCTGCTGGCTGAGGCTATCCACCGCCAGCGGCTTATCCAGCCAGAGACGCCAGCCGGTCACATTCCCCACCGGGTAACGCATCAGGCGCGAGGCATCCTGCTGGTTGACCAGAATCTGATAGCCATCCACCTCACTGTTAGCAGCGTAGGTGCCCGCTACGGTAAAGAGTCGCTGACTCGGCACGCGGCCCATAGGGGTAAACTGGCTGACCGACGGCACCATCAGACGCAGCTCATCGCCACGCTTTACGCCAAGCTGCGACGCCAGCTGTTCGCCAAGGATGACGTTGTACTGACCAGACTGCAGCACGCTCTGTGGTGTGTTGACTAAAAACGGCGTTAGCGGATCGGGCTGGTCGGGCTGAATACCGAGCATCACGCCTACCGATACGTTGTGCGCGCTCTGCAACACCACATCAGAGGTGGTGAGCGGCTCGACGCGGCTGATGCCCTGAAGCTTCAGGCTGCTGGCGGGCTGCTGCTGTGGATTGATGCTGCCTTTGTCGCTGGTGATCAGCGCCTGCGGCATTAATCCAAGGATGTTGCCCTCCAGCTCGCGCTCAAAGCCGTTCATTACCGATAGCACGGTAACAAGGGCCAGCACGCCAAGCGTGATGCCGATAGTAGAGAGCCAGGAAACGAAGCGACCAAAGCGATCCGATGCTCGCCCGCGCATATAGCGCAGGCCGATAAATAGCGCGACAGGTTGATACATGTATTCCGTCTTGGCAGTTGCCTAAAGTAGACCCGTGATGATAAAGGAGGCGTCCGGTTTATGAAACCACTAACCCTCTGAGTACGCGGCAAAGTATGGCCGATTTTTGTAAAAAGAGGCGACGGCAGCGCTAATCACCCGCTCAGGGCATAGGCTACACTTAGAAGCGGAGTTACCACTGTGATCCTCAGGCGCGGGAGTCAACACCATGTTCAAATATCCCAAAGGCAGTATTGTGAAACACAAATCGGGAGAAATTAAAGGCGAGGTTGTTAACGTTTTTGAACAGGGAGACGCGCCGACCGGTTACTACGTGAAGTGGGACGACGGCAACCACAGCTATCATCTGGAGAGCGATTTAAGCTGGGCGAACATCGATCGCCCGCGTATGCACTATACCCAACCATCCGCCAAATAACCCGGCCACCGCGCAAAGGAAAAACCGTCGCAGCAGGTGATCGCCAGGGCGTTATGTGGAATCATGGCGCCCTGGAAAAAATGGAGAGAATCACAAGATCCCATGTCCGAACAGACCCGCTATGCCCTGCCCGTTAAACCCGGCGATCGTCGCCAGCTCGGCCAGCTGATCGGTGCCGCACACGCGGTAGAGTGCGCCAGCATTACCGAGCGCCACGCTGGTCCGGTGCTGATGATTACGCCCGATATGCAAACCGCGCTGCGCCTGCTGGATGAAATCCGCCAGTTTACCGATCTGCCTGTCAGCCATCTTGCCGACTGGGAAACGCTGCCTTATGACAGCTTCTCACCGCATCAGGATATTATCTCGGCCCGCCTGTCGACGCTCTACCAGCTGCCGACCATGACGCGCGGCATGCTGATTATGCCGGTCAATACTCTGATGCAGCGCGTCTGTCCACACCCGTACCTGCACGGTCACGCGCTGGTGATGCAGCAGGGACAGAAACTGTCGCGAGACCGCCTGCGCGATCAGCTGGAGCAGGCGGGCTACCGCCACGTTGACCAGGTGATGGAGCACGGCGAATACGCCACGCGTGGCGCGCTGCTCGACCTTTTTCCAATGGGCAGTGAGCAGCCCTACCGCATCGACTTCTTTGACGATGAAATCGACAGCCTGAGGCTGTTTGACGTCGACAGCCAGCGCACGCTGGAAGCCGTACCAGCCATTAACCTGCTGCCGGCCCATGAATTCCCAACGGACAAAGCGGCAATTGAGCTGTTTCGTACCCGCTGGCGCGAGCTGTTCGATGTGCGCCGCGAGCCGGAACACATCTATCAGCAGGTCAGCAAAGGCACCCTGCCCGCCGGGATTGAGTACTGGCAGCCGCTCTTTTTTGAACAGGATCTGCCCACGCTCTTCAGCTATCTGCCAGACAATACGCTGGTGGTGAACTGCGGCGATCTGAGCGGCAGCGCAGAACGTTTCTGGCAGGATGTGGAAGCACGCTACGAAAACCGCCGTGTTGACCCAATGCGTCCCCTGCTGACACCTGCCACGCTCTGGCTACGTCCGGACGCGCTTTTGCACGAACTGAACCAGTGGCCGCGCGTACAGATGACCAACGAAATGCTGCCGGAAAAGGCGGCGAACACCAATCTTGGCTACCAGCCGCTGCCCGATATTGCCGTGCAGGCGCAGGTTAAAACGCCGCTGGATCCACTGCGCCAGTTTCTCGACAGCTTTAGCGGATCGGTCACCTTCTCGGTTGAGAGTGAAGGTCGCCGTGAAAGCCTGCTGGAGCTGCTGGCGCGTATCAAATTGCGTCCGCAGACGGTACAGCGTTTCGATCAGGCCGGGGAGCGCTTTACGCTAATGACAGGTGCCAGCGAACGCGGCTTCGTTGATACGCTGCGCAATCGCGCACTGATCTGCGAAAGCGATCTGCTGGGAGAGCGTGTCAGCCGTCGCCGCCAGGATACGCGCCGAACCATCAATCCTGATATTTTGATCCGCAACCTGGCCGAATTAACGCCCGGGCAGCCGGTGGTCCATCTGGAGCATGGCGTTGGCCGCTATATCGGCCTGACCACGCTGGAGGCAGGCGGCATCATGGCCGAGTACCTGATGCTCTCCTACGCGAATGACGCCAAACTCTATGTACCGGTCTCTTCACTGCATCTGATCAGTCGCTACGCCGGTGGTGCAGACGAAAACGCGCCGCTTCATAAGCTGGGCAGCGATGCCTGGTCGCGGGCGCGGCAGAAAGCGGCAGAGAAAGTGCGCGACGTCGCCGCTGAGCTGCTGGACATTTATGCTCAGCGCGCCGCCAAAGCAGGTTACGCCTTTAAGTACGATCGTGAACAATATCAGCTGTTCTGCGAGAGCTTCCCGTTTGAAACCACCCCCGATCAGGCTCAGGCAATTAACGCCGTGCTGAGCGATATGTGTCAGCCGCTGGCGATGGATCGTCTGGTGTGCGGCGACGTCGGCTTCGGCAAGACCGAGGTGGCGATGCGTGCGGCGTTCCTTGCTGTTGAGAACCATAAGCAGGTAGCGGTGCTGGTGCCGACGACGCTCCTGGCGCAGCAGCACTATGACAACTTCCGCGATCGCTTTGCTAACTGGCCGGTACGTATTGAGATGCTGTCGCGCTTCCGCAGCGCCAGAGAGCAAACTCAGGTATTGCAGGAGGCGAGTGAAGGCAAAATCGATATCCTGATTGGCACGCACAAGCTGCTGATGAGCGACCTGAAGTGGCACGATCTGGGGCTACTGATTGTTGATGAGGAGCACCGGTTTGGCGTGCGTCACAAAGAGCGTATCAAGGCGATGCGCGCCGACGTCGATATTCTGACGCTGACCGCGACGCCGATCCCCCGCACCCTCAATATGGCCATGAGCGGCATGCGCGATCTCTCGATCATCGCTACGCCGCCCGCGCGCCGTCTGGCGGTAAAAACCTTTGTACGTGAGTATGACAATCTGGTGGTGCGTGAGGCGATTCTGCGTGAGGTGCTGCGCGGTGGCCAGGTGTACTACCTCTACAACGACGTTGAGAACATTGAAAAGGCAGCGCAGCGGCTGGCGGAGCTGGTGCCCGAAGCACGTATTGCTATCGGCCATGGTCAGATGCGTGAGCGCGACCTTGAGCGGGTGATGAATGACTTTCATCATCAGCGTTTTAATGTACTGGTCTGCACCACCATCATTGAAACCGGCATCGATATTCCTACTGCCAACACCATTATCATCGAGCGTGCCGACCACTTCGGTCTGGCACAGCTGCATCAGCTGCGCGGCCGCGTTGGCCGTTCGCATCACCAGGCTTATGCCTGGCTGCTGACGCCGCATCCAAAGGCGATGACCAGTGACGCGCAGAAGCGTCTGGAAGCGATCGCCTCGCTGGAAGATCTTGGCGCGGGCTTTGCGCTGGCGACGCACGATCTTGAGATCCGTGGTGCGGGCGAGCTGCTGGGTGAAGAGCAGAGCGGCCAGATGGAGACGCTGGGCTTCTCACTTTATATGGAGCTGCTGGAAAATGCGGTCGATGCGTTGAAAGCGGGCCGCGAACCGTCGCTGGAAGATCTCACCAGTAACCAGACCGAGGTTGAGCTGCGCATGCCTGCGCTGCTGCCAGAAGCGTTTATTCCTGACGTGAATACTCGCCTGTCGCTCTATAAGCGCATCGCCAGCGCAGAAGCTGAAGAGGAGTTGCAGGAGCTGAAGGTTGAGATGATCGACCGCTTCGGCATGCTGCCGGATGCGGCGCGAAATCTGCTGGATATCGCAGCGTTGCGCCTGGTGGCGCGCAGTTTCGGCATTCGCAAAATTGAAGTCAGTGACAAAGGAGGCTTCTTTGATTTCGCGCCACAAAACAGCGTGGATCCTGCCTGGCTGATTGGCCTGCTACAGAAAGATCCGCAGCAGTGGAAGCTGGATGGGCCGACGCGTCTCCGCTTTACGCGTGATCTGACGGAGCGCAAGCTGCGCATGGAGTGGGTGCAGGGCTTTATGACACAGCTGCGCGAGCATCGCGTCTGACAAAAAGGGAGTAACAGCGTCTCTCGCCTGCCGGGAGACGCTGCTTCTCTTACTCTAATCCCATCGCACGACGCAGCGTAAAAAAGAGATCGGTCTGATCGGTTAGTCCCACCACGTTTGCCGCATAGGGACCGTAGGCCGCGATGCGCAGCTGCGTACCGGTATGCCCCTGTGAATCCGTATCTGAATTGCCATAGCTGATCGTCATTACCGCGTTATCTCGGGTGTTTAATGCCTGAGTCAGGCCAGGGGCGCTGGTGCCATTGGCGATGATCTGGCTGCTGTGCGCATGATCCGCCGTCACCACCACCAGCGTGTTGCCCTCTTCGCGGGCAAACGCCAGTGCCTGCTGAACCGCCTCGTCGAGATCGACCGTTTCACCTGTCTGCCCGCACGGATTGGCTGCGTGATCTTCTTTATCAATAGAGGCTCCTTCAACCTGAAGGAAAAAGCCGTTCTGATGTGTTTTCAGCAGATCGATTGCTTTGGCTGTCATCTGGGCCAGGGTTGGCATCGTTGCCGGGCGCGCGTTGTTGATCTCGCAGGTGACGGCTGGCTGGTCGATATTACCGTGATAGCTCGCCTTTGGCCCTTTCCAGCGCACTGGCATATTGCCATCGGCAAACAGGCCGAGCAGTGGCTTCTGATCGCTGGCCGTGGTTATCGCGTTCAGGGATGGCCCATCGCTGACCAGCTGATATCCGCGCGCCTCAGCCTGTTCGCGCAGGGTTTTGCCCTGATAATCGCCCGCCCTGGCGACTTCATTAAAGGTTTTTGCCCCGCCGCCCAGCACCACGTCGGCGCGGGTTTGCAGAATTTGCTCGCTGATCGATCCTTTACCACCCCGTTCCAGCGCGTTGTCGGGACAGCGTTCGCTGGTTATCTCCGGGCCGTAGCATTTGCGGCTGGTTACGTGCGCCATCAGCGCGGCGGGCGTGGCGTCCTGCAACTCCGCCGTTGAGACGTTACCGGTTGCTTTTCCTGCCGCTTTAGCGATCTCCAGCAACGTCTGCTGATCTTTACCCTTTACATCCACGCTGATAGCGCCGTTATAGCTTTTGGTGCCGGTTGCCCACGCGGTGGCGGACGCGGCAGAATCGGTGACATAGTCGGGCTTATAGGTTTTCTTGTCCAGCGAGTAATGGGTGTACTGACCGGTAAGCGGCAGTGCATCAAGCCCTTTAAAAAAGCCGCCAGCCCCTTCCGCCAGGTTACGCGCGGCGGTAATTTCCGAATCGCCCATGCCATCGCCAATCAACAAAATAACGTTTTTTGCCGTGGTGTTGCGCAAAGACGCTCTTAACGCCTCTGTCTGATCGCCGGTCAGGCGACGTGCGCCGCCGTGCAGGGTAATATCCCCTGTTGCCGCACGCGTGTACGCGGCATCCGCCTGCGTGCGGGTCGGCTCAGCATTAACAGCGAAGCTGACCAGCGAGGCAAGCAGTGAGCCGGTCAAAAAGCGCATTGGTTTCATTCTCTATTTCCTTATGAGTAAACATGCCCGGAAGTATCAGGGTCAAGTCTGTGATGCTCTGGTGACATTTATGTGGCTGCGGGATGTCTTTTTGGTGACAATGCAGCCGAAATGGGCAGGGATAAAACGATTCGAACAGAGCTTAAGCGGATAGAAGAAAAGAGAAAAATAGTGCTTGACCCTTTTAGGGCGACTCCCTATAGTAGCGCCCCGTTGACCCAGCAAGGTCAGCGAACAAAATGTGGTGAGGTGTCCGAGTGGCTGAAGGAGCACGCCTGGAAAGTGTGTATACGGCAACGTATCGGGGGTTCGAATCCCCCCCTCACCGCCATCATTTCAGAGAAGAGCCTGAACGAAAGTTCAGGCTTTTTTCGTTTCTGCATCCCGGTTTGCGCCGAACCGTGCTTTGCCGTCCGCCATGCGGCCACCGCATACGTCCTTCGACGGATCAGCAGTAAGCATGCCGTCTTTTGTGAAATAATTTGTGCCGTTGTAATCGCACCCTGCATCAGTCCGATACCAGCCGCGCATACACCATGTACAGACTGGAGTGATGCGGCGCGAAGGCAGTTGAAGACTCTGAATATCAAACGGCGAACAAAGCTCGCAATCCACCTGAGAGCGGTTCTCTGCTGTCTTTGCATTGACGTAAAACAGTCGCACTTGTTTTTCCGGCGGGTTGGCGTTCGGGTTGCTCCCCGTCCAGTTTGCCGCATGCAGGTACTTCGTCATCGTGGTGCGGATTCTTACTTTCGCTTTCACCAGATCATCGAACTGGAGACAAAGCGCTGTTACATAGTTGCCCACGCTGCCTACGGAAAGCCTTGGCGTTGGCTGAGTTCCACTACTGGACATTTCTATACCGCTCAGCTCATATGGATACGGCTCATACTCGTTTCCCTGCCAGATGATAGAAGGAAGATTATCTTCTGCGAAAGAAGCCCAGCTGTCAGTCGGCAGGTTATAAGCATGAAAGCGCAAGATGATATCAAGGCCAAAAGCAGTGCCGTCAATTTCAATCAACTGCACTACTCCTCCCGGCTCCAGCACCTGAACGTCCTGAGAAAAACTCATATCTCACCCAATAAAAAAGAGCGCATAAGCGCGCCTGTTATCCCGTGACATATCACGGCGCGAAAGCCTGCTCAAATGTGAAGGCGATCTCTACGAAGTTACCATTGATAAAATTTGGTCGGATGGAATCTGCTTTTATCCGGTAAAGCTTCTGTTCACCCCACGGATTTACCCACCAGTATGAAGCAGTAACGTGCGCCTTCAAAAATGACCGAACTACGGCTATTTCATCTTTACTGCCGCTACAGATTACGGACCATGATTTGCGTACGCTGTTAATGCCTGATCCTGCTACTTGCTTGTAGCCGTCGCCGAATTGCGCTTGCGTGGTGAAGACGTCAAGCTCCTCTGTTGCCCCGGTTCGGACACACCAGTCAAACTTTTCAATTCCCAGGATGCCTCCTGATAATAAAAAACCCGCCGAAGCGGGTTAGATGTGACGTTCGAACTGTATATTCGATCTATTGAGGGGACTGAAGAGCCAAAGGCTGTGTCTTTGCGCAGCCTTTATCTGAGTAAATCTGTCTCAACTTCTGAAGTCTGGTTTTTGCTGCGGTACCCTCAACAGTATGTGCATCACTTGTATCTATAAAAAACAGAGGAACCAGTAAGAAAATGCCAGTTACGCCTAAAACTGAGTTTGTGGCAACCTGACCAGAACGTGCACTGTCGCTCTCTTTAACCTTATTATTCATGTTTTCCATTTCTGAAATTACAGACTGACATGACATGATTTCATCGCCTGGCTGCGATATCTGTACAGGCATAGGCGTGGTGTGCAGACAACCGGTTAAAAGAGTACAGGCTACAGCTAATGCAACTAACTTTTTCATTACTTTCCCTTAAGAACATCCAAAAAAACGGCTAAGAATATTCTTATGTAGCTGATAAGAAAATGATTTTTATAAAATATCGCAAGCTGAATTTAAACAAGATGTTATTAACACATAACAATGTTTTAATTAGTTTTTATAGAGTAAGTCACCAGGTTGCGTCTGTTGCTTCGCCCAGTCATTGATTGTCTTTGTCATCATGCCCTGTAGCTGACGCGCTGCGTCGGTGGTATTTGTCGTGCTGGTTTCCCCACTCCCTCCGCCAGCAATGGTTACCGGTGCGCTGACAGAAATATTTGTGCCTCCGCCGCCACTGACAGTGCCCAGAGCTCTGACTCCCAGATAACCATCTGCTGCACGCGTCAGAGGCATAATAGCTTCAGGGCCAGCCTCGCTCATCAGCCCAGCTCCTTTCGCAAAGATAACCTCATCGGGGCTGTCGGCATAGGCATTCACCTGCCGAGTGAAATTGTCAGCATCAGGGCGCTGAGCAAGATAACAGGCGATCAACATCATGAAGCAGTTCATACAGCTGAAGAGCAAGTTTGTTTTCAAAAACCCGCGCACCAGCGAGCCGTGGGCTGGCTCTGATGCTATCCGGCAAAAGTCCTGGCGCATCATCATGCGCGAATCAAAGCTAAGATATCGCCACCCGTATCAGATGCGTCACACTTTCGCCACTATGCACATCAGTTCAGGGGCAAACCTCCTTTGGCCCTGCAAGCAGACGGGACATAAAGGCCCGGATATGTTGTTGAGAAACTACGGCTCCTGTCTTTTGGATTACGACGGCCATCTGTCACGACCGACGATCAAAACCGGAAGCAAATAACGAGGTAATTTGAAGAAAAATGCACGTGTAGTGCATGTGAAAAAGGATTTTTTTATGAAGCCATCAAATATCATAAGGTTAAGAAGATATGTACGCGGGTTCGACAACGGACGCAGCCCGCTGGACAGCGGAGCCTGCGACGCTGCCCGCAGGGCGAGTGCAGCGCATCAATCCCCCTTACCGCCATCATTTCAGAGAAGAGCCTGAACGAAAGTTCAGGCTTTTTTCGTTTCTGCATCCCGGTCAGGGGGATGAGAAGCCCCGCCGGGATTTTGCGCCTGAAAGCCTGCCCCACCAGCCTTAGTACTTCACGCGAGCAGGCAGGCGTTTTGCACCCGGAACACCGAGGAAACTCACAGAGATAACGCCATAAAAAAACCCGGCTTACGCCGGGTTTCGCTCGCTACACAGACTACTCCATCATCCATACGCATGCAGCGTTCGCTGGCAGAGCGCCGAGCGCACGCAGTCATCTTTGCCGAAGCGCACAATACCTACCATCTCGTCCTCTTCGAAGCGCGCCAGCGCGTCTGCCAGTCCGGAAGAGACCCCAGCGGGCAAGTCGCACTGGGTGATATCGCCGTTAACGATCACCGTGACGTTTTCGCCAAGGCGTGTCAGAAACATCTTCATCTGGGCCGCGGTTACGTTTTGTGCCTCATCGAGGATCACTACCGCATTTTCAAAGGTACGGCCACGCATATAGGCGAAAGGCGCGATTTCTACCTTGCCAATTTCGGGTCGCAGACAGTACTGCATAAAGGAAGCACCAAGACGTTTAACCAGAACGTCATAGACCGGCCGAAAATAGGGGGCGAATTTCTCAGAGATATCCCCAGGCAGGAATCCCAGATCTTCGTCGGCCTGTAGTACCGGTCGAGTGACGATAATCCTGTCAATATCCTTATGTATCAGGGCCTCTGCCGCTTTCGCGGCGCTGATCCAGGTTTTACCACATCCGGCCTCACCGGTTGCAAAGATCAGCTGTTTCGTTTCTATGGCCTGGAGATAATGCGCCTGAGCATCATTTCTGGCGGCAATCGGAGAACGGTCACGCACATCGCGCGCCATGCCAATCGCATCCAGTCCGCTCATCTGCACCAGCGAAGTGACCGATTCTTCTTCACGCTGACGATGACTACGAGAGTCACTGCGAAGCACCCTTCTGGCTTCACGACGCGCTTTGATCACTGCTTTCTGTCTTCCCATAGTCGCACCTTACAGTTGGTTTCATTTCCCGCGTTGGGCTATTGCCCGCCACGATTAACTGAACGCTTTAGAGGTTTGATGGCTTCCTTTAGAGCCATGACGTGCCGTTGATAGAGATGCGCAGCCGCACCGAAGCGCAACTGCACACCGGTATAAATCGGAGGTAAGAAAACAATTTGCTAAAGAAGAGGATAGAGTCGAGGGTAGCTGGCCCCTCGCCGATAAGTGCGAATGCTGAAGTGAAACTGTATGTCCTGTACAGGACGTTCCCATGCGCGACTCCAGTCTGAGAAACAACACGCTTATCCATTAAACTGCACTAATTTTAACAGATTTGGCAACATTAATTTTACGTTCAGCGCAAAAAGCGGAAAATGGCGCGGAGTGAGCGGGCAAGAGAAAATTATTTCCCCTTTTTAATCAATATATTGAAACATTAAGCGGCGAAAAATATTTTTTCTCAGGCAAAAAAAGATGACGCCGCTCACGCGGCGCCGCACCGCTTATCAGGCTTCCAGCAATGGCTGTGCCAGGTAGTGCTGTTTGTCAGGAACGCCCGGCAAAACAAAGAAGTAGCCACCGCCGATCGGTCGAATGTATTCTTCCAGCGCTTCGCCATTCAGCCGTTTTTGCACGGTGATAAAGCCCTTCTCCAGATCGTGCTGATAGCAAACAAAGAGTAGCCCCATATCAAGCTGCCCTGACGCGGTCACGCCCGCCGAATAGCTGTAACCCCGCCGCAGCATCAGGCTGCTTTCGGTCTCGCGGGTGCGTGGATTCGCCAGACGGATATGTGCATCCAGCGCGATAACCTCACCCTGGGGATCTTGCGAGTAGTCAGGCACATCATGCTCGTGCGTCATGCCCAGCGGTGCACCGCTCAGCTTATCGCGACCAAAAATAACCTGCTGCTCACGCAGCGGTGTACGGTCCCACATCTCCACGCGGAAGCGAATAATGCGTGCCGCCTGGTAGCAGCCGTTACGCGCCCACGCGGGTTCATCCTGGTCCGCGGTAACCCACAGAATTTTGTCCATCAGCGGCTTGTTCTGCGTATCCGGATTCGCCGTGCCATCCCTGAAGCCCAGCAGGTTAATCGGCGTCTCTTTGCCTCTGCTACGCGCGGCATGGTCGGCAATAAAGCCTTCACGCCGCCAGCGTATACCCAGCAGATCGGGCGTATGTTTAACAATATCGCGCAACGCGTGGATGACCGTATCCTGAGTGTTAGCGCAGATTTGCAGCAGCAGGTCGCCGTGGCACTGGGCCGCATCGAGCGAATCATTGGGAAAGCGCGTCATGCGTTGCAGCTGTTTTGGCTTGAGCGCCTTAAGACCAAAGCGGTCGTCAAACAGCGTCTCACCGACCGATACGGTGACAGTGAGGTTATCCGGCGCAATTTCCGCGCCCAGAATGCCAGAGTCCATCGGCGGCAACTGCGGACTGGCGACAGAAGGTGCCGGCCCGCCCGTGGTCAGAAAGGCGATGCGCGCAGTGAGCAATTGAAACAGGCGCACCAGCTCAGCTTTATCACTGGCCAGCACGTCAAAGGCCACCAGCATCATCGACGCCTGCTGCGGCGTCGTGATCCCTGCCTGATACTGCCCATAGAAGGGTTGCGCCTGCTGGCGCGCATCGGGTGCAACCGTCCCTGGCGCGAAGCTGTCGGCTGATGCATGAAAGGGACAGCCGCCGCTCAGGGCGGCTGCGCCGCCCAGCATGCCTAATCCTTTTAACAGACGGCGACGGGAAGGCTGCGCCTCGTCCTTACTCTCTATCATATCAATCCAGTCCTAAAGTCCCGCGCAGCAGGGAGAGATCTTCCGCCAGCGCGGTGATCGGCCCCTTGAGCGCATTACGATCTGTGCTGGTCAGTTTTTCATACGAGGTGAAACCTTCTCCGCTGCGGTACTTTGTCAGAATGGCGTCAACTTTTTTGAAATTGCCGTCAATCTTCGCCAGCAGACGGGGATTGGCCTGCTGTAGCTGAGGACGCAACAGATCGACAATTTTCTGCGCGCCATCAATATTCGCCTGAAAATCCCACAGGTCGGTACGGCTGTAGCGATCCTCTTCGCCGGAAATCTTGCTGGAGGCGACCTCTTCAATCAGGCCTGCCGCCCCGCCCACCACTTTCGCCGGCGGGAAGGCCAGCTCGCTGATGCGGGTTTGCAGATCCTGTACGTCGCGATTGAGCTGGGTCGCGTAGCCTTCCATACCGGTGGTGTTGTTATCGCTGAACAGCGCCTTCTCCAGACGATGGAAACCGGTAAATTTAGGATCTTCCGCTTTTTGTTCGTAATCATCTTCACGCGCGTCGATGCTGCCGTCGAGATCGGAGAACAGCTCGGCGATCGGCTCGATACGCTCATAGTGCTGGCGCGTCGGGGCATACAGCGCTCTGGCTTTCTCGATATCGCCTGACTTTACCGCATGGGTAAAAGCCTCAGTGCCCGCAACCAGCTGCGCTACTTCCTGCATGACATACGCTTTATACCCGGTCACCGGGCCCGCCAGTGAGAGGACGCCAGACTTGCCGCTTTTCGCCGCTGATGTGCTGCCCTCTTCAACGATCAGTTTGCCCTTAGGGTTACTCAGCAAACCGCAGGTCATTTCATACTCGCCCGCTTCAAGGTTTGCAGTCAGTTTCTGGCTGAAGCCTGGCGCGATGTTTTCGCGCTCCTCTACCACCAGCACGCCCTTCAGAATCTCCCATTCCAGCGCTTTCTGGCTGCTGTTTTTAATCAGAAACTGGGTTTTCCCGGCTTTGACCGTCAGCTGCTCAGGCTCGCACTGCTTATCCGTCACGTTCACCCTGACCTGTGGAATATCGGCCGCCGCCGCGGTTGCGGAGAGCGCCATCAGTGAAGCCAGCAGCGTTTTGCGGCGAAAGCGAATCATCATAGTTATATCCCTGTTAAGTGGAGAGTTGGCGCGTCGGGCGCGCGGGCATGACAAACAGCAGCAGTGCCGGGATGAGATAGAGAAAATAGACCCCTACTTCACTGATGCTCGGCGTTTCCTGATAGCCGAGTACGCCCTCAAGCAGCGTGCCGAACAGTGAATGCGTGGAGAGGACCGGGCTCAGATCGAAGGCAATACCCTGTAAATGGTTCCAGATGCCAGCCTCATGGAAAGCGCGGACAGCGCCTGCCGCCAGCCCGGCCGCGACAAACAGAATAAACAGGCTGGTCCAGCGGAAGAAATTCGCCATATTGATGCGCACGCCTCCCCAGTAAAGCAGCATACCGAGCGCCACGGCGGTCACTAATCCCAGTACTGCGCCGACGGGCGGTGCATAGCCGACATCCTGTGTGAACGCAGCCAGCAGGAAGAACACCGACTCCAGCCCTTCACGCGCAACGGCCAGAAAGACCATCAGCACCAGTGCCAGCCCGCCACGCCCGGAGCGACCCAGTGCCTGATCGACTGCCTGTTCCAGCTCTGTCCGCATATTGCGCGCCACTTTGCGCATCCAGAACACCATAGAGGTCAGGATCGCCACGGCAATCACCGCCACAATCCCCTCAAACAGCTCCTGCTCTTTTTGCGGAAACTCACCGGTGGTCTGGTTGATAAAAATACCGAGTGCCAGGCAGAGCGCGGCGGCGACAGCGACGCCAGCCCAGAGCGCGGGAAACCACTGGGCGCGGCCGGTGCGTTTCAGGTAGCTGGCGATCAGGCTGACGATCAGAGCTGCTTCCAGCCCCTCGCGCAGCATAATGAGAAAGGGAACAAACATCGCCGACCTCTTGAATGTTAAGCAGCGTCAGTCAGGGGTAAAGTTAAGTAAAATACGAACGATACCGATTATCATTATCGCCAGTTAAAAAACAAGTAATCTGCGGAAATTATTTCGTGAATGACAGGCATTAAAAAGCCCGCTCTCAACAGGGAAAGCGGGCCTGCACATAAAGAGAGCTTATTTGGCCAGGTATTCTGCCTCGGCAGCCTCAAAGCGCTGCTGAGCCGCCGCGGACGGCGCACGTCCCGTCAGGCTAAACACCACAATTGCGATACTGGCAAAGGCAAAGCCTGGAATGATTTCATACAGATCCAGCCAGCCATACTGTTTCCAGATCAGCACGGTGCCGGCACCGATAATCATCCCCGCCAGCGCGCCATTGCGGGTCATGCGTTTCCAGCAGACGCCAAACAGCACCACCGGACCAAAGGCGGCGCCAAAGCCTGCCCAGGCGTAGCTCACTAGCCCCAGCACGCGGTTATCCGGGTTTGATGCCAGTGCAATAGCGATCAGCGCCACCAGCAGCACCATTCCGCGTCCAAACCACACCAGCTCTTTCTGGCTGGCATTTTTGCGCAGGAAACCTTTGTAGAGATCTTCGGTCAGGGCGCTGGAACAGACCAGCAGCTGACAGCTCAGGGTCGACATGACCGCCGCCAGAATAGCCGACAGCAGAATCCCGGCAATCCACGGGTTAAACAGAATACGCGCCAGTTCGATAAAGACGCGCTCGCCGTTACCGCTTACGCCCGCCGCCTGCTCAGGATGGTTCTGGAAGTAAGCGATACCGAAGAAACCAACCGCTACCGCACCCGCCAGACACAACACCATCCATGCCATGCCGATACGACGTGCCGTGCGGATAGAGCGGTGAGAATCGGCCGCCATAAAGCGCGCCAGGATATGCGGCTGGCCAAAATAGCCCAGCCCCCAGCCCAGCAGTGAGATCACCGCAACAAAATTGAGCCCCTTCAGCATATCGAGGTTTTCAAGGCTCTTCGCCCTGATGACCGCCAGCGAATCATCCAGGCCGCCTACGGCAACGATCACGATAACCGGCGTCAGGATCAGGGCGAAAATCATCAGGCTCGCCTGCACGGTATCAGTCCAGCTTACGGCCAAAAAGCCGCCCACCAGCGTATAGAGAATGGTGGCTGCCGCACCGGCCCACAGCGCCGTTTCATAGCTCATCCCGAAGGTGCTTTCGAACAGACGCGCCCCGGCCACAACGCCTGAAGCACAGTAAATGGTAAAGAAGATCAGGATAACCAGCGCCGAGATAACGCGCAGGATCTTGCTTTTATCTTCAAAGCGGCTGGTAAAAAAGTCCGGCAGGGTCAGCGCGTTGTCGTGATGCTCAGTCTGCACGCGCAGACGGCCCGCAACAATTTTCCAGTTAAGCCAGGCCCCCACCGTCAGGCCGATCGCAATCCAGCTTTCTGAGATACCCGACAGAAAGATCGCGCCCGGCAGCCCCATCAGCAGCCAGCCGCTCATATCAGACGCGCCTGCCGATAGCGCGGTGACAACGCTGCCAAGGCTACGCCCACCCAAAATGTAATCATCAAAGTTTTTTGTAGATCGATAGGCCACAAAGCCTATCAGCACCATCCCAAGGATATAAATTACAAAAGTCACCAGCATCGGTGTGCTTACACTCATTCGTCTCTCCACTTTATAGTTGATTTCCCGAGAGAAACCGCACGCTGCTCGCTTACCGGAACGGGGTAAGGCAGCAGGCTTTGTCCAGATTCAGGCGCCCGACGTTTCCTGAGGCGCGGTATCCTGCCGGAAAGGTGCGACGCGCACAATGGATTTAACACAAGCATTACAGCGATTTCACCTGGTAATGCCTGAATTTTGTTAACAGGTTGCACTGGCTCACAGTTCGCGAGTTGCACCTTTTCAAACCTCCAGCAATGCAATCAGTTAGCGTCATGACAATCTGGCGAGATTCTTGCAGCAAGTTCCATGCCGTCTTTTTAGTGTTAACAAATTAATCATTAAAAAGGCTGCTACACAGGTCACACTTAACACGGTTGCACAAAGTTGCAACATCAGTAATAGTGCTGCCCACGCAGTAAGATACAGACACAGGAGCAATGACGTCATGGGCACGACTACCATGGGTGTGAAGCTGGATGAAGCCACCCGCGAACGCATTAAACTGGCGGCGCAGCAGATCGACCGCACCCCACACTGGCTGATTAAGCAGGCCATTTTTAGCTATCTTGGCCAGCTGGAAAGCGGCGATGCGCTGCCGGAGATCCCGGTCGCGGCAGGCACGCTGGCAGAGCCCGACGAAATCACACCGGAAGAAACGCATCAGCCCTTCCTGGATTTCGCCGAGCATATTCTGCCGCAGTCGGTAGCCCGTGCTGCCATAACTGCTGCCTGGCGGCGTCCTGAGACTGACGCGGTCCCGATGCTGCTGGAGCAGGCTCGCCTGCCCGCTTCGCTGGCGGAAAAAACGCATCAGCTCGCTTATCAGCTTGCCGACAAGCTACGGCACCAAAAAGGGGCAACCGGACGCGCTGGAATGGTGCAAAGCCTGCTGCAGGAGTTCTCACTCTCCTCCCAGGAGGGCGTCGCGCTGATGTGTCTGGCCGAAGCGCTGCTGCGTATTCCCGATAAGCCCACACGTGACGCGCTGATCCGCGACAAAATCAGTAACGGCAACTGGCAGTCGCACCTTGGTCGCAGCCCTTCTCTGTTTGTCAACGCAGCCACCTGGGGATTGCTGTTCACCGGGCGTCTGGTGTCGACTCACAACGAAGCAAACATGTCGCGATCGCTAAACCGCATTATCGGTAAGAGCGGCGAGCCGCTGATCCGTAAAGGCGTCGATATGGCGATGCGCCTGATGGGTGAACAGTTTGTCACCGGCGAAACCATTGCTGAGGCGCTGGCGAACGCGCGCAAGCTGGAAGAGAAAGGCTTCCGCTATTCCTACGATATGCTGGGCGAAGCGGCGCTGACCGCCAGCGATGCTAAAGCCTATCTGCTCTCCTACCAGCAGGCGATCCACGCCATTGGCAAAGCGTCAAACGGCCGCGGCATCTATGAAGGACCAGGCATCTCTATCAAGCTCTCTGCGCTGCATCCGCGCTATAGTCGCGCCCAGTACGCCCGCGTGATGGAAGAGCTCTACCCGATCCTGAAATCCCTGACGCTGCTGGCACGCTCCTACGACATCGGTATCAATATTGATGCTGAAGAGGCTGACCGACTGGAGTTGTCGCTCGATCTACTGGAGAAGCTCTGCTTTGAGCCTGAGCTGGAAGGCTGGAACGGCATCGGCTTTGTTATTCAGGCCTATATGAAACGCTGCCCGTTTGTGATCGACTCGCTGATCGACCTGGCTCAGCGTAGCCGTCGTCGTCTGATGATCCGTCTGGTGAAAGGTGCTTACTGGGACAGCGAAATCAAACGCGCCCAGGTGGAGGGCCTGGAGGGTTATCCGGTCTATACACGTAAGGTCTATACCGACATCTCTTATCTTGCCTGCGCGCGTAAGCTGCTGGCGGTGCCAAATCTGATCTATCCGCAGTTTGCAACGCACAACGCCCATACGCTGGCGGCGATCTATCAGCTGGCGGGCAATAACTACTACCCGGGCCAGTATGAGTTCCAGTGCCTGCACGGCATGGGCGAGCCCCTCTATGAGCAGGTGGTCGGCAAAGTCGCGGACGGCAAGCTGAATCGCCCGTGCCGTATCTATGCGCCGGTTGGCACCCATGAAACCCTGCTCGCCTATCTGGTGCGTCGCCTGCTGGAAAACGGTGCGAACACCTCTTTTGTTAACCGGATTGCCGACACCTCACTACCGATTGATGAGCTGGTGGCCGATCCGGTTGCCGCGGTAGAAAAGCTGGGCGCGAGCGAAGGCGCGATTGGTCTGCCGCATCCAAAAATTCCCCTGCCGCGCGACCTCTATGGCGCAGGACGCAGCAACTCGGCCGGCATCGATATGGCTAACGAGCATCGTCTGGCCTCGCTCTCCAGCGCCCTGCTGAGCAGTGCCACCCATCCCTGGCTGGCTCAGCCGATAATTGATGGCAAACTGGGCGAGGGAGAAAGTCGTCCGGTGCTTAATCCTGCCGCACCGGGTGATGTTGTCGGCCAGGTACGCGAAGCCAGTGAAGAAGAGGTGTCGCTGGCGCTGGATGCTGCCGTTAACGCCGGTCCAATCTGGTTCGCCACGCCGCCAGATGAGCGCGCCGCCATCCTCGACCGTGCCGCACAGCATATGGAAGACGGGATGCAGCAGCTGATCGGCATCCTGGTTCGTGAAGCGGGCAAAACCTACAACAACGCCATCGCCGAAGTGCGTGAGGCGGTGGATTTTCTGCGCTACTACGCAGGCATGGTACGTCACGATTTCGATAACGAAACCCATCGTCCGCTTGGCCCGGTGGTCTGCATCAGCCCGTGGAACTTCCCGCTGGCCATCTTCACCGGCCAGGTCGCTGCAGCGCTGGCGGCCGGCAACAGCGTGCTGGCTAAGCCTGCTGAGCAGACCCCGCTCATCGCTGCTCAGGCGGTGCAGATCCTGCTCGACGCAGGCGTTCCTGCCGGTGTACTGCAGCTGCTGCCAGGCAATGGCGAAACCGTCGGCGCCCAGCTGACGCGCGATCCGCGCGTACGCGGCGTGATGTTTACCGGCTCGACCGCCGTTGCGACGCTGCTGCAGCGCAACCTTGCCGGTCGTCTCGATCCACAGGGCCGTCCGACGCCGCTGATTGCAGAAACGGGCGGGCTCAATGCGATGATCGTCGACTCCTCCGCGCTGACAGAGCAGGTGGTGATGGATATTGTCGCCTCCGCGTTTGACAGTGCGGGTCAGCGCTGCTCGGCGCTGCGCCTGCTCTGTATTCAGGAGGACGTCGCAGATCACACGCTGAAAATGCTGCGCGGCGCGATGGCCGAGTACCGCATGGGCAACCCGGAACGCCTCTCCACTGACATCGGCCCGGTCATCGACGCCGAGGCGAAAGCCGGAATTGAGCGCCATATCCAGGCGATGCGCAATAAAGGCAACAGCGTCTATCAGGCAGTACAGGAGAATCCGCAGGACAGCGTAGAGTGGCAGAGCGGCACCTTTATCAAGCCCACGCTAATCGAGCTGAGCCAGGTCAGCGATCTCGACAAAGAGATTTTTGGTCCGGTGCTGCACGTCGTGCGCTTCGCACGCAACGCCCTGCCGCAGCTTATTGAGCAGATCAACGCAGGCGGCTACGGCCTGACGCTGGGCGTGCACACCCGCATTGACGAAACCATTGCGCAGGTAACGGCGAATGCCAAAGTCGGCAACCTCTACGTTAACCGTAATATGGTCGGTGCCGTGGTGGGCGTACAGCCGTTCGGCGGTGAAGGCCTGTCGGGTACGGGACCGAAAGCAGGGGGCCCGCTCTATCTCTACCGCCTGCTCTCCAGCCGTCCAGATGACGCGCTCAGCACGACCTTTACGCGTCAGGATGCTGAATGCCCGGTCGACGGCACGCTGCGTGAGGCGCTGCTGGAGCCACACAAAGCGCTGACGGCCTGGGCGCAGCAGGACAAGCCGGCACTGGCTACGCTTTGCCAGCGCTATGCGACCCTGGCGCAGGCGGGCACCGTGCGCCTGCTGACCGGCCCGACCGGCGAGCGCAATACCTTCTCCCTGCTGCCGCGTGAGCGCGTGCTCTGCCTGGCGGATAATGAGCAGGATGCGCTGGTCCAGCTGGCGGCCGTGACCAGCGTGGGTAGCCAGGCGCTGTGGCCAGATGATGAGCTGCATCGCACGCTGCGCAACACCCTGCCGCATTCGGTGCAGGCGCGCGTTGCGCTGGCGAAGGATCACTTTGCTACCCATTTTGACGCGGTGATCTATCACGGCGATGCCGATCAGCTACGCGCGCTGTGTGAGCAGATTGCGGAACGCGACGGCGCGATCGTCTCGGTACAGGGCTTTGCCCGTGGTGAAACCCAGCTGCTGCTGGAACGGCTGCTGATTGAACGATCGCTGAGCGTGAATACGGCAGCGGCAGGCGGCAACGCCAGCCTGATGACTATCGGCTGATGACCCTCGCGCAAGCCGGATAAAAAAAGGCCCATCGCAAGATGGGCCTTTTTCATTATTACGTGCTGTGTGGGAATCTTTGCCCAGTTAAGCCTGATTATTATTCAGGATAAGCTGGCCGTTACGGTCCAGCGGAATGCGGGTGCCAGGGTCATTCTCCATGCGGATTTTGCCCTGCTGGTTGCCTATTTTATAGGTCACATCATAACCCAGCATCTTTTCTTGTTTATCGTAAACTGTTTTACAACGTTGCTCTGACGTCGTGTAGGTGTCGCGATCCTGCAGGCTACCCTGCACCTGGTTACCCGCGTAGCCACCCGCCAGCGCACCGGCGACCGTAGCCACATCGCGCCCGCGTCCGCCGCCAAACTGATGACCCAGTACACCACCGGCCACCGCGCCCAGCACGGAACCCGCGATACGGTTTTCATCCTGCACCGCACGACGATGGGTCAGCGTGACGTTGCGACACTCCTGTCGCGGCTGCTTAATGCTCTCTTTAATCGGTGTTGCTGAAAGCACCTGTGCATATTGCGGACCACGGTCAAATACATCCATGCTGGCAACGGCAGCGACACCCAGCGCCGCGGCTACACCGATACCGATACCCGCTAACATTGATTTATTCACAGGATTATCCTCCTGAAGTTGATACCGTGCATGCGTGCTGCGACGATGCCCCTGTCGCTGAAGCACAGACGGCGTGCACGACCCGCCGTACTCAGTGAGGAAAGTTTTGCAGATGGCCCGAAATTGCAACATCAGATTAATGGAGGAAAACGCAGCGCAGGCGTGGCAGTACCACCTTTTCAGAGAGTTCCGAAGCGGCGCGCCAGCCCCATTTTTGGTTAATTCACCTGATGGATCAGCGAGATAAAAGGCGGGAAAATCGAGAGAAAGGCGGCTTGCGCCGCCTGAAATCATTAGTGCAACTTGAGACGCGGCCGCAGCACGCGGTTCAGGCTGCCGACCAGCATCATCAGGCCGGTTTTGAAGTAGCCGTGGAGCGCAATCTGATGCATACGGTACAAGGAGATGTAGACAAAACGCGCAATGCGCCCTTCGACCATCATTGAGCCGCGCATCAGGTTACCCATCAGACTGCCGACGGTACTAAAGCGAGAGAGCGACACCAGCGAGCCATGATCTTTATAGACGTAGGCTTTGAGTGGCTTACCGCTGCGCTGGGCAAGAATATTCTCCATGGCACGCGACGCCATCTGGTGAGCTGACTGGGCGCGCGGCGGCACGAAGCCACCTGAGGGCAGCGCACAGGAGGCGCAGTCGCCGATAGCGTAGATATTGTCATCCAGCGTGGTTTGCAGCGTCTCTTTTACCACCAGCTGATTGATGCGGTTCGTTTCCAGCCCGCCGATCTCTTTCAGGAAATCGGGCGCTTTAATGCCGGCAGCCCAGACCATTAAATCTGCCTCAATAAATTCACCGCCTTTGGTGTGAAGCCCGTTTTTATCGGCGCTGGTCACCATCGTTTGCGTCAGTACGCGCACGCCCAGCTTGGTCAGTTCGCTGTGCGCAGCGGCAGAAATACGCGGAGGCAGTGCCGGCAGAATACGCTCGCCCGCCTCCACCAGCGTAACGTTCAGCGCTTCGCTGCTCAGCCCTTTATAGCCATAGCTGTGCAGCTGTTTCACCGCATTATGCAGCTCTGCCGACAGCTCTACGCCAGTGGCACCGCCTCCCACGATAGCGATATTCACCTTGTCCAGACGCCCTTCACTGGCGGAGAATTTCAGGAACTGGTTAAGCATCTCATTGTGGAAGCGACGCGCCTGGTGCGGGTTATCAAGAAAAATGCAGTGATCTTTTACGCCCGGCGTGCCGAAGTCGTTTGAGGTGCTGCCCAGCGCCATCACCAGCGTGTCATAGGCCAGCTCGCGCTGTGGTACCAGCACTTCGCCGTTGTCATCACGCATCTCCGCCAGCTCAATGGTTTTATTGTCACGGTTGATGTTGGTCAGTGAACCCAGTTGAAACTGGAAACCATGATTGCGCGCATGTGCCAGGTAACTCAGCGCATCAATGCCCTCGTCCATCGAACCGGTGGCCACTTCATGCAGCAGCGGTTTCCACAGGTGGCTGTGGTTGCGGTCAACCAGGATAATCTCAGCCTTTTTCTTACGGCCCAGTTTATGACCCAGCTGCGTGGCCATCTCAAGCCCGCCCGCGCCGCCGCCGACAATAACGATTTTTTTCATGGATGTAGTCAACAAGACCCCCTCAAGATGTGAACCAATAGTTAATTAATGGTTAAATTAAACCTTAATAAACATAGGGTTGGCGAAGTTAAAATCGCTGCTGAGGGCAGAATAACATGGGCAGGGAAGATGGTCATACCAAAATTGATCCACATCAATCGCTCTGCAAACAACTCGGAATATTACGCAAAGTTGCCGGACGCCAGAACGGCGCCCGAGCATTTAAGATAATGTTTTGAAAGCGTTTATTCGCTGAAGATGCGGTGAGATATTTTTAAACTTATGGGTTTCAACATCGTCCCAGATAATCTCATAAAAGGGATGCAGCGTCTCTGCACTGCGCTGGCTGTTGAGCGCCTCATCATGACGGGAGAGAAACACCAGGCAGCGGTCACGGTTTTTCTCGCGAAAGTCGCTGACACACTTAGTGGCAATGTCGAGATACTCTTCAGGTCGATCAATTTTTCCCTCCATGTTCTCAAAAGGAAACAGATTGGGGTTAAAGATCGCCTGCCGGATGCCGCAAAGAAAGCCGATGCGCTCCGCCCAGTAGCCGCCGAGTCCAACGCCGCAGATCAGCGCCTGATCGCTGCTGCTCTGCGTCAGAATTTTATCGGTCTCTTTCAGCAGGAACTGCATGTCATGTTTAGGATGGCGGGTGCTGTAGCTCATCAGCCTGACATCAGGATCAATAAACTGAAGCTGCAGCACCTTTTCATGGTTGCCGGGACTGTTGGAATCGAAGCCGTGCAGATAGATAATCATGACTCTCCTCAGCGTGTATGCGCCAGGAGAAAGACTTATTTTCCTGACGCTTTATGTTCCAGCCAGCGAGCCTGCAGCTGGCTCAGCTGCTGCGCATTCTGCTTCCAGCGCGCGCTCTGTTGCAGCATCTGGCGAGTAAAGGTTCCCTGATGGTACAGGCGCGGCACGCGTTCAGCGCCGATCGCGATCAAATTATCCAGTACGCTGACCGCCCCTTCGCGATGATTGCAAACCAGGATCATGTCGCATCCGGCCGACAGCGACTGCTGCGCACGCGCGGCATAGCTGCCCATTACCGCCGCCCCCTCCATCGACAGATCGTCAGAGAAGATGACGCCATCGAAGCCGAGCTCTTTACGCAGCACGCGCTTTAGCCAGAAGGGTGAGCCGCTGGCGGGCAAGGGATCGATCTCAGTATAGATAACGTGCGCGGGCATCACCGCGTCCAGCGCGCCCTCATCAAACAGCGCCTGGAAGATCGCCATATCGTGGCGACGCAGGGCCTGCATATCGCGCGGGTCGCGCGGCGTCTCTTTATGGGAATCCGCACTGACCGCACCGTGGCCCGGGAAGTGTTTGCCCGTGGTTTTCATGCCCGCCTCATGCATCCCGGCGATAAAGCGGCGCGCCATGGCCAGGGCAATCTGGGGATCCTCATGAAAGGCGCGGTCGCCAATGGCGGCACTGATATGGCCCAGATCCAGCACCGGTGCGAGGCTGATGTCGATATCCATGGCGATCATCTCCGCCGCCATCTGCCAGCCAGCCTGCTGTGCCAGGTCACCGCCGGTGTCGGTATCCTGCAGCGCAGCAAAAGACTGCATCGCCGGTAAGGTGGTAAAACCGTCGCGGAAACGCTGAACGCGTCCGCCCTCCTGATCGACAGCCACCAGCAGCCGGGTGTGCGAAGCGAGGCGGATCTGGCGCACCAGCTCAGCCAGCTGCGCGGGATCGTGGTAGTTGCGAGCAAACAGGATCACCCCGCCCACGGTGGGATGCTTCAGGATTTCGCGCTCTTCAGCGTCCAGTTCAAAGCCTTCGACATCCAGCATCAGCGGGCCGGGAAATTGCGTTGTCATAATCTGTTCCTGGCGCGGCGTCGGACGCCGCGCAAATTAAATGTATTGCCAGCTTTGCTGCGCCAGCTGAAGCAGCTGTTCATCACTGCTCTGCTCAGCACGCAGCTGATACCAGCTGGCCATCAGGAGACGCAGCCAGGGTTGCCAGCGCGCGACCTGATACGTCAGCTGCACGGTAGAGAGTCGGGCTGCCTGCGCATAGCTCTCCAGCCAGCGATCGTGGCGATCGGGATCTGAGGCGCACAGCGCGGCCAGCTCCAGTGCCACATCGCCGTCCGCAGCGTATTCCCAGTCAATCAGATGCAGTCCTTGCGCGTTTGCTATCAGGTTTCCGCTGTGCACATCCATATGCAGCGGCGCCAGGCGCAGCGGCCGAGGCTCCCCGACACGCTGGAGCTGCCGCAGCGCACGCTGCCAGCCCGCCTGGCGCTGCCGGCAGAGCTGCCAGTAACGCTCAAGCAGCGGCAACAGGCACAGCCTGTAACCGGTCAGCGGCTGACGATGCAGGCGCAACAGCAGCACGACCACCTCTCTGCTGCGCTGATGAAACGCCTGCGGAGAAAGCGACTCGCCTGCCTGCCACGGTAGCACCAGCAGCCCGGCGTCGCCGACAATCGGGCGCGGCGTCAGACCGCTGCTGGAAAGCTTACGCAGCAAACGCGCTTCGCGCTGGCGATCGACAAAGGGAATCGGCAGCGGCGGCGCGGGACGCACAATAAAAGTGCCCTGCCTGGTTTCCAGCTTACTGCTCTGGCCGGTCAGTCCCTGAAGCGGGGTCAGGCGACCGGGCGTCAGGCCCGGCACTTTTTTCGCGATGTGCGCCAGCAGCAGCGAATCAGTTCTGGGCGACACCCTTGCCTGACCAGATTATTTCCCCGGTCTGCACCAGCATGAGCTGCATCTGCAGCGTGGGGGTTTTAACATCGCCTTTCGCCGTACTGTAGAGCACATACTGCGCGTTTAGCGTGCGGGCCAGGCCAATCGCCTTGCTGCGCGAATTGAGGCTGTCGTCAGGCGAAAGGCCCAGCGTCTGCTTGGCCTGCGCCAGCTGATCGTTAGTCACCAGCGTAAACTTGCCGTTGTTAGCCAGCGCGTTCTGGATTGCATCGGTGGCTTTTTCGCTCTGCAACGCGCCGTTGGTGCTGTTTTTGATGCGGTCAACCATGAGCACGCTGCCGGGCGCGACGCTACCAGAGGCGTTCAGCATCTGTGCCACCAGCGGCTGTACGCTGGCATCCCAGTCAACGGTTTTCAGTTTAGGTGGCTGCGGCACGGGCTGTGTCGGCTCCGGCACAGGCTGTGGCTGCGGCACGGGCTGCGGCTGCGTGGGTTCAGCAGGTTGCGTCGGTTCTACGGGCGCAGGCTGCTGCTGTTTAATCACACAGCCGGAGAGGATGAGCGCCATCAGTAACGCTCCGGAACGAGGGAGTCGGCGAATCACGAAACAGTCCTTAGAGATACAAGTAAAGACGAACCTTGCTGGCCGTCAGGTTGCCCATTTGGGAAGCGGCGACAATGCTGCCGTGCGCCGGAACAGTAACCATTTGTGCCGGTTCACGCGGCGTAATTTCGAGTCCTTTGTCGTCATACCAGTAGTAACGATAGTGGATAACCACCGGCGTTTCACGCTGGTTGTAGAGCACGCTGCGCGCACGCTGCTGTCCATCCTCTTCATCCAGTACCGGCTCGTCGGTAATAATGCCGGCCGAGAGCACCGAGGACTCCATGACCAGTGACTGTGACGTATCGATTTTTGGTTTGTCGCTGCTACAGCCTGCCAGCGTCAGCAGGAGCGGCAGGCACATTAGCCATTGGCGCATAACTCGCTTCCGTATGGAAAATCAGTCGGCCAGCATCGGACCCAGCGGACGGCCGCCGAGCAAATGCATATGAATGTGATAAACCTCCTGGCCGCCATGACGATTACAGTTGACGATGAGGCGATAGCCATCCTCGTCGATTCCTTCAGCGCGCGCGATTTTAGCCGCAACGGTGAAAAGGCGGCCCAGCGCCTGCTCGTGCGCGGGCAGCGCATCGTTGGCCGTGGGGATCAAGACATTAGGGACAATCAGAATATGGGTTGGCGCTTTAGGAGAGATATCACGAAATGCCGTGACCAGTTCATCCTGATACACCACGTCGGCAGGGATTTCGCGACGGATGATTTTACTGAAAATGGTTTCTTCAGCCATGGTGCAATTCCTTTAGCCTGATTAACAGTCGATCAGTATGCGTGAGGAAATTGTTTTCTTTCAAGTTCAGCACCGCTTTTCCCCGATTAACTGCCTGCCTTTGCATCATTTCATCCCTCTTTCTCGCCGTGCGCCGCTGTGAAAATTGTGACTCTGGCCCACCTTAAAATGAAACGCTGTTTTATAAATTAGAATCGCACCGCCCTTTTCTTTGTGTTTTTGCCATTCCACTTCAGCCTGTGTCGGAATTGCGAAGGTTTGCCCCGCGCTGGCGCTCTACTTTCTAACCATTCCGAGTGGGTAGTCCGGGATACAAGGGATGTCTGTCAACGGCGATAAAGGAGCACTCGTATGCGCTCACGTAAAATTGGTTTCGGCCACTATCTGGCTTATGGCTCCGGGGATTTTCTCGGTGCAGGCACCACGGCACTCACGGCCGCCTGGCTGCTCTATTTCTACACCACCTTCTGCGGGCTGACGCCCATCGAAGCGACCTTTATTTTTGCAGCTGCACGCGTGCTGGATGCTGTGGTCAGCCCACTGATGGGCTTTCTGACCGATAATTTTGGTTCGACATGGCTCGGTAAGCGCTTCGGCCGTCGCAAATTCTTTATCCTGCTCGGCATACCCTGCGTCTTTAGCTATAGCCTGATGTGGCTGAGCGATATGGGATTCTGGTGGTATCTCGCCACCTACCTGCTGTTTGATATCGTCTATACCATGATTCTGGTGCCCTATGAAACGCTGGTGCCTGAGATGACTGACGATTTCAAACAGAAAACGCGCTTCTCTGGCGCGCGTATTGCGCTGGCACAGCTGTCAGCCATTCTTGCAGCCTTCCTGCCGGGTATATTGATTAGCGCGTTAGGTAAAGAAAACCCGCTGTCGTTTTTCTATGCCAGCCTGGTCTTTTCGGTCATCTGTGCGCTGGTGCTGACGCTGGTCTGGCGCTTTACCTGGGAGCGCAGCCCAGACGATTTCTCCGCAGAATCGCGCCGCGCCGAGGAAGAAAAGCGCCAGCTTTCGCTCAGCCAGAATATCCGGCGTCTCTATGTGGAGCTTGCCTCCACGCTGCGTATCCGCATTTTTCGCCAGCACCTGGGGATGTATCTGGGTGGCTACATCGCGCAGGACGTCTTTAACGCGGTGTTTACCTGGTATGTGGTGTTTGTGCTGATGCAGAGCGCGCAGATCGCCTCCAGCCTGATGGGTACCATGGCCGTGCTTCAGTTTATCGCGGTCATGGGCATGATCCCGCTCTGCATCCGCATGGGGCCCGCCCCTGCCTACCGCCTGGTGGTGATGCTGTTCGGTCTGTCGGCGCTCTCTTACGCCGGGCTCTGGTATGCCGGGATGAACGATAATTTTTCTCTGCTGCTGCTCATCTCTGCCGTTGCCGGTCTGGGGCGCGGCGGGATTAACTACGTGCCCTGGAATACCTATACCTACATCGCTGACGTTGACGAAGTGATCACGGGCCAGCGTCGCGAAGGCATTTTCGCTGGCATTATGACGCTGACTCGTAAAGCTTCCCAGGCGGGCGCGGTGATGCTGGTTGGCATCGTGCTGCAACTCTCAGGCTTTGTCTCCGGCCAGGCTACCCAGGCACCAGGCGTCAGCCATACCATTCTGGCCATTCTCAGCGTCGGTACGCTGTGCGTACTGGCCTGTGGATTTCTCGTCTCGCTGCGCTTCAGGCTCAACCTTCAGACTCACACCGTGCTGCGCGAAGAAACGCTGAAGATGCGTGAAGCCAACCGCGTTCTGCCTGAGCGCATTACCCCGGAAGCTCGCGAAACGGTAGAAATGCTGGCAGGGATGCCTTACGAAAACCTGTGGGGCAACAACAATATCGGGTTTCTTAACCGTCATAAACCGGCCGCTCCCCCGCTGAAATCGGTGCGGCCAGCAGCGTCTCCCTTACTACGACCTTGAACGATAGGAATGAATCATGACTGTATTTCCCGTGAAACAGAGTGCGCTTTTGTGCCAACCAGACTTTCTGCTGCCACGTCAGGAGTTGTTGCAACTGATTCACAAACTGACGCAAAACCTGGTGAATATCACCGATGAAACGGGAGAGTTTCTGCTGCGTCTCGATGATGGCCGCGTCATCGATACCAAAGGCTGGGCGGGCTGGGAATGGACGCACGGCATCGGCCTCTACGGTATGCTGCACTACTACCAGCAAACGGGCGATCGGCAGACGTTAAGCATCATCGACGACTGGTTCGCCGTGCGCCTGGCAGAGGGCACGCCAACCAAGAATGTTAATACCGTCGCGCCTTTCCTGACGCTGGCTTACCGCTATGAAGAAACGGGCAATATTGCCTGGCGTCCGGTGCTGGAACGCTGGGCAGAATGGGTCATGTATGAGATGCCGCGCACCGAACAAGGTGGCCTGCAGCATATCGTTTATAACAATGAGAACCACCAGCAGCTATGGGATGATACGCTGATGATGAGCGTCATGGCGCTGGCAAAAATTGGGCAGCTGCTGAATCGTCCGGAGTTTGTTGAGGAGGCGAGCTATCAGTTCCTGCTGCACACCCAGTACCTGATGGATCGCCAGAGCGGTTTATGGTTTCACGGCTGGAATTTTGAGGGACGCCATAATTTTGCCAGTGCACGCTGGGCGCGTGGCAACAGCTGGGTCACCATCGTTATCCCCGATTTTCTGGAGATGATGAACTGGCCGGAACACCACGCTACGCGCCGCTTTCTGCAGCAGGTTCTGGAAAGCCAGGTGAAAGCGCTGCGTGAATGCCAGCATCCAGGCGGCCTGTGGCACACGCTGCTGGACGATCCTGACAGCTATCTGGAGGCCTCAGCGACGGCGGGCTTCGCCTACGGCATTATCAAAGCGGTGCGTAAGCGCTATCTCAGCGCCGATTATCTGCCTGCCGGATTGAATGCCCTGCGCGGCGTCATCGGTTGTATCAGCGAAGAGGGTGAGCTAAAGCAGGTTTCGTTCGGCACGGCGATGGGCAGCGACCTTGACTACTACCGCCATGTTCCACTCACCTCTATGCCTTATGGTCAGGCGATGGCGCTGCTCTGCCTGACGGAGTATCTGCGGGTCTATCTCTGAGCAGAAATAAAAAAAGCCCCTTTCGGGGCTTTTTCTTACTGACCATTACATACTGCGAATGTAGTCATCCATATCGGTTTTCAGGTTATCGGATTTCGTACCGAAAATCGCCTGCACACCCGAACCCGCCACGACCACGCCACGCGCGCCAAGGCTCTTAAGCTCGTTCTGGTCAACCTTGCTTACATCGGCAACGCTGACGCGCAGACGGGTAATACAGGCGTCCAGGTTGGTGATGTTCTCTTTACCACCAAATGCCGTGACCAGCTTGCCCGCCATTTCGCTGCCGGTGGCTGACGTCGACTCGGTGGTGGTATCTTCGCGGCCAGGCGTTTTCAGGTTCAGCTTTACAATCAGCACGCGGAAGATGGTGTAGTAAACCAGACCATAAATGATGCCGATGATCGGGAACAGCCAGATTTTGCTGCTGTTGCCGCTCAGTACGATAAAGTCAATCAGACCATGCGAGAAGCTGGTGCCGTCACGCATACCGAGCAGGATACAGATCGGGAACGCCAGGCCAGCCAGAATGGCGTGAATGACATACAGGATCGGTGCCACGAACATGAACGAGAACTCGATCGGCTCGGTGATGCCGGTCAGGAACGCGGTCAGTGCAGCAGAGATCATGATACCGCCCACTTTCGCGCGGTTTTCCGGTTTCGCAGAGTGCCAGATGGCAATTGCTGCCGCTGGCAGACCATACATTTTAAACAGGAAGCCGCCTGACAGTTTACCTGCGGTAGGGTCACCCGCCATGTAGCGTGGAATATCGCCGTGGAAGACCTGACCGGCCGCATTGGTAAATTCACCAATCTGCATCTGGAAAGGGACGTTCCAGATATGGTGGAGGCCGAACGGAACCAGCGCACGCTCAATCACCCCGTAAATGCCAAACGCAACAACCGGGTTCTGATAGGCCGCCCACTGTGAAAACTCCTGAATAGCCGTGCCAATCGGCGGCCAGATAAAGGAGAGCAGCACGCCCAGTACGATCGCCGTCAGGCCGGAAATGATGGGCACAAAACGCTTACCGGCAAAGAAGCCAAGATATTCTGGCAGTTTGATACGGTAGAAGCGGTTAAACATATAGGCCGCAATGGCACCCGCGATGATACCGCCGAGCACACCGGTATCCGCCAGATGCTTAGCGGCAATCTCTTCTGCCGGAAGGTGCAACACCAGCGGCGCAACCACTGCCATGGTTTTCACCATAATGCCGTAGGCGACCACCGACGCCAGTGCCGAAACACCGTCGTTATTGGTAAAGCCAAGCGCCACGCCGATAGCGAAGATTAATGGCATGTTGGCGAATACTGAGCCGCCTGCCTCTGCCATTACGTGGGAAACGACCGCTGGCAGCCAGCTGAAGTTTGCCGAACCTACACCTAATAAGATGCCGGCGATCGGCAGAACCGATACCGGCAGCATGAGCGATTTACCGACCTTTTGCAGGTTCGCAAATGCGTTCTTGAACATAGCCTGAAGCTCCTGAGTATGAGTGCGATTTTGCGCGGTGCGCTGGGTCACAGGGGAGGATCTGTTACCCGGATGGCGGTGACCGCCTTGTAATTATTACGAAGGGTAAAATAAATCAGCTGGCGTTACTTTGATGGCTATCACGTTTCCTCGATTGGCTCCCGCCTGTCTCGGTGGATTCTTACTGACTTTGCAGCATTTTTCACCATAAAACAGTCGCACTGTCACAATTAACAGGGCGACTGACGGCCAGACTGGAATTATTACAGATATCGAAATAAAGGGTTAACCCACCAGGCGCTCGGCCGGAATGTGAAACAGCGTGGCAAAGTTTTTTGTGGTAGTCGCGGCAAGGGTTTCGATATCAACGCCTTTCAGCACGGCAAGGTAATCTGCGACGTCGCGCGTATAGGCTGGCTGATTCTCTTTACCACGATAGGGAACGGGTGCCAGATAGGGCGAATCAGTTTCAACCAGCATACGGTCAAGCGGCACGTAGCGGGCGGCTTCACGCAACTGCTCCGCATTGCGGAAAGTGACAATCCCAGAGAAAGAGATATAGAAACCCATATCCAGCAGCTTTGCCGCTGTCGCCTGATCTTCAGTAAAGCAGTGCAGCACGCCGCCACAACGCTTAACCTGCTCCTCACGCAGGATCGCCAGCGTATCCTCGCGTGCGTCACGCGTGTGTACGATGATCGGCTTATTGAGCGCAATGCCAGTACGAATATGCTCGCGGAACGACGCCTGCTGCTGCGCTTTGGTTTCCTGCTGATAGTAGTAATCCAGGCCTGTCTCACCCAGCGCAACCACGCGAGGATCGGCCGCCAGACGACGAAACTCTTCAACGTCATAGGGCTCTTCCTGATTCAGGGGGTGCACGCCTACTGAGAGCGCGATATTTTCGCGTTCGCCTACCAGCGCTTTCAGCGTATGAAAGCCCGGCAGCGTAGTGGCAATCGCCAGCATAAACTTCACGTCGCGCGCAGCGGCTTTAGCGATAACATCATCCAGATCGCGATGGGTCTTTTCATAATCCAGGCCATCAAGATGGCAGTGGGAATCCACAATAAACATAGTTCGTCTCTTTTGACGTTAAGCGACAACGCCAGGCTTGCGTTTATCAGCCCAGCTCAGAAGTCGGTCGGTTAACAGAAGTTCGCGGTTAACAGCCGCCACATGCAGCAGCTGCTCACGGCACTGCATCCACTCGCGCGCACTTTCGTCCAGCGCACGGGCCGAAAAAGTCTCTGACAACAGCGCGACCACATCCTGCCGGTCAGGATTGCTCAGCCAGCGCGTTGCGCCCTGCTGCCATTTTAATGCGTCTACCAGCAACGCCAGCAGCCAGCTGATGCGCGCGGCCACATCCTCACTGTTGAGCATTGGCAACAGCTGCAGGATATCCTGCCTGAGTGCAGCAGGCAGGGCATGACACAGGCTGTCACGCGCCTGCCAGCGCGCAGGCTCCAGCAGCTGCAGCGCGGCAGCGGGCGCACCTGCGCTAAGCCGCAGCGCGGCCTGAAGCGCCGCTTCATTCTGCGATATCTGCCTGCTCAGCCATTGCAGGCTCTGCGCCTCATCCGGCGGGGCGAGCGCCAGCACCATGCAGCGGCTGCGCAGCGTGGCTAACAGACGCGAAGGCTCGCGGCTGCTGAGAAAGAACCAGCTGTTAGCAGGCGGCTCCTCAAGGGTTTTCAACAGCGCATTGGCTGCCGACTCGCTCAGCTGGGCTGCATCGGGCAGCCAGACGACTTTTGCCCCGCCCTGCTGGGCAAAGTGATAAAGCTTTTCTGTTACCTGGCGCACCGCATCAATACCCAGGGTCGTTTTGCCCTTCTCCGCTTCCAGCCGATACCAGTCGGGGTGGGTTTGCGCCTGCATCAGCTGGCAGCCATGGCAGACGCCGCAGCTTTTAAGTCCGTCGGGCTGCTGACACATCAGCCAGCGGCTGACACCCCACACCAGCGCCTCGTCGCCCATACCGTCAATAGCCTGAATCAGCAGGGCGTGATGAGCACGCCCCGCCTGATGCTGACCAATAATGTGGCGATAGGGCTGATTCAGCCACGGATACCAGTTCATGCCTGCGCTTCCAGCCAACGTACCAGCGTGGATTTAATCGCCTGCGTCACGCTGTCGAGCGGCTGCGTGGCATCCACGGTCAGAATGCTGCTGTCCTCCGCCGCCAGCGCCAGATAGCGTTCGCGCGTGCGCTCAAAGAAGCGCAGTGACTCCTGCTCAATCCGGTCCAGCTCGCCGCGCGCGCGCGCGCGCTGGAGGCCAATTTCTGGCGTGACGTCGAGATAGAGCGTGAGATCGGGACGGAAATCCCCCAGGACCGCGTCGCGCAAGGTGCACATCAGCGTGCTGTCCAGCCCACGTCCGCCGCCCTGATAGGCCTGAGAAGAGAGGTCATGACGATCGCCAATCACCCAGGCACCGCGCGCCAGCGCGGGCCTGATGACCGTATCGACCAGTTGAACACGCGCTGCATAGAGCATCAGCAGCTCGGCTTTGTCAGTGACCTGCTCGCCTTCGATGCCCTGCTTTACCAGCACGCGCAGCTGCTCGGCCAGCGGCGTACCGCCAGGCTCGCGGGTGAAGACGATATCGTCAATCCCTTTGGCCTGCAGCGTGGCAACGATGGCTTCGCGCGCGGTGGTTTTTCCGGCACCCTCCAGACCTTCAATGACGATAAATTTACTTTTCATCTTTTTCCTTCAACGCCTGACGGTAAACCTGCACGGCACGGTTATGACTGGCAAGATTTGTGGTGAAAGTATGACCGCCCTTTCCGTCGGCAACAAAATAGAGATAATCCGTTTTTTCTGGCTGCGCGGCGGCTTCCAGTGAGGCTTTGCTCGGCACGGCAATGGGGCCAGGCGGTAAACCGCTAATGGTATAGGTGTTGTAATCGCTCGGCGTCTCAAGGTCTTTGCGCGTCAGCGTACCCGTATATTTTTCACCCATGCCGTAAATAACGGTGGGATCGGTCTGCAGTTTCATACCGGTGCGGAGGCGATTGATAAATACTGACGCTACGCGTGCGCGCTCGGTGCTGACGGCCGTCTCTTTTTCAATAATCGACGCCATAGTGACCATCTCCTGCGGATTTTTGTAAGGCAGATTGGCCATACGCGCCTGCCAGAGCTTATCTACCAGGGCCGTCATACGGCTGTGAGCCCGCTGCAGCAGAGCGATATCGCTGGTATTGGCAGTATAAAGGTAGGTATCCGGATAGAAATAGCCCTCCAGCATCCGCGGCTCCGTCTTCAGTGCGGCAGCCAGCGTCGCGAAGTCATCGTCGTGCAGGGTATGCCTGATATAGGGAGCAGCACGCAGCTCGGCCAGCCATTCGCTCAGGCGCTGACCTTCAACCAGCCGCAGGGGAAACTGCGCCTCTTTGCCGCTGGCAAGCAACGCCAGCAACCCGCGCACCGTCATGCCCTTCTCCAGCCGATAAGTCCCCGCTTTAAAGCGGGCCAGATCAGGCTCCAGCTTGAGCAGCGGACCAAACCAGATGCTGCGTGGGATCAGGTGCTGGCTCTCAAGCTGCGCTTCCAGTACCACGCGACCCGTCCCGGCAGGCAGGGTATAGATCGTTTCTCTGTCGATAGTCAACGGGGTCGCGGCGAAGCGCTGGATCTGCCAGTAACTAAAGGCAGCCGCCAGCAGAACGATCGCCGTGGCGACGGCGAGGATTTTTTTGATTCGACTCATTTTGCTTCCATTAAATAACAACTGTCCTGTAACCGGTGGTAAAGCGTACGCTCACTGAACAGTCGTTCATCCAGCTGTCGTACCGGCAACACGGGCATCAGCGCATTGCATATCACTACTTCGTCAGCAGCCAGTAACTGCGCCAGTTCACAGCGTACAACATGACAAATCTGGCCTGCGGCAGCCATCTTCGCCATCAGATAGCGCCGCATTATGCCGTCTACCCCAGCCAGCGTCAGGTCAGGGGTAAAGACCCGCTCGCCCTGCCGCCAGAATAAATTGGCCGCACAGCATTCCACCACGTAGCCCGCAGTGTCAAGCACCAGCGCCTCATCGGCATCACTCTGCTCGAGATGCGCACGGATAAGCACCTGCTCCAGACGGTTCAGGTGTTTTATGCCGGCCAGCAGTGGGTTTTGTGCCAGCGCAACCGGGCTGGTTTGCAGTTTCGCCCCCTGCTGTTGCAGCGCCTGATAGTGCTGCGGCCAGGGTGAGAGCGAGACGATACGCGTCGCACAGGCAATCCCGTTGCGGCTATAACCGCGTCCGCCTGAGCCCGCACTGAGGATCACTTTTAATACGGCCTGGCTTTGCGATCGGGCGGCTGAACGCATTTCGTTCTCCAGCTGCGCCCAGTCTACCTCTGGCATCATCAGTCGCTCGCAGCCCTGACGCAGCCGATGCAAATGTGCCTCCAGCAGCTGAATAACGCCATTGTGTACCGCCGCCGTCGTGAAACATCCATCGCCGAACTGCGTGGCGCGATCGCTGGCTGACAGCAAAGATTCCTCAGTTCCGTTTATCCACATCTCTTTCTCTCGTGGCGAAAAGGGTTATGTTAGCGCGTTATGTCGGATGGATCCGTTTCGGCATGCTTCAGACAGAAAAAAGGCCCGCAGAAGCGAGCCTTTTGGCAGAACGTGAATCATCAGACCTTACGGAAAATCAGCGAGCCGTTGGTGCCGCCGAAGCCGAAGGAGTTACACAGCGTGTACTCCAGGTTGCTGACCTGACGCGCCGTGTGCGGCACGAAGTCGAGATCGCAGCCTTCGTCTGGATTATCCAGGTTAATGGTAGGTGGTACGGCCTGATCGCGCAGCGCCAGAATCGAGTAGATCGACTCCACCGCGCCTGCCGCACCCAGCAGGTGGCCGGTCATAGACTTGGTAGAGCTGACCATGACGGTTTTTGCTGCTGCGCCAAAGATCGATTTCACCGCCTGCGCCTCTGCCTTGTCACCGGCAGGTGTTGAGGTACCGTGCGCGTTGACATAACCAATCTGCTCCGGTGACAGCTGAGCGTCACGCAGCGCATTTTCCATCGCCTGTGCCGCGCCTGCGCCATTCTCCGGCGGTGAGGTCATATGGTAGGCATCGCTGCTCATACCAAAGCCAACGATCTCCGCATAGATTTTCGCGCCGCGTTTTTTAGCATGTTCATACTCTTCCAGCACGATAATGCCTGCACCGTCACCCAGCACAAAGCCATCACGATCTTTATCCCACGGACGGCTTGCCGCCTGCGGGTTATCGTTACGCGTAGAGAGTGCTCGCGCTGCGCCAAAGCCGCCGACACCCAGTGGAGTACTGGCTTTTTCCGCGCCGCCTGCCAGCATCACGTCAGCATCGTTATAGGCGATAATGCGCGCCGCATGGCCGATGTTGTGCACGCCGGAGGTACAAGCCGTAGCAATAGAAATGCTTGGACCTTTCAGACCGTACATAATCGTCAGATGACCTGCGATCATGTTCACAATCGTCGAAGGAACAAAGAACGGACTGATCTTACGTGGGCCGCCGTTGACCAGAGAGGTGTGGTTCTCTTCGATCAGGCCCAGTCCGCCGATGCCGGAACCGATGGCCGCACCGATGCGCGTAGCGTTTTCCTCGGTGATTACCAGCCCCGCATCCTGCATCGCCTGCACGCCAGCAACAATGCCGTATTGAATGAAGTCATCCATTTTGCGCTGATCTTTGCGCGAAATGATTTCATCACAATTAAAATCTCTTACGATGCCAGCAAAACGGGTTGCATAGGCACTCGTATCAAAATGGTCGATCAGGTTAATGCCGCTCTGACCGGCAAGGAGAGCACTCCAGGTAGACTCTACGGTTTTGCCGACAGGAGACAACATGCCAAGACCGGTCACAACTACACGACGCTTAGACACGTTCGTCCTCCAGGGAGGGGAAATAAAAACTCTGTGGGACAAGCATAAAACTCAGGCGGTCGAGCGACCGCCTGAAGATATTCATTAGCCTTGGTGGCTATTGATGTAATCGATCGCTGCCTGAACGGTAGTGATTTTCTCAGCTTCTTCGTCTGGAATTTCAGTATCAAACTCTTCTTCCAGAGCCATTACCAGCTCAACGGTGTCAAGAGAATCAGCACCCAGGTCTTCAACGAAAGATGCAGAGTTAGTTACTTCGTCCTCTTTCACACCCAGCTGCTCAGCAATGATTTTCTTAACGCGTTGTTCGATATCGCTCATACTATTTAATTTCCTATCAAAACTCGCTTTCGCGATGGTTTTCGTAGTGTATAAAATGTTGAAAAAGATGCAACAAAATCCCGGCTGGTCGAACCACGATTTTACGCTATTTTGCGGTTTTTACCGCAAATAATGCAAATGTTTTCGTGAATATCAGACCATGTACATGCCGCCATTGACGTGCAGCGTCTCACCCGTGATGTAGGCTGCTTCGTCAGAGGCTAAGAATGCAACAGCATTGGCAATTTCCTGCGCGTCGCCTAAACGACCTGCCGGAACCTGCGTCAAAATGCCGGAACGTTGATCTTCGCTCAGTGCACGCGTCATGTCCGTCTCGATAAAGCCCGGTGCCACGACGTTTACGGTAATGCCACGTGACGCAACTTCGCGCGCCAGTGATTTGCTAAAGCCAATCAAACCCGCTTTGGCTGCTGCGTAGTTTGCCTGACCCGCATTGCCCATGGTGCCAACAACGGAACCGATGGTAATGATACGGCCCACGCGCTTTTTCATCATAGCGCGCATCACCGCCTTGGAAAGGCGGAAAACAGACGTCAGGTTGGTATCCAGGATATCCGCCCATTCGTCGTCCTTCATGCGCATCAGCAGATTGTCACGCGTAATGCCTGCATTATTGACCAAAATGTCAACTTCGCCAAATTCTGCACGCACCTGCGACAGTACGCTGTCAATTGAGGCAGAATCAGTCACGTTCAACAGCAGGCCTTTGCCGTTGTCGCCGAGGTAAGCGCTAATGGCGTCTGCGCCGCTTTCGCTGGTCGCCGTGCCGATAACTTTGGCACCGCGTGCTACCAGCGTTTCTGCAATCGCGCGACCAATACCGCGGCTCGCGCCTGTAACCAGCGCAACTTTACCTTCAAAGCTCATGATATTCCTCTTATTCCTGTTCAAGGGCCGCAGAAAGCGACGCCGGATCGTTAACCGCCGTCGCCGTCAGGCTGTCCACAATGCGTTTGGTCAGACCAGTCAGCACCTTGCCCGGCCCCATTTCCAGCAGCTGGGTAATGCCCTGCGACGCCATAAATTCTACGCTTTCGGTCCAGCGAACCGGGCTGTAGAGCTGACGTACCAGCGCGTGACGGATAGCCGCTGCGTCGCTTTCGCATTTTACGTCAACGTTATTCACCACCGAAACCGACGGCGCATTAAATGTCATTTTTTCCAGCGCCACTGCCAGCTTGTCTGCGGCGGGCTTCATCAGGGCACAGTGTGACGGCACGCTAACCGGCAGCGGCAGCGCACGCTTGGCGCCTGCGGCTTTACAGGCTGCGCCTGCACGCTCAACCGCCTCTTTGTTTCCGGCAATGACCACCTGGCCTGGTGAGTTAAAGTTGACCGGCGATACCACCTGCCCCTGCGCGCTCTCTTCACAGGCTTTGCGAATGGCTGCATCGTCAAGGCCAATAATCGCCTGCATAGCACCGGTACCTTCCGGCACGGCTTCCTGCATCAGCTTGCCACGCAGCTCAACCAGTTTGATAGCATCAGCAAAATCAATGACGCCCGCGCAAACCAGCGCAGAATATTCGCCAAGGCTGTGGCCAGCCATCATTGCAGGCTGTTTGCCACCCTGCTGTTGCCAGACACGGTAAATGGCGACGGACGCGGCGAGCAGCGCAGGCTGCGTCTGCCAGGTTTTATTCAGCTCTTCAGCCGGCCCAGCGCTGACCAGCTGCCACAGATCGTACCCCAGCGCATCAGAAGCTTCGCGGAAGGTCGCTTCCACCTGCGGAAAGGTGGCTGCCAGCTCGGCCAGCATACCCACGGTTTGTGAGCCCTGACCGGGAAAAACAAATGCAAATTGCGTCATCTTCAGTTCCTGTGAATCAAAAGCGAACCAGTGCGGAACCCCAGGTGAAACCACCACCAAAGGCTTCCAGCAGAATCAGTTGTCCGGGTTTGATACGGCCGTCACGCACGGCTTCATCGAGCGCGGCAGGAACCGACGCAGCGGAAGTATTACCGTGACGATCCAGCGTGACCACGACTTTATCCATGCCCATACCCAGCTTTTTCGCTGTTGCGCTAATAATGCGCAGGTTAGCCTGGTGCGGCACCAGCCAGTCGAGCATTTCACGATCAAGATTATTGGCCTGGAGAGTTTCATCAACAATATGTGCCAGCTCGGTAACGGCAACCTTGAACACTTCGTTGCCCGCCATGGTGAGATAGGCAGGCTGCTCCTGGTTTGCGCGATCCTGGTAAGGCAGCGTCAACAGCTGACCATAGCGACCATCGGCGTGCAGGTGAGTAGAGATAATCCCCTGCTCTTCGCTTGCGCCTAATACCACTGCGCCCGCACCGTCACCAAACAGGATAATGGTGCCGCGATCGTCAGGATCCAGTGTCCGTGCCAGCACGTCAGAGCCGATGACCAGCGCGTGCTTCACCGCGCCATTTTTGATGTATTGATCGGCAACGCTCAGGCCGTAGGTAAAGCCCGCGCAGGCGGCTGCAAGGTCAAAGGCAGCACAGTCGTTAATGCCCAGCATCTGCTGGATCATACAGGCCGAACTCGGGAAGGCATGACTGGATGAGGTAGTAGCAACGATAATCAGCCCGATTTCGCTGGCATCAACGCCCGCCATCTCCAGCGCGCGCTGTGCGGCGGTGCAACCCATGCTGGCAACGGTTTCATCTGGCGCAGCAATACGGCGCTCGCGGATGCCGGTGCGGGTAACGATCCACTCGTCGGACGTCTCCACCATTTTTTCCAGATCCGCATTTGTGCGTACCTGGTCAGGCAAATAGCTGCCTGTACCGATAATTTTGGTAAACATCTAGGCTTTGTCACTCCTGGCTAATACAGCATCAAGGCGCGCGGCAATTCGTTCAGGAACCTGCCGTCGCACCGCCTGCTCCGCCTGTTCTATGGCCACAGCAAACGCGCGTTGATTCGCCGCGCCGTGGCTTTTGATCACTGTTCCGCGCAATCCTAACAGACAAGCGCCATTATACTGGTCGGGGTTGAGATGACCAAAGCGCTGCGCCAGACGCTTCTGAATCCAGCGCCCCAGCAGCTTCAGCCACCACGACCGTTTTTTTCCTTCCCCTGAGGACTTCAGTAGAGAAAGAAACATTCTTACCACGCCTTCCATGGTTTTCAGCGTGACGTTGCCGACGAATCCGTCACACACCAGCACATCGGTTTTACCGGTAAGCAGGTCGTTGCCCTCCAGATAACCAATATAGTTAATCTGCGTCGAGGCTTTTAGCACGCTGGCCGCAGTGCGTATGCTCTCCAGCCCTTTGGTCTCTTCCTGACCAATATTCAGCAGGGCAACGCGTGGATGAGCAATCTCCAGCACCTCTTCTGCCATAACCGCGCCCATAACGGCAAACTGCACCAGCATATCGCTGTCAGAGTCCACGTTGGCGCCTAAGTCCAGCACCACCGTTTTACCGCGCTGCTGATGCGGCAGTACGGTCATTAACGCCGGGCGCTTAATGCCGTCCAGCGGTTTTATCATAAGTTTCGCCAGCCCCATCAGCGCACCGGTGTTACCCGCACTGATACAGGCCTGCGCCCGCCCCTCTTTCACCAGCTCCAGCGCGACACGCATTGAACTGCCGCGGCTGGTGCGGATCGCCTGAGAGGGCCGCGCATCACTTGCAATAACCGATTCCGCAGGAATAACCTGCAAACGCCCCAGTAAGGAGGAATCCGCTTTGGCAAGCAATGGAGTGATGTCGTCGGGAATGCCGACCAGAAGAAGACTGAGATGCGAATGAGAGGCCAGTGCCTGCAATGCTGCAGGCACTGTCACGCAGGGACCGAAATCCCCGCCCATGGCATCAACTGCCAGGGTCAAACGTGTCAAAGTATCACCTTGCTAAGCGCAAGTCTTACTTGGTGATAACCTTGCGACCGCGGTAGTAACCATCCGCAGTGATGTGGTGACGCAGATGCGTTTCGCCAGAAACTTTATCTACAGACAGAGTTGCAGTGGTCAGCGCATCATGTGAACGACGCATACCACGCTTAGAACGGGTGGGTTTATTCTGTTGTACGGCCATGGACCTTACTCCTATTACTTACGCTTTAAACTGGCTAATACGGCAAATGGGTTTGGTTTTTCTGCCTCAGAAGGCAATTTGCCAAAGACCATGTCCGCCTCGGACACTTCACAGTGTTCAGAATCATGCACCGGAACGACCGGCAGCGCGAGGATGATTTCATCCTCGATCACCGCCAGCAGATCGATTTCGCCAAAATCATCGACATCGATCGGCTCGTAGGCTTCCGGCAGTGCCTCGGCCTGCTCATCGCTTGAGACAGGACTGAAGCAATAGCTTACGTGGACAGCGTGAGGAAACGTCTGGTTGCAGCGCTGACAGCGTAGTGTAACCTGCACGTCCGCTGTACCTTGCAGTACGGCGAGGCGCTGGCTGTCAATCGCAAACGACATGGAACATTCCACGTCACTGTCCACACTGACAACTGATTCGGCCACACGCTCCACCTGTTCAGGGGTGTAAACGCCCTGATAATCGAGGCGTTTCTGAGCGGTACGAACCGGATCCAGCGTCAGGGGTAATTTTACCTTTTGCATAGGGCGCGCATATTAACTTTGTAACGTCATAGAGTCAAAGAAAAAGGCCGTGTAACAGCATCTTTCACCAGTTATTCGCATCCAGTGCGGCGCACAGTTTAAAATGAGTGTCACCAATTCGCCATTACTATTATGAAAAAATGACGCACTCTATTCTTTTAGCCTCCACCTCCCCCTTTCGCCAGGCGTTACTAGCCAAGCTTGGGCTGCCTTTTATCACCGCCGCGCCTGAGGTCGACGAAACGCCGCGGGCAAATGAAGATGCTGAAACGCTGGTGACGCGCCTTGCCGTGGCTAAAGCGCAGGCGCTGGGCAACCCCTATCCAGATCACTGGATTATCGGATCGGATCAGGTCTGCGTGCTTAACGGCGTCATTACCGGCAAGCCGCATACGCCAGCGCGCGCGTTTGCGCAGCTGCGACAGGCGAGCGGCAACGCCATTACCTTTTATACCGGCCTGGCGCTTTACCAGCCTCGCACCCGACGGTTGATAAGCTGCTGTGAACCCTTTGTGGTGCACTTCCGCGATCTCAGCGATAAAGAGATCCAGACCTATATAGAGAAAGAGCAGCCCCTGCAGTGTGCCGGAAGCTTTAAAAGTGAGGGGCTGGGGATCTGTTTGTTTGAACGGCTGGAGGGACGCGATCCCAACACGCTGATCGGCCTGCCGCTGATTGCACTCAACGGTATGCTGCGATCGGTCGGCATCAATCCGCTCGGATGATGCCGACTGCGCGTCAGCTTTTTTGCTGACGTAGTGCGGTGAGACAGCGCTTCAGCTCTTCATCCAGCGGGGCTTCCAGCCGCAGGGTTTCGCCGCTGTCAGGATGGGTAAAGGTCAGCGCTGCGGCGTGCAGAAACAGCCGCCGCAGCCCGGTACTGGCGAGCTGGCTGTCGAACTCACGCTCGCCGTAGCGATCATCAAAAGCGATAGGATGCCCTGCATGGAGCGTATGAACGCGGATCTGATGGGTACGGCCAGTGACCGGGCTCGCCTTCACCAGCGTGGCGAAGGCGAAACGCTCTTCTACCTTGAAACGTGTCTCTGATGGCTTGCCTTCGCTGCTGACACGCACCACACGCTCTCCGCTCTGCAAAATATTTTTCAGCAGTGGCGCCTGCACGACTTTCAGGTGCGACGGCCAACTGCCGCGCACCAGCGCCAGATAATCTTTCTGCATCCCCTTCTCGCGCAGCTGCTCATGCAGCGACCGTAGCGCCGAGCGTTTTTTCGCCACCAGCAACACGCCAGAGGTATCGCGATCGAGCCGATGAACCAGCTCAAGAAAACGCGCCTCAGGACGCAGCGCCCGCAGTCCTTCAATCACGCCAAAGCTCAGCCCGCTTCCGCCGTGCACCGCTGTACCTGAAGGTTTGTTCAGCACCAGAATATGATCGTCTTCGTAGATAATCGCGTCTGACAGCGCCGCCACCTTCCCCAGCTTAGGTGAAACGGCCTGATCTTCACGCTCTGCAACGCGCACGGGTGGAATACGCACCTCGTCGCCCGCTTCGAGTTTATATTCAGGCTTGATGCGCTTTTTATTCACCCGCACCTCGCCTTTGCGCAGGATGCGATAAATCATGCTTTTCGGCACGCCCTTAAGCTGGGTGCGCAAAAAATTATCGATGCGTTGTCCGGCATTTTCAGCCGTAATGGCGACAAGCTGTACGCCAGGATTCTCAGTTTTCATGGCGGCGATTCTAAATAGTGTCCTTTGATAGCGCCACCCCTTTTTCTGTGCTTAACTCTGCTCGTGTCGGACGGTAAAGCGTAGCGGATGCTGGCTTTTTCAGCAGCCTGCTCATTCGTCCGACATATTAAAGTGTTGTGCATCACTAATCTTCATCGGGCGATAAAAGTCGCCTTGCTATCTGAAGGTTAGCAATGGAATAATGCTAATGTTTCTCGCCTGTTGCATTTCAGGCGAGAAAAGAGCGAATTAGTCATTTTGCCGGATGAAACGGACACGCAGCAATGGCGTAAGACGTGATGTTAATTCAGGCACTTAGCGGGCTGCGGGTTGCAGCCTGGACGGAACATGGGATGCACGGGTTTTAACTTTCTCTCAGGCATTTCAGCATAACGGCGCTGCTTTTCCTTATGAAAAACAGGCCACCGACGTTATTTGCGCCCCTCGCGCAGTCGACAACCGGGAGGTTGACGTTAAGCACTTAGTCACGGGGCCATCGGTCAACACTCGTCCAGGGTAACTATGCCCGCAGCTTTATCACTCATGTGAGAATAACGAGTCAGAAACGATGAAAAGAATGTTAATTAATGCAACTCAGCAGGAGGAGTTGCGCGTTGCCCTTGTTGATGGACAACGTCTGTACGATCTGGATATCGAAAGCCCCGGACACGAACAGAAAAAAGCCAATATCTACAAAGGTAAGATCACCCGCATTGAACCCAGCCTTGAGGCTGCGTTTGTCGATTACGGCGCTGAACGCCACGGTTTTCTCCCTCTCAAAGAAATCTCCCGCGAATACTTTCCCGCCAGCTACAACGCACAAGGCCGCCCCAATATTAAAGACGTCTTGCGTGAAGGTCAGGAAGTTATTGTTCAGATCGATAAAGAAGAGCGCGGCAATAAAGGCGCAGCGCTGACCACCTTTATCTCTCTGGCGGGCAGCTATCTGGTACTGATGCCAAATAACCCGCGTGCGGGTGGTATCTCACGCCGCATTGAGGGCGACGATCGCACCGAGCTGAAAGAGGCGCTCTCTGCGCTGGAACTGCCTGAAGGCATGGGCCTGATTGTTCGCACCGCGGGCGTCGGCAAATCGGCCGAGGCACTGCAGTGGGACTTAAGCTTCCGCCTGAAGCACTGGGAAGCCATTAAAAAAGCAGCGGAAAACCGCCCGGCCCCCTTCCTGATCCATCAGGAAAGTAACGTCATCGTGCGCGCCTTCCGTGACTATCTGCGTCAGGATATCGGTGAAATCCTTATCGATAACCCGAAAGTGCTGGAGCTGGCACGTCAGCATATCGCCGCGCTCGGACGTCCTGATTTCAGCAGCAAGATCAAGCTTTACACCGGTGAAATTCCGCTGTTCAGCCACTACCAGATCGAGTCTCAGATTGAATCCGCCTTCCAGCGCGAAGTGCGTCTGCCCTCTGGCGGCTCTATCGTTATCGACAGCACTGAGGCGCTGACCGCTATCGATATCAACTCAGCCCGTGCTACCCGCGGCGGTGATATCGAAGAGACGGCATTTAACACCAACCTCGAAGCGGCTGACGAAATTGCACGCCAGCTGCGTCTGCGCGATCTGGGCGGCCTGATTGTTATCGACTTTATCGATATGACTCCGGTACGTCACCAGCGCGCAGTGGAAAACCGCCTGCGTGAAGCGGTGCGTCAGGATCGCGCGCGCATTCAGATCAGCCATATTTCGCGTTTCGGCCTGCTGGAGATGTCACGTCAGCGCCTCAGCCCGTCGCTGGGTGAGTCAAGCCATCACGTTTGCCCGCGCTGTAGCGGAACCGGCACCATCCGCGACAATGAATCGCTGTCGCTGTCGATTCTGCGTCTGATTGAAGAAGAGGCGCTGAAAGATAACACCAAAGAGGTGCACGCTATTGTGCCGGTGCAGGTTGCCTCTTACCTGCTGAACGAAAAACGTGAAGCCGTCAATGCCATTGAGAAGCGCCAGGGCGGCGTCCGCGCGATTATCGTGCCGGACGATCGTATGGAAACGCCGCACTACTCTGTGCTGCGCGTGCGCAAAGGCGAAGAGACGCAGACCCTCAGCTACCATCTGCCGAAGCTGCATGAAGCTGAAATGTCGATGCCGTCGGAAGAGGAACATGCCGAACGTCGTCGTCCGGAACAGCCTGCACTGGCTGCCTTTGTGATGCCTGACGCCCCGCCTGCGCCTGCTGAAACGCCGGCAGAGCAGCCGAAAGCGGCAGCGAAGCCTGCTGCGAAGGCCGCTGCTGCCACGGCGCCTGCGGAAACCGGTGGTTTCTTCAGCCGCTTGTTGAAAAAGCTGTTTGGCAGCCACGACGCGACACCGGCTGCGCCTGTTGAAGAAGCCGCAGCGCCGCAGAAAGCAGCCAGCGTCGAGAGCGACAGCAGCACCAAAGAGCGCGGCGATCGTCGTAACAACCGCCGTAACAACAACCGCCGCGAGCGTACGCCGCGTAACGGTGAAAACGGTGCGTCGCGTGAGCCCCGCGAGAGCCGCGAACCGCGTGAGAGTCGTGAACCGCGCGAAAGCCGCGAGCCGCGCGACAACGCTGAACAGCGCCGTAACAAGCGTCAGGCGTCACAGAACGAGGTGCGTGAAGAGCGCCCGCTTCTGACCGATGAAGCGCGTCAGCAGCGTGAAGAGCAGCAGCAGCAGCGTCGTGAACAGCGCGCTGAGCGTCAGCGTCGTCGTCAGGAAGAGAAACGCGCACAGCAGGAAGCGAGCAAGGCTGTCGATCAGGCCGTCGCTGAGGTTGCCGACGCTGTGGAGGCACAGGAAGAAGAGCGCGTTCAGGTCATGCCGCGCCGCAAGCCGCGCCAGCTGAGTCAGAAAGTGCGCGTTGGTGGTGAAAGCGAACCGAAACAGGTTGCCGAAGCCGTTGAGCCGACGCCCGAGACTGCCTATGCCGCGCCGCGGAACGAAGAGCCTGTGCTGAGCGATCAGGAAGAGGTGGAAAACCGCGATAATGGCAATATGCCGCGTCGTTCGCGCCGTTCACCGCGTCACCTGCGCGTCAGCGGCCAGCGCCGCCGTCGCTATCGTGACGAGCGTTATCCGACTGAATCAGCGATGCCGCTGGCTGCCGCAGCCGCTTCTCCGGAGATGGCTTCAGGCAAAGTCTGGGTGCGCTATCCGGTTGCTCAGCCAGCTGAAACGCCGGAAACGCAGACCCCCGCAGCGCTCGACGCGCCGGACTACAGCCAGCAGGAAACCGCTGCCGCTGTTGCCCTGCCGGTTGCCGCCGCCGAAGCAGCACCGCAGACCGCTGACGACGTGCATGTAGCTGAACCGCAGGCTGAAACGCCCGTGACGCTGGTTAATACCGATAATACCGCGCCGATTGAGGCACCGGTTGACCATGAACCAGCCGTTATACCCGCCGCTGACGAAGCGAAAGCAGACGCTGTTGCCGAGCAGGCCGTTCCCGCTGCACCGGTCGCAGAGAAAGAGACGCCAGCCGTCGCAACCGACATAGCGGCCGACGCCGCGCACGACGTGACGCCAGAAGCCGAAGCGCAGGTTGAAGAGGTACTGAACGCGCCCGTGGCTGCGGAAAGCCACCCGGAGCCGGTGACGGAACCGCATGCGCCCGTCCCCGCGCGCGATACAGCACCGCAGCAGGAAGCCGTGACCCGCTTCAGGCATCACGCCTCTGCGCCGATGACAAAAGCGCCTGCGCCCGCCTGGCAGCCGGAGCCGACCCGTCACAGCGACTGGGTGCGCTCACCTTTTGCCTTTGAAGGTAAAGGTTCTGCGGGCGGTCACAGCGCCTCGCACCAGGCCACCGCGCCAGCGACCCGTCCTGAAAGTGCTTAACTCGCTTAAGTGATACAACAAACCCCGGCCAGCCGGGGTTTTTTTATGCCCTGAACATCGCACAGGCAAAAAAAATCCCACGATGCCGGTCAGGGTCGTGGGATAAAGAGCATGTCCGGTTCAGGCATGCCCGAAAAGGGGGATATATCAGGCGTTGAGCTGGAACAGCGACATCTTCGACATATCGGTAAAGGTTTTATAGGAAGCCTGCAGCGCAGTCTGCTGCATGGTGTAACTGGAGATTGCCGAGGTGTAATCCGTATCCACCAGATCGCTCATCTCACTGGTAAGGATCACATCGCGGTCGCCCGCCTGCCCGTCCAGCGTGCTCAGTTCAGAGAGCTGGGTACCAATTTCGGAACGCACGGTCAGTACATTATTCAACGCGTTACCCAGACCGCGGTTGGTTTTATCCATTGCATCCTGAAAGGTTTGCCTGGTCGCATCGTCCGCATCGGTCTGTGGCGTTTTCAGCGCAGCAATCGCACTGTCGAGCATGGTAAAAATATTGGTTTCGCTGGCGCCGCCGTCTGGCTCTTTGGTGGCGTTGCCGGTGATGGACATGAAGATGTCGTCTCCGGTATGGCCTACCGTCATGGTGCGACTGGCGTCTACTTTCTGCGTAATGGCATCCGTGCCGCCGACATAGCTGACAGCGCCGCTGCCATCGTCTGCAAAGGGTGCGCTGTCGGTTTTATACCCGGCAAAGATATAACGGCCATTACCGTCTTTGCTGTTCGCCAGGTTTAGCAGCTGAGAGCGCAATCCCTCCAGCTGGGTGGCGATAGAGCCACGGTCATCGTCACTTAACGTACCGGTAGAGCCGTAGACAATCAGCGTCTGGGCACTTTGAATAGTGCTGGTCACGCCGCTGAGCGTGTTTTCTTCCAGCGACAATCCCTGTGTGGCAAACGTGCGCGCCAGCGCATACTGACTGCTTTGCGCCTGGGTCTGGGCCAGCACCACCGCGCGTGACGCGGCGATAGGATCGTCTGACGGGTTATTCACGCGGCGGCCGCTGGAGAGTTGCTCGCCCACTTTCAGCCAGGAGGATTGCGAATCGGTGATACCGCGCACCTGCTGGTTAAAGATCATATTGGTACTGAGTCGCATGATTCTTGTCCTTAGCGAATGTTCAGCAGCGCGTCGAAGACGGAGCTGGCCGTTTTAAGCACCTGCGCGTTCGCCATGTAATACTGCTGATATTTGGTCAGGTTGGCATACTCTTCGTCGAGGTTGACGCCAGAGACGGACTGCTGGCGATCGGTCAGCTGCGTCACAACGTTTTTCTGCGTGGTGCTGGCGGTTTCCAGCGAGCTGGTTTTGTTGCCGACGGTGCTGACGATGCTGGCATAGGCCTGTGACAGCGTCGCGTTGCCGTTTACCAGATTAGCATCCTGCAAATCGAGCAGCTTTTGCGCGTTGCGGTTGTCGCTTTCGCCACCCGCTGCGCCTGCCGCAGCAATCTGCGACTCACTGGTAATGGCCACAGACATGTTGGCGATAACGTTCTGCACCGGCTTCACCAGAAAGCTGTCGTTAGTGGCTGGCTTGCCATTAACCGTGAGCTGCAGACCGTCAAAGCTCAGCGTGGTGTTACCTGCGGCATCGGTACCTGCCGTTGCGGTAATTTTCACGTTGTCGGCAGCGCGTGTTATGTTCCAGTTAGCGCCGTCATAGCTGAGGGTGTAGTTAGAGGCCTTTAGCGCGCTGGTGTCAGTCCAGGCCGCCGTCACGGTGGTGGACGAGCTGTTTTTGCTGTTGCCCTGCACCGTCGGGCTGCCGATAGTAAAGAAATCTGTGCCCAGGTCGCCATTACTGTCATAGCCCTGCTTGTGCACGGCGTTAAAGCTGGTGGTAAAGGCGGCCGCCAGCTGCCCGAGCTGGTTCTGTGCGGCATCGAGATCCTGCGAACGAAACGCCATCAGGCCCCCCAGCGAACCGGTCGCGATCGCTTTTTCAGCGATCTCAACATTACCCGCGCTGTTATCCACATAGCCAACCGTGGTACGTGACGGATCGCTGCTGGAGGGCATCGCCACCAGACTGGTCGCTTTGTTTCCGTTGACCAGCGTCAGGCTTCCCATGGACACAATGTAGTTACCGTCCTGCTTAGAGACGTTCACGCCCACGATATTATTCAGGTTATTCACCAGCTGATCGCGCTGATCCAGCAGATCGTTAGGCTGTGCGCCTCCTGCGGTGCTGAGTTTAGCGATCTGCTTGTTGAGGTCGGCAATCTGACTGGTATAGGTATTAATCTGGTCAACGTTCGAAGCGATGTCGGTGTTGACGCTGCTCTGCATATTGGTGAGATACTGCGCAGTGGTCTGAAACTGGTTTACCAGTCCCTGCGCATAACTCAGCATCGACTGGCGCGCTGAGGGATCGTCCGCGTTGCTCACCACGTTTTGCAGGTTGGTGAAAAAGCTCTGAATCGAGGTCGACAGGCTGGTGGTCGAGGTCGACAGCAGATCGTCAATGCTGGAAATCTGTGAATACTGGGTGTTGGCCGCGCTGTAGCTGGCACTGGAGCCGCGCAGCTGCGCGGTGATGAACTCATCATACTCGCGCTGTACGCCGCTGACGTTCACGCCGTTGCCGTAATAGCTGTTGCCCTGGAGCGTGCTGTTGGCCTGCGACAGCAGAATGGTCTGGCGTGAATAGCCCGCCACCGTATAGTTGGTGATGTTGTTGCTGGTGGTGCTCAGTGCCGCCTGGGCGGCGCTCAGTCCACTCATCGCAGAGTTGATTATGCTGGACATCTCGGTTCCTTTCTTTCCCGTTGGCCGGGCTGGCAGTCATCAGTGCGCGAAAACGCGTCTGGCATCTAAGGGTGTTATCGGCGTGCTTAAGTGAAACTTGAGGCTTTCTGCCTAGAAGAGATCGTTTACATCCTGACTGTACGCCTTCACCACTTTTTCACCCATGTTCTTGAATTGCTGGATCATTCCTACCAGCTTCTGCGCATATCTGGGGTCAGTTGCGTAGCCAGCTGCCTGAAGCGCATGCGCGCCCTGCTCGGCGCTCTGGGCGCGAGTGACGCTGGCGTATCTTGGGTTATTAGTGAGAAGTTTGACGTAATCAGTCAGCGCGTCGAAGTAGGAGTGATAGACACGGAAGCTGGCGCGTACCTTCTTCGCCACGCCCTGATCATACTCCGTGGTCATGATATCGGTGGTCTCCCCTTTCCAGTCGCCGCTCGCTTTAATGCCGAAGACGTTGTAGCTCGGCTTGCCGTCGCGGGTCAGGATCTGGCGTTGCCCCCAGCCCGACTCCAGCGCGGCCTGCGCCAGGATCAGGTGGTGAGGAATACCGCTTTCCGCGCTGGCGGCCTGTGCAGGTTGTGCCAGCTGGGCGATAAACTCGCTGCTGTCGGCCGGCAGGTTAGCAGGCGAAACCGGCAGGCGCGGCACCGCTTTACGCACTATTTGCTCCAGCTGGCCTGATGCCGCCGCGCTGTAAATAAAGCTGTCGTCGAGCGGCATCGGTACGGTGCCGGCGCGTTCGTCCGGCGCCTGTGCGGGCTGCATCTGCCTGACGATAATATCCGCCATTCCCAGCCCGCGCTTGCCTGTCTCCTGCGCAATCTGCTGATCGTACATCGAGGTAAACATTTTGGTCGATTCATTGCTGAAGATGCCATCCTGCGGCAGCGCCTCACGCATGCTTTTCATCATCATCTGCACAAACATCCCCTCGACCTGCTTCGCCACCTGCAGCGCTTTTCCTTTCGGATCGGCGTTAGCTTCGCGCTTCAGGTCGTTCAGCGAGCGGCTGTCGTAAGCCGCGTTCGTCAGCGATTGCGTATCCATCGTCAGATAATTTCCAGTCTGGCGCGCAGACAACCTGCGCTCTGCATCGACTGCAGAATCGACATCAGCTCGATCGGTGATGCCCCAAGTGCATTCAGTGCGCGCACTACATTGTTGAGATTCGCGCTGGCGTTGACGCGTTGCAGCGCGCCACCGCTCTGACGCAGGTCGATCTGCGTCTGCGGCGTAACGACAGTCTGGCCGCCGCCAAAAGGAGTATTCGGCTGGCTGACATTCTGCGACTGGTTAACCGTAACCGACAGGTTGCCCTGCGCCACGGCACAGGTGCTTAGCGTCACCTCACGATTCATTACCACTGAGCCCGTGCGCGAGTTGATAACCACTTTGGCATCTTCAACCGGGACAGAGACATCAATGTTCTGGATATCGGCCAGCAGACGCACCTGCGAGCTGTTGTTGGGTGACACCTGTACCTGCACGGTACGCGCGTCCAGCGCCGTAGCCGCGCCGTAGCCGCCGCGTCCGTTGATGGCGTCGGCAATGCGCTGTGCCATTGAGAAATCTTCCGTATTCAGCTGCAGGTTAAGGGTGTTCTGGCTGCCAAAGTTGCTCTGCAGCTCACGCTCAACGGTTGCGCCACCGGTGATACGGCCACCGTTAAGCTGGTTGACCTGCACGCTGCTGCCGCCCGCCGAGGCGCCCGCGCCGCCGACCAGAATATTGCCCTGCGCCAGCGCATACACCTGGTTATCTACGCCTTTCAGCGGAGTCATGACCAGCGTGCCGCCGCGCAGGCTTTTTGCGTTACCCAGCGAGGAAACCACCACATCAATGGTTTGCCCCTGGCGCGCAAAAGCGGGAAGCTGTGCCGTCACCATGACGGCCGCCACGTTTTTCAGCTGCATATTGGTGCCCTGTGGCACGGTGATACCAAGCTGAGAAAGCATGTTGTTGACGGTTTGCGTAGTGAACGGCGTCTGCGTGGTCTGGTCGCCGGTGCCGTCAAGGCCCACCACCAGGCCGTAGCCAATTAGCTGGTTATTACGTACGCCCTGCACGCTGGTGAGATCGCGGATGCGGTCCGCATGGGCCGTCAGGCTCAGGCCGAGCAGCAGGCTCAGACCGATCAGAATACTTTTCACACTTTTCATCATGACCTCATTACATCGGCGCGATGTTCAGGAAGAAACGCTGGAACCAGCCCATGGTCTGCGCTTCGTTGATATAGCCATTGCCGACGTACTCGATGCGCGCATCGGCCACCGCAGTAGACAACACCGAGTTGCTGGCGCTGATGGTGCGCGGGTTTACTACGCCGGAGAAGCGGATAAATTCCGTTCCCTGGTTGATCTCAATCTGTTTTTCACCCACCACGCGCAGGTTGCCGTTAGAGAGCACCTGATTCACAGTAACGGTGATGGTGCCGGTAAAGGTATTGTTGGCCGTGGCACCGCCTTTACCCGCGAAGTCATTTTTGCCGTTCGCGCCCAGGTTGGCTTTTGATCCGTCTGCCCCCACCAGGCCGTTCAGGCCGGTTGGAATGGCGTCAAGGCCGAAGCTGGCGCTGCCGTCGCGCGTGGCGTTAGCCGAGGAGCTTTTGCTGGCGCTGACGTTCTCCTGCAACACAATGGTGAGCGTGTCGCCGATATTACGTGGACGGCGATCCTCAAACAGCGGCTGATAGCCGTAGTTAAGCGGCGCGACGCCCTGAAAAATAGAGCCGTTGACCACCGGCGGCGCGGAAGGCAGCGGCTGCGCCGTTGTTGCCCCTTCCACCAGCGGCGTGCGCGGCACTAACGCACAACCGTTAAGGGTCAGCAGCAGGGTTGCCACTAACCAATGTCCAGGCTTTATATTCAGTTGCTTCGCCACGGAGTCACGACCTTATAGATGGGTTAACTTCAGGCCAGCCTGCGCTGGCCCTGATGACCGACATTAAATCTGCGTTAATTTTTGCAGCATCTGATCGGAGGTGCTGATCGCTTTGCTGTTAATCTCATAGGCGCGCTGCGTCTGGATCATGGTGACCAGCTCTTCCGCCACGTTAACGTTGGAGGTCTCAACATAGCCCTGATAAAGCAGCCCCGCCCCGTTCTGGCCCGGCGTGCTCTGCGTTGGTGCGCCGGAGGCCTGCGTTTCCTGGTAGAGGTTTTCCCCCATGCTGTCGAGGCCGGCGTCATTGATAAAGGTGCTGATAGTGAGCTGCCCCACCTGCGCCGGATTGGTCTGGCCCTGCTGCGTAACGCTCACCACGCCGTCGCGCGAAATGGTGATGCTGGTGGCATTAGCCGGAACAGTAATGCCCGGCTGTACCGGATAACCGGCGTTATTCACCAGCTGACCGTTCTGATCCACCTGAAATGAGCCGTCGCGGGTATAGGCAGAGGTGCCGTCCGGCAGCTGCACTTCAAAATAGCCCTGGCCATTGATCGCCACATCTTTGGAATTGCTGGTCTGCGACAGGTTGCCCTGGGTATGCAAACGCTCGGTGGTGACCGGACGTACACCGGTGCCGATTTGCAGGCCCGACGGCAGCGTGGTCTGTTCAGAAGACTGTGTGCCCGGCTGGCGCAGCGTCTGGTACATCAGGTCTTCAAACACCGCACGCGAACGCTTAAAGCCGTTGGTGCTGACGTTGGCCAGGTTGTTGGAGATGACGTCCATGTTGGTTTGCTGGGCGTCAAGACCGGTTTTGGCGATCCATAAAGAACGAATCATCTGTTTTCCTCTGCCTTAGCTGCTCATGTTCAGCAGCTGGTTGGCTTTTTGTTCGTTTTCATCGACGTTGGTGATGACTTTCATCTGCATCTCAAAACGTCGGGCGTTGGCAATCATATCGACCATGGTTTCTACCGGCTTGACGTTGCTGCCCTCCAGCACGCCCGGCATCACCTGTACCGTGGCGTCGGCTGCCAGCGCCGCGCCGCGCGTGGCCTGTGCCTGCTGGGTGGGACGGAACATGCCGTCATCACCGCGCTGCAGCTCTTTGCCGGTCGCTTTCACCAGTTTCAGCTTGCCGATCTGTACCGTGGCGTTTGGCGCATCACCCGCATTGCGCGAGGTGATGGTGCCATCAGCCGCGATGGTCAGCTCAGCACCCTGCGGCACCGCAATCGGTCCGCCATCGCCCATCACGGGATTGCCCTGCACGGTCAGAATGCCGGTCGAGCTGATCTGCATGTTGCCGTTGCGGGTGTAGGCCTCGCTGCCGTCAGCGGTACGCACTGCCAGCCAGCCATCCTGTCCCATCGCCACGTCCAGCGTACGGCCGGTGTTATCCATCGCGCCCTGGCTCATATCGGCACCGGGCGTAGAGGCGGCCACCAGCGTGCGCGTCGGCAGTGACCAGCCGCTAACCGGTACGGCGCGCAGCGCGTTGAGCTGCGCACGAAAACCAGGCGTGGAGGCGTTGGCAAGGTTGCTGGAGGTAACAGCCTGCTGATCCAGCGTCTGGCTGGCCGCGCCCATTGCGGTATATATCGCGTGATCCATAGAGCAATCCCGTTAGTGAATTAACGCAAGTTAACCAGGGTGTTAAGAATCTGGTCCTGAGTTTTGATGGTCTGCGCGTTCGCCTGATAGTTACGCTGCGCCACGATCATATTGACCAGCTCTTTGCTCATATCGACGTTTGACGCTTCCAGTGCGCCAGAGGTCAGCGAACCGTAGGTGCCGGTGTTTGCCAGACCAATTGCTGCCTGGCCCGAGGAGCTGGTGGCTGACCAGACGTTGTCACCCTGCGACTGCAACCCTTCCGGGTTAGAGAAGCTGGCCAGTACGATCTGTCCCAGCAGCTGGGTTTTCTGGTTAGAGTAGGTGCCGGTAATGGTGCCGTCGTCGTTAATGGCATAGCTGGTCAGGTCGCCCGGTGCATACCCGTCCTGAACAGGGTTACCAAAGGTCGTGGTGCCCGTGTTTTGCTGCAAACTGCCGAGCATGCTCAGGGAGATGGGCTGACCAGCTGCCGCGCCGTTAGAACCGTTGATGGTCAGGTTGACTGAGGTCGCCGTACCGCCGTTGATGCCTGTCAGGTTGCCGTTATCGCTGAACGACAGCGTAAAGTCGCCCGCGCTGGTGCCGGTGGTCGAGTCCATCGCGTGCACGGTCCAGCTGTTGTCGGCAGTCTTGACGTAGTACATGTCCAGGGTGTGATCGTTACCCTGTGAGTCAAACACCGTCATGGTGCTTTTGGCGTTATAGCTGTCAGCATTCGCGGTGCTGAACGTGGTGGTTGCCGGGATTGCAGTGCTGGTAGAGTTCAGGTTCGCCACCTGTGTCGCGGTGGTGGTCGCGCGCGCCGCCATCTGCGTTGCGGGAATGCTCAGCGCAACCGGGTTAGCACCGGTCTGCACGGTTGGCGGCGTGCCGGTTACCGGGTAGCCGGTGACGTTCAGGCCCTGGGTGTTCACCAGGTTGCGGTTCTCATCCAGCGTGAACTGGCCGTTGCGTGAGTAGTAGACCGCGCCGCTGGCGTCCGACATGCGGAAGAAGCCGTTGCCGCTCAGCGCAACGTCGAGGCCGCGGCTGGTGGTGGTGGTCGAACCGTCGTTAAAATTCTGAATAACCGCCGCGACTTTGGTTCCAAGGCCCACGTTGGAACCGGCAAACATATCGGCAAAGGCGATGGTGCTGGATTTAAAGCCTGCGGTTGCGGAGTTGGCGATGTTGTTACCAATGACGTCCAGGTTGCTGGAGGCAGCGCCCAGGCCGCTCACCGCTTGGGAAAATGACATGTTTATTTCTCCTGTTTAGGGATGAATCAGAGAATCTGACGTACTTCATCAAGGGTTGCGGAGCCCATGGTGCCGAGATCCAGTTTGGTGGTGTCATTGGCCGTCGATACGCCGTTGACGTAGGCGTAATTCAGCGGCTGGGCCACCAGTTGCGTAGTGCCATTGCTGGCGGCGATTGAAACCGTATATTTACCGTCGGGTGCTGTAGAGCTGTCTGCCAGGGTGCCGTCCCACGAAAAGGTATGCACGCCAGCAGAGAGCGCACCCAGATCGATCGTGCGTACCACATTGCCGCTGGCATCTTTGATGGTGGCGGTGGTCGCGGTAGAGGCGGTGCCCAGTTCCACGCCAAACGGCGTCGTGGTGCCGCTGCCAACCAGCACCTGCGTGCCGTCAACCATGACGCCGTGTCCAATCAGGGTTGAACTTTGCAGCGACTGGCTGGTGCTAATCTGGCCGGAGATCGATCCCAGCGTGGTATTGAGTTTTTCAATACCACTCAGGGTATTGATCTGTGCCAGCTGCGTAGTGAGCTGACTGTTGTCCATCGGATTGGTGGGATCCTGATTCTTTAACTGCGTCACCAGCATGGTCAGGAACTGATTTTGCAGATCCTGTGCGCTGTTGCTGGTGCCTGTGCTGGATGAGCTGAGAACCGAGGGATCCAGTTTCTCATTGACGCCTACCGCAATGCCCATGTCGTTTCTCCGTTATGAACCCATCGTCAGGGTTTTCATCATCATCGATTTCACGGTGTTGAGAACTTCAACGTTGGCCTGATAGCTGCGTGACGCTGACATGGTGTTAACGGTTTCCGCGACCACGTCCACGTTTGGCATCTTCACATAGCCTTTGTCGTCCGCCAGCGGATTGCCTGGGTCGTAGACCAGTCTGGCCGGAGAGGGATCGTCCAGCACCTGTGCCACTTTTACGCCGCCGGTTGCCGCACCCGGCGCGGCATCGGTCTGAAACACAACCTGCTTCGCTACGTAAGGCTGGCCGTCCGGGCCGGTCACGCTGTCGGCGTTTGCCAGGTTGCTGGCGCTGACGTTAAGACGCTGGGATTGCGCGGTCATTGCCGATCCGGCGATGTCAAAAATATTCAGCAAAGCCATGTTTATTGCCCTTGTAACACGCTCATCATGCCCTTGATCTGGCTGCTGATGAGGGTGAGATCGGTCTGGTATTTCAGACTGTTGTCCGCGAACTGAGTACGTTCACGATCCATATCAACGGTGTTGCCGTCGGCCGATGGCTGATCGGGAATGCGATAGAGCAGATTTGCTGACGCCGCCGAATTGACCTGCGCTTCAATATGGCGCGGCGAGGTTACTTTCAGCGCCATGCTGCTGCCTTCCGCGCGGCCGTTTTTCATTACCCTACCGAGCTCGCTGGCAAAGTCGATATCCCGTGCCTGATAGCCCGGGGTATCGGCGTTGGCAATGTTTGACGCCAGAATCTCCTGGCGTTGAGCACGCAGGTTGAGGGCTTCAGTGCCAAACTGCAGCGCAGCATCAAGTTTGTCGAGCATGCTTCCTCCGCGAATGAGAATTTCGAGCGGACAGCTTAATTGGGGAAAAGCAAGGGCTATCGTCTGAATAACGTCAAAAATCACAGCTATTTTTCGTCTTGGTTTTGGCGCGCGGCGGGTAGACTCATCGCCATTAGCAGCAAGGAGTCTTTATGATGCGTAACCTCACCGCCCTGTTTGTCAGCCTGCTGGCGCTGGCCACCCTGCCCGCCAGCGCGGCCGATCTCTCTGCTCAGCTGACGCAGTTTTTCCAGACTCGCGACGCGCAGCACGCGGCGGGAATGACGGTTGAAATCAAAACGCCGCAGGCGCAGTGGCCGACCTGCGACGCGCCGCACTTCTCCCTGCCCGGCAACAGCCGCCTCTGGGGTGCCATGAGCGTAGCGGCAACCTGTGGTGATACGCGGCGCTTTCTTCAGGTGCAGGTGCAGGTGACCGGCGAGTATCTGGTGGCGACGCGCCTGCTGGCACGCGGCTCGACCGTAAGCCCCGCCGACTTTCGCCTGCAGCAGGGCCGCCTCGATACACTGCCCTCGCGCGCGCTGTTTGACGCCGAATCGATCACAGACGCTGTGGTGCTGCGCGATATTCAGCCCGGCCAGCCGGTGACGCTGTCGATGATGCGCCAGCCGTGGCGGGTAAAAGCGGGTCAGAGCGTAATGGTTATTGCCAGCGGTGAAGGCTTTAACGCCAGCGGCGAAGGCAAAGCATTAAACAATGCGATCCTGGCGCAGTCGGTGCGCGTGCGGATGGGAAATGGTCAGGTAGTCAGTGGAAAAGTCGATGCTGATGGGAATATTCTGATATCGCTATAAGGCGCTAAAGAACACTGCTGTTCTGCCGATAGAGAAATCAACTAAGCGATTACGCTATTCTGATTCAGGTGGCAGTTTCCCCTGACCGTACAGGAGCCCGAATATGAGCATCGACAGAACACCATCCCTGAAGCCCGTGGCAACCGTGCAGACCCGCGACAGTAACGAGTCCGTACCGGGTAAAACGCGCCAGGCGTCGAGCACGACCGCAACCGCACCCGCTGCGGCTCAGGTCAGCCTGAGCAACGCACAGTCGCAGCTGACCCAGCCGGGCAGCCAGGACATCAACGTCCAGCGCGTAGAACAGCTGAAAACCGCCATTCGCAATGGCGAACTGAAAATGGATACCGGCAAGATCGCCGATGCGCTGATTGCCGACACTAAGGCGTATTTAGAGGGTAAATAGTCCCCATGAGTAACCTGTTGACCACATTAGATAAGATGCAGGAAGTTCTCTCCTCACTTTCAAATATTCTGGAAGAGGAGCAGCACCAGCTGGCCGCCGGCAGCATTAACAGTCATCTGTTACAGCGCATTACGGAAGATAAAGGCGCGCTGCTGACGACGCTGAGCTATCTCGATGAGATGCGCCGTAGCACCGAGCGGCAGCTGGGCACCCAGGCACCTTACAGTGGTCACAGCGATATGACGCGCCGCTGGCAGAGCATTGCTCAGATGACGCGCCGCTTAAACAACGCCAATACCCATAACGGGCTGCTGCTCAACCAGCAGCTTCGCTTTACCGAAGAGGCGCTGACCGTACTCAGGCCGCACCAGACCCAGGCGTTCTACGGACCGGACGGGCTGGGAAAAGGCCAGGCAACGCTCAGCCGTAAAGCATAAAAAAACCCGCCTTCTGGCGGGATTTTTTTGTCTGGCGCACGGGCATGAAGGATAGCGCGATCGCAAAGCGGCCAACGTGGCATTCATGTCAGTTCGTGCCTTTTCCGGCGCGGCACGCGGTGCCCTTCGCGCGCCTTTTGTTGCCTGTTTACGTTCATGCGCCCGGCAAAAACCCGCCCTCAGGCGGGTCAGCGATTTACGCGTGCGTCCGACGCGCGAAGTCGCGCAGGCGGAAGCCAAGCACGCCCAGCATCAGGAAATAGGCTCCTGCCCCCACAGCACAGACTGCCGCCAGCCGCAGCAAGCGCCACAGCATGGTGCCCTCTTCCCAGGTCGGCATCACAGAGAGAATGCCCACCAGCGCTGCTGCCATGACCGTTACCGCAACCAGCAGGCGCAGCAGAAAGCTTGCCCAGCCTGGCTGCGGCTGAAAAATCTTCTTCTTGCGCAGCTGCCAGTAAAGCAGCGAGGCGTTAAGGCAGGCCGCCAGTCCGATAGAGAGCGACAGCCCGGCATGCTTCAGCGGGCCAATGAAAGCCAGGTTCATCAGCTGCGTCATCACCAGCGTAATCATGGCAATCTTCACCGGCGTTTTGATGTCCTGGCGCGAATAGAAGCCAGGTGCCAGCACCTTTACGACAATCAGCCCCATCAACCCGACCGAATAGGCAATCAGCGCACGCTGCGTCATCAGCGCATCAAAGGCGGTGAATTTTCCGTACTGGAACAGCGCAATGGTGAGCGGGCCAGAGAGTATCCCCAGCGCCACCGCGCATGGCAGCGCCAGCAGGAAGCAGAGGCGCAGCCCCCAGTCCATCAGATGAGAATATTCATCGTGATTGCCGCTGGAGAAGCTTTTCGCCAGCGACGGCAGCAGAATCGTGCCGAGTGCCACGCCCAGCACGCCAGAGGGAAACTCCATCAGGCGATCGGCGTAGTACATCCAGGAAACGGAGCCCGACACCAGGAACGAAGCGAAAATGGTATTGATGATCAGGGAGATCTGGCTGACAGAGACGCCAAGGATCGCCGGCCCCATCTGGCGCATTACGCGCCAGACACCGGCATCCCTGAGGTTGATACGCGGCAGTACCAGCATACCAATCTTCTTCAGGTGTGGCAGCTGATAGAAAAGCTGCAGCACGCCACCGGCAACCACCGCCCAGGCGAGTGCCATCACCGGCGGATGGAAGTGCGGCGCGGCAAACAGCGCGAAGCTAATCATGCTGATGTTAAGCAGCGTAGGCGCAAAGGCAGGGACAGAAAAGCGATTCCAGGTGTTAAGGATGGCGCCTGCCAGCGAAGCCAGCGAGATCAGTAAAATATAGGGAAAAGTGACCCGCAGCAGCGCGCTGGTGAGCGCAAACTTATCGGCGGTATCGGCAAACCCAGGCGCGGTCACCAGGATCACCCAGGGCGCAGCGATCATGCCTGCGACCGTCACCAGCGCCAGCGCCAGCGTTAGCAGGCCAGAGACATAGGCGATAAACAGCCGCGTCGCCTCCTCGCCCTGCTTGCTTTTATATTCGGCGAGAATAGGCACAAAGGCCTGAGAAAACGCGCCTTCAGCAAAGATTCGGCGCAGCAGGTTAGGCAGCTTAAAAGCAACAAAAAAGGCGTCCGTGGCCATCCCGGCACCAAACACGCGCGCCACAATGGCGTCACGGGCAAAACCCAACACGCGGGAAAACAGGGTCATGGAACTGACCGCTGCCAGCGATTTCAACAGATTCATAATGGGGGCGCGTCCTGAAAAGAGTCGGCAAAATGCGTTACTTAGCGCGGGCAGCCGCTGCTGCCCGGCGATAGTCTACTGTCACTGCGGGAAATGACCAGCGCGGAGTGTTACAAGGCGTTATTTCTTCCGGGCCTCACGCCACAGTTTTTCGACCACGCGCTGCGCCAGCAGCGCCTGTTCACCGCTGGTTTCAGGCATCGTCTGATTTTGCACACACTGGATAAAATGGTGCGCCGCGCCGCTGAAGCCGCGCTGTGTCAGATGGCTCTGCCAGGCGGGCGGAGGATCGATACGCAGGCCATCGCCGCGCTCTTCCTGCCAGTCGCGCATCTCCAGCACATCAATACAGCGGCCCTCTCCCACCAGGCTGACGCGCTCACGCTGGCTGCCTGCGCGGCGATGCATGCTGGTGGCGATCTGTACCCCGGCCGCAGCAAAGTGGTGCTCAGCATAGAGCATTTCACCGCGCTCGCTGGTACGAACATAGCCATGCAGCGGCGCGGCATCTCCACCAGCCAGCCACAGCGCCGTGTCCACCACGTGCAGGTAATCATCCAGCAGAGTGAAGCGCAGATCCTGTGGCCCAACGCTGTCGCTGCGGTGTTTCTCTACCCGCAGGCTGGCGGCCTGGGGCATCTGCTGGCGAAGCTGCTGATAGCGCGGGGCAAAGCGACGATTGAAACCGACCATCAGCCGCCGTCCGCGCTTCTCTGCCAGCGTAACCAGCGCTTCGGCCTGGTCAAGATTTTCGGCAAGCGGTTTATCCACCAGCACATCTTTACCCGCCAGCAGCAGTGCCCTGACCACCTCATAGTGCGTTGCGGTGCTGCTGTGAACAAACACCGCATCACAGACATCGGCAAGCGTATTCAGAGACGAAAAGCAGGCCATCCGGTAGCTGTCGCAAACCGCCTGCGCCTTTTGCTGGTTCGGTGAAAAGCCGCCTGCCAGCGTCCAGCTCTCGGTCTGCGCCAGTACCGGCAGCCAGGCTTTTTGCGCAATGCCGCCTAATCCGACCACGCCAATTCGCAATGTCATCTCAGCCTCCCTTGTGCAGTAGCGTCTGCACCAGCGCCTGAAGCGCGCTGACGGACTGTTCCAGAGCCGCCACGCGCGCGCTGAGGCTAAGATCGCTCTCCTCCTCCCGCGGCGTTTCAGCCTCCGCCGTCGTCTGCTCATCGCCAAACAGGTGCAGGTAGCGGCTTTCCCGCTTGCCCGGCTCGCGCGGCAGACGCGTTACCATCTCGCGCTCAACAAGCCCTGCCAGGGTGCTTTCCACTTCTGCCACCTCACTAAACTCGTGCAGTCTGCCGCTACGGGTGCGTAGCTCGCCCGGCGTCTGTGCCCCGCGCAGGAAGAGTAGCGTCAGAATGGCGACCTCAGCGCTGTTCAGCTTCAGGTTGCCAAAGGCGGAATTGCAGAAGCGCTGTTCATATTTCGCTACCCGCTGACCAGAACCGCTGCTGGCGGTCACCAGATGCTTTTTCACCAGCTGATCCAGCACCTCCATCACCTCGCTCTCGCTAAGGTTCATCACTGGCTCGCGGTTTGACTTTTGATTGCAGGCGGTGACCACCGCGTTTAGCGACAGCGGATACTGCTCCGGCGTGGTGACCTGCTTCTCCAGCAGGCAGCCGATAATACGCAACGCCAGCGGCGAAAGCGCAGATTTCATCCCAATCTCCTTGTTAGCTACGCCGCTCCGGCGTCCACTCCTGACTGGTCAGGGCGGTTAAAACGTGATCCTGCCAGCGGCCATCGATCAGCAGATAGTCTTTCGCATAGCCCTCTTTTTCAAAGCCAAGACGCGCCAGCAGGGCGCCGCTGCGCTGATTATGTGGCATGTAGTTCGCCATGATGCGATGAATATTCTGCTGGCGCTGCATGTAACGGATGGCAGCCTGTAACGCTTCAAACATCAGCCCCTGGCCCTGCCACTTCTCACCCAGCGAATAGCCGAGATAGCAGGCATAAAACGAGCCGCGCAGCACATTGCTGAAGTTCGCCACGCCACGCACTTCGGTCTCTTCGGGATCCATCAGCACAAAATAGTAGGCGGAACCGCTTTTATGCATATCGGTGATCAGACCCAGCCGGGCCTGCCAGCCTGAGGGATAACAGTGGCTCTCATCGCGCACCGGCTCCCAGGGTTTGAGAAAAGTACGGTTTTCGGCGTAGTAATCCGCCAGCCGCCAGGCGTCGCGCTCGTGAACCAGACGAACCACCAGCCGGTCGGTAGTTAATCGCACCCTGGGCGCGGCAGAACGATAGCCAAACATCATGACTCCTGAAATCTGAGGCTGAAAAAAGAGGTGCCTACGGCATTGCTTTCACTATAACCGTCGGCCCTGCTTCGGTAAAACATTCGTTAGCATCCGGCGTAAAACGCGTTGATTTTGTTTCATAAAAGCCGCGGCTTCGGTGAGTCGGTTTGCTCTGACTGCTAATCTCTTCCATACTTTTGGCAGGTCCGCCATCAGCGTGATGCCCGTTACGCTGAACACCAAAAGGAGACTGGGATGAAACTCTACATTTACGATCACTGCCCCTTTTGCGTCAAAGCACGCATGATTTTTGGCCTGAAAAACCTGCCGGTTGAACTGATCGTGATGCTGAACGACGATGAAGAGACGCCAAAAAAACGGGTTGGTCAGAAGGTGGCCCCCATTCTGCAAAAAGATGACGGGAGTGCAATGCCGGAGAGCCTGGACATTGTGCACTTTATTGATAAAAGCGACGGTGAGCCACTCGTCACTGGCAAAACCAATCCGGCTATCAGCGACTGGCTACGTCATGTAAACGGCTATATTAATAAGCTGCTTTTGCCGCGCATTGCTGACGCCCCTTTTGCTGAATTCGCCACGCCAGAGGCGCGCACCTATTTTCGCGTTAAAAAAGAGGCTTCCCTCGGCGATTTTGCCGAGCTGAAACGTCATGCGCCGGGCCTGATCAAAAAGATCAGCGACGATCTGCGTCAGCTCGACAAGTTGATCGTCAAACCGAACGCGGTGAATGGCGAGCTTTCAGAGGATGATATTCATCTTTTCCCGCTGCTGCGCTCGTTAACGCTGGTGGCCGGCATCGACTGGCCCAGCCGTGTGGCAGACTATCGCGATAATATGGCAAAACAGACCCAGGTCAACCTGCTCTCCTCAATCGCTATCTGACACCCTCTGATGAGAAACGCCAGGCGTTTCTCATCGCCTTCCTGATGACACTGACGCCGGATTCAGGCACCCTGTGGCCTGCATGACCTGTTTTATCCGCATGAGGACACAATGAAAAAGGCATTTCTCGGGCTGACCGCCCTGATTTTATCCCTGGCTATCAGCGGCTGTAACCAGCTGACGCAATACTCCATCAGTGAGCAGGAGGTTAACCAGGCGCTGGCGAAACATAATAACTATGAAAAAGATATTGGCGTGGCTGGGCTGGTGAACGCGCATATCCTGCTGACCAATCTCAGCAGTCAGATCGGGCGCGAAGAGCCGGACAGGGTCACGCTCTCTGGCAATGCCAAAATCAACGTCAGTTCGCTGTTTGGCCCACAGCAGGCAGATATGCAGTTGAAGATGAAGGCGCAGCCGGTGTTTGATGCGCAGCAGGGCGCAATTTTCCTGCGCGACCTGGAGATTGTGGATGCCCAGGTGCAGCCAGAAAAAATGGCAACCATTATAAAAAGCCTGACCCCCTATCTCAATCAGTCGCTGAAAAGCTATTTCAATCAGAAACCGGCCTATGTGTTGAGCGTTGACCGCAGCAAGGGCGAAGCGCTGGCAAAGAAACTGGCTAAAGGGCTGGAAGTGAAACCTGGCGAGCTGATTATTCCGTTTACCGAGTAACCGACTCAGCATCCTGCTCTGCCTCTGGAAACCGTGCCCCGGCACGGTTTTATTTTCCTGAAAGAAAAGAAGTGCAAACGGTTGCCCGACACCTTATGCTTTGTACCCGGCCAAAACGCGCCTCTACGTTTACTGACTAGCCGGAGCTTCACTGATGACTGCACACCCTCAGCAACTTACCATCCGCCGCCCTGATGACTGGCATATTCATCTGCGCGATGATGCCATGCTTAATACGGTTCTGCCCTATACCAGCGCGGTTAACGGACGTGCCATCGTGATGCCCAATCTTGTGCCCCCCGTCACCAGCGTGGCCGCTGCGGTCGCCTATCGCGAACGCATTCTGGCTGCCCTGCCCGCCGGACACCGCTTTACCCCACTGATGACCTGTTACCTGACCGATTCGCTGGATCCCAGTGAGATTGAGCAGGGGTTCAACAGCGGCGTCTTTACCGCTGCCAAACTTTATCCGGCACACGCCACCACTAACTCCAGCCACGGCGTGACCAACATTGCCGCTATCAGCAGTGTGCTGGAGCGTATGCAGCAAATCGGCATGCCGCTGTTGATCCACGGCGAAGTGACCCACGCCGACATCGATATTTTCGACCGCGAAGCGCGCTTTATCGATACGGTAATGGAGCCGTTGCGCAAGCAGTATCCCGATCTGAAGGTGGTGTTTGAACATATCACCACACGAGAAGCGGCGCAGTACGTTGAAGCAGGTAACGACAAGCTGGGGGCCACCATTACGCCTCAGCACCTGATGTTTAACCGCAATCATATGCTGGTTGGTGGCGTGCGTCCGCACCTCTACTGCCTGCCGATCCTTAAGCGCAATGTCCATCAGGAAGCGTTACGCAGCGTGGTAGCCAGCGGCCATCCCCGTTTCTTCCTGGGTACCGATACCGCTCCTCATCTGCGTCATCTTAAAGAGGCGAGCTGCGGCTGCGCTGGCGTATTTAATGCGCCAACGTCGCTGCCTGCCTACGCGACCGTGTTCGACGAGCTGGGTGCTCTTCAGCATCTGGAAGCCTTCTGCTCGGAGAATGGCCCGCGCTTTTATGGCCTGCCGCTTAATGAAGGCACCGTTACGCTGGTACGCGAACCCTGGAAGGTGGAGGAGAGTATCTCTCTGGGCGAACATACGCTGGTTCCTTTCCTGGCGGGTGAGACCCTTAACTGGCGCGTCGCGAACTAAGCGACGCTTTCGCTTGCCTCCCGCGCCATTATACTGTAGATATATACAGTATCTTATCTGGAGGCTATTATGCGTGTTGAAATTACCGTTGCCAAAACCTCACCTCTTCCGTCCGGCGCAATGGATGCGCTGACGGCAGAGCTCTCACGTCGTATCGACGAAGAATTTCCCGACGGCCAGAACCATGTCAAGGTGCGCTATGCCACTGCTAACCAGCTAAGCGTGCTGGGCGGCGGTAAAGAGACGCGCGATCGCATCAGCGATATTCTGCAGGAAACCTGGGAGAGCGCTGACGACTGGTTTATTACCGATTAACCGCCACTGCGCAGTTTTTGCCGGGTTTCGCCGCCCGGCCTTTTTATCTCCTTTTCTCCCTCGCGTTAACATTTTCCTGCATCTAGACTCAGATCAATCAATCGCCTATTCTTGCGCTGGTTATGCTTAACAGGAGGTGCGACGAAATGATGACAGACAATCCGGAAGAGGCTATGACCTTTGGTGAACTGCTGGCGCTGATAGCTGAACAGCAGCGGCGACTGACGGTGCTGGAAAGCGCGTTTTCCAGCCTGACCTTCTGCCTTGACGATCGTGCCTCGCAGTTGCTGATGCATCACCTGACACTGGAAGCACAGAATCAGAACCATGATGAACATCTGCAACAGCATTTCGCCCGTCTGGCGCTCGCTTTGCAAAAGCACACCAGCGTACAGCCTGTGGAAAACCCGATCTGAGGTTATCTGCGTTCTGACGCGTCAATAAACGCCCTGATGCGTCAGGGATTTTATTTTTTACGAAGCCTGCCTCAGCGTCGAATATTTTGTATTTTTTTTGTTCTCCGCATTTTTTAATCGGACAGCCCCTGATTTCTGTTATAATTGTCTCGCTAGTGGATAAAAAAGCCGCATTGAACCTCATCAAGCACTTCGTTTAACGAGTAATAAGGAGGTTATAATGGACAGAAATAAAGACGTTATTCAGACTCACCCTCTGGTGGGCTGGGATATCAGTACCGTAGACAGCTACGACGCCATGATGATCCGCCTGCATTCGCTCTCCTCACAGGATCAAAAAGAAGAAGAAGCAGACGTCGGACCGACCTACTGGCTGACAACAGACGTGGCAAGGCAATTTATTTCTATTCTTGAAGCTGGCATTGCTAAGATCGAATCGGCTGATGAGATGGGCCACAGCCCGTCCAGACATTAGATTCAGCCAGGTTAACGGGCACCCCACGGGGTGCCTTTTTCATTTCTGATTCTGGTATGCTGCTGAACCTGTGACGGCATTCAGGAGAGTCAGTTCAATGATTTATGATCTAATTGTGGTGGGCAGCGGCTCGGTGGGCGCTGCGACGGGCTTCTACGCGACTCAGGCAGGACTGTCGGTGCTGATGATCGACGCTGGTCACCCGCCACATAACCAGGGTGCACATCACGGTGAAACGCGGCTGATCCGCCACGCCTATGGCGAAGGCGAGCGTTATGTGCCACTGGTCCTGCGCGCCCAGACCTTATGGGACGAACTTGAGCAGCTCTCGGGCGAACGCATCATGCACCGTAGCGGTATTATTAACCTTGCTCCCGTCAATTCGACATTCATTCGCAATGTGATCGACAGCGCGCAAGCCTGGAAGCTGGACATTGAAGTATTACAGGCGGATGAGGTACGACAGCGCTGGCCGCAGATCGGCGTGCCGGACGGCTATACAGGCGTGTTTGAGCCTCACTCTGGCTATCTGAAGTGCGAGCAGGCGGTGCGCAGCTGGATTTCACTGGCGGAACAGGCAGGCTGTGCGCAGCTGTTCAACTGTGGCGTCTCGCATATCGGCCGCGATGGGGATCTGCAACAGGTAGTAACGGCGGACGGAACTTTTCGCGCGCGTAAAATGGTGATCAGCGCTGGCACCTGGGTGGGCAAACTGATCCCCAACTTGCCGGTTAAGCCAGTGCGCAAGGTCTTCGCCTGGTATCAGGCTGACGGCCGCTACAGTGAAAACAACCGGTTTCCCGGCTTTACGGTGGAGATGGAGAACGGCAGCCAGTACTACGGCTTTCCGGCAGAGAACAATGCGCTGAAGCTGGGTCGACATGACGGTGGCCAGCCTATGAAAGAGCCGGAAGACCGTAAGCCATTTGGCAGCTTTGCCGAAGACGGTAGCGACGCTTTTGCATTTTTGCGTAAGTTTCTGCCAGGCGTAGGCGTGTGCCTGCATGGTGAAGCGTGCAGCTATGATGTGAGTCCGGATGAAGATTTTATTATTGATACTCTGCCAGATGAGCCAAACCGACTAATCGTTACCGGACTGAGCGGTCACGGCTTTAAGTTCGCCAGCGTGCTGGGCGAGCTGGCCACGGAGTTTGCGCTGGATAAACCCTTTTCGTTTAACCTTGCGCCCTTCTCGCTCTCCCGCTTCGCGGGCTGACGTGGAAAAAAGCCTGACGCCGTGGCGTCAGGCTTCGGCAGTTACTCTTTGTCTGGTGATGGGATCGCCATCGTCAGGCGACCGCGCGACTTATTGAAAATCTTGTTACCGTTTTCACGACCGGCACGGCGTGCGCGTTGCTCTTCCGGGGACAGCTGTGCCTCCTCCATACAGAGCGGGCTACAGCAGTTGTGGAATCTTTCTGCGCAGCTCGGACACTGAATAAACAGCAAATGGCAGCCGTCGTTAACGCAATTGGTATGCGTGTCGCACGGCGTGCCACACTGGTGGCACTGCGACAGCACATCGTCAGAAATACGCTCGCCCATGCGCTCGTCAAACACAAAATTTTTGCCTTTGAAGCGCACCGGTAAACCCTGTTCGCGCGCGCGACGGGCATATTCAATGATGCCGCCTTCAATGTGGTAAACATCATCAAATCCGTTATGGCGCATCCAGGCACTGGCCTTTTCGCAGCGAATGCCACCGGTGCAGTACATAACGATCTTTTTGTCTTTCTGCTCCTGCAGCATCTCCACCGCCATGGGCAGCTGATCGCGGAAAGTATCCGCCGGGATCTCCATCGCGTTGTCAAAGCGCCCGACTTCATATTCGTAGTGGTTACGCATATCCACAAATACCGCGTCGGGGTCGTCCAGCATGGCGTTCACTTCCGCCGCTTTCAGATAGGTGCCCACATCGCTGGCGTCGAAGCTGTCATCGTCAATGCCGTCGGCAACGATGCGATCGCGCACTTTGAGGCGCAGCACCCAAAAGGATTTGCCGTCATCGTCGAGCGCAACGTTCATACGCAGGTTATCCAGCGCCGGGTCAAAAGCGTAGAGAAAGCTTTTCATTTTCTCATACAGGCTGGCCGGCACACTGATTTGCGCGTTAATGCCCTCTTTGGCGACATAGACGCGACCAAACACCTTGAGCTGAGTCAGACCCAGGTAGAGCGCATCGCGAAAGGCTTTTGGATCGGCGATGTGAAAATATTTATAGAACGAGACGGTGGTGCGCGGTTCCGTTTCCGCAAGCATGCGCGCCTTCAGTTCTTTGTTGTTAACAAGGTTATGTAACACTGGCATGGTGTTCTTTCCTGTTGGGGATAAAAATTGCGCCGCACATGATACAGCAATGCGTCAGGATGCAAAGGAAATTGATCTCAATTAAGTTTTTTGGCCGCTACCGCTCGCACTGTTAGAGAGCCAACCTGACGGGCTGAAGGCGTACGTTTATTTCAGCTCAGGAGAAAAGCTGGCACAATAGAGAAAATTAACGAGATCGTCGCACCCTCAGGTGCCTTACGCAGGATAAGCTTTTTCATATGACTCAACTGCCGCAGTTTTCCCGAGAACTCCTTCATCCCCGTTACTGGCTCACATGGCTGGGCATCGGCTTTCTCTACCTGCTGGTGCTGCTGCCCTATCCGCTGCTCTATATATTAGGTTGTGGGTTGGGCCGTATCTCTATGCGTTTTCTGAAGCGTCGCGTCGCTATCGCCCAACGTAACCTGGAGCTCTGTTTTCCAGAAATGCCCACCAGCGAACGTGAAGCGATGGTAAAGCATAATTTTGAATCGGTTGGCATGGGGTTAATTGAAACCGGTATGGCATGGTTCTGGCCTGACTGGCGTGTAAAAAAGTGGTTTGCCGTTTCTGGCCTTGAGCATATTCAAAAAGCCAAAGATGAGCAGCGCGGCGTACTGCTTATCGGTATGCACTTCCTCACGCTGGAACTGGGGGCGCGTATTTTTGGCATCTATAATCCCGGCATCGGGGTTTACCGTCCCAACGATAATAAATTGCTCGACTGGCTACAGACCTTTGGCCGCATGCGCTCCAACAAGAGCATGCTGGATCGCAAAGATCTGAAGGGAATGATTCGCGCGCTGAAAAACGGCGAAATTATCTGGTATGCGCCGGATCATGACTATGGCCCACGCAGCAGCGTGTTTGTACCCTTTTTTGGCGTGGAAAAAGCCGCGACAACGGTTGGAACCTATCTGCTTATCCGCAGCGGTAAACCCCACGTAGTGCCTTTTGTTCCGCGTCGCCTGCCACATGGAAAAGGCTATGAAATGTTAATTTTGCCTGACGTTAGCGCACAAATGCCACTGGAGAGCGATGCGGCAACGGCGGCACAGATGAATAAGGTTGTGGAAGAAGGCGTATTGCTGGCACCGGAACAGTATATGTGGCTACATCGCCGGTTTAAAACCCGACCCGAGGGCGAACCCTCACGCTATTAATCTTTTCTGGCGGGAGCCCAGGCTTCCGCCACGACCATCCTTAACCACCGCTTACGCTTACTTATCAGTGCTATTTTACCCAGCCTCTTGTTTTTACTCATTATTTATTGAAAGCCAGCCAGATTTGTACCAGCAAATACTACACATCCACTTATGCCGCTTCGCTTCTTAAATTAACTGTTCATGCTGGCTAAATTAATTTCGCTAAAAAGAAGGAAATTTCCCTTTGCTACGTTAACTTATGGCTGAGAAATTAATGATTGAGATTAATCCTGGCTGGCACTAATTTATTTTCGTTCCAGGGCTTTTCTTATTTATAAGCTTACAATTCTTTGCTTTAGCTAATGTGTGCAGTAAAATTAACTTATTTTACAAGGCATTGTCCCATTAGCTTTATTGCATATAATCATTATGACAATTATGAAAACCTCTTATACCTTTATGGAATTTGTACATTCAGATACATATCGGTAGTTTCGAACGTGACAGTTAAATATTTAACTGCCCTTTAAAAATATAAAAAGATTACACATAGCAAATCTCTAGCAGGAACATAAAATGAATAAAGGCATTTATTATTACGTTACTATCAGTACCGATCAGGAGAATTATCATTATTTGCACCGCAAAGAGTGCAAGCGTATGCCAGAGAAAGAAGACATGGTATTTATCGGCACGCTCTATAATTTGAATCAGGCCTTATCCATTGCGCGCATCAATTTCAAAAAGGTGAAACCCTGTATTAAATGTTGCATCCGGTATTCTGCACCAGTTATGCGCGAAACAGTGCGCCCGGTACTGCACTTCCCGCAAAAATCGCTGTGAATCAGAGCGGGCGGGACGACTTTCTCTCCCGCCTTCTCTTTTTCCTCCTTTCTCCTGAAAAATTTCGTCTATTCTTCTCTGACATTCCATTAAACAGGCAAGGAGAAGAGTGATGAGCATGTTCAGTACGTTAGAAGAAGCCATCGATGCTGCCCGTGAAGAGTTTCTCGCCGATCATCCCGACCTTGATGCAGAGGATGCCAGCATCAGTCAGTTTGGCCTGCAAAAATATGTCATGCAGGATGGTGACATTATGTGGCAGGCAGAGTTCTTTGAAGAGGAAGGCGAATCGGGCGAGTGTCTGCCTGTCCGCAGCGGTGAGGCCGCACAGGCTATTTTTGACGGCGATTTCGACGAGATTGAGCTGCGCCAGGAGTGGCAGGCCGAAAATACGCTGCACGAATGGGATGAAGGTGAATTTCAGCTTGAGCCGCCGCTCGACAGCGAAGAAGGTGAAGCAGCAGCGCAAGAGTGGGAAGATGACAACAGCGAGTCTGACCGCCTGCTTTAACTACTCGTAGGGCCCGTGGTGGGCATCTACTGGCAACAGCATGGTGTCCACCACCAGCGACAGCGGCAGGTCAAGGATGGTCAGGACGCGCCAGGGGCCATCACGCACATCCCACTGTACGCCAGGATAGTACTGGTTGCCGTGCCCCTGTCCGGGCACGGCGCGACTGATAATACTGCCGCATCCGCTCAGCATTAGCGCTATCAGCGCCCCCACCATCATTTTTAGCAAGCTATTCACCTGACGTTCTCATCTGTGTTCTCGACCGCGCCAGCGAGCTAACGCTTACCTGTGCCCGTTAACGGCCTTTATCATTTTAAACAGCAACAATAAAAAAGCGGCATCGCTGCCGCTTTTTACAGGGATAAGTTAACCGGCCTGCGGCGGTAACGCCAGCGGATTCAATGCAAGCTTTTGATAGCTTTCCACCCACTGATGATACTTATCACTATTTTCCCACAGGCGTGAATGCACGCGTGCCAGTACAACCGGGTCGCTGATAAGCTGTAAACGCTGTTCACGGTTAAGCTTCTCCGGCACATCACTCAGCGCCTGATCGACGCGGCGGTCACGCGCGTAGTCGAGCAGCTGGCTCTGCTTATGGCGAGAGGTCGCCAGCGCGGTTGCCAGTGCGTTGAACGCCGGATGGAACAGTGCATGCATAAAGCCGTGCTTAAGTGCCCGCTCGCGGTTGATCTGCAGATAATGGTCAGTATCGACCAGCTCTTTCGGCGGATCATACTCTTCCGGGATCAGGAACAGATTAGCGCGCTTACTCTTCAGCCCTACCGTTGCCCGGCTCGACATCACCGAAACAAATGGCGACAGAATCAGTGAGAAGACAATCGGCGCCAGCCACCACAGGAAGTTAAGATCCAGCACGCCCATTCCCACTGCCCAGACCACGCCGAGCAGCATCTGTGAGCCGTGGCGACGGAACGCTTCACTCCATGGCGTTGCGTCATCATCACGCTGTGGTGAGTTCCAGACCACCTCCCAGCCGAGGAAAGCGCTGACCACAAACACGGTGTGAAACAGCATACGCACCGGTGCCAGCAGCACAGAGAACAGCATCTCCAGCAGCAGAGAGATAAACAGCCGGAACGCACCGCCATAAGGTTTCGCGCCTTTAAACCAGATCAGCACCACACTGAGCAGTTTGGGCAGAAACAGCAGAACCAGCGTCGTCGAGAAGAGCGCAATCGCCAGTTCAGGACGCCACTGCGGCCAGACCGGAAAGAGCTGCCTGGGCTGCAGGAAGTACGTTGGTTCCATAAGCGTATGGACCACCTGCAGAGCGGTAGAGAGCGCCAGGAACATAAACCACAGCGGTGCTGACAGATAAGACATTACGCCGGTCAGGAACACCGCACGGTGCACCGGGTGCATGCCTTTTACCAGAAACAGGCGGAAGTTCATCAGGTTACCGTGACACCAGCGGCGGTCGCGCTTCAGCTCATCCAGCAGGTTGGGTGGCAGTTCTTCATACGAGCCCGGAAGATCGTAGGCAATCCAGACGCCCCAGCCCGCACGACGCATTAGCGCCGCTTCGACAAAGTCGTGTGACAGAATCGAACCGGCAAATGAGCCTTCACCCGGTAACGGTGCCAGCGCACAGTGCTCAATAAAGGGCTTAACGCGGATAATTGCGTTGTGGCCCCAGTAGTGCGACTCGCCCAGCTGCCAGAAGTGCAGACCTGCTGTAAACAGCGGACCGTAAACGCGTGTAGCAAACTGCTGGCAGCGCGCATAGAGCGTATCCATGCCTGACGCCTTCGGCGACGACTGGATAATGCCCGCGTTAGGATTCGCCTCCATCATGCGAACCAGACCGGTGAGACACTCACCGCTCATCACGCTGTCTGCATCCAGCACCACCATATAGCTGTAATTGCTGCCCCAGCGACGGCAAAAGTCATCAATGTTGCCGCTCTTACGCTTTACGCGGCGGCGGCGTCGGCGATAAAAAATCTTACCTGCGCCGCCCACATCGCGCACCAGCTCCATCCACGCCTTCTGCTCAGCGATGGCAATATCGGGATCGTAACTGTCGCTCAGCACGTAGACATCAAAGTGATCCGCGTTGCCGGTGCGCACGACCGATTCCCAGGTGGCACGTAAGCCAGCAAAAACGCGCTCCACGTCTTCGTTGCAGATCGGCATAATGAGCGCGGTGCGATGTTCCGGGTTAAGCGGTTCGTCGCCCTGCGTTGAGTACGAAATGCTGTACTTGTCACGTCCGATCAGCAACTGCAGGAAGCCCATCAGCGCGGTCCAGAATCCCGCAGAGACCCAGCAGAAGAGTATGGCGAACAGGAACAAAATACCGGTCTGCAAGACATAGGGCAGGATCTGCATCACTGACTGTTGCCAGTTCTGGTTGATCATCTCCATGGGATCGAGCAGCGTCCAGCCCTGATAAGGCAGGATGGTTTTCATATACCAGGTCGCCACCACGGTCTGAAACAGGGTCAGGATCAACAGCACATAGCGGCGCATTGAGCCGACATGACGCCACTTCTCTTCCGCACGCTGCTCTTCTGCGTTGGCATATCGGTGGGTCAGCTTTTCGCCGCGCAGGGAGTTCCACGCCCGTACCAGCGGGTTAGTCCGCCAGGCTTCCGGGAACATCAGCGAGCGTTTAACCTTTGGCATCGCCTTCAGCGTGGTGCGGTCAAGATAGTCCTTGCCGAACTGCTCTCCCCCTGCCACCGCATCGGGCCACGCCATCCTGACGCGAGTCGAAACGGACTTCAGTGGTGCATCGTCGGGACGATCGCTGGCGGCCACATCCTGGCCAAGCGCATCATGTATGAAGTGAAACGCCTCGGCGTGTTGCAGCGAGGCGCTTAAACGGGCCTTCCCTGCCGCATCCAGCGGCAGGGCTTCCACGTAATTTTTGGGAATAAATGTCGGATTATTCATTGGCAGGTAACTGATAGCTCCAGGTTTCCGTCAATGTCTTATCACCGCTAACCAGCGCGGCGCGCATTTCAGTAGGCTGTTTGTTATCTTTAACGCGCAGACGCAGCACCAGACGCCAGCCTTTTGTGACCGGGTTATAGCGCACACTCTGCTCAACCACTTCACCGTTATCACCCACGCTGACCTGTGGCGCAACCTGTGCATTGCTCGGCATGTCGCTCATTGCTTTACCAACAAAATCGATGGTAAAGGCGATGGATCCGTCAGGCTGGCGGACAAGGTTAGACTGCCTGACGTCGCCCGCTGAGCGCAGCGTATTTTTTACCCAGGCGGTATCGTCGGAGTGCAGCTGGCTTTCGTCACGCGTAAAATGCAGACGATAGGCAAAGTTCATCTCTTTGCCCGGATCGGGCAGATTTTCCGGCGTCCAGAACGCAACAATATTGTCGTTGGTTTCGTCAGCGGTCGGAATTTCTACCAGCTCTACGCGCCCTTTGCCCCAGTCGCCCACCGGTTCAACCCAGCCGCTTGGACGCATATCGTAACGATCGTCGAGATCCTGGTAGTGGCTAAAATCGCGGCCGCGCTGCAGCAAGCCAAAGCCTTTCGGACTTTCAATCGTATAGGTGCTCACTGCCAGATGGCGCGGATTATTAAGTGGACGCCAGATCCATTCGCCGTTGCCGCTGTGAATCGACAAACCGTCAGAGTCATGCAGCTCTGGTCGGAAGTTGTTGACTGGCGAAGGCTGATTCGCCCCAAACAGGAACATACTGGTCAGCGGCGCAATGCCGAGCTTGCCCACTTTGTCGCGCAGGTAAATTTTTGACTGCACGTCAACGGTCGATGCTTTGCCCGGATGCACGGTAAAGCGATAGGCGCCTGTTGCACGCGGTGAGTCAAGCAATGCATAGATGACCAGTTGCTTATCCTGCGGCTTAGGACGCTGGATCCAGAACTCCTTAAAGCGCGGGAACTCTTCACCGGACGGCAGCGCGGTATCAATAGCCAGACCACGTGCTGACAGGCCATAAACCTGATCGGCACCGATGACGCGGAAATAGCTCGCGCCCAGGAAGCTGGCGATTTCATCGTCCTTTTTATTGCGCGAGTTAAGCGGATAAAGCACTTTAAAACCGGCAAACCCTAAATTTTTTACCGCATCGGCATCGTGATTGACGTTGCCAAAGTTAAAGTAATCTGGGCTGTATTTGATTTCACGCACCGCATTAGCCGCTACTTCGTTGATTTTTACCGGCGTGTCGAAATACATGCCCTGATGGTAAAACTCAAGTTTGAACGGCGTACGCAGTTTGCCCCAGTACGCTTTGTCGTGGTTAAACTGGATCTGCTGATAATCAGCAAATTTCATTTCACGAAACTGAGAGGGTAAATTGCTCTTAGGCGCCTCAAAACTTTTCCCTGCCAGCGTTTTGGCTTCTTTTGCAACGTCATCAAGGTTAAACGCCCAGCTATTGTTGGCGTACAACGCCAGCAGAACTGCCGCACCAAGCCAGCGCATTTTCATCAGTCCGCCTTTATTTTCTACTTTAATCAGCACATCCCCCCCTTTCGTGTGCTAAGTACAAACCCATTTATCTTAAAGGATTATTCGCTTTTCCGACAGCGTCTCCAAAAGAATGTTCCGTGGTTTCGTCTCTGGAAGGCCCTCTTTTAGGACAATTAAACGTTCCAGAATCAACTGATAGTATACGCTGTTTACAGCGGGTAGAATTTACCCCGGGTAACCTCCAGTTTCAGGGCGAAACTGGCCAGAACAGCCAACAAAATGGGATGTTATGAGCACTGTGAAACCTGAGCGAGAATATTTCCTCGATTCAATACGGGCATACTTAATGCTGCTGGGAGTTCCTTTTCACGTCTCCCTTATCTACTCCACGCAAAAGTGGGCCGTTAACAGTCACGATGCGTCGCTGTGGCTGACCGTGCTGAATGACTTCATTCATTCGTTCCGCATGCAGGTCTTTTTTGTTATCTCCGGCTATTTCTCCTACATGCTCTATCTGCGCTACGAAGCCAGACGCTGGCTGAAAGTGCGCCTTGAGCGTGTTGGCATCCCGATGCTGACTGCCGTGCCGCTGATTACGCTGCCGCAGTTTTTTATACTGCGCACGCTTACGGATAAAATGGGCAACTGGGATAGCCTGACGCCTTACGGTAAGTTTAATAACCTGATGTGGGAGCTGATCTCGCATCTGTGGTTTCTTGTGGTGCTGGTGCTCCTTACCACGCTCGGTATGCTGACGTTTAACTGGCTGCGTCGCCAGCAGCGTCATATTGATTACAGCCGGGTCGGCTGGGGTAACATTACGCTGGCAATACTGGGTTATGCCCTGCTGTGGGATCTCTTCCGCCGCGCGGTGTTTACCTTTTTCCCTGCGCTGCTGATGGACGGCTTATTCAGCATTATGGTAATGCAGACGCTGCTGTTTCTCCCTTTCTTTATGCTGGGTGCACTGGCGTGGAAGCATCCTGCCCTGAAGCAGCTGTTTGTACGTTTTAACCCGGTTATGTGTTTTGGTGCGATTCTGGTTTTTATCGCCTACAGCCTTAACCAGCGTTACAGCAGCGGCGACGGCTGGATGTATGAGCTTGATGCCCTGATTACGACGCTGATGGGACTCTGTATGCTGAACGTCTGTTTTAGCCTTGGTCACCGCATGCTTAATTCGCACTCCCCGCGCATCATGTATCTGGTTAATGCCTCGCTGTTTATCTATCTGGTACACCATCCGTTAACGCTGCTGTTCGGCATTTTTGTCACGCCCCTGATTGACAATAACACCCTGGGCTTTTTTGCCGGACTGGCGCTGGTATTCGGTATTTCGTTCCTGCTGTATGAAATTCATCTGCGCATTCCGCTTCTGCGTTTCCTTTTCTCTGGGAAACCCCAGCGCAGCAGCGCGTCGAAAGATAAGGTGAGCGCGTAACGCGCGTGCAGTCAATCAACGCCAAAGATGGCAGGGAGCTTTGTTGCCAGGCTCACCTGCCACCGGTTACAGCAGCCACTCAATGGGCAGTCGCCATACCAGCCGCACCAGCAGGCGCTGCACCCAGGTACAGCGCGGCTCATGTTTGTGCACGATCTCCTGCGCTTCGCCAGGGTACTCTACCCAGTTAACCCGTCCCCATTTATCAAGCCGCAGCGACCAGGCGCGATCGCGCATCGCCGCGCTAAAGCGCTGATGGGTTTGCTGTGCCAGCGATTCGCTCTCAATTACCAGCCCCATTTCAGTATTCAGCACCGCCGAGCGCGGGTCGAAATTGAACGAGCCGATAAAGAGTGTCTCCTCATCGACGGTAAAGGTTTTAGCATGCAGACTGGAGCCTGAGTTACCGGTCAGGCCGCGATCGTGCGGCGCATCGGGAACGCCAGACTGCGGCTTCAGCTCATACAGTTCGATACCGTGCCGTAGCAGCTTTTTACGCCATTTGGCGTAACCGGCATGTACGATTGAAACATCGTTAGCAGCCAGCGAGTTAGTCAGAATCGCGATTTTTACGCCGCGACGTTTCAACGCCAGCAGCTGAGCGACCCCGGCACGCGTCGGCACAAAATAGGCGGAAATAATATCGAACTGACGCTGCGGTGCGCCGATTACCTCAAGCATCCGCTGTGGCAGCAGGGTTTTACGACGGGCGCGGCCCAGCCCTTTACGCGGATCGTCGCTCAGCAGACGCGCATTAGCCCAGGTCATACGCAGCGTGCCCTGCTCCAGCTGGCTAACAAAAGGTGAACTGTCGAGACGCGCCATATAGCGCTGTACCGCCTCGCTGTCGCGCCAGCCTGGCGGCAGTGCGACAGACTCTTTGTGGCAATCGCTCTCGTCCAGCACGCTTTTAAGCGGCGCCACAGGTTTGCTGTGCCAGTAACGCTCGAAATCCTCGGACACCTCTTTCACCACCGGACCTGTCGCCAGCACGTCGAGGTCGGCAAACAGCGGCTCACTACCGGTAGCAAAATATTCATCGCCGACGTTGCGGCCCCCAACGATGGTGGCTACGCCATCAACGGTGAAGCTTTTATTATGCATGCGCCGGTTCAGCCGGGCGAAATCGGTGAGATAGCCCAGCGCGCGCAGAGTGCGAAATGAGAACGGATTAAACAGTTTTACCGTGATATTGGGATGACTGTCGAGCCGGGCCAGCGTGTCGTCCAGGCCCGGCGTATTATTATCGTCCAGCAGCAGCCGCACCTTAACGCCACGCCCGGCTGCCTCCAGCAGCGCGCTGAACAGTAGTCGCCCTGACATATCGTTCTGCCAGATGTAATACTGAACATCCAGCGTGCGCTCCGCTTTGCCCATCAGCAGGTAACGCGCGGCAAAAGCGTCCAGCCCGTCTGCCAGCGGATGTATGCCGCTCAGGCCTGGATGACGCGCGCTGCGCTGGCCAACGATCTTCTCAAGCCAGCTGACAGCAGACAGCTCAGACGACAGATTTAACGCTTCGGTCATTGGGGTTCCCTGGGTAATCGACACGCTCTTATTATTTAACGGTTCGTCGAATATGGCTATACGTGCACGCTGAGAGCAGCCAGAAAGCGCCATTTTTCAGCTAGACTTAGCCAGACCAACGCGACCGGCCAGCCAGAGGAGCGGACCATGACGTCAGATTCAGCCCTGCTTCAGCGCCACCATCCCCAGCTGTTCAAAAGTTTTTTCCAGGGCAGCTTTCCCTGCTCTACCGCCTGCCGCACCCCCGGCAAACGGCTGGATATGGTGATCAGTAGCGGCCACGATATGCTGCTGGAAAAAGATTACGCCGCGCTGGCGGCTCAGCGCCTGTATACGGCACGCGACGGTGCCCGCTGGCATTTAATTGAGAAAGTGCCAGGGCACTATGACTGGAGCAGTTTTCTGCCCATGGTGCAGGCGGCAAAACAGCATGAGATGCAGATTATCTGGGAGCTGGCGCATTTTGGTTATCCCGATCATTTAACTGTCTGGAAAACCTCTTTTATCGAGCACTTTGCACGCTTCGCCCGCGCGATGGCCGAGGTGATGCGCAATGAAGGCATTACCCAGCCTTTTTTCACGCCGGTTAATCAGATCTCGTTCTGGTCATGGGCCGGGGCTGACGTCGCCTGGTTTAATCCGCACGTCACTAACCGGGGCAAAGAGCTTAAGCGCCAGCTGGTGCGGGCGACACTGGCCGCGATCCAGTCGATCCGTGAGATCTATCCTGATGCCCGTTTTGTTCTGACCGATCCGCTGGTGCAGATCGCCAGCGATCCCCGTAACCCCGACAGCAAACCCTATGCCGATGCGCAGCACCAGGCGCAGTTTGAAGCCTGGGATATGCTGGCCGGGCGGATCGACAGTGAACTGGGAGGCAACGAATCGTGTCTGGATATCATTGGCCTCAACTACTATCCCGATAACCACTGGTTTTTTCCTGGCGAACCGATGCCCGAGACACATCCGCTGCGTCAGCCGCTGCATCGCCTGCTGGCGCAGTGCTGGCAGCGCTATCAGCGACCTTTGCTGCTGGCAGAAACCGGCGCGGAAGGCGAGTCGCGCGCTTCCTGGCTGCAACATGTCAGTGAAGAGGTGAAACTGGCGCTGGATCAGGGTATCGGTATTGAGGGTATTTCACTCTATCCCGTGGTGGAATATCCCGCCTGGGCTGACGATCGCCGATCGCCGGGTGCGCTGTTTGGTCTGGGCGATCCCAACGGCAATCGTACGCTGCACGAGGCGTTAGCGCTGGTGTTGCGCAGCCAGCAGATCAAGTTTCAGGCGAGGTGTCAGGGAGAGTGAACGGGGACTCTCTTTGATGTGCAGCTTTGCACTTCGAGAGAAGCCTGGGCCGGATGACGCACATCGGTCAGACAGGTCATGACAAAGAGAAATACCACGCCAATCAGACAGGCCGACAACAGACCAATAATGGCAATCAGTTTGTCATCTCGCGATTCCATAATGTCTCCTTCAGGAGGTCCATGCCGCCTGTCATTTACGCCTCAGCTCATCCAGAGCGCAACCATCAGGACGAAGATTATAAGCGTAACAGAGGTCACCGCAAGCACCACGATAGCAAAGTGCGCATCATCAAGGGGCTGGCGAATCGGCTCATCGTGCGGATCGTGCGGTGATGGCGGAAGCATAAATTCTCAACAAAATTCGGTGAACGGCCGCAGGCGTGCGGCGCTGACCAGTGTAGATGAAACGCGCAGGTGCGCCAGCGTTTTCTTCACGCAGAAAAATCGGGGCGCGATGTGCGCCCCGCAAGCGAGTTAAAAGTCGTAGCTGACGCCGACTTTCAGCGTGCGTCCGTCACCGCGGAACAGATAGGTTCCCGTGCTGTCAACGGAAGACCAGTACTTCTCATTGGTCACGTTATCGACACCGACACGCCACACCAGAGCATTTTCATCGACGTTCATGCGGTAGCGCATGCCGAGATCCAGCGTGGTGAAGCTGTCAATCTTTTTGCTGTTGGCGGAATCCGCCCACTGCGATCCGCTGTGTTCCACCTGCGCCGTCGCCGTCAGCCCCTCCACCGCTTTGATGTCATATTCTGCGCCCAGCACCAGGTTATAACGCGGTACGCCGATGGCGTCTTTACCGTTATAAGTCCCGTTTTCTGTGGTGGTCATCTCCGGATCGATCCAGCTGGCGCTGCCGTTAAGCCGCAGACCCAGCACCGGCTCACCAAAGATGTTCAGCTCAATACCGCGGTTGCGCTGCTCACCGTTCAGACCATAGCTGCCGTCACTGTTGAGAATGCCGGACGGTTTTTTTATCTCAAACAGCGCCAGCGACCCACCGACACGCTGAAAATCCACCTTTACACCCAGCTCGTTTTGCTTTGCATGGGCAATGCCGGTCGTGGTGCCATAGTTGGTGGCGTTATTTGGCGCGACATCACCCGGCTGCAGTGATTCTGTATGGTTTGCGTAGAGCGCGACTGACGCCACCGGTTTATAGACAATGCCATAGGTTGGCATCCAGCGGCTGTGGGTGTAGCGGCTGGCGGTGTCCTCCGCGCCGGTTTCGTTGCTGTAGTTACGCACCACCACTTTTTGATGACGTGCGCCAACCGTCAGCTGCACGCTGTCATTCAGCACGCCCAGCGTGTCGCTCAGCAGATAGCCCTGGGTGCGGGTACGCCCGCTGGTTAACGGATCGCTGTAATGACCGCCGGTCAGGTTATTGGTCGGGTTCGGCACCTTTTCGCTGTGATAAATATTGGTCGATTCAGTATTAGCGCCGTAGGCCATACGCCAGGCAGTGTTGTTGCGTGAGGTGTAGGCGGCATAGCCCAGATTGACCTTATGGCTGATAAAGCCGGTATCAAACTGGCCACGGATCCCCGCCATACCGCTAACGTTATTGATAATGCGGTTGGTATCAAGACGTCCTGTTTGCGCATTGCCGTTCGCGTCGGTCAGCTTCGGTGAGGCATAGTCACCCAGCTCATGGGAGTGCTGTGCTCCTGCTGCACCGTAGAGCGTCCAGCTATCGGTGAGATCGTACTCGGCACGCGCCAGACCAAATTCTGACGCAATATCGCTGTAAACCCACGGCTGGCTGTAGTTATGGCTGTTCGCGGGCAGCTTCGGAATAAAATCCACGCCGCTAATGTTTACGCCATTGTCTCCGTTATGAAAGGTCTTTTTTTGATAGCCAAGGTCGAGTGACGTCCGCAGTCGCTCACCGCGATAGTCGAGGCCGACTGACGCGGCAGTAGTGCGTTTCTTTTCGCCATCAACCCCGGTCTCCCCTTCCCGATGGACCGCATTCAGGCGTACGCCGAACTGGTTGTTATCGCCGAAGCGGCGACTGATATCGGCACGGGTGCCCGCCTGCTGCGCCGAGGTGTAGTCGACGCCAACGCGCGTCAGCGGCAGATCCTCAGCGTGCTTCGGCTCCAGATTGATCATACCGCCCACGCCGCTGCTGGCGGCGCCATTAAGCAGGCCATTTGCGCCTTTGAAGATTTCTACGCGATCGATCAGAGAAGCGTCCATGACCTGACGCGGAACTATCCCGGGCAGGCCACCAAAGGTCATATCGTCGCCATCCAGACTGAAGCCGCGAATGCGGTAGGTTTCCGCAAAGTTGCCGTAACCTTGCAGACTCTGCACGCCCGCATCGTTTTTCACTACGTCTGCGATGGTTTTCGCCTGTTGGTCCTCTACCAGCGTTGAAGTAAAACCAATAACATTGAACGGCACATCCATGGCGTTTTGTTCGCCAAGCATGCCAAGACGACCGCCGTGTGCGACCTGCCCATCAAGCCAGGCGGGCACCAGCTGGTTGCCGCCAGGTTTGAAATCACTTTGCGGCGCGGCGGTAACGGTCAGGGTCTGCTCGCCCTGACTGGCCGAGGCTGCGACGTTGCGGGCAGCTGAGGAGGACGCTGGGGGAACGTGGGTGGTAGCAGCCATCACTGGCAAACAACCGGCGCTGACCAGCAAGGCCAGCAGCGTCGGTTTATATCCCGGAGAAGAAAGCGAACGGTACATAATCGATCCCTAATGCAAAGGTTACTGATAATCATTATTATTGCGGTTTGCGATTATGCGTGGCGCAGCGGGGTTTGCAAGCGAAATCTCGTCAGAAACGCCACCGATAAAGAGAACGTCATAAAAGAGAGGGAGGTTAAACGCGGCAGAGGAAGCCACGGTCTTCTGATGCAGCAGCCTTCGCCGCCGCATCAGCGGGCGTTAACGCGCCTGCCAGCCGCCGCCCAGCGCGCGATAGAGCGCAATCTGCGCCAGTAGCAGATCGTTTTTTACCGATACCAGGCTGAGCTGTGTGCTGAAGAGTGTGCGCTGCGCGTCCAGCTCATCCAGATAGGAGGCGTAGCCGTTCTGATAGCGGTTACGGGCAATGCGCAACGCCTCAGAAACATACTCCTCCTGCTTTTCCAGCTCCGCCAGCCGCGCCTGCCCCTGCAAAATGGCATCCATCGCATCGTTAACCTCGGAAAATGCGTTGCGCACCACTTTTTCATAGCTGTAAAGCGCCTGATTGCGCGATGCCATAGAGATATCGACCTGCGCCGTCTGCGCTTCCCGATTCAAAATCGGTGCCAGCACGCTGCCGCCAACACTCCAGAGCCGTACAGGATTATCAATAAGCTGGTGCAGCGCCGTGCTCTCCAGCGTGCCGCTGGCGGTGAGGTTCAGTGACGGCAGCAGTTGCGCTTTTGAAGACGCGAGCGTTGCATCTGCCGCCAGCAGCAACCGCTGTGCCTGAACAATATCAGGCCGTCGGTTCAGCAGCTGCGACGGCAGCAGCTGGGGCATTCGCTGCGGCATAATCTGGTTGAACTGCGGGCGGCGCGCAATCTCGCGCGGGTTCATTCCCACCAGTATGCTCAGGGCATTCTCCTGCTGGGCAATTTGATGTTTCAGCTGCGGCACCTGCGCTCTGGCGGTCTGAAACTCAGAGGCCGCCTGCATCCATTCAAGCCGGGAGCTGTAGCCGGTTTCAAACTGGCGCTGGGCGAGCTGCAGCGAGTTGCCGCGCGTTTCCAGTGTCGCCTCCGTCACCCGCAGCTGTTCATCCAGCGCAACCAGACTCATGTAGCCAGAGGCCACCGAGCTGGCGACGGTCAGCTCAGCTGCCGATGCCGCCGCACGCTGTGCCTCAAGCGACGCTTCGCTGGCAGCGATGCTGCTGCTACGCGCCCCCCACAGATCGACATCATAGTTGGCCTGCAGCAGCCCCTGATAGACGGCATTCTCATAAGGCTGCCCGGTGGCGGCAGATAGCGTGCGCTGGTGTGTTACTCCTACCCCGGCGCTGAGCGTGGGAAAATTATCACCCTGTTCTGCACGCAGCCGGGCGCGATACTGTTCAACGCGGGCGCGGGCGGTGAGAATATCCAGGTTGTTGCGCAGCGCCTGTGTCACCAGCCGGTTGAGGTTTTCGTCGCCAAAGGCGCGCCACCATTCCGCTTCAGGCGCACTGGCAGGCCCAGCCTGATTGCGCCACGCTGCCGGGATCGGCAGTGACGAAGGCGCTTTTTCAACGTCCGTGGCGCAGCCGGCCAGCACCAGCGCCGTCAGGCTGGCAAGCAGTAACCGCCGCATCACTCTGCCGCCCTGCTGTGCGGCTGCGCGGCGGTATCAATACTGACTTCCACAGACATGCCGGGCCGCAGTTCGCGCATGTCGTCAGCCTCAATGGCGATGCGCACGGGAATGCGCTGGGCAATTTTAACAAAGTTTCCGGTGGCATTATCGGGTGAGATTGCGCTGAACTCCGATCCCGCGGCCGGCGAGATAAACTCCACGCGGCCGTGGTAACGCTTGCCGTTCAGCGCATCCACGCGAAACGTAACCGGCAAGCCTGGCCGGATCGCGGCCATCTGCGTCTCTTTCATGTTGGCGATAACCCATTTCTGGTCAGGGACCACCGACGTCAGCCGCGTACCTGCGGTAACATAGGCACCTTTACGCACCGAAAGCTGGCCAAGCTGGCCGGCATCCGGCGCGATAATACGCGTGTTCGCCAGATCAATATTCGCCAGTTCCAGCGCGGCCTGGGCACTGGCCACATCGCCCTCAAGCGATGCACGATTGACGATAACGGTTTGCAGATTCTGCTCCGCCACCGCCACCTGCGCCTCCGCCTGGCGCACCGCTGCCTGAGCCTGCGCGTTAGCAGCACGTGCCGCATCCCGCTCACGTACGGAAAGCGAGCCGTCAGCAGCAAGATTTTCTACTCGTTTCAGGTCAAAACCGCTTTTTAACGCCTGCGCTTTCGCGTTCTCCAGCGCAGCTTTGTTGCTGGTAATGGTTGCCTGAGCGCTGCGTCGCTGCTGCAGATTGTTATTGAGTGCGGCCTGTTTCATCGTTAGCTGCGCCTGCGCCTGGTGAACGCGCTGGCGATAGATGCGGTCGTCAATGGTCATCAGCAGCTGCCCTTTTTGCACTGGCTGGAGATCCACCACCTCTACCGACGTGAGATAGCCATTTACCTGTGGGCTGATAAAGGTGACCTGACCGCGTACGTAGGCGTTTTCCGTGCTCTGTATCGCACTGATAAAAGGCCAGAGTTGCCAGGCATATAAAATAATCAGCACGCCCACGATAGCAATGCCGCTACCTATCGCAATAGAGAGAATGCGTCGACGGTTAGCGCGCTCGCGCTCCGCAGCCTGAAGTTCATCCTGTTGACTCATCGTGACTCCGTAGGTTCTTGTGCCGCAGCGGCCAGACGCTGCTCCATCAGATTGAAACGTGCCTGTCGCCAGTCAAGGTATCGCCGGCGGGAAAGACGCCACAGCGCCCACATCAGGGTGACCAGTGCCAGTGCCGCCGTCAGTAGATAGGTGTCGTTATAGGCCAGTACGTTTGCCTGCAGCGTGGCAACGGTCTGTAACTGCACGGTGCTTTGCGCGCTCTGCAATACGGCATCGCCCAGCTGGCTGTTGAACAGGGCACTGTACTGGCTGAGACGCTCCGTAACGTTGGGATCGAGCAGCGACAGCTGATCGCCCAGCAGGCTGGAGTGATACTTTTCACGCCAGACCTGAAACGTGCCGAGGATAGCAGAGCCGATCAGCCCGCCCAGGTTCTGGCTCATGCCAAACAGCACGACAAAACTTACCAGATTCTTTGGCTGAGTCACTACGCTGCCGATACCAATCAACATGGCGGGTGTCATAAAAAACGTGCTGCTGAAGCCAAGCAAGAACTGGCTGAAATACATATTGTTGGCGCGCGTAACCGGACTCGACTGTGCATCCATTAGCGAGGCCACGATCATGACCGCCAGGGAGGTGACAATCGGCCAGTTAAGATGGGTCGGCTTGATGGTGAGCGCGCTGGCGGCGATACCGAGCGTCATGCCACCAATGATTGCCAGCGACAGGCCACGCATTTGATCGTTGAGCAGTCCCAGTTGCTGCAAAAAGCCCACTGCGCCGGTGTTCTGTTCCGCCAGCACAATACGCATCATAACCATTACAATACCGAGACGGACCATCATGCCGCTGCTCAGCCAGCGCGTATTGATCAACGGATTTTGCCGGTTGTGCTCGATGACAAAGGCGGCAACGATCAGAACCAGTGCCATAGCTAAACAGACGCCGAGCCAGGGCGTGCTAAACCACCACTCAATGCGCCCCAGCGACAGCACGCCACACAGCAGCGCCATGCCGGGAGCCAGCAGCATAAAGGTGACAAAATCGAGTTTTTCAAACGCCTTGATGCGATCGCCTGGCGGCAGCTTCACCATCAGTACGCAGCCTAGCGCAATCATCGCCAGCCCAAGCTCAAACAGATAGAGCCCACGCCACTCCTCCAGCTGCAGTAGCTCAGTCGAAAAGAGCCGCGCCACTGGAATCGCAAACTGTGAGGCGGTCAGGCCGATCACCAGCGCCTTGAGGCGGTGTCTGGCTGGCCAGGCCTGGACCTGATAGTAGATCCCCAGCGAGCTGAGTGCGGCCCCCGCCATGCCGTGAGCGGTGCGCACAATGATTGCCGAGCTGAGATCGTTGGCAAAGAGATGGAAGAAAGCCACCAGCACATAGAGCAGCAGAAAAGCTTCGGTAAAAACGCGCAGGCCAAACTGCTGACGGAATTTCACCAGCAGCAGATTGATAGAGATATTGCCCATCACATATACAGCGGGCAGCCAGGCAATTTCGCTGGAGTAAGCGCCAAACGTACCCTGCAGATTAGTGAGGTTAGCGGTGACCAGGGCATTGCTGAGCGCTCCCGTCAGGGAGATCAACAGGCCAATTAGTCCAAACGCAACCCGCTTTGGCGTTGAGTGAAGCGGTGTCGAAGGCGAACCCGGCAGCATGGGTTTCTCATGCGGCAACCATTCACGCTGTGCGTAGGGATTGCGTCTCGCCACGGTTACATATTTCCCATGCGCGCCAGCAGTTGTTGCAGCACTTTTTCCGTGGTCACCAGCGCCTGAGGATCGATGCCGTCCAGCAGATCGGCTCGCAGCGCATCCGCCTCGGTTTTCACGACGGAAAATGCCTGATTACCCTTTTCTGTCAGCAGCAAAAGCCGCTTGCGACGATCTTCCGGTGGCTGCACGCGCGACAGCAGCCCCTGCTTTACCAGCCGATCGATAAGCGGCACCATGCTGGCATCCTCCAGTCCGAGCAGCTGAGCCAGCTCGGTCTGCGTAAGCGGGCGCGTTTCGCTGGCGATCAGACCAATCGCCATCCAGCTGCTCATGCTCAGGCCACTGTGTTTGAGATGACGATCCACGGCGAGGCGCCAGGCGTGCGCGGTTTGGTAGAGCAAATGAGTGAATGTTTTATAGTGGGCAGTCAAAGATTAGCGACCTAATGATTAGAATTCTAACTGAACGATCAGGTTATTATACGCGGAGCAATTAGCTAATGAAAATAGCACATGCCGTTAAACTATAACCTGCCCGTCAGCTGTTTTTTAATATCGTGTGAACACGCAAAGCACCTGAACCCGGAGATTGCCATGCCCGGCCCTGACAGCAACTGGATAGATTTGCGCCGTGATGCCCTTCGCGGCATAGAAACCCTTCGCGCGCATTTTACCGGTCATGCCTACGATCCCCACTGGCATGACAGTTATCTGATTGGCGTAACGGAGCAAGGCGTTCAACAGTTTCACTCGCGTCGCCAGCAGCACCAGAGTCGGCCCGGCACGGTATTTATGCTGGAGCCGGAGGAGCTACATGATGGTGACGCAATAGATGCAGAGGGCTTCACCTACCGGATGCTCTATCTGTCACCTCAGCAGGTGTTGCAGCAGCTGGATCCGCTGCACGCTAACAGCAAAGGTGAACTGCATTTTGCCGCTACGCTGCGCAATGATAATCAACTTGCCTACGCCGTCTGGCACTGTTTTGACGCGCTGTGGCATAACCATCCAGAACTGATTAAAGAGGCAACGCTCGATCGGCTGTTTATGCAGCTGAGCCAGCATCCCCTGTGGCGCAGCGAAGTGCATCCGGCGGATCGTGATAAATCGCTGGCGTTGCAGGCGCGGGACTGGCTGATTGCACACCATGCACTCAATCCGGGATTACAGGCGATGGCAGAGGCGCTCCACGTTGACCGCTTCCGTCTGTCGCGTTTGTTTCAGGCGCAGTGGGGGCTGCCGCCGCACGCCTGGCTGGTACAATGGCGCTTATCACAGGCACGTCGCCAGCTGGCGGCAGGCAGCGCGCCCGCTGAGGTAGCGGCCAGCCTGGGTTTTGCCGACCAGAGTCACCTGGGACGCTGGTTTAAACGTGCATGTCATCTGACGCCGGCACGCTATCAGCAGGCGTGCACAAATCTTCCAGACGCCCGCTGATCCTCTTGTCACAATGCACTTTTTTCAGACAGGAGAAGTGTAATGCAAGCACCTCGTTGCGCCATTATTTTACATAGCGATCTCGCTCCGGGAAAAGCCACCAACGCGGCGGCAGTTATCGCGCTGACGCTTGGTCAGCGCCATCCCGCGCTGGTTGGAGAGCCATTACAGGATGCGGATGCCTGTCCGTTTCCCGGCCTGATCCCCTACGGTATTCCCGTGCTGGCAGCCAGCCACGAAGAGATGGACGCGATGCGCTCGCGCTGCGCTGAAGCGGTCTGCGATCTGGTTTTGTTTCCTGAAGAGGGGCAAGCTACGACCGATTACGCGGCATTGCGCGCAGCGATGAGTGAAACACCGGCCAGAGAGTGGCGCTTGCTGGGAATGGCACTGGTTGGCGAGAAACAATCCGTCCGAAAACTCACTGCAAAGTTAAAGCTCTTTAGTTGAAAATTTGCAGGAAAGGGGCAGCGATTTTTTATCTGCGTTCTGCAAATCTGTCTCATTGTACAAACAGTCTGTACAGATTTGTCTGATATTACCCCAATATAAATAATTGATTTTATTTGTATAGCACAAAATGCTTAGCCATTCACTTGTGCCTGTACACCCTCTTTGTATAACTTTAGCCCCCATGAATCGGATAACGATTCCGTAACGAATGATGCTTTTGCGTCGCCTCTGAAGGTGTCAGTGGATTTCCACCTTCAGAGGTCCTTTTTTTGTTTCAGGCGAGTCGGGGCCCCTTTACATCTGTCCATGTAAGGGAATTTTCATCGTAATTTGTCCTGATATCCGACCGGGAAGTTCGGGCTGTTTTAAGGGCTAACACATGCAAAACGCTGTTCCTCAAGCTGATAAAGAGATTGCTGACTATTTCAACGTCGCGGCGAACAAAGCGGCCAGTGAAATGGAAATGCTGGGTTTGATCGTTGCTGAAATTTTGCAGGCGGGTATGCCTGTCACCAATAAAGCCATTATTGCTAAGTTAATTAACCGGCTGGAGCTGGAATCTGACGTCGTCACGCTCGACATCTATCGTCAGTTGCTCGAGCTGGTTGTGCACAAAACACCCGATGATTTGTCGGTGTAAGCCTGACTCCAGGGATGGAGTCTCCCTGCCTTTCTCTGCGATAACTGGTAAAACGCCTCATCAGGCATTACTCTCTTCTGCTTAATTTCTTACAGGTTCTCCTGGTACGCTGCGAGAACACATTCTAAAAAGAGCCTGCACAACTATGAGTCACCCTAATGACGTTGCTGCGACACCCGTTGCAGACAGCGATCTCAGCGTGGGGCGCGTTCTACGTTCCCCTTCTCTTCTGACGCGCGAATGCCTGGCGGGCATTATCACCGCGCTGGCACTGATCCCCGAAGTTATCTCCTTTTCTGTCATCGCGGGCGTCGATCCCAAAGTCAGCCTTGTCGCTTCTGTAGTGCTCTGCCTGACGCTCTCTGTACTGGGCGGGCGTCCGGCTATGGTGACCGCCGCAGCCGGTTCCGTGGCGCTGGTGATTGGCCCTATGGTGCATCTGCACGGCGTGGCCTATATCCTGCCCGCCGTGGTGCTGGGCGGCGTTATTCAGATCCTGTTTGGCCTTGCCGGGCTGGCGCGCATGATGCGCTATATTCCACGCTCGGTAATGCTGGGCTTCGTCAATGCACTGGGCGTGCTGATTTTCTTTGCACAGGTGCCGCACGTCTGGGGACAAAGCTCGCTGGTATGGCTGCTGTTTGCCATCACGCTGGCCGTTGTGCTGCTGCTGCCGCGCGTGTTGAAAAGCGTGCCCTCACCATTGATTGCTATTGTCGTGGTAACGGCTATCGCGCTGCTGCTGGGCTGGCACGTGCCCAACGTGGGCGATGAAGGCCCGATGAGCGCGGGATTGCCCGGACTGAATGCCTTGCAGGTACCGCTCAACCTGCACACACTGCAAATCGTCTGGCCGACCGCACTCAGCGTCGCTTTTGTCGGCCTGATGGAGTCTTTACTGACCGCAAAACTGGTGGACGACCTTACCGATACGCCCTCCAGCAAGCGACGTGAGTCCTGGGGTCTGGGCATTGCTAATATCCTGGCGGCTTTCTATGGCGGCATTGCAGGCTGTGCGATGATCGGCCAGACCATTGTTAACGTCGAGCTGGGCAAAGCGCGCACGCGCATATCCACCGTGGTGGCTGGCCTGGTGCTGCTGTTGCTGGTGACCGGTCTCAGTGAGGTCATGGCAAAAATCCCGATGGTCGTGCTGGCAGGCATTATGATGGTTGTCGCCGTAAAGACGGTGAACTGGCACAGCCTTCAGCCTGCAACGCTGAAACGCATGCCGTGGTCTGAAACGCTGATTATGGCACTGACGATCGTTGTGACCGTCTGGACGGGTAACCTGGCACTGGGTGTGCTGGCAGGCGTATTGGCCGCGATGATGCTGTTCGCGCGCCGCATTGCGCATGTCATACATGCTGAACGCGATCTGAGTCCGGATGGTCAGTCAGTGCGCTATACGGTGCGTGGCCCGCTGTTTTTTGCCAGCAGCAATGACCTGTTTGAGCACTTTGATTACGCGCACGATCCGCAGCAGGTCACGATTGATTTAACTCATGCCCAGATCTGGGATGCCTCTTCCGTGGCTGCGCTGGATGGCATTGAGTATCGCTATCAGCGGCATGGCGCACAGGTCACTCTTATTGGCCTGGACACGCGCAGCAGTGATTTCCATCGCCGCCTGACCGGCAAGCTGGAGTAGATGCTGGCGTGACAACGATGCGGCATGCGCCGCATCGTTGTTAAAGCGGTTTCGCCTGTCGGCGGGCTTTAAAACGTGCAACCATGGTCGTCAGCGCCTGATAAATCACCCCGGCATACAGGCTTTTTATCACCACCATCCCTGTTTCCACCCCCTCTTTTTGCCAGAAGCAGAACCACATAAACAGGCCCCAGAGCAGGGAAAACAGTAGCCAGCCTTTGACAAATTTCATCACGTCCTGCATCGCATTTCCTTCCCGGTCAGCGCGGCCCGTGCCGCATTTCAGAGCGTGAAAGTAACCGATACCACACCCTTTTGCACATCAGGTTTAATGAGATGAGAGGCAGGTCAACATTCATGCCGCTGTGAATTTAAGATTTTCCAGCTGGTGAGCCGCGTACAGCCTGCTACGCTTTAGTTTCATTGCATTTTTATGCTTCTGTTTTCAATACCGGAGAATGAGGTGGCAACGATGAACAACCTGAAGAAAGGGATCTGTATTACGCTGGCGGTCATGGCGCTGGCAGGCTGTATGCATCGCAGTGATGCAATTAAATCTGATGGTCGACCTCATGCGCCAAGCGGCCAGTCGGTGCCGGGGGGTCCGCTGGGCTCCGGCCCGGTAGGTCAGCCGCAGTCATAAGTTTATCAACCCGGCAGATGCCGGGTTTTTTACAGTCGGCAAAAACAAAAAAACCGCCTTTGGAGGCGGTCACGACATTGCTTACTACTGCTTTGTTTTAATTTGGCTTTTTAACATCGATAGCGATGGTGCCCGGGGCGGGACTTGAACCCGCACGACCATAAGCCGAGGGATTTTAAATCCCTTGTGTCTACCGATTTCACCACCCGGGCAGGGTGTAAAGTGGAGGCGCGTCCCGGAGTCGAACCGAGGTGGACGGATTTGCAATCCGCTGCATGGCCACTCTGCCAACGCGCCTTTATCCGCTGTGCCGTCAGGATATCCTGACCTGCAAATCTGGAGCGGGAAACGAGACTCGAACTCGCGACCCCGACCTTGGCAAGGTCGTGCTCTACCAACTGAGCTATTCCCGCATTACTCAGCAACTTAATGGAACTTGCTGATTTTGCTTATCTTCTGGCAGGCTTGCTGCCGTTCGATGCGATGCATTCTACTGACCTGACGCGATGAGTCAACAGAATTATCCTTCAAATGCATTCGTTTGCTGCTTTTTAAGTCGCTTCGATCAGCTATCGAGCAGATCGCCACGCGCCGCGCTTAAATACTGGAACATTGACCAGAAAGTCAGCACAGCGGCGATGTAGAGCGCCACGACGCCTGCGCCGATAACCGTTGCATCCGGACGCCACAACAGAGCGACAAGCGACAGCATCTGCGCCGTAGTTTTAACTTTGCCAATCCATGAAACAGCGACGCTGCTGCGTTTACCAATCTCCGCCATCCACTCGCGCAGCGCTGAAATAATGATTTCGCGCGCAATCATGGTCGCGGCAGGCAAAGTAATCCACCAGGAGTGAAAATATTCCGCGACCAGGACCAGCGCAATGGCCACCATGACTTTATCGGCGACCGGATCGAGGAATGCGCCAAAGCGAGTGGTTTGCTTCCAGCGACGCGCAAGAAAACCATCAAACCAGTCGGTAACCGCTGCAATAACAAAAATCAACGCAGTAGCAAAAGGGGCCCAGTAAAACGGCAGGTAGAAAGCCAGCACGAAGAAAGGGATGAGGACGACTCGAAACAGGGTGAGACACGTCGGTATGTTAAATTGCATATGCCGGTAACTGTCTGGAATGGGTAGAATTTCCCCTATGTTCCTACATTGCCTCACCCGTTTCAATGCTAGTGTTTTAGCGAGTGGTATATTTTTTCAGCCAGCGCAAAGGAAATTCCTGGTACATTGGCGATCTCTTCCACCGTCGCGTTCTTCAGCGGTTGCAGGCCCCCCATATACTTAAGCAACTGCTGGCGACGTTTTGGACCGATACCCTCTATGCTTTCCAGCGCGCTGGTATTCTTTACTTTGGCCCGTTTTTTACGGTGGCCCGAAATTGCATGATTGTGAGCATCATCACGAATATGCTGAATCACATGCAACGCAGCCGAGTCTGGGGGGAGCGAAACGCCCTCACCTTCCGCTTCAAAAAACAGGGTTTCCAGCCCGGCTTTACGGTCGCTTCCCTTCGCGACGCCCAGCAAAATAGGGCGTGACTTGTCCCACTCCACGTCGAGCTCCGCAAACACCTGTTTGGCCTGGGAAAGCTGCCCTTTTCCTCCGTCAATCAAAATGACGTCAGGGATTTTATCCTCTTCCAGCGCCTTACCGTAGCGGCGACGCAATACCTGATTCATCGCCGCGTAGTCATCACCCGGCGTAATGCCTTCGATATTGTAGCGGCGATAGTCGCTACGCAGCGGGCCGTTGGCGTCAAACACAACGCAGGAGGCAATGGTCTGCTCACCCATGGTGTGGCTGATATCAAAACACTCCATGCGGTTAATTTTGTCCAGCTCAAGGAACTGCGCCAGCGCAGCCAGCCGCTGCTGAATCGTTGAATGCTGTGACAGACGGGTGGTCAGCGCCGTTGCCGCGTTAGTGCGCGCCAGCTTCAGATAACGCGCCCTGTCGCCGCGCGGTTTAGTCTGAATAGTGACGCGCCGCCCTGCCAGTTCACTCAGCGATTCAGAGAGCAGATCGCGCTCCGGCAGATTAAAGTCCAGCAGGATGTCGCCAGGAAGCGTGCGCGCTTCGCTGCCCTGAAGATAGAACTGGCCAACGAAAGTTTGCACAACCTCGGCCAGTTCGGTATCTGCCGGAACTTTAGGAAAATAGCTGCGGCTGCCCAGCACCTTGCCCTGGCGAATAAACAGAACGTGGAGACAGGCCATACCCGCGTCATAGGCAACGCCCATGACGTCGAGATCATCGCCCTGATTAGAGACGAACTGCTTTTCAGTGATGCGACGCACTGCCTGAATCTGGTCACGTAAACGCGCCGCCTCTTCAAAGCGCAGCCCGACACTCGCCTCTTCCATGCGTTTCACCAGCATGTTGAGTACCTGATCGTCCTTACCGGACAAAAAGAGCCGCACATACTCGGTCTGTTGCGCGTACTCTTCTTCACTTACCAGCCCTGCTACACAGGGACCCAGACAGCGGCCAATCTGATATTGCAGGCAAGGCCGGGAGCGGTTGCGATAAACGCTGTTTTCACACTGGCGAATTGGAAACACTTTTTGCATTAGCGCCAGCGTTTCGCGCACGGCATATCCGTTCGGAAACGGGCCAAAGTATTCCCCTTTTGCATGCTTCGCACCGCGGTGGTAGGCGAGCCGTGGATGAGTGTCGCCACTGAGAAAGATAAACGGATACGATTTATCGTCACGCATCAGCACGTTATAGCGTGGCTGATAGAGCTTGATGTAGTTATGCTCCAGCAGCAGCGCTTCGGTTTCCGTGTGCGTGACGGTAACGTCTATATGATGAATGTTGCTGACCAGCACCTCAGTTTTTCGGCTGCCAACGTGGCTGCGAAAGTAGCTGCTCAGGCGCTTTTTAAGATCTTTGGCTTTTCCAACATAGATTACGGTGTCCGACGCGTCATACATGCGGTAGACGCCCGGCTGACTGGTCACCGTGCTGAGAAAGGCTTTTGCATTGAAAACGTCACTCACTACTGATTAACGGCTCCGCATTGAACAGACCATGTCGAATGGCCAGATGCGTTAACTCTACGTCGCCACTAATGTTCAGTTTACTAAACATGCGATAACGATAGCTGTTAACGGTTTTGGGGCTGAGATTAAGCTGCTCGGATATTTCCGTCACCTTTTGCCCTTTGGTGATCATCAGCATAATCTGCAATTCCCTTTCCGACAAACAGCTGAAGGGGGATTCCGCCTTTTGCGGCTCAATCTGGCTCAATGCCATCTGCTGCGCAATATCCGATGCAATATAGCGCTGTCCCGCATGTACCGAACGAATCGCGTTGACCACTTCCTGGGGAGCCGCACCTTTGCTAAGGTAGCCGGCCGCGCCCGCCTGCATCACCTTGGCAGGCAACGGATTTTCTGTGTGAATCGTCAACATGATGATTTTAATGTCCGGATTGAAGCGTACAATTTTGCGTGTGGCTTCAAGTCCGCCAATGCCCGGCATATTCATATCCATAAGGATGACGTCAACCGGGTGCGCACGACACCATTTCACTGCGTCTTCCCCGCAACAGGCCTCTCCTGCGACCACAAGTCCTTTCATATCTTCCAGGATGCGTCTAATACCGGCGCGTACCAGTTCATGGTCATCAACAAGTAGAACACTGATCAACGGGAAGCACTCCGCAAGCAAAAAATGGGGTATAAATCTGATATTACGTGCCCATATGATACCTGCTTTTCAACGCAAATAACATCAACAGACCAAATGTATGATCGTATTCAATGATTTACATCAAGGCATTTTGACGAGCTCAAAAAATAGGGTTCTCATTCAGGAAAGCGTAAGGGATACTTTTTATTTTTCATATTTATCATATGGATAGACATTAACTTTTTTGTCGAATTGTTCATCCCTTAATTGTTACACGCTGACGCTGTGAAATTTACTCATCTCCTGCTTTAAATAAACTCTTGTTTAAAACAAGTCATTACCGCCACTCGCTTTCATGGTGCAGCGGTGCGCTGTGATATACTCATACGCGGCTGTGCGGATCATGCCGAACTGAGAAAATAATCTAAAGGAGAACACAATGAGCGATGAAGATTTTGTTACTTCGCACGATACGTTGAAGCTGGCCGATGAGGTTGCCTGCCTGAAAATGATGGTCACGCTGATTCTGAAAGGAATGGGCCAGGCGGATGCCGGGAAAGTGATTATTAATATGGAACGCTACGTAAAAACCCTGGGCGACAAGCCGCAGGCGGAAGTGTTCAGCAATACCATTAAACAGATTAAAACCGCGTATCGTCAGTGATGCGTTCGCCCCCGTCATAGCGGGGGCGCGCTGTCAGGTGTGAGACTGCCAGTTAACTGACACACCCAGAGATGGCAGCACCTCTTCCGGACTGAAGCGGCGTGTTCCACGATACTTTTCCGCCAGCGCTGGCTGGGAGACGGGGATGCGAATGGCGAACAGATTGTCCTCCGACTGAATTAAACCCGGTGTCAGGGGTTCATACGCCACGTGGTTCTCTTCAAACATTTTTTCCAGCATCGGCGTTGCCGAGCTGATTAGATACTCCATGCCGTTAAGTTCAGCCAGCTGCACAGCGTGCCACAGCAGATTAAACGGCAGCTCTTCATCGACCTCCAGCTTCGCCGAGAAGCGCGACATTTCCCATACCTTTTCATGGCTAAAAGGAACAACCAGCCCTTCACTCTGTTCGGGCTCCTGCCATGGCATCAGGCGGGCACAGCCGCTGATGCCATCGCGCGCGTTCCAGGCCAGTAACCAGGTCACGTCTGACCGGTCAAAGCGGTCATACTCCTGACCCGGCGTGCTGAGCCGTGGCGGAATCGACCAGCCTTCTCCTCGCGCAAATACGCTGTAACGATAGCTGCCTAACTCGGCCAGCAAAGAGGACGGCATATCCTTTAACTGGGTTTGAATTATTTTCATCATGCGCCCCTGACATCCTCATGTTTGCACTGATTAACGCTACGCCAGCCTGGCAAAGTTCCGGCGCAGAGTAGACAACTGCCTCCGGCAACGTAACTACTAAAATTAGTAGTTGCCAGTTCCTATATCAGGCCAATTGCCGCTGCATAACAGGCAATTTGCGTTTTATTGGAAACATTAAAGCGCTTTTGCATATTCTTCTGGTGAAAATTCACCGTGTGTTGCGAAATAGATAAAATAAGCGAAATTTCAGCAGACGTTTTGCCTTCTGCGGTCCATTTTAAAATCTCCAGTTCACGCTGACTAAAGTCATTCTTCAGCACCACCAGTGCATCATCTGAAAAACGCTGGAGCGCGCGCAAGCTCAGCTCCGCCAGAAAATGAAGTTTCACTTCCAGCTCGGTGTGCAGATGCTGCGTCTTGTTAGCCTGCCGTGACGCTATAGATAATATACCAATGGCTCGATTTGATGCCATGGCAGAGCAGGAAAATCCGCTGTTTAGTCCGTGCTCTTGCGCCTCTTTCCATAAATCACCGGACTCGCTGAAAAGCGCATGGTTCCACTCTACGCCTTGCCCAGGCTGCTGGCATAGCATTAAAACTGGATCGACCGCGTAATAGTTTTTCTGCTCATAACGCTTAATCCATGTCTCTGGATAGGTGCTGTGCAAAAAGATCCTTGGCCGGGTGAATGGCACAGGATGCTGGATCAAAAACGCATAGTTATCGAACCCTAATGAGACGACGAGCGCTTGAATAAGTGACTTCAATTGCGCAGTGGAATCGATAGCCTCAAATTGTTTTTCCGTTTCTCGTCGCCAGACGAAATAGTTGTCAGTATTCATATTGCTTCGGCGTTATCCTCACGCTGATGCGTCTGGGCATTGAAGTTAACCATATTCAAAAGATAAATTTATAAGAAAAAAATTTTTTAGTAGGAAAAAAACAGGACTGCCAGTAAAAATTGCACAACGTCCTGTTGTGACAGTATTACAAAGTGTCTATTGCCTGCGCTTCCCGAAAAGAGATCTCATTCACATCTTTCTAGCGACCACAACAGCAGAATAAGATTTTTCTGATAGATATTCAATATCGTTAAACACAATTAATTTTATGCGTTGACGGCTATACTGCATGGATATTAAGTAAAATTCGCGTTTAGCCAAATTTATTTGTAAAACCAGACTTAAGTTATTCTGAAGATAAATAGTCGCAGGTGCTCGAAAAAGTGCTGCTTTAACCCGCATCATTTACCCGTTTATGATTCAGCGGCTCATGATCGTGACTATGCTTTACAGCCAGGACTCGCACTATCCTTACGCCCGGCCCGGCAGAGCGATGGCCTTTTCTGCCAGCCTCTCGGCATGCATTAACATTTGCAGATGGGGACACTATGTTGAATCAGCTGGCATTACTCTTCCTTGCTTTAGGTGGCTGTACCGCTCTGATGATCCTTAAAGATATTTTTCGTCATCCTCACCCTGTCAGAGTGATGAATTTTATCTGGCCACTGACCGGGCTCTATATGCCCTTTCTCGGCTGGCTGGCATGGTGGTACCTTGGTCGCAGCCCCTCACGCCCGCAAAAACTTGCCCTACTGGTTCCCCGGAAAACTCTTCGACATGCCGGATGGCCAACCATATTTATTTCTACTTCGCTGTCAGCTGCGGCCTGTCTTTTCAGCGAACTGATCACACTTCCGATTATCACTACCCTGAATCATTATCATTTTTTAACACCATTATGGGTTCAGGCGATTATATGCCTCACTCTTTCTCTGATCGGTGGCCTTTTTTTACAATTTCTTGCTATCCGGCAGCGGGAAAGATTTTCAGTCTGGCGCACCCTGGTGATTGCATTTCGCACGGAAACCTTTCCACTTCTGGTTTATCAGACAGGCGTGCTTTTCTTTATGAGTCTGGCCCTAAAATTCATCCTGAACCAGCAAATTGATCCTGTGACGATATCTTTCTGGTTTATGTTGCAGCTTGCTATGCTGACAGGTTTTATATTTTCATGGCCAGCCAACCACTTCCTGATTAAACGCGGGCTGAATCCGGCGGTATAATGGTTAACGGCAGTACCCGGTACCGCGCATGCCGAAATGAAAATGGCTGGCATGCGCGGCGTTATAATTCGGGCCAAGCGCATTACCAAAATTATTACACCCTTCTCGCCAGAGAAGATGCAAGAGCGCAGATTGCGTTTCTGGCTGCGTCCAGTTTTTACTTACCTCCAGCCGTTGACCATTAGCTAGCTGAAAACCGGTCACATCCCAGGCGTCGGCGGTCGCATGCTCACTCAACCGCCCTTCTGCACGATGATAAATGTTGCGGCAGGCATAGCTGCCGACATGATTAATGCGCTTCAGGGAGACGGCTGGTTGTTCCTGTTCAAGACGCTGCTGGCTGCGCAAGACATACATGGTGCTGGCAACCGCCATCGGGCAGCTGGCTAAAAAACTGCTGCTTAAGCTGACTTTGCCAAAGCGCTGTATTCGGAGCGGATTGCTGAGCGGACAGTTACCTGTCACCGCCGGGCGCGCGCTAAACGTGACAAAGCCTGCCTGCTCAGCGCGTTGCATCACCTCAAGGCAGGCTGCCGGATTATTTTCCAGCCGCTTGAGTTTATAACGGGTTATCCAGCCAGGCGGATCGGTGACGGCCAGTGGCCTGAAGGGATTATATTGCGGCGGCAGATGCTGCTTTAGCCAGGGTAAGCTTCCCCATCCAGCGGCAACAAGCACCAGTAGCAGGATAATTACGCGCATCTCTTTCTCGCAGTCGCTTGATTTAGAGAACAAAAGTGTAGAAGCTACGCGCCGGTTTAGCGCTGGCAATGGCGCTTTTCGTTTAAAACAGCAGCATTGTGCCGCAAGTTTGTACCGCGTAAAGATTTCCTGACATGTCACTAAGACGTAAACAGCGTATTTGTAAAAAACAATTAGCGAGCTTTTGTCTTGTTCCTCTATCTTATGCCAACTTGCCTCAGGCAGTTATCACAAACAGCCAGCAGAGCTGACACAACATCCAGACAGGAATAACAATTTTATGGTAGATCAAATCAAAGAGGCCGTAGCTGAACAGGAATCGCCTGTTAAGCTGCGGCGTAATCTTCATAACCGTCATATCCAGCTCATGGCTATTGGTGGGGCCATCGGTACCGGCCTGTTTATGGGCTCCGGCAAAACCATCAGCCTGGCGGGTCCGTCGATCATCTTCGTCTATATGATCATCGGCTTTATGCTGTTTTTTGTAATGCGTGCGATGGGGGAGCTGCTGCTCTCCAACCTGGACTATAAGTCCTTTAGCGATTTTGCCGCCGATCTGCTTGGTCCCTGGGCGGGCTACTTTACCGGCTGGACTTACTGGTTTTGCTGGGTGGTCACGGGTATTGCTGACGTGGTCGCTATCTCCGCCTATTTCCAGCTCTGGTTTCCCGGCTTCTCCGTATGGATGAGTGCGCTGCTGTGTGTCTTTATCTTCCTGGCGCTCAACATTGCCACGGTGAAGATGTTTGGCGAAATGGAATTCTGGTTTGCCATTATCAAAATCGTCGCCATTGTGGCGCTGATTGTTACCGGCGTGGTGCTGGTGATGATGCATTATCCCTCACCGGGTGGCACAACCGCATCGCTGAGTAATATCTGGGACCATGGCGGTTTGTTTCCCAAAGGGCTTAGCGGCTTTTTTGCCGGTTTTCAGATAGCGGTTTTTGCCTTTGTCGGCATTGAGCTAGTAGGCACCGCAGCAGCAGAAACGCATGATCCGCATAAGGTGCTGCCGCGCGCGATTAATGCCATTCCACTGCGTGTGATTATGTTTTATGTGCTGGCGCTCATGGTGATCATGGCCGTCACCCCCTGGACACAGGTAATGGCGGATCGCAGCCCGTTTGTCGAAATGTTTGTGCTGATCGGTCTGCCTGCGGCAGCCAGCATCGTTAACTTTGTGGTGCTGACCTCCGCAGCCTCCTCCGCCAATAGCGGCATCTTCTCAACCAGTCGTATGCTTTACGGCCTGTCGAAACAGGGCGTGGCCCACCGGACCTTTGGCCGTCTTTCCGCACGTGCGGTGCCGACAGCGGGCCTGTTCTTTTCCTGCTTCTGCCTGCTGACTGGCGTGGCGCTAATCTACCTGATCCCAGACGTAATGACGGTTTTCACCCTGGTGACCACCGTCTCGGCAATTCTGTTTATGTTTGTCTGGACCATCATTCTTTGTAGCTATCTGGCCTACCGTAAAAAGTATCCAGAGCGCCATGCGAAATCGGGCTTTAAAATGCCGCTGGGCAAGGTGATGTGCTGGGTAGTGATGGCGTTCTTTGTGTTTGTCCTGGCGCTGCTGACGTTGCAGCAAGATACCCGCCAGGCGCTGATGGTGACGCCGCTATGGTTTGTGATGCTGGCCGTGGGCTGGCTGTTACGCCGCCGCGCTGCCCGCTAATACAGCTGCGTCCCGGCCAGATGGCCGGGACGCGAGCTTATCCTGACAGCGCTCTTTCTCCTACAGCCGTTCACCCAGCGCACGAAAGACGTAACGCAGCGATGGCCGGGTCGACGGCAACCTCTCGGGGTGCGTGGCGGGTGACTGCGGCGTGCCCAGCCCAAAAGTGAAGGTGTAGTTCTCCTCCTCTCCCATACGTAAATCGGCGATAGTTGTCTCACCCGCTTGCTCGCGCATCGCATAGAAACCGTGGCTAAACCAGGCTACGCGCTCGGCATACCAGTTTCCTTTTAGCTGGGCAAAAAGTTCGGAATGACGTGCATGCCAGCTAACAGTCAGCGGTCGCGTAGGTGACAGCAGTGACCAGTAGGCTTCACCATAGCGATCGCCGTCAATAATCACCGTACGCCAGACCAGCGTATTGAACGCGGTTGGCGTTATCAGCACTTTGTCATCGGAAATACGCTGCTGCGCCAGCGATTGCTTAATCTGCCACCCCGCCACTCCCTGAATGATCAGGCTCCATGCCAGATAGCCGGTACTCAAAAACAGCCCGACCTGGTTCCAGCGCAGGCCGCGTGCGCCGCCGCGCCAGAGCGCCACGGCGAGACAGACCAGCAGCGGCAGCGTATAGAGCGGGTCGATAATATAAATACTGCCAGTTGCGTAGGGATGGTCAGTAAGCGGCAGCCCCAGCTGCGTGCCATAAACCGTCATCAGATCCAGCAAGGGATGGGTGATTAGCGCCAGCCAGACAGCCGGCCACCATTGTTGCCACGGCACCTGACGGCGAAAAAGGCCGGCAATCAGCCAGGCCAGCAGCGGTGATGCCAGCGTCAGCCACAGCAGTGCGTGGCTTTCAGTACGGTGCAGAGTCATATTGCGAATGGCATCACCGTGATCGATAAAGACATCGAGATCTGGCAGGGTGCCGCACACCGCTCCGACGATCGCTGCCTGCCAGAGCGGTACACGCCGCCCCATCACCGCCACGCTGACCGACGCCCCAAGCACCAGCTGTGATACCGAATCCATCGCTTACTCCGTCGCAGGTTAAAGCAGCAATCGCCACCGGGAAATCAGCGCACGCGAATACCTTCAATGATCATGCGCTGCACGTTCTCAACCGTTTCATCAAAAAATTGCGGATCGCTCAGGGTCTGACCGGTAATCGCCTCTACCTGGCTGGCAAAATCTGCATAGTGCTGCGTTGCTGCCCACAGCATAAAAAAGAGGTGCTGAGGCTGCACGCCCGCCAGGCGACCCTCTTTAATCCAGCGCTCAACAATTGCCGCTTTATCATCCACCAGCTGCTTGAGATCGCCTGCCAGCTCACCTTTTAGCAGCGGCGCACCCTGAAGCATTTCAAGGCAAAACAGGCGAGACGCCTGCGGATGATCGCGGGAGACCTCAAGCTTGAGGCGGATATACCGACGGATCGCGCTCAGCGGATCCATATCGTGCTGCAATGCGCGCAGCGGGGCCAGCCAGACGTCCAGAATCTCTTTCAGGACGGCGATATAAAGCGTTTCTTTTGAGGAGTAATAGTAGAGCAGATTCGTTTTCGAGACGTCGGCGCGCTCGGCGACCTGGTCAAGGCGCGTGCCATGAATGCCAAACTGAGAGAAGAGCGCCAGTGCGGCCTCCAGAATGGCGGCGCGCTTTGCAGCGGTGGCACGTGAGCGACGCGTCGATTTTTTTTCATCACTTTTCACAGGGTTGCCTCATTCCTTAAGCGTACTGGCATCATAGCAAAGCCCCTTTGTCCTGCCTAACCAGCCGTTGCACCTTTTTTGCCCAGACTGCCTGCAAAGTGTGCATCGATTTTTGACCATATGGTCCAAAACAGACCAACTGTTCTGCTTTTTTTCGGAGGACGTCAATTTAACCAATTGATAATTTTATGCTTTTAATTTGTGGCATACCCTTTGCAAAACGGTTAACAAGCGCCGCTATCAGGGACGATGCAGGAAGCCGCGTCGCGCACGAAACCGTTTAATGACTGGCAAAGAGGGTTTGACATGAAGATTGGCGTATTCATTCCGATTGGTAACAACGGCTGGCTGATTTCCACCCATGCTCCGCAGTACAAACCAACATTTGAACTCAATAAGGCTATCGTGCAAAAGGCGGAGCACTATCATTTCGATTTCGCCCTCTCAATGATCAAGCTGCGCGGCTTTGGCGGCAAAACCGAATTCTGGGACCACAACCTCGAATCGTTCACCCTGATGGCAGGTCTCGCCGCAGTGACATCTCGTATCGAGATCTATGCCACTGCCGCCACACTCACCTTACCGCCCGCGATCGTTGCGCGCATGGCGTCGACCATTGACTCAATTTCTGGCGGACGCTTTGGCGTAAACCTCGTCACCGGCTGGCAGAAGCCGGAGTATGAGCAGATGGGTATCTGGCCTGGTGATGACTATTTCAGCCGCCGTTATGACTATCTGACCGAGTATGTCACCGTACTGCGCGATCTGTGGGGCAATGGCCAGTCCGATTTCAAAGGCGAATTTTTCACCATGAACGACTGCCGCGTGAGTCCGCAGCCGCAACAGCCAATGAAGGTCATTTGCGCCGGACAGAGCGACGCGGGTATGGCGTTCTCGGCGCAGCATGCTGACTACAACTTCTGCTTTGGCAAAGGGGTTAACACGCCAGCCGCCTTTGCGCCAACGGCAGCGCGCATGAAACAGGCCGCGGACAAGGCAGGCCGCGACGTTGGCTCCTATGTGCTGTTTATGATTATCGCCGCTGAGAGCGATGAGGCTGCGCGCGCCAAATGGGAGCACTACAAGGCGGGTGCAGACGAGGAGGCGCTGGCGTGGCTGACAACGCAAAGCCAACAGGACAAACGCTCCGGTAGCGATACCAACGTCCGCCAGATGGCCGACCCCACCTCCGCCGTGAATATCAATATGGGCACGCTGGTAGGCTCTTACGCTAACGTGGCGCGCATGCTGGACGAAGTGGCCCAGGTCGACGGCACGCAGGGTGTACTGCTCACTTTCGATGACTTCTTACAGGGCATTGAGGATTTCGGTCAGCACATTCAGCCGCTGATGCAGTGCCGCAGCCAGATCAATGACAACAGAGAGGTTGCCTGATGAAAACCGTTTATTGCGCTCATACTCCTGACCAGCCACAGGTTGAACTGCCCGCCCGTCCGGAAGCAATCGCCTTTCCACCGGCACAAAGCGCGCTGATCGTGGTGGATATGCAAAACGCCTACGCCAGTCCCGGCGGCTATCTCGATCTGGCGGGATTCGACGTGTCCGCCACGACCCCGGTCATTGAAAAAATTCATCAGGCTGTTACCGCAGCGCGCGCGTCAGGCGTGCAAATCATCTGGTTTCAGAACGGCTGGGACAACCAGTATGTTGAGGCTGGTGACGCCGGTTCGCCCAATTTTCACAAGTCGAATGCGCTGAAAACCATGCGTAAACGGCCTGAACTACAGGGCACGCTGCTGGCAAAAGGCGGCTGGGATTATCAGCTGGTTGACGCGCTGCAACCGCAGCCAGGTGATATTGTGCTGCCAAAACCCCGCTACAGCGGCTTCTTTAATACCCCGCTCGACAGCATGCTGCGCAGCCGCGGTATCCGCCATCTTATTTTTACCGGCATCGCGACCAACGTTTGCGTCGAGTCAACGCTGCGCGACGGCTTTTTCCTGGAGTATTTCGGCGTAGTGCTGGAAGACGCCACCTATCAGGCAGGTCCGGCGTTTGCGCAGCAGGCGGCCATTTTTAATATCGAAACCTTTTTTGGCTGGGTCTCCAGCGTGGACGCCTTCTGCGAAAGTTTGCAGGGCAATAAGGAGTAAGACGATGCCGAAATCTGTGATTATTCCGCCAGGCACCTCCACGCCCATCGCTCCGTTTGTGCCCGGTACGCTGGCGGATGGCGTGGTCTACGTCTCCGGTACGCTGCCGTTCGATAAAGAGAACAATGTGGTGCATATCGGTGACGCGGCTGCACAGACGCGCCACGTGCTGGAAACCATAAAGAACGTCATTGAAACCGCAGGCGGAACGCTTGATGACGTCACCTTTAATTCCATTTTCCTTACCGACTGGCAGCACTATGCCGCTATCAATCAGGTTTACGCCGAATACTTTGCCGGCGACAAACCGGCGCGCTTTTGTATCCAGTGTGGCCTGGTGAAACCCGATGCGCTGGTTGAGATTGCCAGCGTGGCGCATATCGGCCAGCGGGAGGCGTAATGCATCTGGATATTCTGGGTCTTCAGCATACGGCGGCACCGACGCTGGTGCTCGCCTCTGGTTTAGGCGGCGTCGCCAGCTTCTGGCAGCCGCAGCTGGCGGCGCTGACGGAGCGCTATCGCGTGGTGGTCTATGACCAGCGCGGCACGGGACGCAGTGCTGAACCGCTGCCAGAGAATTACTCTCTGGCGATGATGGCTTCTGAGCTGGCACAGGCGCTGGCGCAGCACAACATTATGCGCTTTGGCATCGTTGGTCACGCGCTGGGCGGCCTGGTAGGGCTTCAGCTGGCGCATGACTATCCCGAGCGCGTCGAGCGTGTAGCGGTCATCAATGGCTGGCTACGGCTGCATCCCCACACGCAGCGTTGCTTTCGCGTGCGTCAGGATCTGCTGCTCAACAGCGGTATTGAATCCTTTGTGCGTGCGCAGCCGCTGTTTCTCTACCCGGCAGAGTGGATGGCCCAGCACCAGCAGCGCCTTGCTGACGAGGAGGCCGCCCATATCGCCCATTTTCAGGGGCGCGACAATGTGCTGCGTCGCCTGAATGCGCTGATGCGCGCCGATTTTACCGCGCTGGCCGCCAGCATTACCCCGCCAGTCCTGGCAATTTGCAGCCAGGATGACCTGCTGGTGCCCTGGAGCTGCAATGCGCAACTGGCCAGTGCGCTACCTGATGCGCAGCAGATCGCCATGTCCTGGGGCGGCCATGCAATGAGCGTAACCGATGCAGAGGGCTTTAATTCCCTGCTATTGCAGTGGCTTAACCAGACTGAAGCCGCACCCCAGCGTGCAGCGAGCTAAGGAGACGATAATGAGTACCCTTTCTCTTTCACCGGAATGCAATCTGATCGATAAACAGGCTTTCCGTGACGGCATGGCGCGCCTCGGTGCCGCCGTTAATATCATTACCACCGACGGTCCGGCGGGCCGTGCCGGTTTTACCGCGTCAGCGGTTTGCAGCGTCACCGATACGCCCCCCACCCTGCTGGTGTGCCTGAATCGCTCAGCGTCGGTATGGCCGATTTTCGACGCCAATCGCCAGCTGTGCGTCAATACGCTGGCGGCTGGCCAGGAGGCGCTCTCTGGTCTGTTCGGCGGTAAGACGCCGATGGCAGAACGTTTCCTGGCAGCGCAGTGGCGCAATGGCGTAACCGGCTCGCCCGTGCTCAAAGATGCGCTGGTTTCCTTCGACTGCCGCGTCAGCAACATGACCTCTGTCGGCACCCACGACGTGCTGTTTTGCGAAGTGCTTGGGCTGACGTTTAGCGACGAAACAGAGGGGCTGGCCTGGTTCGATCGCAGCTATTTGCCGCTGCGACGGGCCGCACGCTAACCCCCTCAAACGGCTCTGATACCTCACTTTCTGGAGATAACGATGGCGAGTTCCTGGTTTCCTCAATGGCGTAAAAAGTCGGCGGTATCAGACGGCGGGATCATTGCCCCGGATGAAACGCTGTCGTTTGGACAGACGGCGATCCTGGGGTTGCAGCATGCGGTTGCTATGTTTGGCGCAACCGTGCTGATGCCGCTGCTGATGGGACTGGATCCCAATCTGGCGATACTGGTTTCCGGCATCGGCACCCTGCTCTTTTTTATCGTCACCGGCGGACGTGTGCCCAGCTATCTCGGCTCCAGCGCAGCCTTCGTTGGCGTTGTTATTGCCGTGACCGGCTTTAACGGCCAGGGCCTGAATCCGCATCTCAGCATGGCGCTGGGGGGGATCATTGCCTGCGGCGTGCTCTACACGCTGGTGGGTCTGGTGGTAATTAAAGTGGGCACGCGCTGGATAGAGCGCCTGATGCCGCCGGTGGTTACCGGTGCCGTAGTGATGGCAATCGGACTGAACCTTGCGCCTATCGCGGTACACAGCGTGGCTGCATCCGGCTTCGACAGCTGGATGGCGGTGATGACGGTGCTGGCTATCGGGCTGGTGGCGGTGTTCACCTCCGGGATGGTGCAACGCCTGCTTATCCTCGTGGGGCTGATCGTGGCCTGGGCGATCTATGCACTGCTGACCAACGTCATGGGCTTCGGCAAGCCGGTAGATTTTACCGGCGTTGCGCAGGCCGCCTGGTTTGGTCTGCCGCACACCACCGCGCCCACTTTTGATCTCCAGGCAATGGTGATGATTGCGCCCGTCGCCATTATTCTGGTGGCAGAAAATCTGGGTCACCTGAAGGCAGTGGCTGGCATGACCGGTCGCAGCCTCGATCCTTACATGGGTCGGGCTTTTGTTGGCGACGGGCTGGCAACGGTGATTTCGGGTACGCTGGGCGGCAGCGGCGTGACAACCTATGCAGAAAACATTGGCGTTATGGCAGTCACCAGGGTCTATTCAACGCTGGCCTTTGTGGCGGCAGCTGTCATTGCGCTTATTCTTGGTTTTTCACCTAAGTTCGGTGCCCTTATCCACACCATCCCCGCGCCGGTCATCGGCGGCGCATCGATTGTCGTATTTGGCCTGATCGCCGTGGCGGGTGCGCGTATTTGGGTGCAGAACCATGTCGACTTTAGCCAGAACAGCAACCTGATTATGGTCGCTACTACGCTGGTGCTGGGCGCGGGAGATTTTTCCCTGACCATCGGCGGCTTCACCATCGGCGGCATCGGCACCGCAACCTTTGGGGCCATTCTGCTGAATGCCATTCTGCAACGGCGCAGCGCCCCCCTTGCGGAGCGCCCGTTGCGACAGCAGGGATAGTTACTCAAGCGGCGCTGCGGGCGCCGCTTTTTTTCGCTTCAGCTTCAACTCACTCACAATGACGCCACAGACAATCAGCACCCCACCAAAAATGGCGGCAGCAGGTAAACGCTCTCCCGCGAGTCGCCCGACCACACCAGCCCACACCGGCTCACCGGCATAAATAACCGTTGCACGCGTCGGGGAGACGCTGCGTTGCGCCCAGTTCATCGTTACCTGGATTAGCGCGCTGGCACCACCAAGCCCCAGTGCGCTCAGCAGCAGCGGCGAACTCAGCGTCGGCAGCGACTCCCCGTTTGGGGCCATCATGATAAAGGCGCACAGTGAGGCCACCGCCAGCTGAATCAGGGTGACGCGCCGCACGTCAACCTCACCGGCAAAGCGGCCGATCAGGATGATCTCGGCGGCGATAGCCAGCGTACTCAGCAGCGTGGCGATCTCACCCTGACTGAGGCTGATGCGCCCATCCTGCGGTCCGGCCACCAGTAACAGTCCCAGAAACGCCAGCAGTATGCCGCACCACGCCATCAGACCTGGTGGACGACGCAGAAACAGCCATTGCAGCAGTGGTACCACCGGCACATAGAGCGCGGTTAAGAACGCAGACTGGCTGCTGGAGATGGTCTGCATTCCCCAGGTCTGCAGACCATAGCCGCCAGCGATTGCGAGGCCAATCAGCGCCCCGGCCACCAGCTCCTGTCGTGTTGTCCCACTCAGCGCGCGGCGAAATACGCAGGCAAGGATCAGCGCAGCCGTCGCAAAACGCAGCCCCACAAAGAAGAACGGCCCCGAGTAATCCATCGCGCGGTGCACCACCAGAAAGGTGCCGCCCCAAATCATAGTAATGAAAATCAGCACCAGCTCCTGACGCGTGACGCGCAAAGCCAAGGTGCGGGAAACGTCCAACATAGCCCACCCTGAATGATTAAACCGCGCCATTGTGCGCAGCTCATCGTCTGAATGCAATGCATCAGACGATCCCGCAAATTTCGCGATCTCGCCGCAGGGCTGGAAAGCTCTTCTATACTTCTGCTTAGGTTTTCACACCCTATGGAGAGCGCAATGGCCAAAATTCTGGTTCTTTATTACTCGATGTATGGACATATCGAGACCATGGCGAACGCAGTAGCCGACGGCGCACGCCGCGTTGCAGGTGCCGACGTTGATATACGCCGCGTGCCGGAAACCATGGATGCAGAGCGTTTCGCTCAGGTTGGCGGCAAGACCGATCAGGCGGCACCGGAGGCAACGCCGGATATTCTGCCGCAGTACGATGCCATTTTGATCGGCACGCCGACGCGCTTCGGTAATATGTCTGGTCAGATGCGCACCTTCTGGGATCGCACGGGGGGTTTATGGGCTTCTGGTGCCCTTCACGGCAAAGTCGCCAGCGTCTTCTCATCAACCGGAACGGGCGGCGGTCAGGAGCTGACGATAACCTCTGTCTGGACCACGCTGGCCCACCACGGCATGGTGATCGTCCCTATCGGTTACGGTACTAAAGAGCTGTTTGATATCTCGCAGGTGCGCGGCGGCACGCCCTATGGTGCCACGACCCTGGCGGGAGGCGACGGTTCGCGTCAGCCCACGGAAGAGGAACTCAATATTGCCCGTTACCAGGGCGAACTGGTTGCCGGTCTGACGGTAAAACTCAAAGGATAAGTTTACTCAGGAGAAAATTATGTCGAACGATCAAGCTAAAGCACATCACGTAGGCGAATGGGCCACACTGCGCCATACCTCCCCGGAAATCGCAGAAGCCATTTTTGAAGTGGCCAACTATGACGAGAAGCTGGCGGAGGAAATCTGGCGTCAGCAGGGTAACGATGATGTTCTGTTCCGCGCCTTTGACAAAACTGATGCCGATGTTTTGACCTGGGATGACACGCCGGTAGAGCGCAAAAATATCTGACGATAAGGCGGGATTTCCCGCCTCAACTTTTGACTGACCCAGGAGAGTCTATGTCTTCCTATCAGAGTATTAACCCCGCGAACAATCAGCTGCTGAAAAGCTGGCCGTCTCACGATGCCGCCGCCGTAAGCCAGGCGCTGGAGCGCGCCGATCGCCTGTTCCATTCATCCTGGAGTAAAGGCGACATTGCGCCGCGCGTGCAGGTGCTGGCGAAACTGGCCGATTTGATTGAGAGCCGGGTTGACGAGCTGGCTGCCATTGCCAGCAAGGAGATGGGCAAACTCATTGGCCAAAGCCGGGGTGAAGTTAAAATTTGTGCGCAAATTGCACGTTATTACGCGGAACATGCGGCAGAGATGCTGAAGCCTCAGCCCTACCCCAGCGAACTGGGCGACGCCTGGGTGGAGTATCACCCCGTTGGCGTGCTGGTGGCCGTTGAGCCGTGGAACTTCCCCTATTATCAGCTGATGCGCGTTCTGGCCCCTAACCTGGCGCTGGGCAATCCGGTGCTGGCAAAGCACGCCAATATCGTGCCTCACTGCGCCGATATCTTCGAAAAGCTGGTGAAAGAAGCGGGTGCGCCAGAGGGTGCCTGGACCAATTTGTTTATCGACAACGATCAGGTTGCCGCGTTAATCGCCGACGATCGCGTTCAGGGTGTGGCGCTGACGGGTTCAGAGCGCGCCGGTAGTGCTGTGGCGCAGCAGGCGGGTAAACACCTGAAAAAATCGACGCTGGAACTGGGCGGCAATGACGTTTTTGTGGTGCTGGACGATGCGGATATTGACGAAGCGGTGCGTCAGGGTGCACAGGCACGTCTCAGCAACTGCGGTCAGGTTTGCACCGCTGCTAAGCGTTTTATTCTGCACGAAAATATTGCCAGCGCCTTTATCGATAAATTCAGCGCGGCGCTGAAGAGTGCGCGGCTGGGCGATCCCCTGGACGAGCAGACCACGCTCGGCCCGCTCTCCTCAAAAGATGCGCGCGATCGGCTGGTAAAACAGGTTGATGAGGCTGTGCAGCAGGGTGCAAAAGTCCTGATCGGCGGCAAAGCGGTAGAAGGCGTCGGCTGCTATTTCCAGCCCACTATCCTGACGGAGATCGCGCCTGACAATCCGGCCTACTATCAGGAATTTTTTGGCCCGGTGGCACAAGTATACGTAGTGGGTGACGACAAGGCCGCTGTGGCGCTGGCTAACGACTCCCATTACGGACTGGGTGGCTCTGTCTGGACAAAAGATATTGCGCGTGGCCGCCGTCTGGCATCAGCCATTGAAACGGGCATGGTCTTTATCAATTCACAAAGCGACACGTCGGCTGAGCTGCCGTTTGGCGGTGTGAAACGGTCTGGATACGGTCGCGAATTATCGGATTTGGGCATTAAAGAGTTTGCCAACCAGAAGCTGGTCGTGGTGGCAGGTTAAGCTTTGCCCCATTAAAAAACCCCGCCATGGCGGGGTTTTTTGTTTTCAATGCGCTTACTGCGCAACGGCTTGCTTTTCGTCACTGTTCTGCGCAGATTCAACCGGCTTCTGCACCGCAGGTTCGCCAGCGCTGGATTTGTCAGCGGCGGCCTTATCGGCGGCGGCTTTCTCAGCGGCCGCTTTTTCTTTTTCAGCGGCAGCTCGCTCAGCTTTCGCTTTTTCTTCAGCGGCTTTGGCTTTCTCATCTGCCGCTTTAGCTTCAGCCGCTTTCTGGGCTGCAGCTTTCTGTGCGGCGGCCTTATCCGCAGCGGCTTTGTCAGCAGCAGCCTTGTCAGCAGCCGCTTTATCCGCAGGCGCTTTGTCAGTAGCAGCGGCGTTACCCGCCTGGCTATCGGCATCGGCATCCGCTGCATTTGCGGCGGCTGGCTGTGGTTGAGCCGCTGGCGCCATCGGCGTACCCTGCAGGGCGCCGTTCAGCACCTGGGTAAACTGCTCCCAGCTGCAGTAACCGTTGCCATCCACCGGACAGCCTGCCAGCTCCAGCGTTACGCGCTTCGGCGGGTTTTTCAGGCTCAGTACATCACCGTTACGCAACTGATCGGCGGTCTGATAGACATATTCCAGCTTCAGCAGATCTTTGTTGTTTTTTGCATCGTGCCAGCGCTGAAAGACAATCTGACCACCAATAGGTGTATTCTCATATGTGCCTGCCAGCTCGTAGGGCTTGACCTGAAGCGCACTCAGCAGGGAAGCAATGTTGGAGTCATGCCCCACCATCAGCGTAATTTTAGGCGCGTTGGCTTTGTCTTCATCCACCAGCTGGCTGCGAATGTAATCGACCAGCGGCGCGGCTACTTCACGAGCGACATCCGGGCTGGTAAACAGCGCATCCTGATAGCCATTCTTGATCGCTGACAGCGCTTTCCACTGTTCTGGCGTCTTGATTTGGCCCCAGGCAACCTGCTCCAGCGGGAAGCCTTCATAATATTGCAGCGTAAACGCATCCATCAGGGAGTTACCCACTTTCAGCGGACCGCTGACGTTTGGCTCTTTGCCGTTTTCCGCGCTGAAAGTATTGCTGCCGCTGCTCAGATCGCACTGTTTTTTGTTGTTGCAGGCGGGCGCAGATTTGTAGTCAACGATTTTGTCCAACTCTTGCAAAGCGGGCTTCAGCGCCAGTTTCTCATTTTCCGCCGTCATTGCCGCCAGCGCTTTCTTATTAAAGGCTTCGCTGTCGTCAGTGATGACCGGGTTAAAGATCGGATCCATGGTGCCCATGGCGTCCTGATGGCTGACGGCGATATCACAGCCCGGGAATGCGCCGTTAACAAAGAACTGCGCCGTCGCCACGGTACGCTGAAGGCTATTAGCATAAACGAAAATGTTACTACTATCGGGGCAGCTGCCATTTTTCACCAGACCCTGCTGCGCCAGCCACTGGCGGGTGTAATTCCCCATATAGACTTCCAGCACGCCGCCTTTGGTGGTGAGTTGTCCACCCGGAACGCTCCACTGCGGCCAGCTTTTCTTCGTCGACTGTTCCAGCACGCTGCCGTTATCGGCCAGCGGCGCACGCAGATTGTGGCGGCTAAACATCAGTACCTGTTGCAGCTGCATATCGCTTTCAGCTGCGTGGGCCGTCATGCCGACTGGCAGTGCGGCAAGGACCGACAGTGCGCAAAGACTCAGTTTCTTGATCATTGTGCCTATTCCATTTATTCAGTAGAGAAACGCTCAGGCTATCAACCGATTAGCTCAGTTAAAGGCATAGCGCCCACAGTGTAACCTAAGCCGGTGGCGAAAAGCGCCCGATGTTTGCAAAAACAGTGAGTGGACTATAGCAGAATTGACCAAAAGACAGGGAGCAAACAGAAAAGGCGGAAAAGATAAGGGGCAGAAAAGCAACAGGCCAGCACGTTGTGCTGGCCTGTCTGGTGTGGCGGAGGAAGAGAGATTCGAACTCTCGGATGGTTTCCCATCGGCGGTTTTCAAGACCGCTGCCTTAAGCCACTCGGCCATCCCTCCGGGGTGATGCTCTTCACATCTGCAAAACAGCCGGGCTGCCTTGCCGGTTCCTGACAGAGCAGGAAAGTGGCGGAGGAGGAGAGATTCGAACTCTCGGATGGTTTCCCATCGGCGGTTTTCAAGACCGCTGCCTTAAGCCGCTCGGCCACCCCTCCGCAATGAGGCGCACTATAAACATCCCCCCGATGGATGTAAAGCCTGTAAGAATTCATTCGCCTGAAAAACAGCCAAAACGATGTTATTCGTTGGCAAAATCACCATTCCGCTCAGAGAAACAGCGATTTATCGCGTAAAGAAGGGTAAAACGTCTTTCCCGTTTTGCGGCCGCTGCGTATTCTCAGCGCAAAGTGAGTGTTCTGATAAAGGAGCGCATTATGGACAGACTTATTACTTCGTCCTCGCGGACATCGCTGCTCAGCACCCATAAGGTGTTGCGCAATACCTATTTTCTTCTTGGCCTGACACTGGCATTTTCTGCCGTCACCGCTACCGCCAGCACCGTGCTGGGTCTGCCGGGCCCTGGCCTGATTTTAATGCTGGTCGGTTTTTACGGTCTGATGTTCCTGACCCATAAGCTGGCTGACAGCCCGATGGGCATTCTGGCGGCCTTCGCCTTCACAGGCTTCCTTGGCTATTGTCTGGGTCCCATTCTCAGCTCGTTCTTAGCGGCGGGCATGGGTGATGTGATTGCGCTGGCGTTAGGCGGCACGGCACTGGTCTTCTTCTGCTGCTCAGCCTATGTGCTGACAACTCGCCGGGATATGTCTTTCCTGGGCGGCATGATGATGGCGGGCTTTGTGGTGTTGCTGGTAGCGGTAATCGCTAACCTGTTCCTGCAACTGCCAGCGCTACATCTGGCAATCAGCGCCCTGTTTATTCTGTTCTCTGCGGGTGCCATCCTGTGGGAAACCAGCAATATCATTCAGGGTGGTGAAACTAACTATATTCGTGCCACCGTCAGCCTTTATGTCTCGCTCTACAATATCTTTATCAGCCTGCTGAGCATTTTGGGCTTCGCACGCAACGACTAAAGCGCGCAAAGCCGGCTACAGACTGACCACGACCCCGCTTCGGCGGGGTTTTGCTTTTTCTGCTGACGCAATTTGGTAGAATGCCGCCGAATCAAGCAGTGAGGAACAAACGTGGAATTTAACGGTAAAACCATTGCCACCGATGGTGAAGGCTATTTAAAACATCGTGACGACTGGAGCGAAGAGCTGGCTGAGCAGATCGCCCAGCGGGAAGGCATTACGCTGAGTGAAGCACACTGGGAAGTCGTGCGCTTCGTGCGGGCATTCTATCTGGAGTACAACACCTCACCCGCTATCCGCATGCTGGTTAAAGCCATGGCACAACAGTATGGGGAAGAGAAAGGCAACAGCCGCTATCTGTTTCGTCTGTTCCCGGACGGCCCGGCAAAACAGGCAACAAAAATTGCTGGGCTGCCAAAGCCCGCGAAGTGTCTTTGATTACCCGGTCGTAAAACGTTGCGGCTGCTCCACAGGCTGGTGCGGCTCAACCAGAACCCGATCAACGCGTGCGCTGCGCGGTCCGCCCGCTTTAAGCCAGGCGATCAGTGCGTCAACCTTTTCCGGCTCGCCGCAGGCCAGCACCTCGACGCTGCCGTCGTCCAGATTGCGCGCGTAGCCAAGCACCCCAAGCTGTGATGCCTCTGCCTGGGTGCTGTAGCGGAAGCCTACGCCCTGCACCCGACCCTGAACCCAGATTTTATAACAGGCTGATGCCATTTCTCTCTCCTGCTACTGTACGTTGCAATTTCCTGTTATCCGCCGGACAATGGCGCCTCATTTTTTCAGGTAAGCATAGCAAACTATGACCGTTCGATTGATTCTCACCAGGGGACGTGAAAAATCCCTGCTCCGCCGCCATCCCTGGGTCTTTTCCGGTGCCGTTGCGCGCCTTGAAGGAAAAGCACAGCTGGGTGAAACCGTTGATGTCTGTGACCATAACGGTAAGTTTCTTGCGCGTGCAGCCTATTCGCCGCAGTCGCAAATTCGTGCCCGCGTCTGGAGCTGGCAGCAGGATGAATCGATTGACATCGCCTTTTTCATTCGCCGTTTTGAGCAGGCCCAGCAGTGGCGCAACTGGCTGGCGCAGCGGGACGGGCTCGACAGCTATCGTCTGATCGCGGGTGAGTCTGATGGCCTGCCCGGCGTCACCATCGACCGCTTTGGCAACTTCCTCGTGCTGCAGTTACTCTCTGCCGGTGCAGAATATCAGCGCCCGGCGATTATCTCGGCACTGCAGCACTGTTTCCCTGCCTGCGCCATCTACGATCGCTCAGACGTAGCGGTACGTAAAAAAGAGGGCCTGGAACTTACTCAGGGTACGGTCACGGGTGAGATGCCACCGGCGCTGCTGCCGATTACCGAACATGGTATGAAGCTGCTGGTTGATATTCAGGGCGGCCACAAAACAGGCTATTACCTCGATCAGCGCGACAGCCGTCTGGCCACGCGCCGCTATGCACAGGATGCCCGCGTACTTAACTGCTTCTCCTATACCGGCGGGTTTGCCGTTTCAGCCTTAATGGGCGGCTGTCGTGAAGTGATCAGCGTTGATACTTCGCAGGAAGCGTTAGACGTGGCGCGCGAGAACGTCGCGCTTAACGGTCTGGACGTGTCACGCGCGCAGTTCCTGCGCGACGACGTGTTTAAACTGCTGCGTCGCTATCGTGACGCTGGGGAAAAATTTGACCTGATTGTGATGGATCCGCCAAAGTTTGTAGAAAATAAAAATCAGCTGGCGGGTGCCTGTCGCGGTTACAAAGACATCAATATGCTGGCCATGCAGCTGCTCAATCCTGGCGGCATCCTGATGACCTTCTCCTGTTCGGGTCTGATGGCTTCCGATCTGTTTCAGAAAATCGTGGCCGATGCCGCGCTGGACGCGGGCCGCGAGGCGCAGTTTATCGAGCAGTTCCGTCAGGCAGCCGATCATCCGGTGATTGCCAGCTATCCTGAGGGTCTTTATCTGAAAGGTTTTGCATGCCGTGTGGTGTGACTTGAAAAAGCTGCTTCTGACGCCATATTGATCAGGAGGCAGTTTTTCTGGAGGTCACTATGATTGCCACTAAATTTGGTATTGGTCAGCAAGTCCGTCATCGCCTTTCAGGCGTGCTGGGCGTGATTGTGGATGTTGATCCTGAATATTCACTGGATACACCTAAACTGGACGAGGTCGGCGCGACGGAAACGCTACGCGCCGCCCCCTGGTATCATGTGGTAATGGAAGACGAAGAAGGCGATCAGGTGCACACCTATATTGCTGAAATTCAACTCTCCGGCGAAACCAGCTCAGAACATCCGGAACAGCCGGAAATGGATGAGCTGGCTGCATCTATCCGCCAGCAGCTGCAGGCACCGCGCCTGCGCCACTAATCCCGGGCGGCACTCAACGCCGCCTGTGATTTATCCTTTCTGTCGCGTCACACCCAGACGCGGAATTTCAATTTTCGGACAGCGATCCATAATGACGGTCAGGCCAGCATCCTGCGCCAGCACTGCGGCCTGCTCGTTAATCACGCCAAGCTGTAACCAGAGTGTCTTCGCCCCTGCCGCAATGGCTTCCTGTGCCACTCCCCAGGCTGCTTCTGAATTGCGAAACACATCGACCATATCGATCTGCCCCGGCACCTCTTCCAGCGTGGCGTAGGCCGTCTGTCCAAGCAGCGTTTTTCCTGCCAGTTTCGGACTGACCGGAATGACATCGTAGCCCTGATCCAGCAGATATTTCATCACGCCGTAGCTTGGCCGGTCGGGACGATCGCTGGCACCCACCAGCGCAATACGCTGCGTGCTGGTCAGTACGTCACGAATGGTTTGATCGTTCATAATTCTCTCCTTATTTCACCGACTTGAGTGTAGGCGGCGCAGGTAACTTCACGTCATTCAAAAATGAGATATTTTGCACTGGCGCACGAAAACATATGTTCAAATGTAAATTTACTGCCATAATGTAAGAATTTGCTACACACAAAACCTTGCGCCCTGTTCTGGAGACTACATGAAACGCTCTTTGGTCGTGACGGGGTTGATTACTCTCCTCGTCTCGGCATCCTGCCATGCCATCACCCTGAAGCTCGATCCGCAAATCGACCTTCTGGTGCTGGATGGGCGCAAAATTTCTGGCTCGCTGTTGAAAGGTGCCGACAGTCTTGAGCTGGAGCGCGGCCAGCACCAGTTTTTGTTCCGCGTTGAGCAGCTGCGCGACGCGCATAAAGATGCCTCGCTGCGCTATCAGTCGGTGCCAATGATCGTAACCTTCAATGCGCAGGTCAAAACCATTATCTTCCGTTTACCCGCCCTGGAGAGTCGTCGCGAGCGTCATCACTTTGATCGTATGCTGAATTTCCAGCTGGTGGATGAACGCGGCCAGGAGATTGCCAGCAAGCGCGACCGCCTGCCTGCCTCCGCCGAAGGCGATATGGAAAAAGCCATGGTTATTTATAACCGCAACGGCCAGATTGCTTCGGTGCCACACTTCGCAACCGTCAGCGATGGAGCGGCCACCTCGCCGCCCGTTGAGGCTGAATTTGTCTGGATGGATGAGGCACAGTCGCCCACCATTAAGCGCTGGTTTCATCGCTTCGATCAGGCAACCCGCCAGCAATTTCTGTCGCTGGTTAAACTGCTAAGGACAAGTTGATAGCCGGGAAAGGCACAGGGTAAACTCGTGAAATTCTTTCCGTTACACGACGTTACCAGGATGCTTTTATGGAACAAACCGTCCGTACGCTTGGCCTCAGCAAACATATCGCGCTGGTTGCCCACGATCACTGCAAAGCTTCACTGCTGGACTGGGTGAAGCAGAACCACGCGATGCTTGAACCCCACACGCTTTATGCGACCGGCACAACCGGAAATCTGATTAACCGCCATACCGGACTCACCGTCAATGCCATGCTGAGCGGCCCGATGGGCGGTGACCAGCAGGTGGGCGCGCTGATCGCTGAGGGAAAAATTGATGCGCTTATTTTCTTCTGGGACCCGCTTAATGCCGTTCCGCACGACCCGGATGTGAAAGCGCTGTTGCGTCTTGCCACCGTGTGGAATATTCCCGTCGCCACCAACCGCGCCACTGCGGATTTTATCGTTCAGTCTCCACTGTTTGCTCAGGCAGTAGAGATTGAGATCCCCGACTACCCGCGTTATTTGCAGGCGCGCCTGAACTAATCAGGCTTTGCGCAGCAAGGGGACGCCAAGCTGATGAAGCTGCTCGACAAAAACCGATGGCTGCTCACGGTCATATAGCATCCACACCTGCTGGCGTGCCCGCGTCAGTGCGACATAAGCAAGACGCCGTTCCTCCGCATCCGGAAAATCTTCCGGCTGCGGCAGCAGCGCCTGCTCTATCACGGACTCGCGCGCAGCGGCAGGAAACCCCTCTTTACCCGCCTGTAAACCCAGCACGATAACAAAGTCAGCCTGTTGACCTTTGCTGGCATGGATAGTCATAAAATCCAGGTTAAGTTTCGGCCAGCGCGTCCTGGCTTTATCCAGTACATCGGGCCGCAGGTGGTGATAGCGTGCCAGCAACAATACACGCTCCTCCTGTTTTACGTATCCGCTCAGCTTATTCAGCAACGGCTCCAGCTGCTCCTGCGGCAGCAAACCAACGGCTTTTTTGTTGCCTTTCGTCAGGCTGTTAAGCGGTTTGCGCAGCTGATGGGGGTTTTGCTGGATAAAACGGTTTGCAATATCGCCGATGCGGTCGTTAAAGCGGTATGTGGTATCAAGAACGCAGCGATCGCCATCGCCAAAATAGTGGTGAAACGCGGTGGTCAGGCTCATTTCTGCGCCACTGAAGCGATAGATGGCCTGCCAGTCGTCGCCAACGGCAAACAGCGTGGTTCGCTTGTTCTGCTGGCGTAGCGCCGTCAGTAAGGCTGCCCGTTGCGGCGAGATATCCTGAAACTCGTCCACCAGAATATGCTTCCACGGACTGATAAAACGCCCTTTATCAAGAAGGGCAACCGCCTGGTGGATGAGGCCGGAAAAATCGACAGCCCCCTCTTCTTTCAGTGCGCTTTTCCAGGCTTTCAGCAGCGGAGCCATCAACTTAATGCGCTTACTGAACAGCTCTCTGACCTCGTCGGGCACCTCAGCGATCATTGCCGCCTGCGCGCCGCCATGCATACGCATCAATCCCAGCCAGCGTTCAAGACGCGAAGCCAGACGTCTGGCCAGCCGATCATCCTGCCAGAAATGGCCTTCCGGAAGCTCCCACTCCAGCTCGTCACGCAGCCATTGCCGCCAGCCATTCGCCTGCGCTTTTTTCTCTTCACACTGCTGACGCCAGACCTTAATAAGCAGTGCGTGACGCGCAGCGGTATCGCTCTCCAGCTTGCTAATCGTCGGCTGTTTATTGCTGCCTTCCCGAATGATATGCAGCGCCAGGGCGTGGAAGGTACGCGCCTGAATATTCGTCACGTTCAGCCGCGACTGAATACGATCGTTCATCTCCTCTGCTGCCTGGCGGCCAAACGCCAGCAGCAGGATCTGCTCAGGCATAGCCAGTTTGCGCTGTAACAACCAGCCAGCGCGCGCGACCAACACAGAGGTTTTGCCGCTTCCCGCGCCAGCCAGCACCAGTACCGCATCCTCTCCGTTAACCACGGCTTCACTCTGTGAGGCATTGAGTGGTGACGTTTCCACCGTCGCAAAGAAGTGATGATGCGCTTTCAGCACGTGCGCGGCCCAGTCGCGGTTGCGCTGACGCAGCGTTGCCTCGCCCTGCTCTAGCCAGCGCTGACAGAAATGATAAAGCTCGCGGCAGTCACTGATTTGGCTAAGGCGCTCAAGCGGCAGTGGTAGCGCCGCGAACTGCTTTTCGATAGTCGCGCGCAGCGCATGAAGCTCACTACGCTTGATCCAGCGATCCTGGTTACCGAATTCTTCAATCTCTGTTTTGAGCTGTGTCAGCACCTCAACGCAGATGGCACTCATTTCCAGGCTCCAGTTCTGCCAGGCCTGTTGCAAATAGTGGTAAAAGCGCTGGGTCTCCTGCCATTCTGTGCCGTGCAGACGCACGACTTTTTCGTCAGGTAACAAAAACTCCAGCTCGCCCCAGACCATGCCGCGCTTACAGTTGATATCCAGCAACGCGTTAAAAGGAATCAGATATTCGTGCCTGTCACCGCTGACTTCCACCCCAGCCGCCAGCAGGCGAACGCGGTTATAAGGATGTTGGGCAAGTCGTTTACCCATCGATGTCGCTTTGAGTTCCATGTCTACACCGTCAAACGGGAGGTAAGAATATCGGGAGTTTACCTGTCAGACTCTTGACGCTCCAGCCTTAAAACAGGCTAAACTTGGCGGCACATCTTGCGGAAAGCAAAAGGAAAAGAACGTCATGCGTACCGTGCTCAATATTCTCAATTTTTTTCTCGGTGGCTTTATTACCACCCTCTGCTGGCTGTTTGCCACGCTGGTCAGCATTGTGCTGATTTTCACGCTTCCGCTGACGCGCTCCTGCTGGGAAATTACCCGACTCTCGCTGCTCCCCTATGGCAACGAAGCGGTGCATGTCGACGTGCTACGCCCGGAGAGCAAAAGCGCGCTGATGAACACCGGGGGGACCTTCCTCAATATCTTCTGGCTGATCTTTTTCGGCTGGTGGCTCTGCCTGACGCACATTTCCACCGGAATCATTCAGTGCCTGAGTATCATTGGCATCCCCGTAGGCATTGCCAATTTTAAAATCGCCGCAATTGCGCTCTGGCCAGTGGGCCGCCGGGTCGTTCCGGTTGAAGAGGCGCGCGCCGCGCGTGAAGCCAACGCTCGCCGCCGTTACTGAGGTCAACCGATGATGTCGAAAGCGTTGCCGGGCTGGCGCAACTATCTGTTCAACAGTACCTGGCGCTATCTGCTGCGCATCTTTCTGGCATTAACCGGGTGCGCGGCCGTTCCCTGGTGGCTGCACCAGATTGACTGGACCATTCCGCTTACGCTGGGCGTGGTGGCCGCCGCGCTGGCGGATCTGGACGATCGTCTCAGCGGCCGCCTGCGCAATCTTTTTATTACCCTGCTCTGCTTCTGCATCGCCTCAGTCTCAGTAGAACTGCTGTTTCCTCACCCACTTATTTTTATCGTGGGGCTGGCCCTGTCGACCTGGGGCTTTATCCTGCTCGGCGCGCTTGGCCAGCGTTACGCGACTATCGCATTTGGTGCCCTGCTGATTGCCGTCTACACCATGCTGGGCATCGGGCTGTTTTCCCAGTGGTATATGCAGCCTGTCCTGCTGCTGGTCGGTGCGCTCTGGTACAACCTGCTGACCCTGTCTGGCCATCTGATGTTTCCGGTGCGGCCCGTACAGGAGCAGCTGGCAGGCAGCTATGCGCAGCTGGCGCAATATCTCGAGGCCAAGGCTAACCGGTTCGATCCAGACGGCGAAGCAGAAGATGATGCCACTCTGATTCGCACGGCCATGGTCAACAGTCAGCTGGTAGCACAGCTCAATCTGACAAAAACGACGCTGCAAAGCCGTCTGCGCGGCGACCGAGGCTCGCGCAGCACCCGACGCAGCCTGCATTATTATTTCGTGGCGCAGGATATTCACGAACGTGCCAGCTCATCCCACCTGCAATACCATCTGCTGCGCGATGACTGGCGCTACAACGAAATTCTCTTTCGCTTTCAGCGGCTGCTCAATATGCAGGCACAGGCGTGCCGGCAGCTGTCACAGTGCATTCTCTTGCGGGAACGCTGGGAACACGATCCGCGCTTCGAGCGTGCTTTTGACCGTTTACAAACCGCGCTGGAACGCCTGCAGCAAAATGAACCTGACGCCCCTCATCTGCGCCCGCTCTTCTGGCTGCTGCGCAATCTGCGCGCCATCGATGCACAGCTGGGATCGATCGAATCGGATCAGTCTTTCGCCAGCGACAGCCCATTGAATGACAACCGACTGTCGCGTGAAGGGCTGAGCGGCTGGAGCGATATCCGTCTGCGTATAAGCCGTCATATGACGCCTGCCTCAGCGCTGTTTCGCCATGCAGTGCGTATGACGGTTGTGCTCTGCGTAGGCTATGGCTTCATTCAGCTCACCGGTCTCGATCGTGGTTACTGGATCCTGCTAACCAGCCTGTTCGTCTGCCAGCCTAACTATAATGCGACCCGCCGCAGGCTGGCGCTGCGTATTGCGGGTACGCTGGCAGGTATTGTTATCGGCCTGCCGGTCCTCTGGCTGGTGCCCTCAACGGAGGGCCAGCTGATCCTGATTGTGGTGAGTGGCGTGCTCTTTTTTGCCTTTCGTCAGGTCCAGTATGCGCAGGCGACGCTGTTTATCACGTTGCTGGTGCTGCTCTGTTTCAACCTGCTGGGTGAGGGGTTTGAAGTTGCTCTGCCGCGCATTGTGGATACGCTACTCGGATGTGCCCTTGCCTGGCTGGCGGTCGCGTTTATCTGGCCCGACTGGCGTTTCCGTCAGTTGCCTGTGGTGGCGAGCCGAACGCTCAATGCGAACTGTCGTTATCTGGATGCCATCATGGAGCAGTATCACCAGGGCAAAGATAACCGTCTGTCCTACCGTATCGCACGCCGCGATGCCCACAATGCCGATGCGGAACTGGCATCCGTCGTCTCCAACATGAGCGGTGAATCACGTACTCAACAGAAGCATAAAGAGTCCGCTTTTCAGCTGCTCTGCCTTAACCACTCTTTTCTGAGCTACATTTCAGCGCTGGGGGCGCACCGCGACAGGCTGACCGATGATGCGCTACTGGCGTTGCTTGATGATACGGTTTGCTATGTTGAAGATGTGCTGCAAACCGATGTCGTCGGTGATAAAGAGGCGGAAAACATGCAACACGCGCTGACGCAGCGTATCAGCGATCTGGCCGCCGATCAGGAGACACGCGCGCCGCTGGTATTGCAGCAGTTGGGTCTGCTGGTCGCGTTGCTGCCCGAGATCGCCCGCCTGCGCCGCACCCTCGCTGACGTTTAAGAGGCGGTCTGCTTTAGCGTCTGCTGATACCACTCATTAAGCTCCGCTCTGACCGCCTTTGGCAGAGCGGCCTCATGCCGTCCCTCAATGGCGCCCTCCAGCGCCAGCAGTGTCTTAAGGCCGACATGCTGATTAATTGCCCGGAGTTTGAGCCAGCACTGCTTAGCTCCCAGCTCCAGTAAATGTCGGACGGTTTTTACGCCCGCCTCCTGCAGCATCAGCTCCATGCGCAGGCTCAGATTTGGCAAATCTTTGAGTCGGGAGGTGAGCTCTCTTTTCTGCGATTCCTGTCGTGCCGTACTGAGCGAAGCGGCCGAAAGTGCCAGCAGCTGGCGTGCATCATTCCAGAGTGCATCGTCAACGCGATAGTAGTTGAGATTGACTGAAGTGCCGCGTTTGCGAAACACCAGCGGCTGCATCGGCTGTTTTGCAGCATAGGCTCGCAACGCTTCGCTGGCGCGCAGGTAGAGTGCATCATCATTGATTAGCGCAAAAACCACCTTTTCAACTGCCAGCGAATAGCCACCAAACTGCGTGCGAGACTCGACGGAGCCCAGCGCGGCGAGGTGCTCGCAGGCACGTTCTACAACCGGATGTTGTTTTTTCATGGCTCGCTCTCCTTGTGCGAAAAATTCAAAAAATCCACTTGTTTCAGCCCGTTAGAGATATAGAAAAAATCCTTAACGGGTTCAATGAATAAATGCTTTCTCGTCAGACCTTCTCCAGTTTTTGCGAGCCGTTTTCCAAATTTGAGGTTGATCTTTGTGCATGAAGTCATTACTGTATATCCATACAGTTCAAGACTGAGTGACCTACTTATGCGTACACAACACTTTAATAATGCAGGCTTTGTTCAGCGTCATGCCTCCTCGGCCAGACCGTCGCCACACAGCGGCTGGATTACGGAGCTACGCTATAGCGAGCAGCCCGGCATGATGCAGATGTTGCTGTTGCCGTTATTACAGCAGCTTAGTCAGGAGTCTCGCTGGCAGTTGTGGTTAACGCCCGCGCATAAGCTGAATCGCGCCTGGCTTCAGCAGTCAGGGCTGCCGCTGGAGAAGAGCATGCACGTTGCGGATTCCGAGCGTTGTACCTCAGTTGAAGCGATGATTAAGGCTTTACGTACAGGCAACTACAGCGTAGTACTGGCATGGATTCCGTATGATTTAGAAGAAGAAGAGCGTCGCGCTCTGGAGCAGGCTGCGGCGGAAGGTAAAGCACTGGGTTTGATTATGCGTGCAAGTTCACCTTCGGTTGAGTCGCTACGACCAGCAAAAGGGCTAAAAATTCAGTCGGATTTGTTTCATTAAGTAAAATTAGGATTTTTCCTTGGTTTTTTTTGTTTTCTGTTTCGGCTAAACCACTGATTCTTTTCCCTCCAGCTTTGACAATGGTTTAGCTGCATTTTGCTGATAAAGGCAGCGGGATGAAGACCAGGGTAAATGTTAGAATATGTGTATAACGCCCTGTTTTTTTGCAGCATCCCCTCACATCATACTTGTAAGTTTCCAATCTCGTTGTAGACTTTACCTCGCCAGGGTGCTCAATAATCTCCGTTTTTTATCGGTAGAGTCATAAGCGAGCGTATTAACCCGGCGAAGGATTACAACCAAGAGCATCCCTTTTTGCTCATTGCCTATTTGGATGATAACGAGGCGCAAAATGAAAAAGACAGCTATCGCAATTGCAGTGGCACTGGCTGGCTTCGCTACCGTAGCGCAGGCCGCTCCGAAAGATGACACCTGGTATACCGGTGCTAAACTGGGCTGGTCTCAGTATCACGATACTGGTTACTACGGTAATGGTTACGGCAACAACAATGGCCCGACCCACGAATCTCAGCTGGGCGCAGGTGCATTCCTGGGCTATCAGGCTAACCCGTACCTGGGCTTTGAACTGGGTTACGACTGGCTTGGTCGTATGCCGAACAAAGGCACCGTGAACAACGGCGCATTCAAAGCACAAGGCGTTCAGCTGGCTGCTAAACTGAGCTACCCGATCACTGACGATCTGGACATCTACACTCGTCTGGGTGGTATGGTATGGCGTGCAGACGCAACTCAGAACAACCAGGTTAACGGCCGCATCAGCGACCACGACACCGGCGTTTCTCCGCTGGCCGCTGTGGGTGTTGAATACGCTCTGACTCAGAACTGGGCTACCCGTCTGGACTACCAGTGGGTTAACAACATCGGCGACGCAGCCACCGTTGGCGCACGTCCTGACAACGGCATGCTGAGCGTAGGCGTTTCATACCGCTTCGGTCAGGATGAAGTTGCACCGGTTGTAGCTCCGGCTCCGGCTCCGGCTCCAGTTGTTGAAACCAAGCGTTTCACCCTGAAGTCTGACGTGCTGTTCACCTTCAACAAATCTACCCTGAAGCCGGAAGGCCAGCAGGCTCTGGACCAGCTGTATAGCCAGCTGAGCTCAATGGATCCGAAAGACGGTTCTGTTGTTGTCCTGGGCTTCACTGACCGCATCGGTTCTGACCAGTACAACCAGAAACTGTCTGAGAAACGCGCTCAGTCAGTGGTTGACTACCTGGTTTCTAAAGGTATCCCGTCTAACAAGATCTCTGCACGTGGCATGGGTGAATCTAACCCAGTTACCGGCAACACCTGTGACAGCGTGAAAGGCCGTCAGGCTCTGATCGACTGCCTGGCGCCGGACCGTCGCGTAGAAATCGACGTGAAAGGTATCAAAGACGTTGTAACTCAGCCGCAGGCTTAAGTTTCAATGTAAGAAAAACCCCGCTTAAGCGGGGTTTTTTATGTCTGCTGTTTACGACAGAGAAACAGCTAGTCGTTACCTGTCTCAGATTTTCCCAGGATAGCCTGTAGCCCCTGCTTGAGACTCGACATCTGCGTGGCGTATTTCTCTTTACGTTCTGCATCTTCAATCAGTTGAACAATAGTTTCCGACAGCGTGCAGCCACGGCGCTGCGCCAGCCCTGCCAGACGTTGCCAGACCAGATATTCCAGATCGATAGATTTTTTGCGCGTGTGCTGATGCTCAGCATTAAAGTGCCGTTTGCGGCGCGCACGAATCGTTTGCTTGAGCCGGTTATCAAGATCGGGATGAATGTGTTGCGCGATCCATTCCGCCACATCTGCTGGATGATTTTCCATCAAAAGTAGCTCATCAACGGCAGCCTGCGCGGCGCTGAGTTCGAGATGTCGCGTGATCGGCTCGCCTTCCCGGTGCTTTTTCACCAGGTATTTCCATTTCCATCCACTTTCAAGATTTTCGAGTTGCTGGTATTTCATCGGAATCTCATCGTGACCGCGTAACAAATCAAGAATAACAGCTTTTTTGCCAGATGCAGTAAGGAAAAGGCGTTGATTGTCTCAGGGTTATTCCGCACCATGCCGTGCGTAGCCAGGGGGATTCCTGTATAATCCCGCTTTTCTTTAATCAACCAAATGCGATTATTTTGACCAGCTCCCAACTTACCTGGCAAGACCTGCAACCGAATATTACCGAATACGCGTCCGTTTTCTCCCGTATCGCAGACGAAGAGACCGATAGCCTGGCGGCCGTTCAGCCACGTCTGCTGGATGCCCTGACCTACCTGCATCAGCAGCGCGAGGGGTTTCCGCTTCTGCTGGTCTGCAGTCAGGAGAATATGGATTATCTGGCACTCATTGCGCATCAGATGGCGCGTATTGCCAGCGACTCGGATACTCAGCTGTTCGGCGGACATTATCACATAATTGCGGATAATGTGACGCTTCAGCCGCCCGGTGACGCCTCCCATCCTTTCACCGGAACGGGTCAGACAGAGTTTGCTGACTGGATTGAAAACGATCAGCTGTTTGGCTGCGTACGCCTGCATCGCGAACGGATTCAGCTGGAGCCGGGACTGATTCATCGCGCGAATGGCGGAACCCTGGTACTGTCACTGCGTACGCTCCAGGCGCAACCGCTGCTCTGGCTACGGTTAAAGCGCGCCATGCAACTGGGCCGTCTCGAGTGGCAATCGCCCGACGAACGTCATCCGCTGCCGGTTTCCATTCCCGCACTGCCGTTGTCGCTTAAGCTTGTGCTGTGCGGCGATCGTGATGCCCTGGCCGCGTTTCAGGAGAGCGATCCGGAGTTGCATGAGCTGGCTACCTATACTGAGTTCGAAGAGAATTTGCAGGTGGCTGACGAAGACGATCTGCTTGCCTGGTGCCGCTGGGCAAAGGATGTTGCGCTGGAGGCTAAGCTGCCTGCGCCACAAGCTGATTTCTGGCCCCCCCTGCTGCGCGAAGCCGTGCGCTATACCGGCGATCAGGAAGTATTGCCGCTTTGTCCACGCTGGCTACTGCGCCAGATGCGTGAAGCCTTTATGCAGGGCAATGTTCTGAGTGAGGCGACGCTAATCGGCGCACTTGAAACGCGCAACTGGCGAGAAGCTTTCCTTGCAGAAAGAATGCGTGATGAGATCCTGCTGAAGCAGATCCTGATCGAGACCGAAGGCGACGTGGTCGGCCAGATTAACGGTCTTTCCGTGGTGGAATTTCCCGGCCATCCCCGCCCCTGGGGCGAACCTTCGCGCATCACCTGCGTGGTGCATCCCGGCGACGGCGAATTTACCGATGTGGAACGTAAGGCTGAACTGGGCGGGAATATTCACGCCAAAGGCATGATGATCATGCAGGCCTATTTGATTGCAGAACTGGAACTGGAGCAGCCTCTGCCCTTCTCTGCTTCCCTCGTGTTTGAGCAATCCTATTCAGAAGTGGACGGCGACAGCGCCTCGCTGGCCGAGCTCTGTGCACTGGTCAGCGCGCTGGCTAACCAGCCTGTTAATCAGCAGATTGCCGTGACGGGTTCTGTCGATCAATTTGGTAACGTGCAGCCCGTCGGCGGCCTGAACGAAAAAATTGAGGGCTTTTTCACCATCTGCAACGAGCGCGAACTCACCGGCGAACAGGGTGTCATTATTCCGGCATGCAACATACGTCATCTGAGTCTGAGCCAGGATGTGGTCGACGCTGTTCAACAAGCGCGCTTCCATATCTGGGCTATCGATCGTGCAGATGAGGCCCTGCCGCTGCTAACCGGTATGGCATGGCGCAGTGAAGAAGAGAATGGCGACTGTCTGTTACGTCGGATTCAGGAGCGCATTTCTCAGCTCAACCAGCAGGAAGCAAGCCATCGCCCCTGGCCTCTTCGCTGGCTAAACTGGTTTAACCAGAACTGATTGAATTGCCCAGCGTACAGCTGTTCGCTAAACTTCGTGATTCACTAAAACAAGGCTTATTGAAAAACATGGTTGATAAACGCGAATCCTATAGCAAAGAGGACCTGATTGCGTCAGGTCGCGGTGAACTGTTTGGTGAGAACGGTCCGCCGCTTCCATCAGGCAACATGTTGATGATGGACCGCGTAGTCAAGATGACGGAAGACGGCGGTAAATATGATAAAGGTTTCGTAGAAGCCGAACTGGATATTAATCCGGACCTGTGGTTCTTCGCCTGCCATTTTATCGGCGATCCGGTTATGCCTGGCTGCCTCGGCCTTGATGCGATGTGGCAGCTGGTAGGTTTCTATCTGGGCTGGCTGGGCGCAGAAGGTAAAGGCCGTGCGCTGGGCGTGGGTGAAGTGAAATTCACTGGCCAGGTGCTGCCAACCGCGAAAAAAGTTACCTATAAAATTCACTTCAAGCGTGTGATTAACCGCAAACTGGTGATGGGTGTGGCAGATGGTGAAGTCTTCGTTGACGGCAACCTAATCTACTCCGCCAGCGATTTGAAAGTTGGTCTGTTCAAAGACACCAACGCTTTCTGATCCTGCTTATGAAAACCTCCGCCAGCGCGGAGGTTTCTTCCTTTTCCTGACAGTCGATTACACCGTAACCGCCCTGTCTTCCATGGCTTGTCGCCAACCTCCCAACCAGTGAGACTTAGCCTCAATCATCTGATACGGACACATCTCTTTTGAGCGTCCTGTAATACCGGCCTGGTAGCCACGAGAATGGGCGCGTTCAAGGCGGTCTCGTTTCTGTCTCTTCATACCTCGTATCCCTCATATCAGGTCTGTGGAATCTGGTGGAAAGAAAAAGAGTGGTGAAATAACGCTCAACCACATTTAAGTTTTACCTGCCACTTCCCTAAAGGTCAATGCGCAAATTTCACGCCAGTGTCATCGTTCTGACGCTAAACTGCCATTAACCTCTCCAGATTCTCTCTGCAGGACTCGCTTATGACATTGAAGCGACAACAAAAAGCCCCCGATTAGCGCCATACATTTTTTTGACGCTTACCGGGGGCGAACTAAAACGCTTAGCAACTTTTATTCTGTGGTTATGGCTGCATTGGCAATTTGTTGTGCCGCTTGCTGCCAGCCCATAGCCAGCGTGCGCACCAGCGCATCGTAGCCGTCTTCATGCTGAGGCAGCGTGATATCGAAACCCTGCTTTACCACGCGACCCTCATGCTGCAGCACCCATTCGCCGCTTACCACCGCGCGCCCATCGTACCGCCCCTGAAATCCTGTTACCGTCACGCTCAGGGTGTCATGCTTCTCACCGAGCGGTGCCGCGGACACCAGGCGACCAGGCAAAGCTTTACTCAGGTTGGCAACCAGCGTTTGCTGTAATTGCTGGTCGAGCGGACTGGCCCACAAATTATTGGCGGCGATGACATATTTAACGTCGCTGGTCTGGTAAACCAGCCCATTGCCCGCCAGATAATCGGGTACGGCAACCTGCTGCACCCATAACGCGAGCGGCTGGGCCTCGCCGCCGCTGCGCACCTGCATTGCCGCCGGTTTCGACGGTAGCTGGTAGTAAGTATTATCAATAGTACTGCTGCACGCGCTGAGCAGCAGCGCGGCACCTAACACGATTCCTTTTTTCACTGTTTCGCCCTCTTTGGCTGAGGATCCTGGCCCGGTTTGGCCTCAAAAACCAGCGCGTTGCTCTTGGTGTTAAGCGTTTTCAATACCGGCTGCAGTTCGCGCAGGACCTGATCAAGACGCTGCATATCGCCGACCAGCTTGTTATACGCCGGCGAGCCGGGTTGTAACCCTTTCATACTGCGATTCAGTTCACGTAGCGTTTGCTGCATATCTTCCGGCAGGGTTTTCATCGCCGGGCTGGCAGTGATCTGATTAAGATTTTTCAGCGTGCCTTGCAGCTCGCGCAGCGTGCGCTGACTCTCTTTCAGCGTCCCGGTCGCTTCCGTCACCATACCGTTAAGCGGTAAGCCGTTGATCTTATCAAGTGCTGCCACCAGTTTTTGCTGGATCTGGCTCAGGCCGCCGCTGGTTGTCGGAATAATTTCATAGCCAGCGACTTTATCCGGACCTTTATAAGGCGGCACGTTGTTATAGAAGTCGAGATCGACATAGAGCGAGCCGGAGAGCAGATTACCGGTTTTTAACGAGGCGCGCAGGCCATGCTTTTTACCATCCTGCAGATGCTGCTCCAGATCGAAATCCTGTCCGAGACGCTTGATAAAGCGGTCAGGCTCGATACGAATCAGCACCGGCACGCGATAATCGTTGTTCAGCGCCTGGTTAACGCCTTCGGTCATAAACGGCACTTCTGCCACGGTTCCCAGACGAATACCGCGGAACTCGACCGGTGCGCCAGCCTGCAAACCACGGATAGAATCGCTAAAGTACATCAGGAAATCGACATGATTGGTGTAGAGCGAATCCTGGATGCTGCGCTGATCGTCAAACAGATGATAATCCGCATTGTTGGCTGCGGATTCGCCTAGCTCCCAGCCGTCCGGCACGTCAAAGCTTACGCCGCCGCTAAACAGCGTGGTCAGCGATCCCATCTCAACACGCATGCCTGATGCCGACATGTCAACCGCAATGCCGCTGTCTTTCCAGAAGCGCACATTGGTTGTGACCAGCCGATCGTAAGGGGCAGCGATAAACAGCTGATAGGTCATCATGCGTTTTTCAGTATCGAAATTGCTGGCTTCCACTGTGCCGACGCGGTAACCGCGAAACAGGACCGGATCGCCCGCGTTAAGCTGACCCGCTTTTTTGCTGTCGAGCGTGATGCGAATACCTTTGGCATCGGGTGGAGCCAGCGGCGGCGCATCCAGCAGCTTATACTGCTCTTTAGGCTCGGCTTTAGTACCCGGCTGAAGTTCGATATAAGCGCCAGAGAGCAAGGTATTAAGCCCGGTTACCCCTTCGCGGCCGATCTGCGGCTTTACCACCCAAAATACGCTGTCGCTGTGCAGGAGCTTTTCCATGCCCGCGTTAAGACGGGCGGTGATCTCAACATGATGCAAATCGTCGGACAGCTCTGCCTTCTCTACCACGCCAACATCCACGCTGCGGCTTTTAATCGTGGTTTTGCCCGCTTCAATGCCCTCAGCATTCTCGGTGATCAGCGTGACCTGTGGCCCGAGGTGGCTAAAGTGATAGAACAGGATCCATCCACCAATTAACAGCGTCACAATAGGGACGATCCAGACCGGAGACCAGCGTTTAATCTGGTCTACTTTGGCATGGCCGTGATTAGTTTCCGTCAAGGCGCGGCTCCTTTTTAGTGTGTTCTTGTACGCGATCCCAGGTCAGGCGCGGGTCAAACGTCATGGCGGCGATCATGGTCAGGATCACCACCAGCGCAAACAGCAGCGCCCCCATAGCGGGGTAAACATTCATTAGCTGGCCCATGCGCACCAGTGCAGAGAGCACAGCGATAACAAATACGTCGATCATCGACCAGCGGCCAACAAACTCGACCACTTCATACACCACATGCATCTTTTCGCTGTCACGCTGCCCGCGTCCGCTGGCGTTCCAGCAGAGCCAGCCAATGGCCAGCATTTTGAGTGACGGCACCATAATGCTGGCGATGAAAATCACCAGCGCAACGGGATAGGACCCATCGCTCCAGAGCAGGATCACACCCGCCATAATGTTTGACGGATAAGGTGTGCCCAGGGTTTCAGTCACCATAATCGGCAGCAGATTGGCCGGGATATAGATCATCAGCGAGGTGAAGAGCAGTGCCAGCGTCCACTGCAAACTATGCCGGCGGCGCGGCGCGGCGATCACACCGCAGCGCGAGCAGTCATGATCATCAGCAGGGAGAATGGCGGTGCAGCACGGACAGGATCGCAGCCCCTGTCGCAGCCCGGTGATCCCCTTTTCCGGCACGTGCGGCAGCGATGGCATCGGCGCAAGCTGGTTCCACAGCCAGCGGCGATCAACACACTGAAAGGCGCGCACCTGCAACAGGCAGAAAAGACACCATGGCCAGAAACTGGTTTCCAGACCAATGTCGCCATAGGCCATCAGCTTGACAAAGCTGACCAGCACGCCGGCCATGAAGATTTCAGCCATACCCCAGCTGCGCAGCTGGAACAGAATCCGTGCCAGCCCAATGCGCAGGCTGCTCGGTATCCTGATGCGGTTGACCAGCAAAATTATGGTCAACATGCAGAGTCCCGGGATCGCCTGTACAAACACCAGAAACAGCGTAGCGAGGCTACTGTAATCCTCTGACACCATCACTTTCGGGATCTGCAGCAGCGAAATCTGGCTGCTGAGACCCGCCACTTTCATGCTGACAAAGGGGAACAGGTTCGCCAGCAGCAGCATAAAGAGTGCGGCAAGCGCATAGCCGGTTGGCCGCCTGCGCGGCTCCTGCCAGTTTGTTGTCAGCACCGTATGGCAGCGCGGGCAAGAAGCACGGCTGCCCTGCGGCACATCCGGCAGTTTCACCATTAAATCGCATTGTGGACAGAGCATCCACGCCTGGTTGTCAGCGGCTGAACACATCCCGGTTCCCTTATCGTTATGCGCCGTTTTTCAGCGCTTCCAGCTCTTCCCAGCGCGCAAAAGCCGTTTCCAGCTCGTGCTCCGCCTGCGCCAGCGCGTCCAGCACCGGTTGAGTCTGGTCGTGTGGCTGGCTAAAAAAATCGGGATGGCTCATTTGGGCCTGTAGCTCGCCGATGCGCGCCTCCAGCGATTCCAGCTTCTGCGGCAGCTGTTCAAGTTCTCGCGTCAGGTTATAGCTTAGTTTGCCGCCGCCGCGTTTGGTGGCTTCATTTTTATCTGCCACCGGTTTTGCTGAAGCGGCGGGTTTGCTGGGCTGCGTGCTTTTCTGCTGCTTGTAGGCTGCACGCTGCTGCTGCGCATCATGATAGCCGCCCACAAAGCTGCCAATTTCGCCGTTGCCTTCAAAGATCCAGCACTCTGTCACGGTGTTATCAACAAACTGACGATCGTGACTGACCAGCAGCACGGTACCCTGATAGCCGTCGATCAGCTCCTCCAGCAGTTCAAGCGTTTCAACGTCAAGGTCGTTGGTCGGTTCATCGAGGATCATCAGGTTGCTGGGGCGCAGGAAGAGACGCGCCAGCAGCAGGCGGTTACGCTCACCGCCAGAAAGCGCACGCACCGGCGTCATGGCGCGTTTGGGATGGAACAGAAAGTCCTGCAGATAGCCGAGCACGTGGCGCGGCTTGCCGTTCACCATGACCTCCTGCTTGCCTTCGGCCAAGTTATCCATCACGGTCCGATCCGGATCCAGCTCGGCGCGGTGCTGATCGAAGTAGGCCACTTCCAGTTTGGTGCCGCTGTGTACGCGTCCGCTGTCGGCCTTGAGCTGTTGCAGCATCAGGCGCAGCAGCGTGGTCTTGCCACAGCCGTTCGGACCAATTAGCGCAATCTTGTCGCCGCGCTGCACCTGTGCGGAGAAGTCATGCACCAGCGTCTTGCCACCCACGCTGTAGTTGACGTGCTCCAGCTCAAAGACAATCTTGCCGGAGCGCGAGGCTTCACCGACCTGCATATTGGCTTTACCCATCACTTCGCGACGTTCCGAACGTTCACGGCGCAGCGCTTTCAGCGCACGCACGCGTCCTTCGTTACGGGTGCGGCGAGCCTTAATTCCCTGGCGGATCCAGACCTCTTCCTGAGCCAGCTTGCGGTCAAATTCAGCGTTCTGCATCTCTTCAACGCGCAGCGCCTCCTCTTTCCCTTCCAGGTAGAGATCGTAATTGCCCGGCCAGGAAACCAGCTTACCGCGATCGAGATCGACAATGCGCGTCGCCATATTGCGAATAAAGGAGCGGTCATGAGAAATAAAAACGATGCTGCCGCTGAACGTTTTCAGGAAAGTTTCCAGCCAGTCGATCGTTTCAATATCAAGGTGGTTAGTCGGCTCATCCAGCAGCAGCACGCGCGGATTACTCACCAGCGCGCGGCCCAGCGCCGCTTTACGCAGCCAGCCGCCCGACAGCGACGACAGTTCGGTATCGGGCTGCAGACCGATCTGCTGAAGCACATCGTTGATACGATTTTCCAGCTGCCACAGGTTATGATGATCGAGGATGGTTTGCAGACGTCCCATCTCATTGAGGTTTTTCTCACTGGGATCGAGCATCACCGCATGTGAAATTGCGTGATAGGCCTTAAGGTGCTCAGCCTGCTCTTCCACCCCTTCGGCTACAAAGTCATACACGGAACCAGTAATATTGCGCGGGGGATCCTGCTGCAGTCGCGCGACCACCAAATCCTGTTCAAAAATAATGCGGCCATCATCCAGCGGCTGCTCGCCGTTGATGATTTTCATCAGGGTCGATTTACCTGCGCCGTTACGGCCGACCAGACAGACGCGTTCGTTCTCTTCGATATGCAGCTCGGTATTGTCGAGCAGCGGCGCGTCGCTGAAAGAGAGCCAGGCACCGTGGATACTGATTAATGACATCTGAACTTATTCCTTACCGGCGTGCGTAATCAGCCAGCAGTTATGAATTTGACGGTTACGGGCAAAATCCTGCGACAGGGTTTTCTGGGTAATGTCCTGTGCCTTCAGGCCCAGCGACGCCAGTCCTTCCAGATCCATTTTGAAGCCACGTTTGTTGTTGGAGAACATAATGGTGCCGCCGGCACGCAGCAGACGTTTCAGGTTACGCATCAGCATAATGTGATCGCGCTGCACGTCAAAATCCTCTTCCATCCGTTTGGAGTTGGAAAAGGTCGGCGGATCGATAAAGATCAGGTCAAAGGTTTCGTCGCTTTCGCGCAGCCAGCTCAGGCAGTCAGCCTGCATCAGGCGATGCTGGCGACCGGTCAGCCCGTTAAGACGAAGGTTGCGCTCAGCCCACTCCAGATAGGTGCGTGACATATCTACCGTAGTAGTACTGCGTGCGCCACCCAGTCCGGCGTGCACGCTGGCGCTGCCGGTATAGGAGAAAAGGTTCAGGAAGTCCTTGTCTTTACTCATTTTGCCCAGCATATGGCGTGCAATACGGTGGTCGAGGAACAGGCCGGTATCCAGGTAATCCGTCAGGTTAACCCACAGGCGTGCGTTGTACTCCTGCACCTCCATGAAGTCACCCTTTTCGCCCAGTTTCTGATACTGATTTTTTCCTTTCTGCCGCTCGCGCGTTTTCAGCACCAGGCGGTTAGCGGGGAGTTCCAGCACGCTAAGCGTTGCGCCAATCACGTCGAACAGGCGCTGACGCGCTTTCGCTGCGTCGATGGTTTTCGGCGGCGCATACTCCTGAACCACGACCCACTCACCGTAGCGATCTACCGCAACGTTATATTCCGGCAGATCGGCATCATAGAGACGGTAGCATTCAATACCTTCCTGGCGCGCCCATTTCTCCAGCTTTTTAAGGTTCTTGCGCAGACGGTTAGCGTAGTCTTCCGCAATTTGTGCGCCGTTTTCGCTGCTATTTTCCGCCAGCTGGTAGTTTTTCTGCACGCATTCGATCGGGCCGTTTTTGGCTTTAAACTGGCGATCGGCACGCAGTTGCAGACAGCTCAACAGCTCTGGTGAGCCGCTGAACAGCGACAGTTTCCAGCCGCCGAAATGCTGCTTCATAATGCGGCCGAGCTGGCTATGCAGCGCAATCAGTGCCGGCTCGCTCTCCAGACGCTCACCGTAAGGGGGATTGCTCAGCACGGTGCCATGCTGCTCACCCGGCAGCGGATTTTTCAGCTGCAACAGATCCTGACGGGCAAAGGAGAAGAGATCGGCCACCCCGGCGCGGCGGGCATTGGCCTGCGCCCATTCCAGCACGCGTCCATCGCTGTCGTAGCCAAAGAAACGTGCCTGCGCTGCGGCGGTACCGGCGCGCGCGCGCTGCTGCGCTTCGCTTTTCACCTCTCGCCATAGCGCATCGTTGTGCTTGCGCCAGTGGGTAAAGCCCCAGCGACTACGCAGCAAGCCTGGCGCACGATCGCAGGCGATCAGCGCCGCCTCGATCAGCAGCGTGCCGGATCCGCACATCGGATCGATCAGCGGCGTCGTCGGCTGCCAGCCGGAGCGCATCACAATCGCGGCCGCCAGGTTCTCTTTAAGCGGTGCCTGCCCGGTCTGCTGACGATAGCCGCGCTGATGCAGCGCGTCGCCGCTGAGATCCAACGCAATGCTGGCGCGATCTTTGTTTAGCCAGACGTTAATGCGAATGTCAGGCTGCTCGCGATCCACATTGGGTCGCGGCAGCTTCTGGCGGGTAAAGGCGTCGACAATCGCATCTTTTACCTTTAACGCACCAAACTGGCTGTTACGAATAGATTCGTTGGTGCCGCTAAAGTGCACCACAAAGGTATGCTGACTGCCGAACAGTTCGGTCCAGTCAATACTTTGTACGCCGACATAAAGGTCGAGATCGCTGTACACGCCAAATTCGCCAAGCGGCAGCAGAATGCGCGACGCCAGACGGCTCCACAGCAGGCTTTGGTACATAATGCGGTCATCGGCCTCAAAGTGAACGCCTCCCTGTACCACCTGCAGATCCTGCGCGCCCAGCGCGTCCAGCTCACTTTTTAACAGCTCTTCGAGCCCACGCGCCGTACTGGCAAAGAGAGAATTCATATCGTCACTATTACTCTTGAGAAAATTGCTGCGCATTATACCCTAAATCACTCGCTTTAGTGGACAGCCGCGCGCTTGTTGCGGCAACCCTGCGGATAAAACGGTTATGGCGTCTTGAGGCCGGGTATCATAAAGTTAGCTTCTTTTATCGCGCCCGTCCGTTTCTCTGGAGATCACTATGCAAATGCTGTCACGTCTGTCTATTCATCCGGTTAAATCCATGCGCGGTTTACACCTTTCTCATGCGCAGGTGCTGGAGAGCGGGCTGGCGTTTGACCGCATTTTTATGGTGACCGAGCCAGATGGCACCTTTGTTACGGCGCGTCAGTATCCTGAAATGGTCCGCTTTACACCGGCGCTAGTGACAGACGGCCTCTTTTTGCAGGCACCAGACGGCAGTCAGGCCACCATCCGCTTTGAGGATTTTGCCGCGCAGGAGCACCCTACCGAAGTGTGGGGCAACCATTTCACGGCGCGCATTGCGCCTGATGCCATCAATGCGTGGCTGAGCCACTTTTTTCCGCGTCCGGTGCAGTTGCGCTGGGTGGGACCCGTGCCGTCGCGTCGCGTAAAACGCTTTACTGACGTGCCGCTGGGCTTTGCCGACGGCTTTCCTTTTTTGCTGATAAATGAGGCCTCGCTTCAGGATTTGCAACAGCGCTGTCCGGCCAGCGTGCGCGCCGAGCAGTTTCGCGCCAATCTGGTGGTCAGCGGTGCGCCAGCCTGGGATGAAGACAGCTGGGCCACGGTACAAATCGGCACGGTTATTTTCGACGTGCCCAAGCCCTGTAGCCGCTGCGTCTTTACTACGGTTGGCACCGAAAGCGGCCGTAAACACCCGGACGGTGAACCGCTTAACACACTACAAAGGTTCCGCAGCGCACAGGATCAGAGCGGCGATATCGATTTCGGCCTTAATCTGATCGCTCGCAACAGCGGCATCGTGCGCGTGGGGGATGAAGTGACGGTGCTGACGCGTCATGCGCCGCGCGCTTATGGGGCGGGCTCGGTGGTAGAGAGCCTGAAGCCGCAGCAACAGGCCGCGGCCAACATCACCATTGCCTGTCAGGGACAGACATTCCAGGGGGATAACCAACAGGTGCTGCTGGAGCAGCTGGAGATGAACGGGTTCAAAATTCCCTACTCCTGTCGTGCCGGCCTGTGCGGCAGCTGTAAGATGACGCTGGTATCAGGTGAGGTGAAAGCCTTAAAGAAAAGCGCCATTCGCAGCGACGGCACAATTTTGAGTTGCAGCTGTATACCAGCTGGCGATATTGAACTGGCGTAGCGGTCAGACCGCGTAAGCGTAGCGCGGCGTGCTTTCAGCGTGGTGTGGCAGCAGGCGATCGTTCATGATTTTAATCGCGTCGCCCAGCACCATCTGTTTGCCCGCCAGCGTCAGCGTAGGCTGCGCCAGCAAACAGAGCGTGGCGTTACCGCCACTCTCAACAGCCAGCAGACGTGCCTGTTCGCCACTGTCTGCCAGTGTGACTTCCACCATATCGCCCGCTTCCGGCTGCAATACGCAGGTCCAGGCGGTGAAGTGCCAGCTTTTGGGCATCAGGGGTTTCAGAAAGCGGCTTGCCACCAGCGCATTGAGCGTCAGTTCGGCACGCTGGTTTGCACTGAGGGCACTCTGGCGGCAGCGTTCATCAAAGGTGTAGTAGAGTGCAGCGTCATCAACGCTAAATCCTGACTGGCTAAACGCATCTGGCGTCAGCATTTTGCGGGGAAAGCGAGAGCGGAAAAGCATACCGTCAGCCAGATCCAGCATCATCCGGTCATGGTCAGCGTCAAAATACCAGCGCCAGTTATCATCAGGTTTGATTTTCATAGAGTGCCTTGTCATTAACCGCCGCGTTTTACTACGCAGACTCAGCAAAGCTTTGCTGCTGAGAAAAAGCTGAAAACAGGTAGAGCAGGGAAAAATATAAACGAGCCGAAGTGAGAAATAAACCCCCCGGCCCCGTTTTGTCAGAAATGTCTTAGAGATAAGTCACGATATCTTTTATTAATGCCGGTCCTTTATAAATAAAGCCGGAGTAAATCTGGACTAGCGAGGCTCCCGCAGCCATTTTTTCGCGCGCCGCGGTTAATGAGTCGATGCCACCCACGCCGATAATCGGCAGCGTACCCTTTAGCTCTTGCGCCAGCCGCTTAATCACCGCCGTACTGCTTGACTGAACCGGACGTCCGCTCAGGCCGCCCGTTTCGCTGCTGTGCTTCAGGCCGCTAACCAGCGAGCGATCCAGCGTGGTGTTAGTGGCGATCACACCATCGATATTATGTCGCACCAGGCTGTCGGCAATTTGAATTAATTCTTCTTCAGAAAGGTCAGGGGCAATTTTTACCGCCACCGGGACATATTTCAGGTGACGCTGCTCCAGCTCTTTCTGTCTGGCTTTGATCGACGCCAGAAGATCATCCAGCGCTTCGCCATATTGCAGCGTGCGCAATCCTGGGGTATTGGGTGAAGAGATATTTATCGCAATATATCCCGCATGGGCGTAAACCTTTTCCATGCAGATCAGATAATCCTCTTTGCCATTTTCAACAGCGGTATCTTTATTTTTGCCGATATTAATGCCCAGAATGCCTTTGAAGCGCGCCTTTTTAACATTCTCCACCAGGTGATCGACGCCGAGATTATTAAAGCCCATGCGGTTGATAATGCCCTCGGCCTCCACCAGCCGGAACATACGTGGTTTATCGTTGCCCGCCTGAGCACGCGGCGTTACGGTGCCGACCTCAACAAAGCCGAACCCCATCGCGCCGAAGGCGTCGATACACTCCGCATTTTTATCCAGTCCCGCCGCCAGCCCCAGCGCGTTATCGAAGCGTAAGCCCATGCAGGTGACAGGCCGGGAAGGAAGCCGCTGGCGAATGAACGCCTCCAGCGGCGTGCCGCTGATAAAACGCAGTTGCTGAAAGGTCAGTTCGTGAGCGCGCTCGGGGTCGAGCTTAAATAATGCGGGTCGGACGATAGGATAAAGCATGCACTCTCCTGGGTATCGGAAGCGATGAATTGTCAGGGTGCACAGGAAAATGTGCGCCAGAATGGTAAAGGCCTCTGGCGCAAAAGTAAATTACCGACCGGGTAAGCGTATTGATCGCGATCAGCGCTTGCTGGCATAGCGAGCCAGACGTCGGCACGCCTGTAACCCGCTGTAAAGTGTCGGGTAGTACCAGAGCAGTTTCAGGCGCTTGCTTTCTCGCGTCACTTTACGCACCAGCTGATCGATTGTCGGATGCCATGAAGCCGGCACCGGAATGTTATTTTTGCGGATCTCGATCAGGCAGCCATACATCACCGGCTGGTAGTAGAGATCCAGCAGCTTCTCTTCCGGTGGCAGGCCCTGCTCTTGCAAAAAGCGTTCACTGCTGCGGCGGGCAATGTAGTAGTTCTCTACCCAGGAGAAGGTTGGCTTACTTTGCGACAGCGACGTCGGCATAAAACGTTTGTTGTAGTAGCTCTTACGCGTAAACCCGATCTGCCGTGCTGACATGTAGAGCGCAAACATATAGGGCGCATCTTCATGATTCTGGATCGGCAGAAACTGCACGCCGGTACGCTGAATCAGCTGACGCGACAGGATGCTACTCCACAGCACGCGATGTGCAGAACGATGCGGGATCATGCTGCGCAGGGTGTCAGCGCCCCCAGGCAAGACGTCGTCAAGGTGGCGCTGATGGAACTGCGCATAATGGCGTTCCGCCACCGGCTTATCGGTAAACATCCGTGCGCCAAAGCAGAACATCTCCATGTCAGGATGCTGTGCCAGCGTGCGGCGGAAATCAGCGAAGAGATCTTTTTCCACAACATCATCGGCGTCCATAAAGTAGATGAAGTCGCCGGTCGCGATCTCCTGCCCTTTTGTACGCGCCGCGCTGACGCCGCCGCGCTCGCCGCGCAGCAGGGTCAGCTGTGGATGGCGCTCGGCCAGTGCCTCCAGCAGCGCAATACTGTTGTCGGTTGAACCGTCATCAATAACGATAACCTGCTCCGGCGGCGATGACTGCCCCAGCAGCGCATCGATCGCTTCCGGCAGCCAGGGCGCACAGTTCCAGTTCGGCACAATGACCGAGATCGTCGCGGCATGGCTGTCAGGATTCCGTGTACTCATTCTCTTTCCTCAACATTAAAACCCCTGGCGCGCCCGGGCAGCAGACGTTTGATCACCAGACTGTGGAGCAGGCAACAAACCGACAGATTCACCAGGCCGATGATGCCCAGCCACAGCAGATTGAGCCAGCGGTTCTGATTCCATTCAATCGGCAGGAAGCTGCACAGCCAGGCGATGAGTGCCGCCACCACCCAGATCAGCAGCACGTCGCGCGTCAGCCAGGTAAAATGAATGCCCGGTGCAAAACGACGATGAACCAGCCATGCCCAGCCTGCCAGGTAGAAAATGTTTTGTCCCAGCCAGAGCCAGCCAGTGCCCTGCGCGCCGTAGTGAATCGCCGCCCAGATATTTAACGGCACCAGAATCACCGCAAAGCAGGTAAAGCCTTTCAGATGCAGTTTCAGGTTACCGTTAACGTATTGCAGATGGTAAAGCAGCCCGCAAATCGCCTGTACGCCGCTGCCTAACGCATAGAGGCTCAGCACAAACGACATATCAGTGACAACCTGTTCTTTCTGCGTCCAGGCCCACAGCAGCGGCGTAGCAAACATCGCGATGGTGATGCTGAGCGGCGCCATAAATATCGCCACGGCCTGCGTGGTGTAGCGATAGAGCGTCAGAGATTCCGCATCACCTTCTTTACGCGTTTTGATGCCGGTCATGCGCGGCACAATCGCCTGCATGATCGGGCTGCTGAGCAGAATGATGCCGGTTGCCGCGGTGGCAACCACGGTAAATGAACCATAGGCGCTCAGCGGCAGCGTTTTTGACAACACCAGGCGGTCAATTTGCGAAATAAAGGTCCAGATGGCGCTGGCAAAGGCGGCGCTGAGTGCAAAGCGAATAAAAGGTTTTAGTATCGCCTTTAAATTTTCGTGCTTCTGTTTGCGCGCCGCGGCAGGTACCAGCTGGTAGGATTTCGAAATCAGACACACCGCTTCCGCTATCGAGACCACCAGTTGCCAGATAAAGAAACTGAGAACCGGATTGGCGAAAAGCTGAATCACCAGCACTGCGCCGAAGGTCCGCAGCGTCACGATGACCAGGTTAACGCCGTTAAGCCAGACCTGATGTTCAAAGCCGACAATCACGCTGCGATACGGGCTGGTGCGCCAGCGGATAGCAGCAGTGATCACCATAATGGCTACCGCAATGGTGACGTCTGCCGAAGGCAGATGACGCGCATCCAGCCAGTTATGGGCAATCCAGGGCGTCGCCAGCCAGCCAATCACCACCAGAATCAGCGTGGAGATAAGAAAGAATTTTGACAGCGCAGAAAACAGCGCCGGAAACCAGATAAACTCCGTCTGGTTAGCCCGATAGCGCGCCGCTTCGCGCATGAGGGTCGTGGAAACCCCGGCATCGAGCAGCTGAAGCCAGGTTAACAGAATCGAGAAAAAACCCACTAAACCGTAAGCTTCCATCCCTAAATGTTGAATATACAGCGGCACGACCAGAATGCCTGACAGCGTCAGGTAAATCTGACCGACATAATTGGCGATCGCGTTACGTTTGATTGACATATGTATGATTGTGTCTGGACAAATTTCTCGAAGGCCACAAGCGTGGCACACATCCTGTGACCTGCCTACCAGACATAGTCTTAAATTTATCGCTGGCGCTGCGTGCCAGATTTAATCTGACATTGACTCAGCCAGTGAAAAAGTAAAAAAACATTTATCAGCGACACAGATAAGGTATGGCAGGCCGACGAGTCGGGCGAAGGCGAAAATCAGGACGCCTTTTTCAGCTCTTTTGCCACTTTATATTTCTGCAGCTGAATAAAGAGACGCGGGCGATTAATCAGCAACCACTCTTTGGCGTTGACAGGCTTATGCTGACCCCCCAGAAAACGAATCGCATTAATGACATATTCCGGCACTGCCGTTCCGTTATAAAGCGACAGATAAATCATCAGACGGAACGAGTGCAGCAGGTAAGCTTTTTCCAGCTGTGATTTCACGGGTGAATTATCGAGCCCCTGCTTGAGAATGCCGTAAGTTTGCATAAAGGCATTGTAGCGCTGCTGGAAATAACTCTCTCCTTTATGGCTGTTAGTAAGCGAACCGCTGCGCACGCGCTGGCTGTAGTAGCTATGCTGGCTTACCCATGCCTGACGCGCATAAATGAATACCGAGAGCGTAAATTTATGATCTTCATGCACACGGTCGATAAAGCGCAGCTTGTGCTGTGCAATAACGCTTTTTTTCACCGCATAGTTCCAGGCGGCCGAGGTGTAGGAGCCGTTCTGCAACAGACGTGCCAGTACCTGATGTGGCGACTGCAAGCCAAACCGGTCGTGGCGCACCTTGGGTCGGGTCACGGCTGGCTGACCATCTTCAAACATGTGGGAACTGAAGCAGAAGAGATCGACATCTGGATGGGCCGCTGTGACCTGCTGTAGTTCAGCAATAAAGCCGTCTGGCACGATGTCATCGGGATCGCAGAAAAACAGAAACTCACCCCGCGCGGCTTCAATACCGGTATCGCGTGCCTGACCTGCACCGCCGTTAGGCGTGGTAATGATGCGAACCTCTGGTCGATGGCCGTAAGTCTGTTGCAGCAGCGCGAGCGTGCCGTCAGTGGAACTGTCGTTAACAATAATAATTTCGTCTGTCGCGGTAATCTGACGCAGCAGGGAATCGACACATTCGACGATATATTTTTCCACGTTATAGGTGGGAATAATGACTGATAGCAGCGTCTTCACCATAAATCTTTCTCTGGAATCAATGGAAGAAAAAAAGCACAAGGGTTACACAATTATTGAAACTGCGTTAAAAAATTAAGCGCGTTTTTTAAACGAAAGCTCAGCCTCTGCATAAGTGGGCGATCAGTATAGGCAGAAGGTTTTTTGTATTAACAGGGCCAAACCTTTATTAGGACATTGCCTTAAAAAGTAATCTATCACCTGGCGTAAAGTATCGGGCACGAAACAGGTGGATCACATCTTTATCTTCACCTCCTCTTCTGGCTTTTTTTATGTATGAACGGGGTATAAAAGTGACAAAACATTTCTGTGAAACGCGGTTTTAATAATTACTGCAAACGCTTTCGGCTTTTATTCAGCCTGCCGCCTGGCGTTTATCTGATAAAACAGCCGCGACGTTAAGGTACAGCGCTCTCTTTCCGGTCATTAACGCTGGCTAGCGATAACCAGGTCAGCAGGCAGGGTATGAACAAAAGGCCAGCCAGCTTTTTAGGAGTATTCTCTCTGACTGGGGGTCAGGCAGGATACTTTTATTGCTATTAATTAAACGTTAATAAACTATCACTCTGGTACTGTCACGGCCTTTTAAGATTAATCGTACGCCATCCACCGTTCTCACTTTTCATCTGCTGTCCTTTTCTCTGCCTCTTTTTGCACATTTCACCTTTGCATTGCTGGATAAATCATTTAAGCCCATCTGCCCGCTCTGTCAGGATGTGACCATCAGTTCTCAACAATAGCTAATCAATAACTTTCAGTTATAAGGAGTAATGATGCGAGTTATTACGCTAGCTGGCAGCCCGCGTTTTCCATCACGTTCAACCTCACTGCTTATCCTGTGCCAGCGCGCGCTGGAAGCGCGCGGCGTTGAAGTGATCCCCTGGAATATCCAGAACTTTCAGCCGGATGATTTAATCAGTGCGCGTTTTGATGCCCCTGCCCTGCTGGCGTTGCGCGAAGACTTACTCTCTGCTGACGGAGTCATTGTTGCCACACCGGTCTATAAAGCCTCTTTCTCCGGCGCGCTAAAGACGCTACTCGATTTACTGCCGGAACGTGCGCTGGCGCATAAGGTGGTATTACCCCTTGCCAGCGGCGGCAGCGTCGCCCATATGCTGGCGGTCGACTATGCCCTTAAGCCGGTCCTGAATGCGCTGAAGGCGCAGGAGATCCTGCATGGCGTCTTTGCCGAAGACCATCAGATTACCCACTACGATCGCCAGCCAGAACTGCAACCCGCGCTGGCGCGACGACTGGATGAAGCGCTTGAGGCGTTCTGGCTGGCGCTGACCCGTCATCATCACCCTGTGGCTCAGGCTGTTTAAAGGAAGCACGCATATGAAAAGGATCACCGGCTGGTTACTCGCTGCGCTTAGTCTGGTTGCTTTGCAAACCCAGGCGACAGATGCCCCCGCTCAGATTCGCATTGGCTACCAGAAAGGTTCCGTCAGCATGGTGCTGGCAAAATCCCACCGGCTGCTGGAGCAGCGCTTCCCTGCAACCAAAATTCAGTGGATTGAGTTCCCCGCCGGTCCGCAGATGCTGGAGGCGCTGAACGTTGACAGTATCGATTTAGGCAGCACCGGCGATATTCCCCCGCTGTTCGCCCAGGCAGCTGGCGCTGACCTGCTTTACGTTGGCGCTGAGCCGCCCAAGCCTAAGGCAGAGGTGATTCTGGTGGCGAAGAACAGCCCGCTAAAAAGCGTTGCCGACCTCAAAGGAAAAAAGGTGGCCTTTCAGAAGGGCTCCAGCTCGCACAACCTTCTGCTGCGCGCGCTTCAGCGTGAGGGATTAAGTTTTAAGGATATTCAGCCGGTTTATCTGACGCCCGCCGATGCGCGCGCCGCGTTCCAGCAGGGTGATGTCGATGCCTGGGCTATCTGGGATCCCTACTATTCTGCCGCTCAGCAGCAGGGCAATGTGCGCGTCCTTGCCGACGGCAGCCAGCTTAATCTGACCGGCTCTTTCTATCTGGCGACACGTCAATTCACCGAGCAGAACGGCGCGTTTGTACAGCAGGTGCTCGATACCTTTAGCCAGGCCGACGCCCTGACGCTAAGCCAGCGCGACCAGAGCATCGATCTGCTCGCCAGCGCCATGGGCCTGCCAAAGCCGGTCATTGCCAGCTATCTCGACCATCGCCCGCCGACCCATATCTCACCGGTTAGCGCACAAACCGCAGCGGCACAGCAGCATACCGCGGACCTGTTTTATACCAGTCATCTGGTGCCGGTAAAACTGACCATCAGCGATCGCATCTGGCATCCCAGCGCCACAACTATTCAGTAAGGAGTGAATGATGAGCCTATCCGTATTCTGGTTTCTCCCGACGCATGGCGACGGACACTATCTCGGCACCTCAGAAGGCGCGCGTCCCATCGACCATAGCTATCTTCAGCAGATTGCGCAGGCAGCAGACCGTCTGGGGTTTGGCGGCGTGCTAATCCCGACCGGTCGCTCCTGTGAAGATGCCTGGCTGGTCGCCGCCTCGCTGATCCCGGTTACGCAGCGTCTGCGTTTTCTGGTTGCACTGCGCCCCGGTGTCATCTCACCCACGCAGGCCGCACGCCAGGCCGCCACGCTGGATCGCCTCTCCAGTGGCCGTGCCCTGTTTAATCTGGTCACGGGCGGCGATCCGGAAGAGCTGGCGGGTGACGGCGTCTTCCTCGATCACCATGAGCGCTATGTCGAGTCAGCAGAGTTCACCCGCGTCTGGCGTCGCGTACTTGAGGGTGAAACGGTCGACTACGAAGGGAAGTATGTCAAGGTGCGCGGTGCGCGCCTGCTGTTTGAACCGGTACAACAGCCACGTCCGCCGCTGTGGTTTGGTGGCTCTTCAGAACCGGCACAGGATCTGGCCGCTGAGCAGGTCGACGTTTACCTCACCTGGGGCGAACCGCCTGCCCTGGTTAAAGAGAAGATTGAGCAGGTGCGCGCCAAAGCTGAGGCGCAGGGTCGCAAAGTGCGCTTTGGCATTCGCCTGCACGTGATTGTTCGCGAAACTAACGACGAAGCCTGGCGCGCCGCCGATCGTTTGATTGCCCATCTGGATGACGCCACCATAGCCAAAGCCCAGGCCGCGTTTGCCCGCACCGACTCAGTGGGTCAGCAGCGCATGGCAGCCCTGCACAGCGGGCGTCGTGACCAGCTGGAAATCAGCCCGAACCTCTGGGCGGGCGTCGGTCTGGTGCGCGGCGGTGCCGGTACTGCGCTGGTGGGTGACGGCCCTACCGTTGCGGCACGCATGCAGGAGTATGCCGATCTCGGTATTGAGACCTTTATTTTGTCCGGCTATCCGCATCTGGAAGAGGCCTATCGCGTTGGCGAACTGCTGTTCCCGCACCTCGATCTGGCGGTGCCGCCGATCCCGCAACCGCGCGACCTGCAGGCGTTCGGCGAAACCGTTGCCAACGATTTCCGCCCGCAAAAAGTCTCTCAGAGCTGAGGAAAAAATCATGGCGAAAACCACGCAACGTATTACTCACCCGCTGGTGCCCTGGCTGTTCCCTGCTCTGCTGGTCGTAGTCTGGCAAATAGCCTCGCAGACCGGCCTGCTCTCGACGCGTATTCTGCCGTCGCCGGAAAACATTGTCGTCACCTTCTGGAATCTGGCGGCCAGCGGAGAGCTGTGGCAACACCTCGCCATCAGCGGCTGGCGCGCCCTGATCGGCTTTAGCATCGGCGGCTCTGTCGGTTTGATTTTAGGTCTGATCACCGGCACCTCACGCCTCGGCGAGCGGTTGCTGGATACCTCCGTTCAGATGCTGCGCAACGTGCCGCATCTGGCGCTGATCCCGCTGGTCATTCTCTGGTTCGGCATCGATGAGGCGGCGAAGATTTTTCTGGTGGCGCTTGGCACGCTGTTCCCGATCTATCTCAATACCTATCACGGCATCCGTAATATCGATCGTGGCCTGGTTGAGATGGCGCGCAGCTATGGCCTGTCGGGCTGGAGCCTGTTTATTCAGGTGATCCTGCCCGGCGCCCTGCCCTCCATCATGGTCGGCGTGCGTTTTGCGCTTGGCCTGATGTGGCTGACGCTGATTGTCGCCGAAACCATTTCGGCCAACTCCGGCATTGGTTATCTGGCAATGAACGCCCGTGAGTTTCTGCAAACCGATGTCGTGGTGGTGGCGATCATTCTTTACGCCCTGCTCGGCAAACTGGCGGACGTTGCCGCCCTGCTGCTGGAGCGCATCTGGCTGCGCTGGCATCCAGCTTATCAACTGAAGGAGGAGAACGCATGAGTAGTCACTTCTCTCCGGCACGCCTCAATACCGGCACGCCGGTTGGTGTAAACGGCGTGACCAAGCAGTATGGCGATCGCACCATTCTGAACCATATCGATCTGCACATTCCCTCTGGCCAGTTTGTGGCGGTGGTCGGGCGCAGCGGCTGCGGAAAGAGTACCCTGCTGCGCCTGCTGGCGGGTCTGGAGCAGACTACGCAGGGCGAGCTGCTGGCGGGCAATGCGCCGCTGCACACCGCACGCGAAGATACGCGCCTGATGTTTCAGGACGCGCGTCTGCTGCCGTGGAAAAGCGTGATCGATAACGTTGGGCTGGGGCTGAAAGGCCGTGAATGGCGCAGCGCTGCGCTGGAGGCGCTGGAGGCGGTTGGCCTGGCGGAGCGCGCCAGCGACTGGCCTGCTGCGCTCTCCGGCGGACAGAAGCAGCGCGTGGCGCTGGCACGCGCTTTAATTCACCGTCCGGGACTGCTGCTGCTTGATGAGCCGCTCGGCGCGCTGGATGCGCTGACGCGTATTGAGATGCAGGGGTTAATTGAATCGCTGTGGCAACAGCACCACTTTACGGTACTGCTGGTAACGCACGACGTCAGCGAAGCGGTTGCGATGGCCGATCGTGTGCTGCTGATCGAGGAGGGTCAGATTGGGCTCGATTTGCTGGTGGACTTGCCGCGTCCGCGTCGTCGCGGATCGGTCAGGCTGGCGGAGCTGGAGGCGGAGGTGCTGGATCGCGTGATGCGCCGCAGCGAAAGCGAGCAGCCGGTGCGCTACGCCCACCAGCGCTAAAATATTGGCGGAAACACGGGGTCAGACACCCACGCGGATGCATGGTCCGATCGCATAGACGCTCAAGGCATCCCTGCGCGCTCGTCCCGCGACATCTCTTGCGCGGGACGTTTTGCTCTTCGGCCCATGCTACCCGCGTTTCAACTCTTCTGCGGTGTGTAAGGCGGGGTTTACCCGCCTTTGCCGTTTAAGCGTTCAACGCGCGGGTGATTTTCTCATAGAGGTCGCCCGACAGCTTATCCAGCCCCTGCAACGTCTCCAGCGCCTGGCGCATCAGCGCCTGACGATCGGCGTCGTAACGCTTCAGGCGAATCAGCGGCTCAATCATCCGCGCCGCTACCTGCGGGTTGCGGGTGTTGAGATCGGTGAGTATCTCAACCAGGAACTGATAGCCGCTGCCATCTTTAGCGTGAAACGCCGACGCATTGCCCGATACAAATGCGCCAATCAGCGCCCGGATGCGGTTAGGGTTACTCAGGGTAAATGCGCGGTGATGCATCAGCTCACGTACCTTCTGCAACACATCTGCTGCGGGGCTGGTGGCCTGCAGCATAAACCACTTATCCATCACCAGACCATCCTGATGCCAGCGTTCGTCGTAGTGTGCTAACAGCGCATCACGGCAAGGAAGCTGCGCCGCCACTGACGCCGCCAGTGCCGCCAGCGCATCCGTCATATTGTTGGCCTGATGGTACTGCGCCTGTACCAGCTTATCTGCCAGCGTCGCCTCACCAAATGCCAGATAGTACAGACAGACGTTTTTCAGCGCGCGGCGTCCCATCGCCTCATGCTCAATGCGGTATTCCTCCTGCTGGCTGGCGTTAAAGACAGCATAGAATTCGTCGGCCAGTTCGGTTGCCAGCGTGCGCACCAGCGCTTCACGCACCACCGTGATAGCCTGCGGATCGATCACTTCAAACAGCTCGGCGATCTCATTTTCGCCGGGCAGCGTCAGGATCAGCGCAGTCAGCGCCGGATCGCTGCTTTCATCCAGCAGTACCGCGCGGAAGGCATCGGCGACGTGCAGCGGCAGCGACAGCGGCTGGCCCTGCTGATGGCGTGCGACATTAAGGCGAATATAGGTGGCGAGCAGGCTCTGCGCCGCGTCCCAGCGCGAAAAATCGTTGCGGGCGTGGCGCATCAGGAAGGTCAGCTGGGCATCGCTCCATTTATAGTCAAGCTTCACTGGCGCAGAGAACTCGCGCAGCAGCGACGGCACCGGCTGGAAGTGGACATTGTCAAAGATAAAGGTCTGAAACTCCTCGGTGACGTTCAGGACATGGTGCACCGGATGGCCATTATGCTGTAACGGGATCACCTTTCCTTCGTTGTCGTAGAGTTCAATGTCGAGCGGAATATGCAGCGGCAGTTTCTCTTTCTGATCGGCAGTGGGCGGCGTCTGCTGAGTAACATGCAGCGTGTACTGCTCCAGCTCCGGGTTATAGTCGTCGCGCACCGTCAGCACCGGCGTACCGCTCTGGCTATACCAGCGGCGGAACTGCGACAGATCGACGTTTGAGGCGTCTTCCATCGCCTGTACAAAGTCATCGCAGGTCGCCGCACTGCCGTCGTGGCGCTCAAAGTAAAGCTGCATCCCTTTCTGGAAATTCTCTTCGCCGAGCAACGTGTGCATCATGCGGATCACTTCCGATCCTTTCTCATAAACGGTCAGGGTGTAGAAGTTATTCATCTCCATTACCTGATCCGGACGGATCGGATGCGCCATCGGGCTGGCGTCTTCAGCGAACTGCGCGCCGCGCATAACGCGTACGTTATCGATGCGATTAACCGCACGTGAGCCAAGATCGGAGCTGAACTCCTGGTCGCGGAATACGGTCAGCCCCTCTTTCAGGCTGAGCTGGAACCAGTCGCGGCAGGTGACGCGGTTGCCCGTCCAGTTATGGAAATATTCGTGGCCGATCACCGCCTCAATGCCGAGATAATCTTTATCGGTCGCGGTTTCCGCCTTCGCCAGCACATATTTAGAGTTAAAGACGTTCAGGCCTTTATTCTCCATCGCGCCCATATTGAAGAAGTCGACGGCGACGATCATAAAGATATCAAGGTCATATTCCAGGCCGAAACGCTCCTCGTCCCACTTCATACTGTTTTTCAGCGAGGTCATGGCCCAGTCGGCGCGGTCGAGATTGCCGCGATCGACAAAGATCTCCAGCGCTACGTCACGGCCAGAGCGAGTCCTGAAGCTGTCGCGCAGCACGTCAAAGTCGCCAGCCACCAGCGCAAACAGGTAGCAGGGTTTCGGGAAGGGATCGTGCCATTTAACCCAGTGCTTGCCCTGCCCGGCTTTGCCGCTGTCGATGCGGTTGCCGTTGGAGAGCAGATAAGGATAGCGCGCCTCATCAGCGATGACAGTGGTTGTGAATCGCGCCAGCACGTCCGGGCGATCCAGATACCAGGTGATATGACGGAAGCCTTCAGCTTCACACTGGGTGCACAGCCCCTCGCCAGACTGGTAAAGCCCCTCCAGCGCGGTATTTTTATCGGGATGAATATCGTTCACGATTTTCAGGGTGAACTGGGACGGCAGCTGGCTGAGAATCAGCGCGCCCTCTTCTTCGCGCCAGGCGTGCCAGGGTGTGCCGTCTACTTCGATGGCGATCAGGGTTAACGCTTCACCATCAAGGCGCAGTTCAGCCTGCGCATCGGCCAGCCGTTTGATCTGGCTGACGGCTGTCACGCGGGTGACGGCAGGGTCCAGCTCAAAGGTCAGATCGATATCGGTAATGGTGTAATCCGGCGCACGATAGTCGTGGCGATATTTGATTTGGGGCTGTTGCGTCATATTCCGTCTCGCATTGTTATAGGTTTACCGCCAAAGTCTAAGCGCGTTGCCTTTAGCTTGCCATGCACAATGCACGTCTCGGCATAAATAGCTACAATTCATTAACAACGGCACGTTTTACCCTCGACCTGCAGACGTGAAATATGCTGTGATCAGCCACAGTTACTGATTTATACTCCTGCGTCTTTATGACTTTTACACACCGGGCTCTGCGCCGCCGAACAGGATGCTGAAACGCACCATGACAGGACATGCTTCCCCGATACTGACTTCACTGCTGGATACTGATGCCTACAAGCTTCATATGCAGCAAGCCGTTTTCCACCGTTATTATGATGTCACGGTGTCGGCTGAGTTTCGTTGCCGCGGCGACGATCTGCTTGGTCTCTATGCGAATGAGATTCGCGAGGCCATTAACGCCATGCAGACGCTTGCGCTGACCGATGACGAATATACGTATCTGTCCAGCCTGCCCTTTTTCCGCGCTGACTACCTCAACTGGCTGCGCGACTTTCGCTATAACCCTGCACAGGTAGAGGTGCGCAACCGCGACGGCCATCTCGATCTGCGCATTGAGGGCCCCTGGCGAGAAGTGATTCTGTGGGAAGTGCCACTGCTGGCGCTGATCAGTGAAGTGGTGCATCGTCATCGCTCGCCACAGGTCGGCGCACAACAGGCGGTTGACCACCTCCAGCAAAAGCTGGGCGCCTTTCATCACGCCGTCGCGGATACCGATATGTCTCGCTTCCGCCTGATGGACTTCGGCACGCGCCGTCGCTTTTCTCAGGATGTGCAGCGCGCCATCGTCTCAACGCTGAAGCAGGATTTTCCCTGGCTTATCGGGACCAGCAACTATGACCTGGCGCGTCGACTGGCGCTCACGCCGGTGGGTACGCAGGCACATGAGTGGTTTCAGGCTTTTCAGCAGATCAGTCCGGTGCTGGCAAACAGCCAGCGCGCGGCGCTACAGGCCTGGCTCGATGAATATGACGATAAGCTGGGCATTGCGCTGACCGACTGCATCGCGATGGATGCCTTTTTACGCGACTTTGGGGTTAATTTTGCCAGCCGCTATCAGGGACTGCGTCATGACTCCGGCGATCCGATCGAATGGGGCGAAAAAGCGCTGGCACACTATGCCTCACTCGGCATCGATCCGGGAAGCAAGACGCTGGTCTTCTCAGACAATCTCGATCTCGATAAAGCGCTGGCGCTCTATCGCCACTTTGGTCAGCGCACTAACGTCATCTTCGGTATGGGTACGCGGCTCACCTGCGATATTCCCGGCGTCAGGCCGCTCAATATTGTGATTAAACTGATGGAGTGCAACGGCAAGCCGGTTGCCAAGCTGTCTGACAGCCCGGGGAAAACGATCTGCCGCGATCCCGCCTTCGTGCGCGCCCTGCGCAAAGCTTTCGAGCTGCCGCTGGTGAAAAAAGCGAGCTAACTCTCTCTTTATCGGGGCGTTGATGCGTCCCGCTTCTGTTGTAATTAATCTCACCTGACGCGGGATTTTGCTTGTTTCCTTGCGACTCGCAAGTAACATAGCAAAACCCCGGTCTGGGGAACTGTTTAAACTCACTTCTTCTATATAGAGAGATATTTATGAGCGTAGTGCCTGTAGCGGATGTACTGCACGGTCGCGTCGCGGTTGACAGTGAAGTCACCGTACGTGGTTGGGTGCGTACCCGAAGAGATTCAAAAGCCGGTCTTTCCTTCGTCGCCGTTTATGACGGTTCCTGCTTTAATCCCGTTCAGGCTGTCGTGAATAATTCTCTGCCTAATTATCAGGAAGACGTTCTGCACCTCACCACGGGCTGTTCCGTTATCGTGACCGGCACCGTGGTCGCGTCACCGGGCCAGGGTCAGGCGTTTGAGATTCAGGCTACCCGTATTGACGTCACTGGCTGGGTAGACGATCCCGATACCTATCCGATGGCCGCGAAACGTCACAGCATTGAATATCTGCGCGAAGTTGCGCATCTGCGCCCGCGCACCAACCTGATTGGTGCCGTAGCGCGCGTGCGCCATACCCTGGCGCAGGCGCTGCACCGCTTCTTTCATGAAAACGGTTATTTCTGGGTTTCTACCCCGCTGATCACCGCATCAGATACCGAAGGTGCAGGTGAGATGTTCCGCGTTTCCACGCTGGATCTGGAAAACCTGCCGCGCACGCCGCAGGGCACCGTTGACTATAACGAAGATTTCTTCGGTAAAGAGGCATTCCTGACCGTTTCTGGTCAGCTGAATGGTGAGACGTATGCCTGTGCGCTGTCCAAAGTTTATACCTTTGGTCCTACTTTCCGGGCGGAAAACTCTAACACCAGCCGCCATCTGGCGGAGTTCTGGATGCTGGAGCCGGAAGTCGCCTTCGCCACGCTGGATGATGCGGCGGCGCTGGCTGAAGCCATGCTGAAATACGTCTTCAAAGCCGTACTGGAAGAACGCGCTGACGATATGGCCTTCTTTGCTGAGCGTGTAGACAAAGACGCAGTTAATCGTCTTGAGCGGTTTGTCTCTACTGATTTTGCTCAGGTCGACTATACCGACGCCATTACTATCCTGGAAAAATGCGGTCAGACTTTTGAAAACCCGGTTTCCTGGGGCATTGATCTCTCTTCCGAGCACGAGCGCTATCTGGCCGAGCAACACTTTAAGGCACCGGTAGTAGTGAAAAACTATCCGAAAGACATTAAGGCGTTTTATATGCGCCTGAATGATGATAACAAGACCGTGGCGGCAATGGACGTACTTGCGCCAGGCATCGGCGAAATTATTGGTGGCTCACAGCGTGAAGAGCGTCTTGACGTGCTGGATGCGCGCCTCGAAGAGATGGGCCTGAACAAAGAAGATTACTGGTGGTATCGCGACCTGCGCCGTTACGGCACCGTGCCGCACTCTGGCTTTGGTCTGGGCTTTGAACGTTTGATCGCCTATGTCACCGGCGTACAAAATGTAAGGGACGTTATCCCTTTCCCACGTACACCGCGCAATGCGAATTTCTGATTTTAACCATTAATCATAAGAAATTCATATATATAAAGAGACCGGCACTGCCGGTCTTTTTTTATTTTTGTAAAGTTAGAGTTCTCTCACAAAGTTCCCGTTAATTTACATCCTGAAATACAAATTTGCTTTTTGAAACCAGATTACGAGTTTAGTAGCATTTTCAGGGTGGAATATCCCGCTTCGGGATGGAAAGATGCGTGCAGACACAGGAAGACACCAAACTTCTCTCAGGGTTCCGTAACGGTTTCTTGACGGCAGTGGCAGGTGTCCGAATAAACTCCAATGAGGGTAATAAATAATGATGAAGCGCAACATTCTTGCAGTGGTTATCCCTGCTCTGTTAGCTGCTGGTGCAGCAAACGCAGCAGAAATCTATAATAAAGACGGCAACAAACTGGATCTGTACGGTAAAGCGGTTGGTCTGCACTATTTCTCTGATAACGACGGCAACGACGGCGACAACACTTACGTACGTTTTGGCTTTAAGGGTGAAACTCAGATTAATGACCAGCTGACCGGTTACGGCCAGTGGGAATACAACGTTCAGGCTAACAACTCTGAAGGTTCAGACGCGCAGGACGGCAACCGTACTCGTCTGGGCTTTGCTGGTCTGAAATTCGGCGACGCGGGTTCAATCGACTACGGTCGTAACTACGGCGTTGTTTACGATGCAATCGGCTGGACCGATATGCTGCCAGAATTCGGTGGCGACTCTGGCTACTCAGACAACTTCATGAACGGTCGTAGCACCGGTCTGCTGACTTACCGCAACAAAAACTTCTTCGGCCTGGTTGATGGCTGGGACTTCGCGGCTCAGTATCAGGGTAAAAACGATCGTGACGAAATTCGTCGCGCAAACGGCGACGGCTGGGGCCTGTCAACCTCTTACACCTCGCCGATTGGCCTGGGTATCGTAGGCGCATACAGCAGCAGCGACCGCACCAACGCACAGGCAGCTGGCGTTGCTGACGGCAACGGTAACCTGGTTGGCCAGGGTAAACGTGCTGAGAACTGGGGCACAGCGGTTAAGTATGACGCCAACAACGTCTACCTGGCGGCTTACTACGGTGAAACCCGTAACTCTACTCCGTTCACGCTGACCACTGCGGCTGGCACCAACACCACGGCTTTCGCCAACAAAGCACAGAACATCGAGCTGGTTGCACAGTATCAGTTCGACTTCGGTCTGCGTCCGTCTCTCGCCTATGTTCAGTCTAAAGGCAAAGACATCGACGGTATTGGCGATGCTGACCTGGTTAAATACATCGACGTGGGCGCAACCTACTACTTCAACAAAAACATGTCGACCTATGTTGACTATCAGATCAACCAGCTGGATGACAACAACCGCCTGGGTCTGAACACTGACGACACCGTCGCTGTAGGCCTGGTTTACCAGTTCTAAGTTAGCGATCGCAGAAAAAACGGAGCTCTGGCTCCGTTTTTTTATGCCTGTTATCCGCCGCGCCGCCATAGCGCGCTCTTCAGCACGCCAGATGCACAGGGCCGCAACGATTTTTTGCGTTAACGGTTGGCAATGCGCAGTGCTGACGTTAACCTGAAGGCTCTTTTCGTTAAAGTTCACGCTACTGGACACGACTCATGTTTGAATCTATCTCTGCGGCACCTGCCGATCCTATTCTCGGGCTGGCCGATCTGTTTCGCGCTGACGATCGTCCGCATAAAATCAATCTCGGCATCGGCGTCTATAAAGATGAAACCGGTAATACGCCCGTACTGACCAGCGTAAAAAAAGCTGAACAGTACCTGCTGGAAAACGAGACGACGAAAAACTATCTCAGCATTGATGGCCTGGCCGATTTTGCTCGCTGCACGCAAGAGCTGCTGTTTGGCGCAGAGAATTCACTGATTGCTGCTGGCCGTGCGCGTACGGCGCAGACGCCTGGCGGCACCGGCGCGCTGCGTATTGCCGCTGATTTCCTGGCGACGCAGACCAGCGTCAGGCGCGTCTGGGTCAGCAATCCGAGCTGGCCAAACCATAAAAACGTGTTCAACGCCGCCGGACTGGAAGTGTGCGAATACGCCTACTATGATGCGGAAAACCATACGCTCGACTTTGATGGCATGCTTGCTGCCCTACAGGAAGCGAAAGCCGGCGACGTGGTGCTGTTCCACGGCTGCTGCCATAATCCGACCGGTATCGATCCGACTGCAGAGCAATGGCAGCAGCTGGCGCAGCTTTCTCAGGCCAAAGGCTGGCTGCCACTGTTTGACTTCGCCTATCAGGGCTTCGCGCGCGGTTTGAATGAGGATGCAGAAGGCCTGCGTATTTTTGCTGCCTCGCATCAGGAGCTGATTGTTGCCAGCTCTTACTCTAAAAACTTTGGTTTATACAATGAGCGCGTAGGGGCTATCACGCTGGTGGCGGCAGACGCCGCAACCGCAGAGACCGCCTTTAGCCAGGTTAAGTATACTATCCGCGCGAACTACTCGAACCCGCCAGCGCATGGCGCGGCGGTCGTGGCGACTATTCTCAGCAATCAGGCCCTGCGTACCATCTGGGAACAGGAGCTGACCGACATGCGTCAGCGCATCCAGCGCATGCGTCAGCTGTTTGTGAACACGCTGGCGGAAAAAGGCGCAAAGCATGATTTCAGCTTTATCATTCGACAAAATGGCATGTTCTCATTCAGCGGACTGACGAAAGATCAGGTTGTTCGCCTGCGTGAAGAGTTTGGCGTCTATGCGGTCAATTCTGGTCGCGTGAACGTCGCGGGCATGACGCCAGACAATATGTCGGCGCTGTGCGAGGCGATAGTGGCGGTGCTCTGAGCATCGCCTCTGAAGCAAAATGGGCCATCAGGCCCATTTTTTATTGCAGGAAAGGATTGCTGATACGCTCGCGCCCCAGCGTTGAGGTGGGGCCGTGGCCGGGAACAAAGGTGACGTCGTCGCCTAGCGGCAACAGCTTGCCCTTAATCGAGGCGATCAAATCCTGGTGGCTCCCCTGGGGGAAATCCGTGCGTCCAACCCCCCCCTGAAAGATGACATCGCCCGAGATGAGTAATCGGCCAGCGCGGTCGAAAAAGACGATATGTCCGGGCGTATGGCCAGGCGTATGCAGGATCTCCAGCGTCACCTTCCCCACCTGAACGCTGTCGCCCTCCTCCAGCCAGCGCGTCGGCGTAAAAGGCGCGCATTCTGCCAGGCCAAACATCTGGCTCTGCACAGGCAGCGCCTCCAGCCAAAACGCATCCTGTTTTTGCGGACCGACAATGGGCACCTGATAATGCTCAGCCAGCTCGGCCGCTGCGCCCACATGATCCAGATGACCATGCGTCAGTAAGATTTGCGCAGGTTTCAGGTTGAGCTGCTGAAGCGCGGCGACAATTTTTGCCGCATCGCCGCCGGGATCAACCAGAGCAGCTTCACGCGTCGTTTCGCACCAGATAACGGAACAGTTCTGCGCAAAGGCGGTAACAGGAATAATGTGGTAGTTCATAACGCTCCATGACCGGCACACGCAGCGTTGCCGGCGTCGTTACCAGTGCCGTACTGGCCCGGTATCAATATGAACGAAGTTGCTGCGAGGGTAATATCCTACACCACCCGCGCGCATTGTTAAGGCAGCTTTGCGGATGTTATTTAGCGCGATACCTTCAATATGAAAATCCATCGCCTGCCCTTTGGTATGGTAGCTATGCTTCGCTACGCCAGGACCGCTTTCACGCAGCATGTTGTTAGTGGCGAGTGAACGATAGCCAGAAATCAGCTGAATGGGCTTGCGGGTCTCCAGCAGCGCCTGAAGCCGATAGATTTGGTCAAACAGATGCGGGTCGATGCTTTTCGTCAGATTGGCACGATAATCGCGAAAAAAGTGGTTCAGGCGCGCAAGTTCGCTTTTATCGTAACTTTTCCCATTAAAAAACTCAGTTTTAAGGGTTTCACCGGTGTGAAGATTGCTCAGCGTCAGTACGCGTGGACGGGAGGTGGAAAGCGAAGCCATAGCTGCATTGGGCAGCAGCGCCATCCCGGCCGCAGCCGTTCCGCCAATAAGCAATTTGCGACGTGTAAGATTAAAACTGGACATGAAAATCGGTTACCTGAGGTTGAAGCCAACGAAATGTGCAAAAACCGCACAAGGCCGAACCTTAACTGCCAGTCAGGGTGACGTCAACCGGGCTTACACAGGTTTGTGCGGCGATCCACGCTGGGATCGCCGTTCTGGAACATGTTTCGCAGATAAAAGGAAGTAGAACGAGGGTTTGAAATCAATGATTAGAGTAGTAGCTGACCTGCACGCGCCAGAGTCTGACTGCCTGATCGAGCCGGATTATCATAATTGTAAATATCTGTTCGAAACTGCGGCTTGCCATCATCAGCGACCCAGGCAGTCAGATAGTAGAGATTCACCGGAATACGATGGCGGATCGGCACATAGCGCGTATCTCCCTGTTTTAGCTGATCGGAAATACGCGAATCGTTCCATCCTGCATCCTGCAACAATAAGCCCGCCAGCTCTGAGGCTTTATTGACGCGTACGCAGCCAGAGCTCAGCGCACGGATATCACGCTGAAACAGCCCATGATTAGGCGTGTCATGCAGATAAATTGCATCGGAACTCGGCATGTTGAATTTATAGCGGCCCAGCGAGTTTGTACTCCCCGGAGCCTGACGCAGGCGATACGGGAAGGATGACGCCGATACCATACTCCAGTCAATCATGCTGGGATCAATCACCTCTGCATCGGCGCTCCAGCCGGAAAGCAGCGTATAGCCATGCCGGTAGAGATAGCCCGGATCCTGCTTCACTTTAGGAATGATATCCTGACGCACCAGGGTCGTCGGCACGTTCCACGGCGGGTTGAGCACGACGTTATTCAGCGCGCTACGCATCAGCGGCGTTTTACGGTCGGGACGTCCGACAATCACGCGTGAAGAGAGGATCTTGTTGCCGTTGTTGTAGTAGGTCAGCGAAAAATTAGGAATGTTGACCATAATGCCGTTATGCATATCATCCGGCAGCAGGCGCAGACGCTGAATATTGAGCGCCAGCAGCGAGGCACGCAGCTGCGGCGTCACGTTGAGCCACTCGCGCGTGCGTGGGCCAATAGCCCCGTCGCTGCCTAGCCCCTGCCACTGCTGGAAGCGTTTCACCGCATCCACCAGCGTCGCATCATAGATATTATCGCTGCCTGCCTCTGTGAGGCTGCTCTGTACGTTACCTGCTACTTCTGGCGTCTGCGCAGCAAGATCCCCTGTACTGGTCGCAGAGGGGCTCACCACCGCAGGCTGACCGCTCTGACTCACCGGCACCCGCGCCGTGGGTACCGCATCATCAGCAGGCGTAGGCGGAGTGGTCCGGGCAGCAAGCATACCGGTACGCTGTAAAATCTCGCGCAGTGCGGGGACGTCGTCACTGACCTGGCCGGGACGCAAGGTTTCCCGGTTTTTCAACTGTGGCCAGGGACGTGAGTCGGTCAGCAGCTGCTTCAGCGCGGCATGCATCGGTGCATATTGTGGATGCTGTGGCACCAGCGAAGCGATAAAGGTCGCTGATGCACCTGACTGCACGGCATTTTGCCACTGGTTAATCACCGACACCGACGGCAGCGTGAGTTTGTAGGGAACATTGCTGTAGAGCCAGCTTTCACCCTGAGTGGGAACGCTGGAAACAAACTGAAGATACCCTAACATCGCGTCGCTGAGCACAATATCACGCGCAAAACCGCTGATAGCCGGGTCGGTCAGACGGTTGACCCAGCGGGTAAACTGCGGCTGAACGCCAGACATAGCGACTTCCGCCAGCTGCTGCTGGAACTGCTGGACAGCTGTGCGATCCTGCCACACAGGCTGCATATTATGCGCCGCATAGAGCGATGCCAGCGACGCCAGATAGAACGGCGGTTCTTTACCCGCCATCGCCTGCACGATGCGCCGCTGGCTTTCACCGACGGACAGGGTGCCGTGCGACGTGCCGGGTAACGCAGCAATAACCGCTGCCTGAGTGAACTGCAAAGGTGAAAAAGCCAGCGCCAGCGCCAGCATCGAAAGAGCGTATTTTTGTGTTTTACTGGTCAGCAACATCCCTGCCCCCTCATCTGTTTACCACGCAGCGTTTCCTGTATTCGCTGCAACTGGGCTGTTACTCGTATCCTGAGTATACAAATAAAAAACGGCATTTGCCTCACAGGGCAAATGCCGTTTACAGATTACTCAAAGCGGTAAAAGTTGACCAGATTTACCCTGCTGAGTTTTCCGCCTCCAGACGGGTTTCCTCTTCGCTGTCGCGGCGGGCAGGTGCCGGATCGGCAGAGAACCCCCGCAGGCCGACAACGTGAACGTGTTCAGTGTTGTTGAACACTTTACGGACCAGTTTATAAGTGGTGCCTTTTTCCGGACTGATATTTTCCGGCGCGGCAATGACCAGCTGCATCTCAAGACGTTCGCAGAGTTCAAACAGCGTGGCGATAGAACGGGCATCCAGTCGGGCGGCTTCATCAAGGAACAGCAGGCGGCAAGGCGAAATATCTTTGCCGCGCAGACGGCGCGCCTCCTCTTCCCAGCTCTGCACCACCATCACCAGAATAGACATCCCGGTACCGATCGCTTCACCGGTTGACAGCGCCCCACTCTCGGCGCGCAGCCAGCCGTCGGAGCCACGGTTAACCTCAACTTCCATCTCGAGATAGTTACGGTAGTCCAGCAGCTCTTCGCCAATGGTTTGCGGCGTGCGCTGCCCCATATCAATCTGCGGGTTCAGACGCTGATAGAGTTTCGCCAGCGCCTCTGAGAAGGTCAGACGGTTACTGTTAAACAGATCCTGATGCTGCTCATGCTCTTCCGACAGCGTATCCAGCAGCGTGGCGTGGGCCTCACGCACGTTCACGTTAAGACGCACGCTGCGCACCTGGCCGAAGCTTACCATCTGCAGTCCCTGATTAAGCTGGCGGATACGGGTCTGCTCGCGCTGAATGGTTTTGCGAATGATGTTTGCAACACTGCGTGAGCTGATCGCCAGCGTCTGCTCGCGTGCGGTCAGCTCTTCGGTCAGGCGGTTCAGCTCAATCTCCATCTGCTCGATCGCCTCAACCGGATCGTCGGTGCGAATAATATCCTGACGGATACGCTCGCGCAGATGTTGATAGACGGCGATAAAGAACCGAATTTTGCGCTCTGGCCGTCTGGGATCTTCTGACAGGCGCAGCACGTCACGCAGGTGTTCGTTATCTGCCACCGCCAGACGCAGCGCGCCCAGCGCCTTATCCGACATCGAGCGCAGATCGTCGCCGCTCAGATAGGCCAGCTCGCGACGGTGCAGCCGTCGCTCAACGCCGTTCTCTTTCACCAGACGCAGTACCGTACACCAGCCCGCTTTGGCGCTGACGACCTGTTCGCGAATGCGGTGGTAGTCACGCTCCAGCACGCGCAGCCGTTTTTGCAGGTTCTCCATCTCCGCTTCGCAGAAGGTCAGCTGCTTTTCCAGCTGGTTGCGGCGCGCGCGGTTGTGGCTCAGGGCGGTGTAGAGTTCATCGCGGCGAATACGTGCGCGCTCTTCCGCGCTGGCATCGGCGTGCACGCCAATATCCTGCATCTCCTGCTGAAGCTCTTTCAGCATGTCGCGTTTGGTATCGTGCGAACTCTTCAGCGAGGCCAGCACCTGGCTATACTGCGTCAGCTGTGCCCGCTGTTCGCGCAGACGGTCGCGCGCGCGGCTGCGCTCAGCTTCCGCCTGCTCCAGCTGGCGACGCAGCTTGTCGCTGAGATCGTTATTGCCGTTGAGCATGCTCGCCGAGTCGCTGTAGCTGAAGTGGGCGCGACGCTGCACCACTTCTGTCAGGGCAAATGCCTGCTGGCGCGCGATGCGCTGCTGCTGCTGCGCCTGCTGGTAGTCAGCCTGCAACTGTTCATGCTGTTCAGGATCGCTCTGCAATACCCCAATCAGCGATTCAAGTTTCGTAAGTTTTGCGCCGTGCTGATGCAGGAACCGTGAGGCTTCCTGGGCGACCTCGACCTGTTCACGGATCTCTTCACAGCGGTCGGCCAGCGTATCGTCCAGCAGCAGGCTGACGCGCGGCAGCAGGCGGTTAAGCTGCGCCACGCCCTCTTTGGCCAGTTCGTACTGCTGGCGCTGCTGCTGGTTGTCACTTTCATGCTGGTTCAGTGCCCGCTCAAGCTCGGTACGACGGCTGGTTAACTGGCGAATGTGCGCTTCGGGATCGTCCTCGAAAGCGACCGCCAGATGGCTGCCGATAAAACGGCTGAAGGACTGGTGCAGACGCTGCGTTTTTTGCACGTCGAACGACAGCGTGGCGTAGCGTTCTGCCAGACGATCGCGTTCAGCGTGCAGTTGCTCAAGCTGGCTCTCACGCGCCGCACGGCCAAACAGCGGCACTTTTGGAAAGCGCGAATAGCGCCACTGACGCTCTGCAACCTTCACCACCACCGCGTTTTGCAGCTCTTCCACCGCGAACACGCTGTCGTCGAATGACTGCGGATCACCCTCGATCAGATAGAGATCTTCCGGGCAATCCTCCAGACCGTCGAGCTGCTCACGGATCAGCGACAGATCCGGCACCACGATGGCATGGCGCGACGGGCCATAAAGCGCGGAGAAATAAGGCGCATCATCCAGCGTCACGTCATCATAAATTTCAGACAGCAGCACACCGCCAAAGCGTTCTGCCAGCTGTGTCAGGCGCGCATCTTCTGCGCCGCCGGGCTGGCTGAGACGCTCAATTTTGCGTTCCACGGCGCGTTTGCGTGCCGCAACATCGTCACGCTCAACCGTGGTTTCACGCTCGCGCTCCAGCAGTTGCTGCATAAATTCTGTGACCTGCTGGCTGCTTTCCAGCGCCTCACCGGTCTGCTCGCTCAGCTGCGTCAGGATCTCCTGCGCCGCCAGCCAGTGTGGCGCGCGCGCCGTCAGAGTAGCAATACGCTCGCGCAGCGTTTCCAGCTCCTGACGCATCGTCATGCGGCGCTCACCCGCGTCAGCCACGCTGGCGTTAAGCTGTTCAATTTGCGCTTCCAGCTCACTGTGCAGCCCTTCCAGCGCGTCGGCATCATAATGCGTACCCTGGCGCTTGCAGAACTCTGCCAGCAGGCGTTCAGCATCGTGCTGTTCGCGCAGGCGCTGTTCCAGCTCGTTCAGGCGCAGGCGCAGCGACGATAGCTGATCACTGTAGTGACGCTGATTAGCGGCGTCACGCAGCAGCTCGCGGCCGGTTTGCCAGGCGTCCTGGCGCGGTACGCTGCCTGCAATACTGGTGACCAGCGCCAGCGCCTGCTCAAACTGACTGTGTGCTGCTTCCGCAACGCTCAGCTTCTGTTCCAGATGCAGCAGCGTTGCTGTCGCTTCCTCTTCGGTCGCCTGGAAACGCGCCTGCCATTCGTCGGCATTATCAATAGTCAGATCCGGCAGCTGGCAGAGCGTACGGGCGCGCTCAAGCGCCTGCAGTGCCTGCTGATACTGGATCGCGCGCGTCTGCTGAACATCGAGCGCCTGCTGAAAATCAGCCAGCTGATTTTTCAGCTCGTCCACCTCCAGCTCCGCCGCTTCGGCGCGCGCTTCAATCTCTTCCTGGGCTTCACGCGCCTCGGCCACCACTTCGTTCTGCTCTTCCAGACGAATCGTCAGCTCTTCCAGATCGGCGTCGTAACGCTCGATTTTTTCCTGCTGGCGCATGGCGGTCTGCACCAGGTTAAGGTGATCGCTGGCAGCCTGATAATCAGCCTCAAGGTCACTCTCTGCGCCGCCGTGTTCGGCCAGTTCGCGCGCCATCTCAATGTGGCGATACTGCTCTGAGGCCAGCTGCTTGCGGCTGGTAAAAAGTTCGCTGCGCAGCTGCAAGGCACTGTCGAGGTGAATGCGACGCTCGTTAGCATGACGCATATAGTCCGCCGACACATAGCTGGTGGCTTCCGAGATCAGATGCTTAAACAGATCGCGATCGGACTGCGTCACGCGGATCGCTTCCAGCGTCATGCGGTTTTCGCGCAGCGCCGCTTCCATATCCTGGAACGCTTTGCGCACGCCGCTGTTTTCCGGCAGCAAATAGTCGCGCAGCGAGCGGGTAATGGCACTGGAGATCCCGCCATAGAGCGACGCTTCAATCAGACGATAGAATTTGCTGCGGTCGCCCGCAGAGCGCAGGCGACGCGGCACGATACCGTGCTCGAACATCATCGCGTGATAGTCGGTGACCGAGTTGAACTGGCGGAACTGCACGCCTTCCTGTGCTTCAACGCGCTCTTTGACTTCACTCAGCGGCAGCACGCGTGCCTGCCGGCTGTTCATGATCTCGGTCAGCATGTCGGTGGGCTGGCTGTCCATCGGCAGTCCGTGAATGCTGAACGGTTTGATATCGACCTTTTTGTCGCGGCCTGCGACCTGCTGCAGGCGCACACCGGCAACCACGCGCTGATGGCGGGAGTTAATGACGTCCAGCACCGCATAGCAGACACCCGCCCGCAGTTTGCCGTGCAGCCCCTTATCGCGTGAGCCGCTGGTCGCACCCGCTTCGGTCGTGTTGCGAAAGTGCAGCAGCGTCAGATCGGGGATCAGCGCCGTGACAAACGCGGCCATGGTGGTGGATTTACCCGCGCCGTTGCCGCCCGACAGGGTGGTTACCAGTTCGTCGAGATCAAAGGTGCGGGCAAAAAAGCCGTTCCAGTTGATCAGAGTAAGCGAACGAAATTTTCCGCGTTCAATCATGCCTGTTCTTCCTCCGCGCGCTCACTCGCGTCGCTGTCAATATCATCCTGCTCTTTGGTAGCGCTGACGCTGTCGAGCGTCATGGCTTCGCCGTCGCGGATCAGGCGCAGCTGCGCCTCACGCGGATCGTCACCGCTGCGCACGTCAGCACCAAAGCGGAACACCGACTCGGTAATGCGGAATTTACTGCTGTCGTTACCCATAAACCACACCATGCCCAGGCGACGCAGTCGGCTCAGCGACGCACGCATTTTTTCCTGCAGCCTGGCGCGGTCGAGATCGGAACCGGTTGAACGCTGATTCACCAGCCTGAGCAGTTTGCTCTCATCGGCCAGCGTCAGCAGTTCGTCATAGAGCTCTTGCTGGGTAAAAATGCCTTCGTTCGCCAGGCGTTCCGGGCTGAGGTAGAGATAACAAAGTAGTTTACCTACCATCATATCCAGCTCGGAGAGCACCGAACGTGGGATCAGCGTTGTTGAGCGTGGACGCAGGTAGAAAAAGCCTTCCGGCGCGCGGATCAGCTCCACATGGTAGCGGGCGTAAAACTCTTCCAGAAAGGTCTGGTAATCCATCAGAAAAGCGTGCTGATCCAGCTCTTCAATGCCGATATGGCGGCCGGCACGTAACTGACTGTCGAGCGCGGGAAAAACTGGATTCGCCAGTGCCTGTGCCAGCTTAAGCGGCATCACTTGTTCAATATTTGTCGATGACATGTGCCTGCACCTTGGCTCCGTAATCATTGATGGCCTGCCACTGGGCGGGCAGACCGGCTAAATCGGCTTCGGCCACGCCAAGGCGTACCGCCTGATCGACGACGATACGCGCCAGATCAAAATGGCGCGCGCGCGGATACTGGGCGAGATAATCGCGCATCACCGTGGCGAGGTTGAGCGGTTTCTGCTCGAGTTTGTAGCTGAGCAACGCCTCTTCAATCATCGCCGCCAGCTGTTCACGGATCTCGTTGAACTCCTCATACTCCAGCTCGGCGGGAAGTTCGCCCATCACTTCGTCATTGCGCAGCGTGAGATCTTCATCGCGCATGTCAAACAGACGATCGGCGTTGGCGTAGGTCAGCGCCCAGGGCTGGTCAAAGTAGTTCTGCACCGACTGACGCAAGCGCTGCGCAAAAACGCGGTTCTTGTCCATATCAATGGCCGTTCGAATAAATTTATGGACGTGGCGGTCATAGCCAATCCACAGGTCAATCGCCTGCTGGCCCCAGCTGATAATGCGGTCCAGCTTGCTTTGCAGATCGAATACCAGCTTGTCGACAAAGCCGAGATCGGGACTGTTGAGGGTGGCATCCTGAATGCGCAGCAGATTAGCCTGGAGCTTGTCGCCCGCGGCCTCCAGCGTATCCTGGAGTTCACGCAGCGTGCCGGAGGTTTCCGACAGCAGCATTTCACAGCTTGAAATAGCCGCGCGCCAGTCTTTGTTCAGCAGCTCAGCGATGTCATTTTTCACCGCCTGCTGCTGTTCATCCATCAGACGCTGTGTCATATCGATGCTGTCAAAAATCTCCGCCACGGAGTATTTCAGCGGAGCGAAGACGTTGCGGTGCCAGTGAAACTCGTCGCCATCCTCGTCCGCTGCATCGGCAGCACGCTTAAGCTCGCCTGCCACAATCGACAGCTGCATCGAGAGGCGCAGCGTGGAAAATTCGCGCTGACGAATGTAATAGTCCGTGATGCCAATCGCCAGCGGCGTAAGGCGGTAGATGGCGTGCCCTTCTGTCATCTCGCTGGTAAAACGATTGATAAGGCGCTGGCGCACCATATCGTTAATGGCATTGTTAGCGCGCACCACCACGGTTTCATGGGTTTGCTCAAAGGCTTTACTGACGTGATGAAAGGCATCAATAAGCTCGCCTTCGCTCATTTCGCCATCCATGCGCTCGCCATTAAGGGTCGCAATGGCCAGCAGAAAGGCCAGACGATCGACCGGCAGCGCAAGCGAAAAATCGTTCTTGCGCGCCCAGCTGACCAGCTCGGGTACCGTCTGGGAAAATTCACTCATAGTTCGTCCTTCTGCCCTGGTTTACGCGCGGTTACGTGAATGTAACGTCCCAGGCTTAAAAAGGGTTCCTGGCGACAATAGCGTCGCTCCATCTCAAGAATACTTACGTCGCCGCCGCCGTCTGCCGGTGGCGCTTTCATGTAATCGCTAAAGACGCGCACACCGGTACGCTGCTCAATGTCGAACCCACATGCGGTAAGCCAGCGGTAGACATCTTCAGGATCGCGTGGGTAGTCCGGCGACAGTGAGCGCTTTTTCTGTTTGGCCATATTGACCCGCAGATAACCGAAGTTACCCAGCGTCAGGTTGCGAAATACCAGGCTGTGGCGGTTAAAAAACATCAGCGACATGACGCCACCTGGTCGCAGCGCGTCATAGAGCGCCTGCAGCGCTTTTTCCGGCTCGGCGACCCACTCAAGCACAGCGTGAAACAATACCAGATCCACAGGCGTATCCAAATGTTCAGCCACCTGCTGGACTGCGAATTGTCTGAATTGCATGTTATGGCTCACATCCTGGGCGTCAGCATGCTGCTGCGCACGGCGCAGCATCTCTGCCGACAGATCGCATAACAGGATTTGATGCCCCCGCTGCGCCAGCCCGCAGGAGATTTGTCCCAGGCCACCGCCCGCGTCCAGCACGCTCAGGGGAGCTGAGCCAAGCGTAGGCAAAATGGTCTCCAGCTCATCCCAGAGGATCGCCTGACGCACGATCCCTTTGGTGGTGCCGTAAATGTTTTGCGAAAATTTTTCCGCGAGATCGTCAAAGTTACGATCCTGCATGGCGTGGGCTCCGGTATGCTGCGCTCAGACTTGTGCTATTTTGTCACAGCCTTAAGAAGAATGAACCTTTCATCCCCATCTTCCTTTCCGGCTGCTGTTTTTTCGGACAACAAGGAGTTTTTTTGATGTTTTTCGACCTGAAAAAACTGTTGGGCGGCCTGTTGATGCCTTTGCCACTGCTGTTGCTGGTGATGGCAGCAGGCATTTTGCTGCTTTGGTTTAGCCGCTGGCAAAAAAGCGGCAAAATTTTAGTCTCGCTGAGCTGGATGCTGCTTCTGCTGCTAAGCCTGCAACCCGTTGCCGATCGCCTGCTGCTGCCGCTGGAATCGCACTACCCCACCTGGAACGGTGAGCAGCAAGTTGACTTCATCGTTGTGCTGGGCGGTGGCTACACCTTTAATCCAGCATGGGCACCGAGCTCGAACCTGATTGGTAATAGTCTGCCGCGCGTCGCTGAAGGTGTGCGTCAGTGGCGGCGTCACCCTCAGGCAACGCTGATTTTTACCGGGGCCGCTGCGGGAAAAAATCCCGTCAGCAACGGACAGGTGGCCGCGTCGGTGGCAATGAGCCTGGGTGTACCCTCGGATCACATTCTGGTTCTGGATCGCCCCAGAGATACAGAAGAGGAAGCGCGTGCGGTACGCCAGATTATCAACCAGCAGCCCTTCCTGCTGGTCACGTCCGCTAATCATATGGTGCGTGCAGTTAACTTCTTTCATGCCGCAGGCCTGAAGCCGATAGCCGCGCCGGCCAACCAGCTGGCGGTAACCTCACCGCTGAACGTGTGGGAACGCGCAATTCCTTCACCGCTTTGGTTGAGCCATAGCGACCGCGTTGCCTATGAGGTGATGGGCCAGGCGTGGCAGTGGCTGAAAAGCGGCCTTTCCGCCTCAGCCGAGCCAGGGAAGTAGCTGCGCACTGGCGCGATCGAAGCGCGGACGGTCAAGCTCGCCGTTCTGGATGAGTCCCTCTATGCAGTCCCAGATCTGGTAAAGCCAGCGTCGCCAGAGAAACCCTTCGGAGAGGGGCGCGCAGCCCAGATAGTGCTCAAGCAGTGCCTGCTCTGCCGGACTGTCACCGAGATGAATCAACTCATATTCGCGCGGCGCCCATAAAATGGTGCCTGGCTGCGTCATAGCCACCAGCTGATCGCTGCGCACGTTTTTAATTATGCTGTTCAGCCGCACATTGCCATGCAGCATGACGCAGGGATCGTCGAAGTCACGAAAGAGATCGCCCAGCTTCTCCCGGCTGCGAAACAGTATCTGCCGATCGGCCAGGGTAAACGATGGCGGTTGAAGATAGCTGAGCGTCGACCACAACACCTCGACACGCTGATGGAACCAGGCCGGCCAGCTGTTTTGCTGCGTGCTGTCAACGGTGCCGACCAGGCCGTGGCTGCCAATTCGGTGCCAGGCAAGCAGCCCCTCCACCACCTCTTCACACAGCTGCTGCCAGCGCGCGGCATCGCGCGTCGGTGCTTCAGCGGAAACGCCATTAAGACGAGCCATCAGCAGCATTTCATGCACCGGCGGCTGCTGGCTGAGCACCAGACCATATACGGCTGGCACAGCGATAAGCCCTTCATGGCCCAGCAGCGCCAGCTTTTTGGCTTCGAGCGCAGCGCGCCCCTGATAGCGAAAATATTTCGCTACCAGCGGCATCGGTTTGCCTTCGCGATCGTAGAGAGCATACAAACGCGTTGGCGGCTGTTCGCTAATGGCTTCCAGGCGGCTGACAGGTTCGCCCAGCACCAGCGACAGTTCAGATTTGAGATTCTCCATGCATCCTCCTCAAGGAAAATATCACACCATCCTGGAGGCCTCAGCGGGCAGAAATACAGAAGCAGATCAAGAAAAAGCATCGGGGACGCGCCCCGATGTCATTAGCCCTGAAGCGCGGCGCGCACGCGTGCCAGATCGTCAGGGGTATCTACGCCCACGCCCGGCACGGTTTGCGCCACGGCAACGTGAATTTTTTCGCCATACCAGAGTACGCGAAGCTGCTCCAGCAGTTCGATACGCTCCAGCGGACAGGGAGCCCAGGAGACATAACGACGGATGAACCCCGCGCGATAAGCATAAATACCGATGTGACGCAGCAGCGTGTCACCAATGTCCTCGCGGGAGGTGGCATAGCGCTCGCGATCCCAGGGAATGGTGGCGCGAGAAAAATAGAGCGCGTAACCCTGCGCGTCCATGACCACCTTCACCGCATTGGGATTAAATGCCTCTTCAGCATCCTGGATCGGCACCGCCAGCGTCGCCATGCCCGCCTGCGCACCAGCCAGATTCTCCGCGACCTGCCGAACGATAGCTGGCGGGATCAGCGGCTCATCACCCTGCACGTTTACGATAATTTCATCGTCAGCGAACTGGCAGGTTTCAATCACCTCTGCCAGACGTTCCGTACCCGACTGATGATCGGCGCGGGTCATACAGACTTCGCCACCGGCAGCTTCAACCGCCGCTTTTACGTCTGGGTGATCTGTCGCCACAATAACGCGACTGGCTCCCGATTCGCGGGCGCGATCCATCACGTGAACCACCATCGGCTTTCCGGCGATATCAACCAGCGGTTTGCCGGGTAAGCGCGTAGAAGCGTAGCGCGCAGGAATAATCGCCGTGAAACTCATGGGTGGATCTCTTCAACGGAGAGCGTGCGTGCTTCATTTTCCAGCAGCACCGGGATACCGTCGCGCACCGGGAAAGCCAGCGCGTCAGGTTTACAGATCAGCTCCTGCTGTGCGTTGTTATAGTAGAGCTTGCCGTTGCAAACCGGGCAGGCAACGATTTCAAGTAAACGGTGATCCATAAATCCTCCATCACGGACCGATTGCATAAGGCGCTAAGGATACCATAGCGCAGTGTCTCAGCGTGCGCGGAAAGCGCCTGTGAAACTGAGGCGCACACCGCAAAGCTCAGGAATTGAGCATCCATTTTGCGGGCCAGTGCGCTTGTAGCGCGGCAGGCATTTGCTCAAACAGGACGCTTTCTGCCTCCTGCCAGGCGGCAAAGTGGCTAATGGCCTGGCGAATATCCTTCACAAAAGCGGCGGTAACGCGTACGTCAGGCTCCAGCCAGAAATTTTTAATCACCAGCTGTTGCGCCTGTCGTAGCATACGGGCATCCAGCCTGGCTTTGATCGCACCGCGATGAAGCACGGGCAGCACAAAGTAGCCATATTTGCGTTTCGCCTCTGGCGTATAGCACTCAATACGGTAATCGAAATTGAACAGCTCCAGCGCGCGGCGGCGATCCCAGACAACCGGATCAAAGGGCGACAGAACGGCGCTGTGCGTAGCGTTAAGCGGCGTGTCGATCAGCGGCAGAAGATCGCGATGCAGCCACATCTCCCCCAGCCCCGCGACCTCAACCGGAAGGATGTCGCCCGCCTGCTGCGCATTCTCAAGAAAGGGCTTCAGCGCGACGCGTTTCAGGCGATAATAGTCCGGCAGCCAGGCTGCCCGGAAAATACCCAGGCTGCGCGCACTGTTACGTAACATCTGCCACTGCGCTTCGCCCTCGCTAAGCGCATGCAGCGCGTCCTGCCACTCCGGCATGACGCGCGTTCGCAAATCGTACACCCGTTGAAAGTTGCGCCGTTCACTGACCATCAGCTCGCCCGCGCTAAATAAATTCTCCAGATGACGCTTGTGTGGCTTCCATGCCCACCAGCCCGCTTTCTGCCCCCTGTCGCTGGCAAAGTCGGCGGCGCGCACCGGCCCGTTATCCGCTATATGTTGCAACAGCGCAGCGATTTCCTGCTGGTGCTCACGCATCCATTCGGCGCTGTATTTCCAGCCAAGCCGCTCGGGTGCCAGCATACGATGGCGCAGCAGCGCATAATCTTCACGCGGGATAAAGCAGGCTTCATGCGCCCAGTATTCAAACAGCTCGCCCTGCGCCAGCGCCTGTTCCAGCCAGCTCTGCGGATAGCTGCCGAGACGACTGAACAGCACCAGATAAGGACTGCGGGCAACAACGTGAATGGTATCAATTTGCAGCAGCGACATGCGCCGCACGGTGGCAAGCACATCACCATAGCGTGCACGCTTTGATGGCGTGCGCAGTAAACCCTGCGCAGCCAGATGAAGGTTTCTTGCCTGTTGAAGCGAAAGCGAAATCGTCGTGTTCATTCCCTTCCTGCGTTCGGCATAGATTTAGTCGGTGGCTTCGGTAGCGTGCCGGCGAACCAGTTGTTCAATATCGCTCAACAGCGGCGCAACCGCACGTCCTGTCAGCTCCGCCTCAACCGGCAAATACCACCAGTCTGGCTGTGCAAAACCACGACATTTCACCGCATCTTTTTCCGTCATCAGCAGGCACTGGCCGTTAGCCAGTAAACCCGACAGTTCCTCTCGGCTATAGGCGTGATGATCGGCAAAGGCAATCTCTGTTTCCGGGATAATGCCGTGCTGTTTAAGCGTATTGAAAAAGCGCGGCGGATGACCAATTCCTGCCATCGCCACAACATGCTGCAGGGCTGACAGCGCCCGGGTCTGCTGCGTGAGCAGATTGACCGCCTCACCCGCGTGCAGCGACATGGCAATTTCATTCGTTTTTGTCGTGCCGCCATTGACAATAACGGCATCAACGCTGTTTAGCCGCGCCGCTCGCTCCCGCATGGGGCCGGCTGGCAGCCACCAGCCGTTGCCGAAACGGCGCATACCGTCGATGACAACGATCTCCCTGTCACGCTGGAGTGCATAGTGCTGAAGGCCGTCGTCAGTCACGACCAGATCAATGTCACCGCGGGCGAGTAAGGCTGCCACAGCCTCACGTCGTTTCGGTGCGACAGCCACCGGCGCACCGGTACGCTGCGCAATCAGCACCGGTTCGTCACCGGCCTGTGCCGTTGGCGTCTCTGCGGTGACCAGCAGCGGATAGCGCTCCGCTTTACCGCCATAGCCGCGCGAGACCACGCCAACCTTCAGGCCACGACGCTGTAACTGCTGCACCAGCCAGATAACAACGGGCGTTTTACCATTGCCCCCGGCCGTCAGATTACCGATGACCACAACCGGCACCGGCGCACGCCAGCTGTTACGCCAGCCGCGCTGGTAGCTGATGCGGATGAGAGTAGACACCACGCCATAAATCAGGCTTAGCGGCCATAGCAGCAGCCACAGCGGGGAACGTCCACTCCAGATGCGATCAATCATTGGCCAAACTGCATCTTATGCAGCTGGGCATAAGCGCCCTTTTGTGCAATCAGCACGGCATGCGTGCCACGCTCGACGATGCGGCCATCTTCCACCACCACAATTTCATCGGCTTTTTCGATAGTTGAGAGGCGGTGAGCGATAACCAGCGAGGTGCGGTTTTTCTGTAGCTCGTCCAGCGCCGACTGAATTGCACGCTCAGATTCAGTATCCAGCGCAGATGTCGCTTCATCGAGGATCAGAATCGGGCAGTCACGCAGCAGAGCGCGAGCGATCGCAATACGCTGGCGCTGACCACCGGAAAGCAGCACGCCGTTTTCACCGATGACCGTATCCAGCCCGTTATCCATCTTGTTAATAAAGTCCATCGCGTGCGCCATGGTCGCGGCCTTCTCGATTTCTGCGCGACTGTACTGCTCGCTACGCGCGTAGGCGATATTGTTGGCGATAGTATCGTTAAACAGATGGACGTTTTGCGAAACCAGCGCGACCTGGTTGCGCAGGGAGCGCAGGGTATATTCGCGCAGGTCATGACCATCCAGCAGAATTTCGCCCTGCTGAATATCATAGAAACGCGTCAGCAGGCTGGCCATGGTCGATTTACCCGATCCTGAACGGCCCACCAGCGCAACGGTTTTGCCTTCCGGCAGCGACAGATTGATATCGCGTAGCGCGGGTATATCACGTCCCGGATAGGTAAAGGTTACATTACGGAACTCGATATTCCCTTTGGCACGCGTGATTTCGCGAGTCCCGTTGTCCGTTTCCTGATCGCTGTCGAGGATAGCGAACAGCGTCTGACACGCCGCCATACCGCGCTGAAACTGGGCGTTAACGTTGGTCAGCGATTTTAGCGGGCGCATCAGGGCGATCATCGAGGAGAAAACCACGGTGATGGTTCCGGCCGTCAGTGTCTCCATAACGCTTGGGAAGCTGGCGGCATAGAGTACAAACGCCAGCGCCAGAGAGGCGATCAGCTGAATAATGGGATCGGAGATAGAAGATGCTGATACCAGCTTCATGCCCTGCTGGCGCATACGGTTGCTGACGCGGGCAAAGCGTTCGGTCTCCACCGCCTGACCACCAAATATCAGAACCTCTTTGTGTCCCTTAAGCATCTGTTCCGCGCTGGTCGTTACCTGCCCCATGGTGTTCTGCATCGATTTGCTGATATTGCGAAAGCGCTTTGATACAGAGCGAATAGCGAAGGAGACCACGGGTGCCAGAACAATCAGGATTAAAGACAGCTGCCAGCTGTAATAAAACATCATGATAAACAGGCCAATGATCGATGCGCCTTCGCGCACCACGGTGACCAGTGCGCCGGAAGATGAAGAGGCGACCTGTTCAGAGTCGTAAGTGATACGTGACAGCAGCGTACCTGTCGACTGCTGGTCAAAAAACGCAACCGGCATGCCCATCATTTGTGAGAACAGGCGGCGACGCATGTTCATGACGACGTTACCGGAAACCCATGAGATGCAGTAGCTTGATATATAGCTGGTGATACCGCGGATTAGCATCAGACCAATGACGGCTAACGGCATCCACACTAAAACTGATTTATCTGCTTTACCAAACCCATCATCCAGTAAAGGTTTCAACAGGGAGAGCATAAGCGCGTCGCCAGCGGCGTTCAGGATTAAGGCCACAGAAGCCACAAATAAACCTGTTTTGTACGGCGTGATCATCGGCTTGAGCCGACGAAACGTCTGCCATGTTGAGAGATCTTTATCTTGATGCATTATTTATTCACGCTGTTTGAAATAGCCGCTCATTCTACCTGGATTCCCGTTTTACACCAAACCACTGATGATACCAGCGGGGAAAAATTTGCTCTCTCAATGACAAAACGCTTAATTTTCCATCGCGGACAGCAATGGTGAGCTGTCCGGATTGCGCGGTGTCATACCAGGTAAAACCTGCGCGACGATAGTTTTCCACGACGCTTTTCACCGGCATTCGCCAGGCGTTATAGCGTGCCACCGACGCCATCGCTACGTTACCGGCGACATGACGCAGCAGCAGCGGCGTGGAGGAGGTACGGCTACCGTGATGTGGAACCTGGATAATAGTGGCGTGCAGGCGGTTTTTCTCCAGCGCCACCAGCTGACGCTCTGCCGACGCCTCTGTATCCCCCATCAGAAGCAGACGCGTTACGCCATCACTGACGCTCACCACGCAGGAGGCATTATTGTTGCTGAGATCAGATAGCGTGAGCGGCCACAGGACGTCAATGTCAAGCTGCCCCCAGCGCCAGTGGGTGCCGCGTACACAGGGTTGATGTCGGGCATCCAGCGTGGCGCTTCGAACGGGTACCTCAGGCCACCTGTTTACCAGGGCGCTAAGGCCGCCACTGTGATCAAGATGGCGATGGCTCAGAATGATGCCCTTCAGATGAAGACGCTTTCGCGACAGCCACGGAATGATGTGACGCGTGCCAGCGTCACCCTTTTCCCAGCGTGGCCCGGTGTCATAAAGCATCGCCTCTTTTCCCTGGCGGATCACCACGCTTAGCCCCTGCCCAACATCCAGCATATCGATGTACCACCCTTTATCCTCGCGCGGCCAGCGCCAGGCGATGAGTACCAGAATCAGCGCAGCCCAGCCCACGGGTGCGGCGTAGACCAGCGCGCATCGCCAGACGATCAGGCCGCCCCAGATGCAGAGAGCCAGACTCCCGGCGTCATACAGGGGCCACCATCCCGCAGGCAGGCGGTCCAGCACCGCCATTAACCACGCGATGCTACGATCGGCCAGCCACCACAAGGCGGTGCAGAGATCGCCTGTGGGCAACAGCATTGCCAGTAAAATAAGCGGCACGCTGACAAAGGAGATAACCGGTATCGCCAGCATATTGGCAATCAGCGCTGAGAGGCTGATCCCCTCAAAAAGCATGACCTGAAGCGGAGCCATAAGCAGCATGACACCCAGCTGAAGATGAAGCAGTTGCAGGGGCATCCAGCGCCAGCCATCGCGATACCGTTGTGGCAAAGGGAACCAGTGATACCAGGTCAGCAGGATGGCAACCGCGAGGGCTGACAGCCAGAAGCTTTCGGACAGCACATTCATCGGGTCAAACAGCAGTAGCCCCCCGACACAAAACGTCCAGACCTGCCAGCCGCTGACCTGTACGCCTCTGATACGAAAAATCACCCACAGGGTTAACGCCATTAGCGCGCGCTGGGCAGGTGCGTAGCTGCCAGAAAGCCAGGTATAGAGTGCGGCCAGTAGCCAGCTCATCCACAGCGGAAACAGATAGCCTGTCAACTGCACCGGCAGCACCAGCTGGACGGCGCGGGCAATTAACCAGCCGCTGCTGGCGGCAAGCGCAATATGCATGCCTGAGATTGCCATCAGGTGTGCCGTGCCGGTTTCCCGCAGCAGTTGTCGCAGCGTCTCGCTCATCTCTGCGCGCTCACCAAATGCGAGTGCCAGCAATATCGGTCCCTGGCTCAGCGTGGTAATAACCGGTAAATCGCGTGCGATACGCTGCCAGCGCCAGCTACAGCTCAGCGATTCAGGCTGCTGTCGCTGAATGCGCCCTCTTAGCGCGATATGATTCGCCAGCGCAAATCGCTGTGCGTCAAACTCTCCCTCATTGAGTTTTGCATGTACCGGACGAAGGGAGAGCAGCATGAGCCACCGTTCGCCCGGACAGTAAATCTGCTGCTGACTGCCGAGTGACAGCCAGGCAAAACGCGGCGGAAAAAGAAAACGTCCCTCTCGCCTGATAAGCTGCACTTTGATTTGCTGCTTCTCCGGGCGCACCTCCTCAATACGCACGCTATAGCTGGCGGGCGCTGCACTCGCCGCTTCTGTTTCGGTAATAGCTGACCGTGCTGCCCCCAGCATCCAGGCCAGCATAAGCAGTGCAACGCCTGCGACAGGCATCCAGGTGATTTTTGTCCAGATGAGTAAAAGCCCGATTACTGCAAGAGCGGCAATAACGACGGCGGAAGGAAGCCGATGCAGAAAGAGCAGAGGCAGCGCTGAAACAATCGCTGTTCGGGCAATAAGCGTCACTGTCATGAGGTTGTCCTTGTTCAACAGGCTGATTATGCTGAAAAACAACCGGACAACAGGATGCGGCTTTCCTGCGTTAAGCGCGGCTTCGCAAAGAATGAAAAGGTTTACAAGATGGATTCAGAGCAACTTCGTGCTGGCTCGCAGATTAACGGCAGGCAAAAAAAAACGACATCCTGAGATGTCGTTTCTGCGTTCAGTTACGGCTTAACCGTAAATGTTTGCACGGTCTCGCAGCTCTTTGCCTGGTTTAAAGTGGGGAACGTATTTACCTTCCAGTTCCACTTTATCGCCCGTTTTCGGGTTACGTCCCGTACGCGGTGCGCGGTAGTGCAAAGAAAAGCTGCCGAATCCCCGGATTTCAATGCGTTCGCCCTGGGCCAGCGTAGTGGCCATGTGCTCCAGCATCTCTTTGACAGCATCCTCAACGGCTTTCGCCGGAATATGAGTCTGCTGGCCAGCAAGTCTTTCAATCAGTTCTGACTTGGTCATGTAACCTCCGGTTAATCCTTGTGGGAAAGGGATGACAGCTTGCTACCGTAATCGGGCAGATTTCTCTGCCCGATTGCTTCAGGTCGATTACTCGCCTTTAGCTGCTTTGAACGCTTCAGCCATAGCGTTAGAGAAGTTGCTTTCTTCCTGCTTGTTGTTCACAGTCGCGATAGCATCTTTCTCGTCAGCTTCGTCTTTCGCACGGACAGACAGGCTAACAACGCGGTTTTTACGATCAACACCGGTGAATTTAGCTTCAACATCGTCGCCAACATTCAGAACCAGGGTTGCGTCTTCAACGCGGTCACGTGAAGCTTCAGAAGCGCGCAGGTAACCTTCAACGCCGTCTGCCAGTTCAACTGTAGCACCTTTAGCGTCAACTGCAGTTACTTTACCAGTAACGATTGCGCCTTTCTTGTTCAGGGTGATGTAGTTGTTGAACGGATCTTCCGCCAGCTGTTTCACACCCAGAGAGATGCGCTCACGCTCTGCGTCAACCTGCAGTACAACGGCAGCGATTTCGTCGCCTTTTTTGTACTCACGAACGGCTTCTTCGCCAGTCGCGTTCCAGGAGATGTCAGACAGGTGAACCAGACCGTCGATGCCGCCGTCCAGGCCGATGAAGATACCGAAGTCAGTGATTGACTTGATTTTACCTTCAACGCGATCGCCCTTGTTGTGGGTCTCAGCAAACTGCTGCCACGGGTTAGCTTTGCACTGCTTCAGGCCCAGAGAGATACGACGACGCTCTTCGTCGATGTCCAGAACCATAACTTCAACCACGTCGCCCACGTTAACAACTTTAGACGGGTGGATATTTTTGTTGGTCCAGTCCATTTCAGAAACGTGTACCAGACCTTCAACGCCTTCTTCGATTTCTACGAAGCAGCCGTAATCAGTCAGGTTGGTCACACGACCGGTCAGGCGGGTGCCTTCCGGGTAGCGCTTAGCAATAGCCACCCACGGATCTTCGCCCAGCTGTTTCAGGCCCAGAGATACACGGGTACGCTCGCGGTCGAACTTCAGCACTTTAACAGTGATTTCGTCGCCCACGTTGACGATTTCGCTCGGATGCTTAACGCGTTTCCACGCCATATCGGTGATGTGCAGCAGGCCATCGACGCCGCCCAGATCAACGAATGCACCGTAGTCAGTGAGGTTCTTAACGATACCTTTGACTTCCATGCCTTCCTGCAGGTTTTCCAGCAGCTGATCGCGCTCAGCGCTGTTCTCAGATTCGATAACTGCACGACGTGAAACCACGACGTTGTTACGCTTCTGATCAAGCTTGATTACTTTGAATTCAAGCTCTTTGCCTTCCAGGTGCAGGGTGTCGCGAACCGGACGCACGTCAACCAGTGAACCTGGCAGGAACGCACGAATACCGTTCAGCTCAACTGTGAAGCCACCTTTAACTTTGCCGTTGATAACACCGGTAACAGTTTCAGCGTCTTCGTAAGCTTTTTCCAGCGTGATCCAGGCTTCGTGACGTTTAGCTTTCTCACGTGACAGCAGGGTTTCACCGAAGCCGTCTTCCACTGCATCCAGGGCAACGTCAACTTCGTCACCAACCTGAATTTCCAGTTCGCCGGCTGCGTTCTTGAACTGCTCTGCCGGAATGGCAGATTCAGATTTCAGACCCGCATCAACCAGAACGACGTCTTTGTCGATAGAGACAACAACGCCACGAACGATGGAACCCGGGCGGGTTTCGATTTCTTTCAGGGACTCTTCAAAGAGTTGAGCAAAAGATTCAGTCATATTGATAATCTTAGGATTCTTCAATTTAACGTCCACCTGACGTCAGTGTCGGATGGGGTTGTTTCACATGCCCTGCGCACTTCCCTGGCACAGGGTTACTGCAATTCGTTATGCCGAAAATATTAAATGCCCAGCTGTTTGCGGGCATATTCCAGTGCCTTTTCAATAACTTGCTCGATAGATAGCTGGGTAGAATCCAGAATCAGGGCATCGGCAGCTGGTACTAAAGGCGCAATGGCGCGGTTACGATCGCGGTCATCGCGTTCTTTTATCTCGGCTAAAAGGCGATCAAAGTTAACACTAAAGCCGCTCTCCTGCAACTGTAGCATACGGCGCTGAGCGCGCTCTTCCGGGCTGGCATCAAGGAAAATTTTTACCGGCGCATCAGGGAAAACGACCGTCCCCATATCGCGGCCATCAGCGATGAGTCCCGGCTCATCACGAAACGCACGCTGGCGACGCAGCAGCGCCTCGCGCACGCGTGGAAACGCGGCAACGCGCGACGCGGTGTTGCTGACTTCCTGTGTACGGATCTCGCCTGTGACCTCTTCACCTTCGAGGATAACCTGCAATTCGCCATCCTGTGAGACGAAGCGCACGTCCAGATGGGCAGCAAGCGGTACCAGCGCCTCTTCAGATTCAATGTCTACTTGGTGATGCAGAGCAGCCAGAGCCAGAACGCGATAAATAGCACCAGAATCAAGCAGATGCCATTGCAGTGCCTCTGCCATTGCTTTACACAGCGTGCCTTTGCCTGCGCCGCTGGGTCCATCGACAGTTATAACCGGGGCCGTTGCCGTCATTATTCTCTCCTGTTGCTGCGCGTCATAATTCAGCCTTCAGGCTGTTTGGAATGCGGAGCATTATACGCTGACGAAAGTAATGGCGTTACCTTTTAGCGTAGACATTGCTAGAAATTGCAGCAGATTCAGAGGATTTCTTCGCCAGTAAGACCAGAAGCAGTGAGAATGCCGGAGAAGCTGGCTCTCCGGCGGAAGGGTTATCAGGCGCTCTGGCTGATTTTTGCCAGCTGTTCAAAATAGTCTGGGAACGTTTTCGCTGTACAACCGGGATCGCGGATAGTCACCGGTGTGTCAGAAAGCGCAACCAGCGAGAAGCACATCGCCATACGGTGGTCGTTATAGGTACCGATGTCAGCATGGACCAGTTTTTCCGGCGGGGTTATGCGGATAAAGTCGTGTCCTTCCTCAACTTCAGCGCCTACTTTGCGAAGTTCCGTGGCCATCGCGGCCAGACGGTCAGTCTCTTTAACACGCCAGTTGTAGATGTTACGCATCAGCGTGGTGCCGTTAGCAAACAAGGCCGTGGTAGCAATCGTCATGGCCGCATCAGGAATATGGTTCATGTCCATGTCGATGGCGTTCAGCTCGCCTGCAGTACAGGCAATGTAGTCACTGCCCCACTCCACTTGCGCGCCCATTTTTTCCAGCACGTCAGCAAAGCGGATATCGCCCTGCACGCTATCACGGCCAATGCCGGTGACGCGCACGGTTCCACCTTTTATTGCAGCGGCAGCGAGAAAATAAGAAGCCGAGGACGCATCGCCTTCAACCAGATAGTCGCCCGGTGACTGATACTGCTGCTGGCCTTTAATAACAAAACGCTGGTAATGCTGGTTCTCGACCTCAACGCCAAAACAGCGCATCAGGTGCAGCGTGATATCAATATAGGGTTTTGATACCAGCTCACCCTTGATGGTGATGGACGTATCACATTGCGCCAGCGGTGCGGTCATCAGCAGCGCCGTTAAAAACTGGCTAGAGACGCTACCGTCTACGTTAACTTCCCCTCCCGTGAAGCCTCCCTTCAGGCGCAGCGGCGGATAATCGCGGTTTTCCAGGTAGTCAATCTGTGCGCCACCCTGACGAAGCGCATCCACCAGATGACCAATTGGGCGCTCCTTCATACGCGGCTCGCCAGTCAGGATAATGTCCTGCTCGCCCAGGCACAGTGCTGCGGCCAGGGGGCGCATAGCCGTTCCGGCGTTGCCAAGGAAAAGCTCCAGCGGCTGGGAGGCGTGCAGCGGCCCCCCCTTGCCGACGACTTCGCACAGGGTGCGATCGGCAGAGAGAGTAAATTCAACGCCTAACGCTTTCAGCGCGTTCAGCATATGTCTGACGTCGTCGCTGTCCAGCAGGTTCGTTAATCGTGTTTTGCCTTTAGCCAGCGCAGCCAGCAGCAGTGCACGGTTAGAGACGCTTTTTGAACCCGGCAGATTAACGGTGCCGTCAACGCGTGCAATCGGTTGTAAGGTCAGGGAGTCCTGCATGTGAAACCAAATCTCCAAAAAAGAACAAAACCCCGCCGCAAGGTGGGGTCTGAAATCAGCTCAAACGCCTGTTTTACCGTCAGCGCTTAGCCGTGGCGACGCGCAAAATCAGTCATAAAGTCCGTCAGCGCTTTAACGCCTTCCAGCGGCATCGCATTGTAGATCGATGCGCGCATGCCGCCTACTACACGATGGCCTTTCAACGCGTGCAGCCCCGCTTTAAAAGACTCTTCCAGGAACAGGTTATCTAGCGCCGAATCTGCCAGCTGGAAAGGCACGTTCATGCGCGAACGGTTTTCAACCGCCACATCGTTGCGGTAAAACCCGTTTTGATCGATCACGCCATAAAGCAGGTCGGCCTTAGCCTGATTGATCTTGTCGATTTCGCCTACGCCTCCCTTCTCTTTTAGCCACTTAAACACCAGACCGGAGAGATACCAGGCAAAAGTCGGCGGCGTATTGAACATCGAGTCGTTCTCTGCCAGCACCTGATAATCGAGGATAGAAGGCACAGACTGTCGGGCCTTGCCCAGCAGATCGTCACGCACAATCACAATCGTCAGACCGGCCGGGCCGATGTTTTTCTGCGCCCCCGCGTAAATGACACCATAGCGATTGATATCCAGCGGACGCGACAAAATGGTGGAGGAGAGGTCGGCAACAACAATTTTGTTGCCAAAGTCAGGCTGCTCGTCAATCGCAATGCCATCAATGGTTTCATTCGGGCAGTAGTGCACATAGGCTGCGTCATCACTTAACTGCCACTGATTCATGGGCAGAATGGCGCGCTTACCGTCGCGGGTCGTTTTTACGTCCAGTACACGCGGCGTACAATATTTCTCGGCTTCTTTAACGGCGCTATGCGCCCAGTAGCCGCCATCCACATAGTCCGCTGTGGTGGACTCACCCAGCAGGTTGCCCGGCACCGCAGCAAATTGCGCGCGCGCCCCACCGTGACAGAATAAAACTTTGTAGTTTGACGGGATTTTGAGAAGATCGCGTAAATCCTGCTCGGCCTCTTCTGCTACCTTGAGAAACTCTTTACTGCGATGGCTGATCTCCATAACGGAGGTCCCCAGACCGTGCCAGTTTGTCAGTTCTTGTTCTGCACGACGGAGCACTTCAACCGGCAGCATGGCTGGACCGGAACTAAAATTATAAACCTGCGTCATTTTCCCTCACCACATTTATCCAGAACGGTTGTGAATTGCTTATCGGTTTTATCACTGCCGTATGACGCCTGCAATGATAAATCAGGAAGGGATCACATTTTCTGAATCTGTCGCCCCGCAGCTTATGTCATAAATGCAACCTGCCACGAAATTTTGTGAGGTAGCGCGTTTGCTGAGCGCGCGGCAGCGCATTCTGATGCCGGAGTGATGAAAAATAGCGGGCATAAATGATGCCGCCTTGATAGCACAGCGACGGCAAAATCCGTATCATTGCGCGCTTTACGCCCACGATTCTATTAAGAGAGCGGTTCCATGACGCAAACGTTTATTCCCGGTAAAGACGCAGCACTGGAAGATTCCATCGCGCGCTTCCAGCAAAAGCTGACCGATCTTGGCTTTACTATTGAAGAAGCCTCCTGGCTGAATCCCGTTCCCCACGTCTGGTCCGTGCATATTCGCGACCGCGATTGCCCACTCTGCTTCACTAACGGCAAAGGCGCGAGCAAGAAAGCGGCGCTGGCGTCAGCGTTAGGCGAATATTTCGAACGTCTCTCGACGAACTACTTTTTTGCAGACTTCTGGCTGGGCAAAGCGATCGCTAACGGCGATTTCGTTCATTATCCCAATGAGAAATGGTTCCCGCTGCCTGCGGACGGCTCGCTGCCGGAAGGCATTCTGGATGCTCGCCTGCGTGCGTTTTACGATCCAGACAATGCGCTAAGTGCGCCAGACCTGGTCGACCTTCAGTCAGGTAACGCAGAGCGCGGCATTTGCGGACTGCCTTTCACCCGACAGTCTGACCAGCAAACCGTCTATATTCCGATGAACATCATTGGCAACCTGTATGTTTCCAATGGCATGTCGGCGGGTAATACGGCGAACGAAGCACGCGTTCAGGGGCTCTCTGAGGTCTTTGAGCGTTACATCAAAAACCGTATTATCGCTGAATCTATCAGCTTACCGACGATTCCTGACAGCGTGATGCAGCGCTACCCGGGCGTGGTAGAGTCGATTGCGCGTCTTGAAGCGGAAGGTTTCCCGATTTTCGCCTACGATGCCTCGCTCGGCGGTAAATATCCGGTGATCTGTGTGGTGCTGTTTAACCCGCAGAATGGCACCTGCTTCGCCTCATTTGGTGCGCATCCTGACTTTGGTGTTGCGCTTGAGCGTACCGTGACGGAACTGCTCCAGGGCCGCAGCCTGAAAGATCTCGACGTCTTTACCCCGCCGACCTTTGATGATGAAGAGGTGGCTGAACACGCTAACCTCGAAACCCACTTTATTGACTCAAGCGGCTTGATCTCCTGGGATATGTTTAAAGAACAGGCCGATTATCCTTTCGTCGACTGGTCGTTTAGCGGCACCACTCAGGAGGAGTTTGCCACGCTAATGGCGATCTTCCGCGAGGAAGACAAAGAAGTCTATATCGCGGATTACGATCACCTGGGCGTCTATGCCTGCCGTATCATCGTACCGGGTATGTCTGATATTTACCCGGCGGAAGACCTGCTGCTGGCGAACAATAATATGGGTGCAGGCCTGCGTGATACGCTGCTGGCGCTGCCTGCCAGCAACTGGAATCCGGAAGAGTATCTGGATCTGATCGCGCAGCTGGATGAAGAAGGCCATGACGACTTTACTCGCGTGCGCGAACTGCTCGGTCTGGCAAGCGGCAAGGATAATGGCTGGTATACGCTGCGCATCGGCGAACTAAAAGCGATGCTGGCACTGGCCGGTGGCGATCTGGATCAGGCGTTGATCTGGACAGAATGGACGATGGAGTTTAATGGTTCTGTCTTCTCACCAGAACGGGCTAACTACTACCGTTGCCTGCAGACGCTGCTGTTACTGGCGATGGAAGATGAGCGCGATCCGCTGCAGTACCACCATGCCTTTACGCGGATGTATGGCGCAGAAGCGCTGGAAGCCGCCTCAGCCGCCATCAGTGGAGAAGCGCCGTTCTACGGCCTGCAGGCCGTTGACCAGGATCTGAAAGCCTTCCCTGCTCATCAGGCTTTGCTGCAAGCTTACGAGAAACTTCAGGCGGCTAAGCGCCAGTACTGGAAAGATTAACCGTCTCGCGTTGTCGTGATTAACGTTTATGAATGGCATCAGAGATGATGCCATTTTTTTTGCGCGCTTTTTAACCCCTTAATCAACGCAATTTTATGTAACGCCCAGATCTAAATTTTAACACGCCATCTATGATTGATTACGTTGATTCACACGCGACCACGGCGCCCAGCCGCCTATTAAACTAATATTGTATTTTTTAAAATAATTTTACTTCATTAAAATCAATAATTTAAGTGAAATAAATCATCCTGAACCCTGTCTATCCCCTTGAGGTGCTGGTCAAATATGATCCAAATCAATTCCTTTTATAAACTCATTTGTTAGTATTTTTACAGACATCTTTTCGGAGAGCGTTGTGTGAAAGCTGACAATCCTTTTAATCTGTTATTGCCTCCTGCAATGGCCAAAGTGGCAGAAGATGCAGGGGTGTATAAAGCCACCAAACACCCGTTAACCACCTTCTATCTTGCTATCACTGCCGGCGTTTTTATTTCCATCGCCTTTGTTTTTTATATCACCGCCACAACCGGCAGCGCTGGCCTGCCCTACGGCATCGCAAAGTTAACTGGCGGCATCTGTTTTTCCCTGGGGTTGATACTGGTGGTGATTTGCGGTGCAGATCTTTTTACCTCCACCGTGCTGATTGTCGTCGCCAGAGCCAGCGGACGCATTACCTGGGGTCAACTGGCGCGTAACTGGCTGAACGTCTATGTCGGCAACCTTATCGGTGCGCTATTTTTCGTCGCGTTGATCTGGTTCTCGGGAGAACACATGACGGCGAATGCGGCCTGGGGCCTGAATGTCCTGCAAACGGCAGACCACAAAATGCATCACACTTTCATTGAGGCGGTCTGCCTCGGTACGCTGGCAAATTTAATGGTTTGTCTGGCGGTATGGATGAGTTATTCCGGTCACAGCCTGACAGATAAAACCCTGGCAATGATTCTTCCAGTGGCCATGTTTGTCGCAAGCGGTTTTGAACACAGTATAGCTAATATGTTTCTTGTCCCCCTGGCCATCGTTATCCGTGATTTTTCTGGCCCAGCCTTTTGGCAGGCCGCGGGAGCTACTGCCGATCAGTTTCAGGCGCTCACGCCCGTCAACTTTATTATCGACAATCTGATTCCGGTCACCCTCGGCAATATCATCGGCGGTGGCTTGCTGGTGGGGCTGACCTATTGGGTCATCTATTTACGTAACGGCTCAACTACCCATTAGTGATTTATGGCAGACGCCGCGCAGCTGGCGGCGCCAACGTAACGTCTTCTTAGATAAGGCAGGTATATCATGACCGATCTGAATGCAAAACAGGCTGCAGCCTGGGCAGGATTCGCCAACGGCGACTGGCAGAACAGCGTCAACGTTCGCGACTTTATTCAAAAAAACTACACGCCGTATGAAGGCGATGAGTCTTTCCTGGCGGGTGCAACTCAGGCAACCACAAAACTGTGGGATGCCGTTATGGAAGGCATCAAGATTGAAAACCGCACCCATGCGCCAGTGGATTTCGATACCGATCTCGCGTCAACCATTACTGCGCATGATGCAGGCTATATCAACAAACCGCTGGAAAAAATTGTCGGCCTGCAAACTGAAGCCCCGCTAAAACGCGCCATCATTCCGTTTGGCGGCATCAAAATGGTAGAAGGTTCCTGTAAAGTCTATGGCCGTGAACTCGATCCGGCGCTGAAAAAAATCTTCACAGACTACCGTAAAACGCATAATCAGGGTGTGTTTGACGTCTATACCCAGGACATCCTGCGCTGCCGCAAATCTGGCGTGCTGACTGGCCTGCCGGACGCATATGGTCGTGGACGTATCATTGGTGACTACCGCCGCGTGGCTCTGTATGGCATTGATTTCCTGATGCAGGACAAGCTGGCGCAGTTCCACTCTCTGCAAAACGACCTTGAAAACGGCGTAAATCTTGAAGCCACAATTCGCCTGCGTGAAGAGATTGCTGATCAGCATCGCGCACTGGCCCAAATCAAAGAGATGGCAGCTAAATATGGTTGCGATATCTCGGGTCCGGCAACCAACGCGCAGGAAGCCGTACAGTGGACTTACTTCGGCTATCTGGCCGCAGTGAAATCCCAGAACGGTGCAGCCATGTCATTTGGCCGCGTCTCCACCTTCCTCGACATCTATATCGAACGCGATCTGCAGGCTGGCAAACTGACTGAAGAGCAGGCACAGGAACTCATTGACCATCTGGTCATGAAGCTGCGTATGGTCCGCTTCCTGCGCACGCCAGAATATGATGAGCTTTTCTCAGGCGACCCTATCTGGGCAACAGAGTCGCTGGCAGGTATGGGTGTGGATGGCCGAACCCTGGTTACTAAAACCACCTTCCGCTTCCTGAATACCCTCTATACGATGGGCCCGTCACCGGAGCCAAACATGACCATCCTGTGGTCGGAAAAACTGCCGGTGAACTTTAAAAAATATGCAGCCAAGGTCTCTATCGATACTTCTTCTCTGCAATATGAGAATGACGATCTGATGCGTCCTGACTTCAATAACGACGACTACGCTATCGCCTGCTGCGTTAGCCCAATGGTTGTCGGTAAACAGATGCAGTTCTTCGGCGCACGCGCCAACCTTGCTAAAACCCTGCTGTACGCAATCAACGGCGGCATGGATGAAAAACTGAAAATGCAGGTGGGTCCGAAAGAGTCGCCGATTAATGATGAAGTGCTCAATTTCGACACCGTCATGGATCGTATGGACCACTTTATGGACTGGCTGGCAAAACAGTACGTGACGGCGCTCAATATCATCCACTACATGCACGATAAATACAGCTATGAAGCCTCACTGATGGCGCTGCACGATCGTGATGTCTATCGCACCATGGCTTGCGGCATTGCCGGCCTCTCCGTTGCGGCCGACTCACTCTCAGCGATCAAGTACGCTAAAGTGAAACCCGTGCGTGATGAGACTGGCCTGGCTATCGACTTTGAGATCGACGGTGAGTATCCGCAGTTCGGCAATAATGATGCTCGCGTAGACGATATTGCCTGCGACCTGGTTGAGCGCTTCATGAAGAAAATCCAGAAGCTCACAACTTATCGTAATGCCGTACCTACGCAGTCAGTGCTGACCATTACCTCGAACGTGGTTTATGGTAAGAAAACGGGTAACACACCGGATGGCCGCCGCGCCGGTGCACCTTTTGGCCCGGGCGCAAACCCGATGCATGGCCGTGACCAGAAAGGTGCCGTTGCCTCACTGACTTCTGTGGCTAAACTGCCCTTCGCCTACGCTAAAGATGGTATCTCTTACACCTTCTCTATCGTGCCTAACGCGCTGGGTAAAGATGATAATGTACGTAAAACCAACCTTGCAGGTCTGATGGATGGATACTTCCACCATGAAGCCAGCATTGAAGGTGGACAACACCTGAACGTGAACGTAATGAACCGTGAGATGCTGCTGGATGCCATGGAGCACCCGGAAAACTATCCTCAGTTGACTATTCGCGTTTCCGGCTATGCCGTACGCTTCAACTCGCTGACTAAAGAGCAGCAGCAGGATGTGATTACGCGTACCTTCACGCAGTCGCTTTGACCTGATTGCCTGAGCGGTAAAAAGGCTCCTTCGGGAGCCTTTTCTCCAAGGCCCGTTTTGTCTGCTCTCTCACAGAAGACCGCAGTCCAAACTGACTTTACCACCGAGCACAACAGAGATTGTGCACCTGCTGACAGGCTAACCTGGAGAATCATCGCAATGTCTTGCAACGGTCGTATCCACTCATTTGAATCATGCGGGACGGTTGACGGTCCCGGCATCCGTTTTATCACCTTTTTTCAGGGCTGCCTGATGCGCTGCCTGTACTGTCATAACCGTGATACCTGGGATACACATGGCGGTAAAGAGATTAGCGTCGAAGAGTTAATGAAAGACGTGCTCTCGTACCGGCACTTTATGAATGCTTCAGGCGGTGGCGTAACCGCTTCAGGCGGTGAGGCGATTTTACAGGCCGAATTTGTCCGCGACTGGTTCCGCGCCTGCAAAGCGGAAGGCATACATACCTGCCTGGATACAAACGGGTTTGTTCGCCGCTATGATCCGGTCATTGATGAATTACTGGAGGTCACCGATCTGGTGATGCTTGACCTCAAGCAGATCAATGATGAGGTGCATCAGATTCTGGTCGGCGTATCGAATCATCGCACCCTGGATTTTGCTCGCTACCTCCAGAAAAAAGGCAAACGTACCTGGATCCGTTATGTGGTTGTGCCGGGCTACTCTGATGATGATGACTCTGCGCACCGACTGGGGGCGTTCACCAGAGAGATGGAAAACGTCGAGAAGATTGAACTGCTGCCCTATCACGAACTGGGCAAGCACAAATGGATTGCAATGGGCGAGGAGTACAAACTTGACGGCGTCAAACCGCCCACTAAAGAGACGATGGAGCGAGTAAAAAACATTCTGGCCAGCTACGGTCATCACGTCATGTATTAAATGAAAAAGGGAGCCTGTGCTCCCTTTTCTCTCTCTGCCTATCAAAGGTGTCAGCACTGAAAGCGGATATCAGGCGTGCGCCACCGGCGTTGCCTGATGATCGGCCTTTCGCAACAGCATCATCAGATAGATCAGCGCGACACCGGCAATCATAACGAACAGAATACGATCGGAGTAGCTCTGCATCAGCACAGCCGTCATGCTCGGCCCTGCCAGGCTACCCGCGGTATAGCTCAACAGCAGCGCCTGATTCATCGCCACCAGCTCGTGGTGCGCAACAGTTTCACAAGCCCATGACATCGCCACGGGATAGAGCGTAAAGCCAGCCAGGCCCAACACAAACAGCGCGGGAGCCATTGCAGCATTGGTTAACATCGCAATGGCACCGATGATTACAACGAAAACCTGCACGCGCAGTACCAGCAGTCGGCCAAAACGGTCGGCCAGACGGCCTACTGGCCACTGCCCGACAATACCGGCACTCACCAGTAGCGCCATCCAGTAGCCAACATTTGCATCACTCATGCCCTGATGAGAAAGGTAGAGCGGCATCAGCCCATAAAGCGACCCAAGCACAATGCCGGAAATAATACAGCCGTTGATGCCGAGTCGTGAACTGCGACGGCGCAGCATTGGCCAGATTTTACCCGGGGCGGCGTCAACGGCTTCACTGGCCGCCGTCACTTTGACAAACACCAGCGGCAGGATAGCGCAGCTCATCAAAGCGGTAATCCACGGAATGACGCTAAACAGTTCAGTAGAAACTCTGCTCACCAGTAGCTGGCCTGCCACAGTGCCCAGGTAATAAACGATCATGTAGGCGGCCAGAAGCTGGCCCCGGTTACGTATTGTGCCGCTGCACAGCAGCGCGCTTTCTACCACAACCCAGATCAGCGCACAGCCGATACCGGCGCTAAAACGCAGAACTGACCACGCCCAAAAACCATCCAGCATTAATAAACCCGCTGTTGCCACGGCGAAGATGATGGTCGCCAGATAGTAGCTGCGATTAAAGCCGTACTGCCTGATTAGCCAGCCCGCAATTAATGTACCGGCCAGATTACCCGTATAAAATGATGAACTCACGACGCCAACCTGCCAGGTCGCCAGTGCATCGTGAGTAAGCCATAGCGGAACCAGCGTATTAAGCACGGCAATTGCAACAGTCAGCAAAAGCAGGCCGCACAGCAGCAGCACCACGGGACGTGTCCAGGTAGACATAGGGATAAAACCAAAGAAAAGAGAGGAAGTTGCGCGCAGTTTGCCACTGACGAAATTAAAGGAAAAGCATAAAAAAACTGGTGCAGCACATTTTGCTGCAGGATAATTTAATTTATTAATCTTCAGTGGGTTACAGAAGTGTTAAAGGTGAGGGCTGTTTAAGCTATCTCTATGAATAACAGGGTTTTTGGGCCAGAGGCGCCTGAAGGCATCGATAACGTTTATTTCTGATAAACTTCACTTTTTTCTTTGTGCTCGGCATAAAAAAACCCGGACATGTCCGGGTTTAATGGTAGCGGGCGCGTTAGCCGATATATTCGACGCCATTCATATAAGGGCGCAAGACCTCCGGCACCTGAATACGTCCGTCAGCCTGCTGGTAGTTTTCCAGCACCGCAACCAGCGTGCGACCCACCGCCAGGCCGGAGCCATTCAGGGTGTGAACCAGGCGTGGCTTCTTATCTGCTTTGCTGCGGCAGCGAGCCTGCATACGGCGCGCCTGGAAATCCCACATATTCGAGCAGGAAGAGATTTCACGATAGGTATTTTGCGCCGGCAACCAGACTTCCAGATCGTAAGTTTTGCTGGAACCAGCACCCATATCGCCGGTGCACAGCAGCATTTTACGGTACGGCAGATTGAGCAACTGCAGCACTTTCTCCGCATGGCCTACCAGCTCTTCCAGCGCGTCCATGGAGGTTTCCGGCGCCACGATTTGCACCATCTCCACTTTGTCGAACTGATGCATGCGAATCAGACCACGGGTGTCTCGGCCGTATGAACCTGCTTCAGAGCGGAAACAAGGCGTATGCGCGGTCAGTTTGATCGGCAGACTCTCCTCTTCCACAATCTCGTCGCGCACCAGGTTGGTGAGCGGAACTTCAGCGGTTGGGATCAGCGCGTAGTTGCTGCTACCGGCTTCCTCATCCAGCGGACGGGTATGGAACAGGTCTTCGCCAAACTTAGGCAGCTGTCCCGTCCCGTAAAGCGTTTCATGGTTAACCAGGTAAGGCACGTAGGTTTCCAGATAGCCGTGCTGTTCCGTGTGCAGGTCAATCATAAACTGACTCAGCGCACGGTGCAGACGCGCAATCTGCCCCTGCATCACCACGAAGCGAGATCCGGTGAGCTTGACGGCAGAGGCAAAGTCGAGGCCTTTTGCCAGCTCACCCAGCTCAACATGATCTTTTACCTCAAAATCGAACTGGCGCGGCTCGCCCCAGCGGCTGATCTCCAGGTTTTCGCTGTCATCTTTACCCAGCGGCACTTCGTCCGCGGGCAGGTTTGGCAGCGCCAGCGCAAAATTACGAATGTCGTTCTGAAGGGCATCCAGTTCCGCTTTGGCCGCATCCAGGCGTTCACCCAGCGCGTTCACTTCCTGACGCAGCGGCTCGATGTCTTCCCCACGTGCTTTGGCCTGACCGATGGATTTGGATCGGGAGTTGCGCTCCGCCTGCAGATTTTCCGTTTCCACCTGCAAGACTTTACGACGCTCTTCAAGTGAGCGCAGCATTTCCACATCCAGTTTGAATCCTCGGCGTGCCAGTTTTTCTGCGACTGCGTCTGGCTCATTACGCAGCAGATTGGGATCGAGCATGCTTATCCTGTGTAATAAAGGTTAATAGAAGAGATAGAGGGATGTATTCCTGCTGGAATACATTGAAATCCTTGCTCACCTTACCGTAACGTCTGTTTCAGCGGTAGCGTTTTGTCGGGCTATTTTGATCCTGTTCAGCCAGCCAGGCGAGCTTTTCACCAATTTTGCCCTCAAGGCCACGTGCAGTGGGCAAGTAGTAACGCGTCTGCGCCATTTCCGGTGGAAAATAGACTTCACCCGCCGCGTAAGCGTGCTCTTCATCGTGGGCGTAACGGTATTCTTTGCCCAGCCCCATCTCCTTCATCAGGCGAGTTGGCGCATTGCGCAGATGCTCAGGCACATCATAGTCAGGATGCTCACGCGCATCGCGCATCGCCGCCTTAAACGCGGTATAGACAGCATTACTTTTTGGCGCGCAGGCCAGATAGACAATGGCCTGCGCAATGGCACGCTCGCCCTCGGCCGGGCCAACGCGAGTAAAACAGTCCCAGGCGGCAATGGCCACCTGCATCCCGCGCGGATCGGCATTACCCACATCTTCAGAGGCAATTGCCAGCAGGCGGCGCGCGACATAGAGCGGATCGCCACCGGCAGTAATGATACGCGCATACCAGTAGAGGGCGGCATCTGGCGCAGAGCCACGCACCGATTTATGCAACGCGGAAATCAGATCGTAGAAGCGGTCGCCTTTATTATCAAAGCGCGCGGCGCGTTCACCAGACACCTCAGTGAGCAACGCAGGCGTCAGCTCGCGCTTACCCTGCGCATTGCTTTCTGCCATATCCGCCATCATTTCCAGCGTGTTAAGCGCACGGCGCGCATCGCCGCCTACCAGCTCAGCAATCATACGTCGGGTATTATCCGGCAGCAGAATATCGCTATCGCCAAAGCCACGCGTTTTATCCTGCATCGCCTGATCCAGTACCTGCTCGATGTCTTCGCTAGTCAGCGACTTCAACAGGTAGACGCGCGCCCGTGAGAGCAGCGCTGAGTTAAGTTCAAACGACGGATTCTCGGTCGTGGCACCGATAAAAGTAATGGTGCCGTCTTCGATATGTGGCAGAAAGGCATCCTGCTGGCTTTTATTGAAGCGATGCACCTCATCAACAAACAGGATAGTGCGGCGTCCCACCTGACGGCTGTGTCGCGCACGTTCTATTGCCTCACGAATTTCCTTAACGCCTGAGGTGACAGCGGAGATACGCTCAACATCGGCATTAGCATAGCGAGCGATAATCTCCGCCAGGGTTGTTTTACCTGTGCCTGGCGGTCCCCAGAGGATCATTGAGTGGAGATGACCCGCCTCAATAGCACGCGGCAAAGGTTTACCGGGTGCCAGCAGATGCTGCTGCCCAATATATTGCTTAAGGGTTTCTGGGCGCATACGTGCCGCCAGCGGCTTGAAATCCTCAGAGGAAAAATCCAGAGACAGATTACCCACTCTTACCTCACTGACGCTGATCGTCTACCGTCACCCCTTTGGGCGGTGTGAAGGTAAATTTATCTGGGCTAATGGAGCCGTTTTTCTGGCTTTTAAGCTGATAGCTGCTGCGCTGGCCATCCTGCTCAATGGCGCTGAACTGATTGATGGTGCCTGCAGAGGTCACCGAAAGCGTGAACTGCCTGAGGTTGCCATCGCTGTTTTTGGGCGTCAGCTCAAAGGTATCGCCCTGCTGTTTGATATTGTACTGCTGCCAGTCGCTCGGCTGGTTGCGGGCTATCAGCATAAAAGGCGTATTGCTGGTGGCGTCTTTAAGCAGGCTTACGCTGGCCTGCTCAACAAACGGGTTATAGAACCACAGGTTTTTGCCATCGGAAATGATCACACTTTCGTCAGGCGCGGTCATATGCCAGTTAAACAGGCTGGGGCGTTTTACCCAGAGTTCACCCTCACCTTCCTGCACATTTGCACCGCTGCTGTCGGTTACTTTTTGGCTGAAGCTGGCGTGAAAACTGTTGACCTTGTTCAGACGCTGCTGCAAATCGCTGGAGGCATCCGCCATTACGCTGGCAGAAGCAAAAACGGCCAACAGGCCAGGCACGATTACGCGTAATTTCATCTGCTTGAATTCCTTATTTGTCTCTATCCAGTGAATACCGTTTTAATTCTGGTCGCCGTTCCGGCATTGAGCCAGGAGAAAAACCCGAAAGCGTTATCTGATATAAGGGGTGGCGCGTAGCTAAACAATGGGCCAGTAAAAACTGGCCCATGATTGTTTGTTGCAAAGCGTGTCGCGCTACATTTCGTGCGGCGGCGGAGAAAGCACTTCGCGGTTACCGTTGTGTCCGGGCTCTGACACAATCCCCTGCGCTTCCATCTGTTCAATAATGCGCGCAGCACGGTTGTAGCCAATGCGGAACTGACGCTGCACGCCGGAAATCGAAGCCCGGCGTTTATCCACCACAAAGGCTACCGCCTGATCAAACAGCGGATCGAGCTCTTCATCGCCCTCCAGACCACCGCTGCCGCCTTCGCTCTCTTCGCCCGCCGTAATACTTTCGATGTACTGCGGACGTCCGCGCGCTTTCCAGTCCTGCACTACGGCATGCACTTCCTGGTCGCGAACAAACGCGCCATGCACACGCACCGGCATCGAGGAGTTAGGCGGCATATAGAGCATGTCACCCATGCCCAGCAGCGATTCCGCACCACCCTGATCGAGAATAGTCCGTGAGTCAATTTTGCTTGAAACGGTGAAGGCGATACGCGTCGGGATGTTTGCCTTGATCAGGCCAGTAATCACATCCACCGACGGACGCTGCGTGGCAAGCACCAGGTGAATACCCGCTGCACGTGCTTTCTGGGCCAGACGTGCAATCAGCTCTTCTACTTTCTTGCCCACTGCCATCATCAGATCGGCGAACTCATCCACCAGCACCACGATATAAGGCAGTTTTTCCAGCACCGGCGGCGTGGTATCCATGCTGTCACCCGGCTTCCAGAACGGATCGGGAATAGGACGGCCCATCGCTTCCGCCTGCTCCACTTTTTCGTTGTAGCCAGCCAGATTACGCACGCCCAGCGCTGACATTAGCTTGTAGCGTCGCTCCATTTCACCCACGCTCCAGCGCAGCGCGTTGGCCGCATCCTTCATGTCGGTAACCACTTCCGTCAACAGGTGTGGGATGCCTTCGTAAACCGACAGCTCCAGCATTTTTGGATCGATCATAATAAAGCGGACTTCTTCCGGCGTCGCTTTATAGAGCATGCTGATGATCATGGTGTTAACGCCCACCGACTTACCGGAGCCGGTTGTCCCCGCTACCAGCAGGTGAGGCATTTTAGCCAGATCGGCCACTACCGGCTGACCGGCAATATCTTTACCCAGCACCACAGAGAGCGGCGACGGATTGTCGCGGAATTTTGCGCAGTCAAGCACTTCGCGCAGATATACCGTCTGGCGGTGCTTATTCGGTAACTCCAGACCCACATAGGGCTTGCCTGGGATCACTTCGACGACACGAACCGCAACCGCAGAGAGCGAACGGGCCAGGTCACGCGACAGATTGGATATCCGTGCGGCCTTCACGCCCGGCGCCAGGTCCAGCTCAAAGCGGGTAATCACCGGACCTGGTGAGATCCCTACCACTTCAGCTTTCACGCGATAGTCACCCAAGCGCGCTTCAACCAGCCGTGCCGTTTGCTCAAGCGCAAACATATCCACCGGCTCCTCTTCCGCAGGCGGCGAGGTGAGCAGGTCCAGCGTGGGCAGGGGCGTAGACGGCTTCTCCAGCGGCTGATTATGGCGCATCAGGAAAGGGTGAATCAGGCTATTGTCCAGCGAACCCGGCTGGGGAGCCTGCGACTGCACCGATGCAGAGACAGGCATCTGAACAGCAGGCGTCTCGACAGCGTCTGGTACAGAAGGCTCAATAGCGGCAGAAACGGGCGGTGCAGCGACAGGCACGGCGGGCTGAGGCACTGACGTCTCCGCTGGCTGCTGCCACGGCGTGTGTGTGGCCGCTGGCGCTTCAGGCTCTGGCGTACTGGCAATAGTGAACAGCGGTTCGCCTGGGCCTTCATCCACCAGATCTTTCATGGGTGAAAAATCAAATACCGACGACGTATCCAGAGTGAAAGCGGGCGCTTCCTGCTCAACGGCGCTGTAGCGCTGACGCTGCTGGGAAGCGAACTGTTGTGCCAGTGCAGCCTGCTCAGCCGCCTCTTCATGATCCTCTCGCGGCCGGGAAGCGAACGGCTGTGCCAGTGCAGCCTGCTCAGCCGCCTCTTCATGATCCTCTCGCGGCTGCCAGCTTTCACCATAGCGCTGCTGCTGCTGGCTGGCGAACGCGTCACGAAGCTGTGACTGCTGCTCATCGTCAGTCTGCTCATGCGACCATTCAGACTCGGCTTTCACCGGCTGAGGCGGCGTATCACTGGCCCGCAGCTGCTCTTCTGCTTTGGCTTTCTCTTCGGCCATGCGCTGAGAAGGCAGTTTAATACCGTAGGAAGCCAGCTCGCGGCGGGTAGGAAGCTTAACCGGATTAGGACGCGGTAGTGCCGGCCCGATGCCCTGCTTGACCTGAGGATTAGACGGCTCTTCCGGTGCAACATCAAACAGGGGTGCAGAGGAGCGCGACGACGCTGCGGTGGCAGCGCTGGTCGCGGCCATGCCTGCAGCAGCGCTTACCCCGGTGTCGCGCCAGTTGCCCATTTGTGGGCCATCGTCCTCTTCCCAGCCGGTAAAGGTGGGTGCCGATGGCTCATCTGGCATATCAAAATGATAACGCGGCGGCTCAGCCGCAACCTCTGGTTGAGGAGGCACAGCCGTAAAGGTATTCATTGTTTGCTGCGACGGCGCAGCGGAACGGGCGATCGCAGGCTGAACAGGCGGCGGCGAAGCAAGGGCCGACGGCATCACTTCTGCAACCTCTGGTGCCGCAACAGCTGGCGCAGATGGTGCAGCAGAAGGGACTACGGCAGACGCGACAGGGGTAGCAGACGACATTGCGGCAGCAGCCGTAGACGGCATTGCAGCCGCCGCGACAGGGGCAGCAACGCCCGCAGCTTCAGCAACAGAAGTCAGTGCAGCATCTGTCGCCGCGGCGGCTTTCGTCAGCAGCGGATCAGCATCGTCATGCGCAACGGTGTTTGCGCTGGTGCGCGGCGCTGAGAGCAGCACGTCATCTTCTTCCTGCGCAGCGGCTTTCAGGCGCGGCGCAGCTTCCGTCTCGTACTCATCCTCTTCATCTTCCTGCCAGGGCTCATCGCGGCGCGAGCGATTGCTTGCAAAGGTCAGCACGCCCATTACGACCCCGCCAATGCGCTCAGCAATCGTCAGCCAGGACCAGCCAGTATAAAGCGTCATGCCTGCCGCCCAGACGCAGAGCAGCGCCAGCGTACCCGTTGCCGGACTAAACCAGGGGGCAATAGCGTTACTGACCAGGCTGCCGATAACACCGCCGGAAGCAAAGTACCAGATGTCATCGGCGTTAAGCGCGGCCAGACCGCAGGTAGTGACCACCAGCGCCAGCACGCCTATCAGGCGCAGGCCGATAGCGAAATAGTCGATATAGTCCTGCTGGTCACGCTGGCGAAAGGCGATCCAGCAGAGCCCAATAATGACCGGGGGAATGGCATAAGCCATTACGCCAAAGATGAAAAGCAGCGTATCGGCCATCCAGGCTCCCACACCACCGCCGAGATTATGAATCGGCTCATGCCAGGCCGTTTGCGACCAGCTCGGATCGGACGGATTAAAGCTAATCAGGGAAACCATCAGATAGACGGCGAAAAGGGAGACGAGTATGAGTAACGCTTCCAGTAAACGACGTCCACTGCTAAGCGGTTTTAACGAAACTTCTTTGTCTTCTGTGTATTCCTGGCTCAAGAGAACTCTCCAGGTGCCTGTAAATTATGAAGGCAACAGCGTCGGGCAAGCCCGACGCTGGTCCTGTATGAATTCACAGGAGTGTATCGAAAGTTCACAGGTTTTGCACCTGCGCTGCGTTATCGGGTTTTGATCACCAGCCGATTGCTCTGTTTGACCTCTTCCATGACCACGTAAGTGCGCGTGTCGTTGACCCCCGGCAGGCGCAACAGGGTTTCGCCGAGCAGCTTACGGTAGGCGGACATATCGGGCACGCGTGTTTTTAGCAGGTAGTCGAAATCACCAGAAACCAGGTGACACTCTTGAGTTTCCTCAAGTTTTTGCACAGCGGCGTTAAACTGTTCAAACACATCAGGCGCACCACGATTCAGAGTAATCTCAACGAAAACCAGCAGTGACGCATCAAGATAGTGCGGGTTAAGTTGCGCGGTATAGCCAAGAATAAAACCCTGACGCTCCAGACGACGCACACGCTCAAGACATGGCGTAGGCGATAATCCTACGCGTTTGGAAAGCTCTACATTTGAAATACGACCATCTTTCTGAAGTTCATTCAGAATATTTCTGTCGATTCTGTCGAGATCTTTTCCGGGGCGTTTCTTATTGTCTACCATTATTATTGTCTCTCTTAATTCCTTCCCTTTACCTGCCACGCCCTGAAAACAGTCGCTGTCCAGAGCATTTATGGAAGTGAAGAAGTCACCTGTGCGCGCTCACGCATCCATCCGCATGACGCATGTTGTCTGTCCACATCATGCGTCATTACCCATGTCAGGCTGTTATTTATCCGGATTTAAGGGTAAAACAGCGAACGAAACCCTGTTTAGCCCCTTTCCTTCATCTTCGCTTCTGCCATTGTTTTCGCAAAAGCGCAGGCGATTGTCAAAGTAAAAAGACCAAATTCAGGACAAGATGCCAGACAGACCGCTGGGTTACTGTTTTTAAATGAGTATTTTTATAGCTGTGCACCAGTAAAAGCCGATTATTGCCCCTTTTTGGCGCAATGGACGTGCAAAACTGACTTTTATCGTCTACGCCGTTTGCAGCTATCGGCAACAAAATTTTCCAGCCCTTTTTTTGCCTCGTTAAATTCCCTACAATCCTGGGTCATGTTGTCAGCCGAATGAAACTGAGGATCCTATGAGTACGGCCAAACACAGTAAATTGCTCATTCTGGGCTCTGGCCCGGCGGGTTATACCGCAGCAGTCTATGCTGCACGCGCCAACCTGAATCCGGTACTCATCACCGGCCTCGAAAAAGGCGGTCAGTTGACCACCACTACTGAGGTAGAGAACTGGCCCGGCGACCCACACGATCTGACAGGCCCTTCGCTGATGGATCGCATGCACGAGCATGCCGAAAAATTTAACACCGAGATTATTTTCGATCATATCCATACCGTGGATTTGCAAAACCGGCCGTTTCGCCTTACGGGCGACAGCGGCGAATATACGGCTGATGCGCTGATTATTGCCACCGGCGCGTCTGCTCGCTATCTGGGTCTGCCCTCTGAAGAAGCGTTCAAAGGCAAAGGCGTCTCTGCCTGTGCTACCTGCGATGGATTTTTCTATCGTAATCAAAAGGTTGCCGTTATTGGCGGCGGCAATACCGCAGTGGAAGAGGCACTTTATCTGGCTAACATCGCTGCCGAAGTTCACCTGATCCACCGTCGCGACAGCTTCCGCGCAGAAAAAATCCTCATTGATCGCCTGATGGAAAAAGTACGTAACGGTAATATCGTTCTGCATACCGACCGTACGCTGGAGGAAGTGGTTGGCGATCAGATGGGCGTTACCGGCCTGACGCTACGTTCAACCCTCAACGAGGCGGAAACGGAGTCGCTGGAGGTTGCCGGTCTGTTTGTCGCCATTGGCCACAGTCCGAACACGGCGATTTTTGACGGGCAGCTGGCGCTGGAAAATGGCTACATCAAGGTGCAGTCTGGCCTGCATGGCAATGCCACACAAACCAGCATTCCTGGCGTTTTTGCAGCAGGTGACGTAATGGACCATATCTATCGTCAGGCTATTACCTCTGCGGGCACAGGCTGTATGGCCGCACTCGATGCTGAGCGTTATCTGGATGGTCTGGTTAAAAACGATCGGTAAGGTGTTAATCGCTTGATCTAAATCATCCGGGGCGACTGTTTTTCAGTCGCCTTTTTTTATGCCCTCGTGCTAGATTCGTGCGCCTGAAGAGAAACCCACTCTTGCTTTCGTTGGTCACTGACAACGCTTACGGTCACGCATGAAAAAAACGCGGCAACAGGAACTTAACCGCTGGCTGCGCCAGCAACGTGCTTTTGGCGGTCGCTGGCTGCGGCTGGCCATGCTTGCCGGACTGGCAAACGCGCTGGTGATCATTGCTCAGGCCTGGCTGCTGGCCTTTTTGCTACAGGCGCTGATTATCGAGCAACAGCTACGCACGCGCCTTCTCCTGCCCTTTACCCTTTTACTGCTCTGTTTTGTACTGCGTGCCGGGCTTAACTATGCCCGGGAGAGTGCAGGCTTTCGCGCCGGGCAGGCGATTCGTCAGGCGCTACGCCAGCAGATACTGGATCGTCTCTCCTCGCTGGGCCCTGCGTGGATCCGCGGCAAACCTGCGGGTAGCTGGGCCACGCTGCTGCTTGAACAGATTGAAGAGATGCAGGATTACTATGCACGCTATCTGCCACAGATGACGCTGGCAGCGCTGATCCCCCTCTGCATACTTCTGACCATTTTCCCGCTCAACTGGGCCGCTGGTCTCATCCTGCTGGTGACCGCACCGCTGATTCCGCTCTTTATGGCGCTGGTCGGCATGGGAGCAGCCGATGCTAACCGCCGCAACTTTGTTGCCCTGACGCGCCTGAGCGGCGATTTTCTCGATCGCATTCGTGGACGTGAAACCCTGCGCCTGTTTCATCGCGCCGATGCCGAAACGCGCGCTATCGCTGACTCAACAGCTGATTTTCGCCAGCGGACCATGGACGTACTGCGCCTCGCCTTTCTCTCGTCAGCCGTGCTGGAATTTTTTGCCTCGCTGGCGATTGCGATCGTCGCGGTTTACTTCGGATTTTCCTATCTTGGGGAACTGCATTTTGGCGCATACGGGCAAGGCGTGACCCTGTTCGCCGGTTTTGTCGCCCTGATTCTGGCTCCCGAATTTTTTCAGCCGCTGCGCGATTTAGGTACGTTTTACCATGCCAAAGCGCAGGCGATCGGGGGCGCAGACGCACTGGAGCGCTTTATGCGCGAAAGCCCTGAGCCAGAGCAACCGACAGGTTCTGTTGTTCCTGAGGCCGACGCCCCCCTCACCCTGGTTGCGCAGGATCTGATTGTGTTGAGCGCAGATAAACAAAAACTGTGCGGTCCGCTGAACTTTACGCTTGCGGCGGGTCAGCGCGTGGCGCTAACAGGAGAGAGTGGCGCAGGCAAAACCGTGCTGATGAACGTGCTGCTCGGCTTTCTGCCTTATGACGGTTCACTGCGCGCCAACGGTGTTGAGCTGCGTGAGATAAGCCGCACCCACTGGCAGCAGCAGATCGCCTGGCTTGGCCAGAATCCCCAGCTGCCCGCCGACACGCTCTATGACAATATCGTGATGGGTAACGCACAGCCTGACGCCGAACTGGATGAGCTGTTAGCAGACTGCGGCGTTGATGAGTTTTTACCGCGCCTTGCTGAAGGGGTAGCAACGCGCGTGGGTGATGAAGGCGCAGGGCTCTCTGTCGGACAGGCGCAGCGCATTGCGCTGGCTCGCGCACTCTATAAGCCTGCGCGTCTGCTGCTGCTGGATGAGCCAGCCGCCAGCCTCGACAGCCGCAGCGAACAGCATGTCATGCGCGCGCTTGATAAGGCGTCACGGCAGCAGACCACGCTGATGATCACCCATCAGCTCGATCAGATAGCGCACTGGGATGCCATCTGGGTGATGCAGGAAGGCAGGCTGGTGCAGCAGGGAAGCGGGCAACAGCTGGCGCGCGAAGCGGGTCCCTTTTCCCGCATGGTTTCCTGTCGTCAACAGGAGATTCGTTAATGTCTGCCCTGTTTCCGTTTTTGCGTCTGTTTCAACGCCATCCTTACCGGCTGCTGCTGGGGGTGCTGCTTGCGATTGTGACGCTGCTGGCCAGTATTGGCCTGCTGGCACTGTCAGGCTGGTTTCTTGCCGCCTCTTCGCTGGCAGGCATGGCAGGCCTCTATAGTTTTAACTATATGTTGCCCGCAGCTGGGGTACGCGGTGCGGCCATTATTCGCACTGCTGCCCGTTACTGTGAGCGCCTGGTCAGCCATGACGCCACGTTTCGCGTACTGCAACATCTTCGGGTCTTTACTTTCAGCCGCCTGATTGCGCTGGCACCCGGGCAGCTGGCCGCCTTCCGTCAGGGCGATCTGCTTAACCGGTTTGTTAGCGATGTCGATACGCTCGATCATCTTTATTTGCGCGTTATCGCTCCGCTTGCCGGAGCTTTTGTCGTGATTCTGGTGGTGACGCTGGGTATCAGTCTGATAGACAGCGAGCTGGCGTTGGTGCTGGGCGGCGTCATGCTGGCAACGCTGATCATGCTGCCGCCGCTGTTTTATCGACTGGGTGCGCCCGCCGGGCAGATCATCGCGCAGCAGCGTGCGCGCTGGCGTTTACAGCTAATGCACTGGCTGAGCGGTCAGGCAGAACTGTCTGTCTACGGTCTGTCTGCGCGCTGGCGACAGCAGCTCGATCATCATGAACGATGCTGGCAAAAAGCACAGCGTCGGCAGCATCACCTGCAGGCGCTGTCGCAAAGTTTACTGGTGCTGCTGAGCGGCGGAACCGTTACGCTGCTGCTTTGGATGAGCGCAGACGGGTTGGCGCACTGGCCGACACCCGGTGCCCTCACCGCACTGATCGTGTTCTGCGCGCTGGCGGCTTTTGAAGCCCTTGCCCCGGTTGCAGGTGCTTTTCTGCCAATGGCGCAGGTGATGGCCGCCGCCGATCGCGTCAACGCCATCGTCGATCAGACGCCTGCCCTTATTTTTCCCCAGACGTCAGCTATTGCGCCAGGCAGTCTGACCGTAGCCCTGGAGGCGGTGACCTTTCATTATCCGCAGCGGGCTGAAGCCGTGCTGCACAACCTTTCTCTGCAAGTGCAGGCAGGTGAGCGTATCGCTCTGCTCGGCCCCACGGGCTGCGGCAAATCCACCCTGCTGGCGCTGCTCACACGCGCCTGGGATGTTGAGACGGGCTCCGTCATGTTGCAAAACGTCGCCCTGCACAACTGGGATGAGAGATCGCTGCGCCAGCGCATCAGCGTTGTCACCCAGCGCGTGCACCTGTTTAATCAGACGCTGCGGGAGAATTTACGCGTAGCGCGTCCTGAAGCCAGCGATGCGCAACTCAGTGACGCCTTACGTCAGGCAGGCCTGACGCGTCTGCTGGAAAGCGAGGAAGGGCTTAATGCCTGGCTGGGCGAAGGGGGACGGGCTTTGTCGGGCGGTGAACTGCGTCGTCTGGCTATCGCGCGGGCGCTGCTGCACGACGGCGATCTCTGGCTGCTGGATGAACCCACTGAGGGGCTTGATGCCACCACCGAGCACCATATTCTGGAACTGTTGCAGCAGGTTACCGCGGGCAAAACGCTGATCATGGTCACGCACCGGCTTACAGGGCTGACCGCGCTGGACCGCATCTGCGTAATGGACAACGGGCAGATTGTTGAGCAGGGTCATCACCACGAATTAATCTCAAAAGCGGGGCGCTACTGGCATTTCCATCAGCGCTTTGCGCTATAGTCTTAGCGAAAAGCTGATGAGTAGAGATGCAATGAGACTGGTGCAACTGTCACGGGAATCCCTTCACTTTCCTCCGCCTGAAATGGCGCTGCGCGAACCCAACGGCCTGCTGGCGATGGGGGGCGATCTCTCCCCTGCCCGCCTGCTCAGTGCTTATCAGCATGGTATTTTTCCTTGGTTCTCGGCTGGCGACCCCATCCTGTGGTGGTCACCCGATCCCCGCGCAGTTCTGCTGCCAGACGCTTTCCATCTTAGCCGCAGTATGGCGCGCTTTCATCGGCGCTCACCCTATCGCGTCACCATGAACCAGGCATTCTTTGATGTAGTTGAGGGCTGCGCCACCCATCGCCAGGAGGGGACCTGGATTACCTTTGAGGTAAAGCGTGCCTGGCAGCGGCTGTATGAGCTGGGACATGCCCACTCCATTGAAGTGTGGCAGGATGGTGAGCTGGCTGGCGGCATGTATGGCATGGCGCTTGGGCAAATCTTCTGCGGCGAGTCGATGTTCAGCCGACGCGAAAACGCCTCAAAAACGGCTCTCTGGGTGTTTTGCCAGCATTTTGTCCAACACCAGGGCAAACTGGTGGATTGCCAGGTTCTGAACCCGCATACCGCGTCGCTGGGTGCCGTGGAGATCCCTCGTGTCGACTATTTGCAGTCTCTTCAGACCCTTGCCTGGCAGCCCGTCAGTGCAGGCTGCTGGCGTACACAAACGCTTTTTTAAGCCCGCGCAGATGTTTTGCACACAATCAGGCGTAAAAGTGGTATAATAGTCGCGTTTGGTATGTCGTCCGCGCTTCGCAACGGCGAGCCGGAATTGCCAGGCTGGGAATCCTAACGCACTCCCGGAACTGTTTCAGATGAGCGCGTGTTACCGCCAACTGATGCAGATTCTTAGCCCGCTAATCCCCCGCAGACGTCACATAAACACCCGAATTTAACCGAGATGCTCGTGCCTGGCGCGAAGCACGGCGAAGCGTTGGCCTTGTTGCCAACGTTTCTTTACATAAATCATGGAATTCGGCATTATCTTGCCGGTTCACTGAAAGCTAGTCCACCCAGAGGATTCGATGGCCAAAGAAGACAATATTGAAATGCAAGGTACCGTACTTGATACGTTACCTAACACCATGTTCCGCGTAGAGCTTGAAAACGGGCACGTGGTTACCGCTCATATCTCCGGTAAAATGCGCAAAAACTATATCCGCATCCTGACGGGCGACAAAGTGACTGTTGAGCTGACCCCGTACGACCTGAGCAAAGGCCGCATTGTCTTCCGTAGCCGCTAAGCGGCTACCTCTCGCTTTCATCGTCAGACGGCGGTGAAAAAAAAGGCCAGATTCGCATCTGGCCTTTTCTATTTCTACCTTACCGCACTCAGTGTACCGTTCCTTCCGTTTTGCGTTTTTCCGCGCTGAGGAAGTGATAGGTCAGCTGGTTCTTCTCTTTATCGAGCGCCACCGAAACCGATCCTCCATCGACCAGCGAACCAAACAGCAGTTCGTTAGCCAGCGGTTTTTTGAGGCTTTCCTGCACCGTACGCGCCATCGGGCGTGCGCCCATCGCTTTGTCGTAGCCTTTCTCAGCCAGCCAGTCGCGCGCTTCGTCGCTGACTTCCAGCGAAACGCCTTTGGCATCCAGCTGTGCCTGCAGTTCAACAATAAACTTGTCCACAACCTGATGGATAACATCCGTTGACAGATGGCGGAACCAGATAATGTTGTCGAGACGGTTACGGAACTCTGGCGTAAAGATCTTTTTGATCTCCTCCATCGCATCGGTGCTGTTATCCTGATGGATCAGACCAATGGATTTACGTTCCGTTTCACGTACCCCTGCGTTGGTGGTCATCACCAGCACCACGTTACGGAAGTCTGCTTTACGGCCGTTATTGTCAGTCAGCATACCGTTGTCCATCACCTGCAACAGCAGGTTAAAGACGTCCGGGTGCGCTTTCTCAATTTCGTCAAGCAGCACAACCGCGTGGGGATGCTTGATCACTGCGTCGGTCAGCAGACCGCCCTGATCGAAGCCCACATAGCCCGGAGGCGCACCGATCAGACGGCTGACCGTATGGCGTTCCATATATTCGGACATATCAAAACGCAGCAGCTCGATACCCAGCGCTTTCGCCAGCTGAACCGTAACTTCCGTTTTCCCGACGCCGGTCGGACCGGCAAACAGGAAGGAACCTACCGGTTTGCGATCCTGGCCAAGACCCGCGCGGCTCATTTTGATCGCCTCGGTCAGCGCTTCTATCGCATTATCCTGACCAAACACCAGCATTTTCAGACGATCGCCGAGGTTTTTCAGCGTGTCACGGTCTGTTGCAGAAACGCTCTTTTCAGGAATGCGCGCGATACGCGCCACTACCGATTCGATATCCGCCACGTTGATGGTTTTCTTACGCTTGCTGACAGGCATCAGGCGTGCCCGCGCACCCGCTTCATCAATCACGTCAATCGCTTTGTCCGGCAGATGACGGTCATTGATATATTTCACCGCCAGCTCAACCGCCGCACGCACGGCTTTCGCCGTATAACGCACGTCATGATGCGCTTCATATTTTGGCTTCAGGCCGTTCAGGATCTGTACGGTTTCATCTACGGAAGGTTCAGTGATGTCGATCTTCTGGAAGCGACGCGCCAGCGCACGGTCCTTTTCGAAGATATTGCTGAACTCCTGATAGGTCGTCGACCCCATCACGCGGATTTTGCCGCTGGAAAGCAGTGGCTTAATCAGGTTGGCCGCATCGACCTGTCCACCCGAGGCGGCTCCTGCGCCGATGATAGTATGGATCTCATCGATAAACAGAATGCTGCTGTTGTCCTGCTCCAGTTGTTTCAGCAAGGCTTTGAAACGCTTTTCAAAGTCACCGCGATATTTGGTGCCCGCCAGCAGCGAACCGATATCCAGCGAGTAGATAGTGCAATCTTTCATCACTTCCGGCACGTCGCCCTGAACGATGCGCCAGGCGAGCCCCTCTGCGATGGCGGTTTTACCGACGCCAGACTCACCCACCAGCAGCGGGTTATTTTTACGACGGCGGCACAGTACCTGAACGGTGCGCTCCAGCTCTTTGTCGCGACCTATCAGCGGATCGATTCCGCCGACGCGAGCAAGCTGATTAAGATTGGTGGTGAAGTTTTCCATACGATCCTCCCCGCCTGCTTGCTCTTCATTGACCGGATTCTCGTTATGGGGCGCCTGACCAGGTTCGTCTTTGCGCGTCCCGTGGGAGATGAAGTTCACCACGTCGAGACGGCTGACTTCATGTTTACGCAGCAGATAAGCCGCCTGCGACTCCTGCTCGCTAAAGATGGCGACCAGCACGTTAGCGCCAGCGACTTCGCTGCGCCCTGATGACTGGACATGGAATACCGCACGCTGCAACACGCGCTGGAAGCTGAGCGTGGGTTGTGTATCGCGCTCTCCTTCGATGGCGGGCAGCACCGGTGTGGTTTGTTCAATGAAAGCTTCGAGTTCTTGCCGCAGCGCGGCAATATCGACGGTACAGGCTTCCAGTGCCTCTCTGGCCGACGGGTTGCTGAGCAGAGCCAGCAACAAATGCTCGACGGTCATAAACTCATGACGGTGCTCACGCGCTCTGGCGAAAGCCATGTTTAAACTGAGTTCCAGTTCTTGATTGAGCATAAGGCACCTCCCCCAATTATCGCTCTGACAACCTCACCTTCACTATATGAGGGCGAGTTCAGGCTTTTTCCAGCGTACACAGCAATGGATGCTGATTTTCCCGCGCGTAATTGTTCACCTGGGCGACCTTGGTCTCCGCGACTTCAGCGGTAAAGACACCGCAGATCGCTTTCCCGTGGTAGTGAACTTTCAGCATCAGTTGCGTTGCACGTTCAACATCATAAGAAAAGAACTTTTGCAGAACGTCAATAACAAATTCCATAGGCGTATAATCGTCATTATTCAGGATGACTTTATACATCGAAGGCGGCCTGAGGCCCTCCTTCACTTTATCTTCGGCCAGATGTTCAAAGTTAAGCCAGTCGTTAGTGTTTGCCATAATGTTCCGTTGAAATTCTGCCCATCGATACGGACGATCAGCTATCCGTACTTAGAGTTTAACACGCCTGTCAAGCACCCTTCCGTCACGTTAATTTTTGCTGAAAAAAACATCGCGCGACCTGCATCACAAAATTCGCAATAGCGTTAACTGCCTCAAATTTTGATGATTTTATCTCCATGCACGCCTGGGGTTTGCTTGACGCCAGAGTCCGTTTCTCTACATTCTACAGACACAAGCTGATTGAGTTTTAAACAAACTCGACTCACAGCTTAAATTACTCACCTGGTTATCAAAATGTCTTGCGAGGGAAGTAAAAGCATGGAGACGGGTACTGTTAAATGGTTCAACAACGCCAAGGGCTTCGGCTTTATCTGTCCGATCGGCGGCGGCGAAGATATCTTTGCGCACTATTCTACAATTCAGATGGATGGTTACAGAACGCTAAAAGCCGGACAACAAGTTCAGTTTGATGTTCATGAGGGCCCGAAAGGCAATCATGCCAGCCTGATCGTCCCGGTCGACGCAGTGCAGCATGCCTGAACGTCTGTCATCCCATTCTGAACACTCCGCAAAAAAATGCCAGCCGTCCTGCTGGCATTTTTCTCTCTGGCGCACATGCGGTTAACTGACGTTTCCTCCGGTCGCTGCCCCGCTGCCACGTAACTGTTTACTCTCTTACTCTTTTTCGCTAGCGTTATCGCCAATTTTTCGTAGGGAAACGCTGTTTGCTATGTATTCAGGACTTGTGATCATTTTGCTGCCGCTGATTATCGGCTGGTTATTGCCGCTGCGTCAGCCCACCGTACTGCGTATCGTCAATCGCCTGTTGGGCTGGATGGTTTACATCATCCTGTTTTTTATGGGCATCAGCCTCGCTTTTCTCGACAATCTCAGCCGCAATCTGCTCAGCGTGTTTCACATTGCGCTCATCAGCGCGCTGGCCATCCTGCTCTGCAACCTGCTGGCGCTGCGCCTGCTGGAGAAACGCTGCCCCTGGCAGCACAAGCATAAACAAGAAGCCCTGCCGTCACGCTGGCGCATGGTATTTGATTCCCTGACGCTGTGCGGTGTCGTGGTGCTGGGTTTTCTGGCCGGACTGACACCGCTCTCTTTTCTGCGCCACGCCGCCACTGCCAGCGAGTATGCGCTGATCCTGCTGCTGTTTCTTGTGGGCCTGCAGCTACGCGGCAGCGGTATGACGCTGCGTCAGATTCTGCTAAACCGCCGCGGCATGATGGTTTCGGTGGTGGTGCTGCTGAGCGCGCTTTCTGGCGGTGCGATTGCCGCCGCGCTACTGGGTCTGCCACTAAAGACCGGCCTGGCCCTGGCCAGTGGGTTTGGCTGGTACTCGCTTTCAGGCATTCTGATGACGGAGTCATTTGGCCCTGTTATCGGCAGCGCCGCTTTCTTTAACGATCTACTGCGTGAGCTGGTAGCCATTATGCTCATCCCTGGCCTGATTGCCCGGCATCGCTCCAGTGCGCTGGGGCTGTGCGGTGCGACGGCGATGGATTTTACGCTGCCGGTACTCCAGCGCGCAGGCGGCAATGAGATCGTTCCTGCCGCCATCGTACATGGATTCGTGATGAGCCTGCTGGCACCGCTGCTTATCGCCTTTTTCTCCGCCTGACGCACAGCGCACTTTTTCACGGCTGCGCTGGCAAAACCTCGACTAGGCTTCTTCTTTGTCCGCCATCGGGAAGATGGCTTATTGCCAGAGGAGAGGAAAATGAAACAGACCGTTGCGGCGCTGATCGCGAAAACACTGGAAAACGCAGGCGTCAAACGAATCTGGGGCGTCACCGGCGACTCCCTTAACGGGCTGAGCGACAGCCTGAACCGCATGGGCACCATCGAGTGGATGCCAACGCGTCATGAAGAGGTGGCGGCCTTCGCAGCGGGCGCAGAGGCGCACGTCAGCGGCGAACTGGCCGTCTGCGCGGGTTCCTGCGGCCCCGGCAACCTGCATCTGATCAATGGCCTGTTCGACTGCCACCGTAACCGCGTGCCGGTGCTGGCGATTGCCGCGCACATCCCTTCCAGCGAAATTGGCAGCGGCTACTTTCAGGAGACGCATCCTCAGGAGCTGTTCCGCGAATGTAGCCACTATTGCGAACTGGTCTCCAGCCCGGAGCAACTGCCGCAGGTGCTGGGCATCGCCATGCGCAAAGCGATACTGAACCGAGGCGTGTCTGTTATTGTGCTGCCAGGCGATGTTGCGCTGAAGCCCGCCCCTGAAGGTGGCTCTGCGGAATGGTATCCTCCCCTGCAGCCGCAGATTCAGCCGCAGGAAGGCGAGCTGGCGCAGCTGGCGCAAACGCTGAATGATGCCGGCAATATTACGCTGCTGTGCGGGAGCGGCTGCGCCGGCGCTCACGAGGAGGTGGTGCGACTGGCAGCAACGCTCAAAGCCCCTGTGGTTCACGCACTGCGTGGCAAAGAGCACATTGAGTATGACAATCCCTACGATGTTGGCATGACCGGGCTGATCGGCTTCTCATCGGGTTATCACGCCATGATGAATGCCGATACGCTGGTACTGCTTGGCACGAAATTCCCCTATCGCGCCTTCTACCCTGAACAGGCAAAAATCATTCAGATCGATATCGATCCCGGCAGCCTGGGCGCGCATTGCCATGTCGATCAGGCTTATGTGGGCGCGGTGAAGCCCACGCTTCAGGCGCTGCTGCCCCGTCTGGACAAGAAAGCTGACCGTCACCATCTTGACAGCGCGCTGGAACATTATGCTGACGCACGTAAAGGCCTGGATGAGCTGGCAAACGCCAACGATAAACAGGCCATTCATCCACAATACCTGGCGCAGCAGATTAGCCACTACGCCAGCGACGATGCCATTTTCACCTGCGACGTTGGCACGCCCACCGTCTGGGCCGCGCGTTATCTGAAGATGAACGGGCGTCGTCGTCTGCTCGGCTCGTTTAACCATGGCTCTATGGCCAATGCCATGCCGCAGGCGCTGGGTGCTCAGGCGCTGGATCGTCAGCGTCAGGTAGTGGCGCTGTGCGGCGATGGCGGGTTCAGCATGCTGATGGGTGATTTTATTACCCTCGCGCAGCTTAAGCTGCCGGTGAAGCTGGTGATTTTCAATAACAGCGTGCTGGGTTTTGTCGCTATGGAGATGAAAGCGGGCGGCTATCTCACTGACGGCACCGAGCTGGATAATCCTGATTTTGCCGCTATTGCCGAAGCCTGTGGCATCAAGGGGCTGCGCGTGGAAAAAGCCTCAGCGCTTAACAGCGCGCTGGAGCAGGCGTTTGCCCATCCTGGTCCGGTGCTGGTGGATGTGATTACCGCTAAAGAAGAGCTGGCGATGCCGCCGCAGATCAAGATGGAGCAGGCAAAAGGTTTCAGCCTCTATATGCTGCGTGCGATTCTGAATGGCCGCGGCGACGAGGTAGTGGAGCTGGCGAAAACCAACTGGCTGCGGTAAAAGAGAAGGAACAGAGCGGGCGTTGACTTTCACCTCAGCGTGCCAGAGTGTGAATCGCAGGTGGCACCGTGATAACAGCAAAGCGTTCCGCGTCAGGAAGGGCGTGGGTCAGGCATGCAGGGATGGCCTGAACGCTTTGCTATCTGCTTCAGCCAGCCGCGTCGACGCCTGCTGGTCCTCGCATTGGGCGCAACGCCCGCTTTTCCCAGGAGAGTCACGTGATTGATTTACGCAGTGATACCGTAACCCGGCCGAGTGCCGCAATGTTGCAGGCGATGATGGCTGCCGAAACCGGCGATGACGTTTATCGCGATGATCCCACCGTTAACGCGCTGGAGGCGGAGGCCGCCCGCCTCAGCGGCAAAGCGGCTGCGCTGTTCTTTCCGACCGGCACCCAGGCTAATTTGGTCGCGCTGCTGAGCCATTGCGAGCGCGGCGACGAGTATATCGTCGGCCAGCAGGCGCATAACTATAAATATGAAGCGGGCGGCGCGGCGGTGCTGGGCAGCATTCAGCCGCAGCCCATTCTTGCCGCTGAAGATGGCACGCTACCGCTGGATCAGGTTGCAGCCGCCATCAAGCCGGATGATATCCACTTCGCCCGCACGCGTCTGCTTAGCCTTGAGAATACCCATCACGGTAAGGTGCTACCGCTGGCGTATCTCGCCCGCGCTTTTGACTTTACCCGCGAGCGCAATCTGGCGCTTCATATCGACGGCGCACGTATCTTTAACGCGGTGGTGGCACAGAACGTCACGCTGGAGGCGATTGCACGCAACTGCGATACACTCACGATCTGCCTGTCAAAAGGGCTGGGTGCACCAGTGGGATCGCTGCTGTGCGGCAGTGAGGCATATATTGAACGTGCGCGCCGCTGGCGCAAAATGGCGGGCGGCGGCATGCGTCAGGCAGGTATCCTGGCTGCGGCGGGCCTCTATGCACTGGCGCATAATGTTGCGCGCCTGAAAGAGGATCACGAGAACGCAGCCTGGCTTGGTGAGCAGCTGCACCAGGCGGGCCTGGAGATTGTCGATCAGCAGACCAACATGCTGTTTGTGCGGGTGCCTGACGCCCAGGTTGAGGCGCTGAAAAGCTGGTTTGCTCAGCGCGACGTGCGGCTGAGCATTGGCCCGGTCACCCGCATTGTCACCCATCTGGATGTCGATCGCCACGCGCTGGAGCAGCTGGTCGCATACTGGAAAGCCTTCCTGAAACGTTAGTCGCCATACTTCTCTGCCAGCGCCCTGGCAATCGCCAGGGTTTCTGCATCCGGCATACCGCGATAGTCCGCTGGACGAAAATGCATCTGGAAAGCCGCGATCAGCTGCTGTTGCTGACGCGGCGTTATCGCCCCGCTCACGTCATAGCCATAGCGCGCCAGCGCGAACAGCACCTGGGTTATCTCTGCCGGTTTATCTACCGCCTCTCCTGCCAGGTAATACTGCACGCGCGAGGCATCCGGCCAGGCTCCTGCTCCCTGCTGCGCCAGTTGATGCCAGGGAAACAGCGGACCGGGATCCTGCTTGCGCTGCGGCGCAATATCGCTGTGGCCAACGATATTCTCCGGCGCAATGTGATAGCGCCGGGCAATATCTTTCAGCATGACGCTGAGCGTGGCGATCTGCGCCTCGGTAAAAGGCTGCCAGTTGCGCCCGGTCAGCGTGCGCGTATAACCGCGATTGACCAGTTCAATGCCAATCGAGGTGTCATTGATACGCGTTGCGCCGCGCCAGTAGCTTGGTCCGGCGTGCCAGGCAAGCTGATGCTCTGGCACCAGCTGCCAGACCACATGCTTTCCGGCACGCTGCGGCGGCTGGCGAGGGATCAGATAGTGCGCGCTGACGTCGCGGTCGGTCAGCGTCGCCAGCGAAGAAGGAAAATCTTCTGCGGTATAATGGATAACAATAACTTTAATTCGGGGCCGCGCGCCCCAGGCGGGATGCCGGGTATCCACCCAGTAACCCTGACGCGGCACCAGATCGCTCTGGCAGCCGGCCAGCAGCAGTGCCAGCGCCGTCAGCGCCCACTTCAACGCAGAATCACCGCCGTACCGCTGACGCTCACCATCAGCATGCTACCCTCCTTGCCAACGGTTTCGTAATCGATGTCGATGCCAACAACCGCGTTTGCGCCCAGTGCTTTTGCCTGCTCTTCCAGCTCCCCGAAGGCGATCTCCCGCGCCTTGCGCAGCTCTTTTTCGTAGGCGCCGGAGCGGCCGCCAACCACATCGCGGATGCCGGCAAAAAAGTCGCGGAAAATGTTAGCGCCGAGGATCGCTTCGCCAGTAACAACACCGCAATAGTCGCTGATGCTGTGGCCTTCCAGCGTAGGCGTGGTAGAAAATTTCATCGTTCTCTCCTCTGGTGAAATGGCAGACAAGGCTCTTTCAACTAAAAAGCACGGCTATACTCTATGCTAAAAATGACGCTTTGCCAGTGAACAATAAGGAAATCGAGATGAGAAACAAAGCCTTTGCGCTGCTGATTCCCACTGCACTGCTGCTTTCAGCCTGTACCACGGTTGAGCCCGTGATTAAGGACAATGGGCCTCGTACCGCGCCCTGCGTTGACGGCGGGCCAGACAGCGTCGCCCAGCAGTTTTACGATCTGCGTATCCAGCAGCCCACGCCTGGCCTGCCGGGCAGCGACCAGCTGGCAAAATATCGGCCTTACCTGAGCGATCGTCTTTATCAGACGCTCCAGCAGCTCAGCACGCACGGCGGTAACGCCACGGCGCAGTGGCGCAGCAGCGATCTCTTCTCCAGTCTGCCGCAGGGCCCCGCCGCCGCCAAAGTCGCGGACAGCTCACGCATCCCCAACCGCGACGCGCGCAACATTCCGCTGCGCGTTGATTTGAGCCGCGACGGCAAAAGCTGGCAGGATGAGGTGCTGATGATCCATGAAGGAAGCTGCTGGGTGGTTGATGACGTGCGCTATGTTGCTGACTGGCCCCATCCCGGTGGCGGCACGCTCAGCCAGACACTGGAGCACGCCAGTAAGTAATGTGGCAAGCTCACCGTCGCGCCGCAGGTGGCGCGACGGCTTTGCGTCTCTGATTCCCACACCGCCAGACGGCGCGATATTGTGCTACGCTTTAGCGGTTTCCCTGCGGTTTAATAAATTTTAACCCACTTCATTTGCATAACTATTCTGGTGCGGTTAAGATTCGCGGCACTAATGGCTATTCAAAATTTGCGCATGAGTATTCAACTAAACGGGATTAACTGCTTTTACGGCGCGCATCAGGCGCTGTTTGACATCAATCTGACTTGCCCGCAAGGCGAAACGCTGGTGCTTCTTGGCCCAAGCGGCGCGGGGAAAAGCTCACTCCTGCGCGTGCTTAACCTGCTGGAGCAACCACGCTCAGGCAGCCTGCAAATTGCCGGTAATCACTTCGACTTCAGTAAAACGCCTTCTGATGCCGCCATCCGTGAACTGCGTCAGAATGTTGGCATGGTCTTCCAGCAATATAACCTCTGGCCGCATCTGACCGTGGTGCAGAATCTTATTGAAGCCCCCTGTCGCGTGCTGGGACTCAGCAAAGCCGAGGCGCGCGCCCGAGCTGACAAGCTGCTGGAACGCCTGCGCCTGACCTCATTTGCTGACCGTTTTCCGCTGCACCTTTCCGGTGGTCAGCAGCAGCGCGTGGCTATTGCTCGTGCCCTGATGATGGAGCCGCAGGTGCTGCTGTTTGATGAGCCGACCGCCGCGCTCGACCCGGAAATTACTGCGCAGATTGTCAGCATTATTCGCGAGCTGGCGCAGACGCAAATCACCCAGGTCATTGTGACCCACGAAGTTGAAGTGGCGCGCAAAACCGCCAGCCGTGTGGTCTATATGGAAAATGGCCATATCGTGGAACAGGGTGATGCCAGCCGATTTACACAGCCGCAAACCGATGCGTTTGCACATTATCTTTCGCACTAAGTCAGGAAGCTATTAATGAAAAAAATCGTACTTGCTGCACTGCTTGCTGGTCTGAGCCTGAATGCCTCTGCGGCGCAGACTATTCGCTTCGCCACCGAAGCCTCCTATCCTCCGTTTGAGTTTGTGGATTCCAGCAACAAAATTCAGGGCTTTGATGTCGATCTGGCTAACGCGCTCTGTAAAGAGATGGATGCCACCTGCACCTTCACTAATCAGGCTTTTGACAGTCTGATCCCCAGCCTGAAATTCCGCCGTTTCGACGCGGTGATGGCCGGTATGGATATCACGCCAGAGCGTGAAAAGCAGGTGCTGTTCAGCAAGCCCTACTATGACAACTCGGCGCTGTTTATTGCCCAGAAAGGCAAGGTGGCCGATGTGGCCGCGCTGAAGGGCAAACGCGTTGGCGTTCAGAACGGCACCACGCACCAGAAATACCTGAACGATCAACACAGTGATATCACTACCGTCCCTTACGACAGCTATCAGAACGCGGTGCTCGATCTGAAAAATGGCCGTATTGATGCGGTATTCGGTGACACAGCCGTGGTCAATGAGTGGCTGAAGCAGAACGCAAATCTGGCCCCGGTAGGTGAGAAAGTTACTGACAAAGCCTATTTCGGCACCGGCCTGGGCATTGCCGTGCGTCAGGGTAACACCGACCTGCAGGCGAAATTTAACGCCGCGCTGGAAAAAGTGAAGGCTGACGGCACCTACAAAACCATCTACAGCAAATGGTTCCAGCAGTAATTACCAATGAGTGAGCTCTATCCTCTCGCCAGCGCCGCCGGAATGACCGTCGGCCTCGCTGTTTGCGCCCTGATCGCCGGCCTGGTGCTGGCGATGATTTTTGCCGGCTGGGAATCGCTGCGGATCAAACCGCTGGCCTGGGCTGGCACGGCGCTGGTCACGCTTATACGCGGCCTGCCTGAGATTCTGGTGGTGCTGTTTATCTATTTTGGCGCTTCGCAGCTGCTGCTGGTGCTCTCCGATGGCTTTACCCTCAACTTTGGCCTGTTCCAGCTGCCGGTGCAGGTCGCCATTGAAAACTTCGACGTGAGTCCCTTTCTCTGCGGCGTCATTGCCCTGGCTATTCTCTACTCTGCCTACGCATCGCAAACCCTGCGCGGTGCGCTGAAAGCGGTGCCCCAGGGACAGTGGGAATCGGGTCAGGCGCTGGGTATGAAAAAGTCCGCAATTTTCCTGCGCCTGATCCTGCCGCAGATGTGGCGTCATGCGCTGCCGGGGCTGGGCAATCAGTGGCTGGTGCTGCTGAAAGATACCGCGCTGGTTTCGCTGATCAGCGTAAACGATTTGATGCTCCAGACGAAAAGCATTGCGACTCGTACCCAGGAACCCTTTACCTGGTTTTTAATTGCCGCCGCCATTTACCTGGTCATTACGCTACTGAGTCAGGCGGTACTGCGTCGTATTGAGCTGCGCACCACGCGCTTCGAGCGAGGGAACAGCTAATGCTGAGCTACCTGCCTGAGATTCTGAAAGGGCTGCAAACCAGCCTGACGCTGACGGTGGCATCGCTACTGGTCGCGCTGGTGCTGGCGCTGCTGTTTACCGTGGTGTTGTCACTGAAAACGCCGCTGTTTGCTCCGCTGGTGAAAATTTATATCACCCTGTTTACCGGTACGCCGCTGCTGGTGCAGATCTTCCTGATTTACTATGGCCCCGGCCAGTTCCCCAGCCTGCAAAGCATTCCCTGGCTATGGCATCTGCTGTCGCAGCCGTGGCTGTGCGCAATGCTGGCGCTGTCACTCAACAGCGCCGCCTACACGACACAGCTCTTTTACGGCGCGATGCGCGCCATCCCGTCAGGACAGTGGCAATCCTGTGCCGCGCTGGGCATGAACCGCAATGATACGCTGCGCATTCTTCTGCCCTACGCGTTTAAACGCGCGCTCTCCTCTTACTCTAATGAGGTGGTGCTGGTGTTCAAAGGCACCTCGCTGGCCTACACCATCACCCTTATGGAGGTGATGGGTCACGGGCAGCTGCTTTATGGGCGCACCTACGACGTGATGGTGTTTGCCGCTGCGGGGCTGGTCTATCTGGTGGTGAACGGACTGCTGACGTTGCTGATGCGCTTAATAGAACGGCGCGCGCTGGCATTCGAGCGCAGAAGTTAATATCCAGGCGAGCAATGCTCGCCTTTTTAATTTTTTAATCACAAATATTGCATAAAGATGCATTAACTGGCATCGTGTAACCCGTTCCGCCTCTGGCATATGTTTCAGGAGTTACCCGATGAAAAAATGGATCCTTGCCGCCGCTCTGGCGACCCTGGCAGTGAGCGCCCACGCAGCCGATAAAATTCGTTTCGCCTCTTCCGCGACCTATCCCCCTTTTGAATCGCTGAACCGCGAAAATCAGATTGTCGGATTTGATATCGATCTGGCCAACGCGCTGTGTCAGCAGCTGCAGGCAGAGTGCACCTTTACCAATAACGCTTTCGACAGCCTGATCCCGTCACTGAAGTTCCGCCGCTTCGATGCGGTTATCTCCGGTATGGATATCACCGAGGAGCGCAGCAAGCAGGTCGATTTCACCCAGCCCTACTACGCGAACTCCGCCATCGTTATCGCACGCAAGGGCAAATTCAGCGATATCGCCGCGCTCAAAGGTAAACGTATCGGCGTGGAAAATGGCACCACGCACCAGAAATATTTGCAGGAAAAACATCCTGAAATCACTACCGTCGCCTATGATAGCTATCAGAACGCCATTCTGGATATGAAAAGCGGTCGTCTTGACGGAGTCTTTGGCGATACGGCGGTGGTTAACCAGTGGCTGAAAACCAATGTCGACCTGGCACCGGTAGGTGAGCACATTAGCGATAAAGCTTATTTTGGAACCGGGCTGGGCATTGCCGTACGTAAAGGCGATGACGCGCTTCGCAACAAGCTAAACGGCGCGCTGGCCACGCTGAAAACCAACGGCACGCTGCAACAGCTAAACCAGAAGTGGTTCCCTGAGTAATCGACTATGGGCCAGCAAATGACGGTCTGACCGGTTCTGCATCGTCCTCAGTTCAGGCTGTCAGAACGCTGGCCCACCCTCCTGTTAATTCTGGCGCACCAGCAGACTAAGCACCTCAAAATGTGCGGTGTGCGGAAACATATCGAACAACTGCACACGCTCAACGCGATAGGCGGTCAGACGAGCCAGGTCTTGCGCCATGCTCTCTGGATTACAGCTGGAATAGAGAAGATAATCGGGTGCCATCTGCCCCAGATAGCGGCACAGTGCCTCACCAATCCCGCGGCGTGGCGGATTGACCAGCACCAGATCCGGCACGGCATCGCGCCCGGTGGCAAAAGCGGTAGAATCCAGCGCGGCAAAGCTGACCTTCTTCAGCCCCAGCATCTCCGCAGAGCGCTGCGCGCAGGCAATCGCTTCGGCGCTGATTTCAATTCCGGTTAGTTGCATTTCCGGCGTCGCACAGTGCAGACCAAAGCCGCCAACGCCGCAAAAAAGATCCCACATGCTGCTAACAGGCAGCTCACTCACCCAGTCACGTGCGGTAGCGTAGAGTGCAGCGGCCACCTGTGGGTTAGTCTGGAAAAAGCTTTGCGGTCGTATCCACAGCGGTATCGCGTTAAAGCATTCCGCCAGCGACTGTGAGGGCGTCAGCGCTATCTCCTCATCCCCTTCCAGAATCGCCATATGTACGGGCTGAATATTGGCGGAAATGACCCTGAGCTGCGGCAGCTGCTGTTGCAGCCACGGCAGCGCCGCGCGCAGCTGATCCAGTTTTGCCCTGGAGCGCAGAACAAAGCGCAGCATCATGCCGCCCTGCGTGCTTTCCGTCAGCAGCAGAAACTTCAGCTCACCACGCTGGCGCGCGACGTTATAGGGAGTTAATCCGGCGCGGGCGATAAAGGGCTTCAGTATATCGAATACCGGCGCAAAGCTGGCGGGATAGAGCGGGCAGTGACAGAGATCAACTGCGCTGCCGTCACGCTGAACAAGGCCGAAGACCGGGCGCTCTACGCTACCGCTGACGACCATTTTCGCCTTGTTGCGAAACGCCTGCTGCGCCGACGTGACGGGCGGCAGCCACTGGCTAACCGGCCGCTCTGCCAGCAGCTGTTCCAGTCGCGACTGTTTGTCGCTGAGCTGTTGTGAATAGGGTTTTTCCAGCCACTGGCATGAGCGGCAGCGGTCAGCGTCATAGAGGGCGCAATGCATTGGGTATGGCCTGTAAGTCATGGTCGCGAGGTCGGGCGGAGCGCGATTGTATCACCGCTTGCGGAAAAATGCGCGGCTGCTCCCGGGGAGAAACAGCAGCCCCAGCACCAGCAGATCGGGCAGCTTTTGCAACAGCGTATGATGAATAACCTGCGCGTTGCTGGCACCGCTGATGCTGAAAATTTCTGGATAGATGCCGCCGGTGGAGGCCGTCAGCATATAGAGCAGTACCACCAGCTGGGTCGCTGCGAAGCCCCAGCGCCCCTTGTTTCGACCGCGCAGCAGCAGAAAGGCGCAGCGCAGTTCGTAAAAGAAAATGAGCTGGCTGGCGATAAAAATCAGGGTGGAGTCCCAGGCCTGGGCACTGCGGTGAACAAAATTTACCATCTCTTCAACGCCCAGCTCGTTCGCCAGCATCAGCACGCTCAGACAGCGCGTCGCAATGATAGCGATGCCCGCTACCGACACCGGCACCGGCGCAAGAGAGATAAAATCATTTTTTTTCAGGATTTCCGACATGGCTGACTCCGTAACCGCACCTGGACGGGGCGGAAAAAATCCGCCCGCATCTATAGTGGCAAAGGTTAAGGATTTCAGCCACGCCTGGCTTTCTGAATATCGCGAATCCGCTGTTTTTCTTCGTGTGCCATCCAGCGCCAGGCAATAAAGCCCACCAGCCCAACAATAAACAGGATCAGCGAGGCCAGCGCGTTGATTTCGGGATTGACGCCGCGCCGCACCGTGGCAAAGATCGCCATCGGTAAGGTGGTTGCGCCTGGCCCGGTAACAAAGCTGGCGATCACCAGGTCGTCCAGCGACAGCGTAAAGGCCAGCAGCCAGCCCGTCACAATCGCCGGTGCAATCATCGGTACGGTGATCACGAAGAACACCTTCAGCGGCGTTGCACCCAGATCCATCGCCGCCTCTTCAATCGAGCGATCCAGCTCGCGCAGGCGCGAGTTAATCACCACAGCGACATAGGCGGTACAGAACGTGACGTGTGCCAGCCAGATCGTCAGCATGCCGCGATCGCTGGGCCAGCCAAAGGCGTTGCCCATAGCGACAAACAGCAGCAGCAGCGACAGCCCGGTAATCACGTCTGGCATCACCAGTGGCGCAGTCAGCATAAAGGCAAAGCCAGTATGGCCGCGAAAACGGCCAAAGCGCACCACCACCACTGCCGCAATGGTGCCAAGCACCACTGCCATGGTCGCGCTCAGCGCGGCAATGGTCAGGCTGAGGCCCACGGCATCCAGCATCGCCTCATCCTGAAACAGCACGCGATACCAGTGAAATGAGAAGCTCTCCCAGACCGTCACCAGCTGCGAGCTGTTGAAGGAGTAGACCACCAGCAGCAGCATTGGCGCGTAGAGAAACAGAAAGCCGCACGCCAGAATCGCGGTACGCCACGGCGAGCGAATAGCAGGAAGCTGATTCATCCCTTCTCTCCTGTTTCACGGTTTTGATGTTTATGGAACCAGATAATGGGCAGGATCAAGATCAGCAGAATAATTACCGCCAGCGCCGACGCCACCGGCCAGTCGCGGTTATTGAAAAACTCCTGCCAGAGGATACGGCCAATCATAATGCTGTCAGGGCCGCCCAGCAGCTCCGGGATAACGTACTCGCCCACTGCCGGAATAAATACCAGCATTGAACCGGCGATAATGCCGCCTTTGGTCAGCGGCACAATCACGCTGAAGAAGGTTTTTAGCGGCTTCGCGCCAAGATCGAGCGACGCTTCGACCAGTGAATAGTCAATGCGCGTCAGAGCGGTATAGATCGGCAGTACCATAAAGGGCAGATAGCAGTAAACGATGCCGATATACACCGCCGTATTGGTATAGAGGATCACCAGCGGATGATCGATAACGCCCAGCCACATTAAAAAGCGGTTCAGGATGCCGTTGTTATTCAGTAGCCCCATCCAGGCGTAGACGCGTACCAGAAACGAGGTCCACGACGGCAGGATCACCAGCAGCAGCAGGATGGTCCGCATCGACGGTTTGCTGTGTGCCACTGCCCAGGCGAGTGGATAGCCCACCAGCAGGCAGATCAGCGTCGAGATTGCGGCCACCTTAAGCGATTGCAGATAGGCATCAACGTAGAGCGGGTCGTCGGTCAGCGTCAGGTAGTTGCCCAGATTCAGCACAATATTGAGCTGATCGTCAGCCCAGCTAATTAGCTCGGTATAAGGCGGGATCGCGCGTGCAATATCAGCAAAGCTGATTTTCAGCACGATCAAAAACGGCAGCAGGAAAAAGAGCACCAGCCAGAGATAGGGTAGCGCAATAGCCAGTTTGCGGCCGTGATGCATTTTCATGCGCGTCGCCCAGCGCTGCAGCGGCGTACCGGCCAGCCGCGCGCCCGGCGGTTTGCTGGAGTGAAAAAGTTGGCTCATCGTCTCTCCTTAAGCCGTCAGGACCACACAGCTGTCGACATCCCAGCAGAGGCGCACTTCATCGCCCCAGGTCGGCTGCCCTTTGCGGAAGCGGTGCGCGTTCTGTAACTGGGCGCTGATCATCTGGCCGCTTTTCAGTCGGACGTGATAGATAGAGAGATCGCCAAGATAGGCAATGTGCACCACCTCACCGACGGCAAAGTTGTAGCCGTCCGGCGGGACCTCCTCACACAGCATCACTTTTTCCGGGCGCAGCGCGACATGCACCGGCACGTTATCCGGCACCGATACGTCAGAATCGACCTTCAGCGGATGCACCAGTCCGGGACTGTCGATCACCAGGCCATTTTCCTGACGTTCGCGCAGCAGGCCGCTGAATACGTTGACCGATCCAATAAACTCAGCACTGTACACAGTGGTCGGATGCTCATAAATCTCTTCCGGCTCGCCAATCTGCACGAACTTGCCGCGATTCATAATCGCGATGCGGCCTGCCATGGTCATCGCCTCTTCCTGGTCGTGCGTCACCATGACGCAGGTGGCGCCGACGCGCTCCAGGATATCGACCACTTCCAGCTGCATACGGTCGCGCAGCTTTTTATCCAGCGCCCCCATCGGCTCATCAAGCAGCAGCAGTTTAGGGCGTTTCGCCAGGCTGCGCGCCAGCGCCACGCGCTGACGCTGGCCGCCTGAAAGCTGGTGCGGCTTGCGACGGGCATATTCCTGCATATGCACCAGCGCCAGCATCTCCTGAACGCGCGCTGAAATTTCGTCCCTCGGCAGTTTGTCCTGCTTAAGGCCGAATGCGATATTCTGCTCAACCGTCATATGCGGGAAGAGCGCATAGGACTGAAACATCATATTGACCGGGCGCTGATAGGGGGGAACGTGAGAGAGATCCTGCCCGTCGAGCACGATCTGACCACTGGTCGGCGGCTCGAAGCCTGCCAGCATGCGCAGCAGCGTTGATTTACCGCAGCCGGACGCGCCAAGCAGCGCAAAAATCTCGCCTTTATAGATGGTCAGGCTGACGTCATCGACGGCATGTTGTCCGTCAAAGGACTTCGTCAGGTTGCGGATCTCCAGCAGCGGCGTAAGCGCCTTTGCGGTTTTAGGTTGGGGACGAGGAATCGCGTCATTCACTAACAGTTCACTCCGGTCTACGCGGAACGGCTAAGCCAGCCGCAAAAAAGAGAAAACAGAGGCCAGCGCAGCGCCTCTGTTCCAGGTTGTAAGCTTTCAAATGCGTAAAAAGCCGTTTATTTTCCGCTTTTCACTCGCGTCCACGCACGGGTGCGCGCGCGATCCAGCTTCGGATCCTGCACTTTCAGCACGAACAGTTTCGACATGGCTTCCGGCGTCGGGAAAATGCCTGGGTTGTTACGAATATCGGCATTGATCAGCGGCAGCGATGCTTTGTTACCGTTAGCGTAGGACATCTTGTTAGAAACGTCGGCAATCACTTTCGGATCCATGATGTAGTTCAGCCACTGATAGGCGGCGTCGACATTTTTCGCATCTTTTGGAATAGCCATCATGTCAAAGAAAGCCAGTGCTCCCTCTTTCGGTACGCTGTAGGCCAGATGCACGCCGTTTTTCGCCTGCTCAGCGCGGTTTTTCGCCTGTAAAATATCACCCGACCAGCCAATAGCGACGCAGGTGTTGCCGTTGGCCAGATCGTTGATGTACTGAGAGGAGTGGAAATAGCGAATGCTGGGACGCAGCTTCAGCAGCAGATCGGTCGCCGCACCCGAGTAATCTTTTGCGTCAGAGCTGTTGGGGTCTTTGCCCAGGTAATTCAGCACAGTGGCGAAGATCTCTTCTGGCGCGTCAAGGAAAGAGACACCGCAGCTTTTCAGCTTCTCCAGATTTTCTGGCTTCAGCACCAGATCCCAGCTGTTAACCGGCGCATCAGCGCCCAGCGCGGCTTTTACCTTATCCACATTGTAGCCAATACCGGTGGTGCCCCAGAGATAAGGAATGGCGTATTTATTGTCGGGATCGTGCTGTGCCACTTTCTTCATCAGCTCGGGATCAAGATTTTTGTAGTTCGGCAGTTTGCTTTTGTCCAGCGGCTGAAACACGCCGGACTGCAGCTGACGCCCCAGAAAGCTTGATGAGGGCACGACCACATCGTAGCCGGTGCTGCCCGCCATCAGTTTACCTTCCAGCACTTCGTTGGAATCAAAGACGTCGTAGACCACTTTGATGCCGGTCTGCTTTTCAAAATTCGGCACGGTATCGGCCGAAATATAATCTGACCAGTTATAGACGTGCAGCGTTTTATCTTCCGCCATCGATCCGGCAGAGGCGACCATCAGTACGCTGACTATCGCACCTGACAACCATTTCTTTTGATTACGCATCTTGTTATTTCCTCCTGAGCGGATCACCACAACCTGATCCCAACGCTGCGAGCGGTGTGCCAATGCACAGACACAATGAATCATTATTCACTGAGAGTTTAATAGTAAAAACTGATAGCTGCGCTGCGACTCCACGCCTGATGCAGCCCCGCAAGAATAGCCGCACGACCAGTGCTGTGCCATACCCCAGCTTAAAAAACGCCTTTTAGCGATAGCTTATGCATGTTTGTGCTATGTGGTCTGGCAGGATTGGCATAAACCACGAGAAATATCTGGCAGTAAAGGGCAAAGTGCAGAATAAAAAATGGCAGGGCCAGAAATGAAAACTGCCGCATAAAGCGGCAGTCAGAGCGAGGCGGGAAACCTGTTCAGCTTAGTGCAGTAGCGAATGGCTAAAACTGGTCAGCGGACGTTCCTCTTCTTCACCCATCATCAGCAGATTATTGGCGAAGGCTTCCATAATCACCATCGAGATCTGCTCTTCGCTCTGCTTGATAAAGCTGGCAAACTGGCCAAAGGTTAATCCGGCGCTGGTGCCCAGAGACTGGCAGACAATCAGCTTCGGCAGATTATCATCCTGAATGTCAATAAAGGCTTTGACCGTCAGCGAACTGGCATTGATTTGCGACAAATCGCCCACGAGCGGAATCAACGCCGTCGGCTTCACTTCCGCCAGCGCAGAGAAAAGAATGACGTTGTCGACCAGATCGATTTTGGCGTCAAACACCCCATCGAAATTTTGCATGTGCGGCAGATGAAGTGCCTGACAGGCATCACATTCGAACCAGGTGATATTTTGCTGATCCAGCCAGCGACGCAACAGGTCGATATCCGGAACGACAAGAGAATCCATCGTAGTGTCCCAAGGGGTGAATAAACAGGCGCTAAGCTTACGGAAAAAATAGCGCGGACGCTACGAAAACCGCTGTAAAGCGCGCCTCAGCCGCCGGTTTTAAGACTGAAACCGGGCAAGGCATTCTGCTCTATCCATGCGATCATCCTGCCTGCAATATCGATTCCGGTGGTGGCTTCAATGCCTTCCAGCCCGGGAGAGGCGTTAACTTCCATGACCAGAGGACCGCGACGGGCACGCAAAATATCAACGCCCGCAACGTCCAGCCCCAGCGTCCTGGCCGCTTTTATTGCAATGGCGCGCTCTTGCGGGGTGATCTCCACCGCATGCGCTTTACCGCCGCGGTGCAGGTTAGAACGAAAGTCACCCTCTTTCGCCTCGCGCTCAATAGCGGCGACAACTTCATCGCCGATAACCAGACAGCGCACATCACGCCCCTGCGCTTCCTGGATAAACTCCTGCACCAGAATATGGGCGTTCAGGCCGCGAAAAGCGTCAATCACGCTCTCCGCCGCCTGCCGCGTCTCCGCCAGCACCACGCCGATGCCCTGCGTACCTTCGACCAGCTTCACCACCAGCGGAGCGCCGCCTACCATCGCGATCAAATCCTGCGTATCGTCCGGCGAGGAGGCAAAGCCAGTGACCGGCATATCGATGCCCTGCCTCGCCAGCAGCTGTAATGAACGCAGCTTGTCGCGAGCGCGGGCAATCGCCAGCGACTCGTTGAGCGGATAACTGCCGCACATTTCAAATTGTCGCAGCACCGCCGTACCGTAAAAGGTGATGGCGGAGCCGATGCGCGGAATGACCGCGTCGAAATGGCCGAGCGGTTCGCCGCAGTAGTGCACCGCTGGCGATGCCGGATTGATATTCATATAGCAGGAAAGCGGATCGATGATCTGAATAACGTGCCCGCGCTGCTCGGCTACCTCACGTAAACGTCGGCAGGAGTAGAGCTCTCTGTCGCGCGACAGAATGGCTATCTTCATCATCGAACCTCCTGGCGGTTAGCGCGTCGCCCACCCCTGCTGGTGCAGGTAATCGAGGATAAAGGGACGCGTTTCTTTAATGATCAGACGCTGAATCAGCTCACTCCAGGTCTCGCTACGCTGGTTGCTGTCGCGATTCTCATAGTAGATCTCTGTGCGGCTATCGTAATCGGCCAGCACCTGCGGGTCTACCGGCTGATAGCGGTTTTCATGCACCAGCATCGCATGGGGCAGACGGGGTTTGCTGTCCGGCACGCTGGAGGGATAGCCGATACAAAAACCAAACAGCGGCAGCACAAATTTCGGCAGGCCGAGCAGCTCTGTTACCTGCGCAATGCTGTTGCGGATACCGCCAATAAATACGCCGCCCATACCGAGCGATTCCGCCGCAACCATGGCATTTTGCGCCATCAGCGCGGTATCCACGCAGCCGAGCAGCAGCTGCTCGGCACGTCCCAGCTGCGCATCAGGGCAGATCTGTAGATGGCGATTGAAGTCGGCGCAGAAGACCCAGAACTCAGCAGCATCGGCTACCCACTGCTGGCCGCCGGTCAGGGTCACCAGCTGCTGGCGCAGCGCGGGATCGGTGATGCGAATAATCGATGAACACTGAAGAAAGCTGGAGGTAGAGGCCGATTGCGCCGCGTTAATTATCGCCTCGCGCTGCTCCGCAGTAATCGCCCGATCGGTAAAAGAACGAATTGAGCGATGGCTGCACAATAAATCAATGGTTGGTGTCATTAAGGTCTCCGGCGAGTATCAGTTTTTTTATCAGTGTGACCAAAAAGTTGCGGTGCCATGGATTGAGCGGTACGCCATATCATCAGCCAGGCCGCAGGCAGCATCAGCGCAATGCCTGCCAGCAGTAGCGCCGTGGCCAGCGTTTTGCTGTCAACGCCAGCAGGCACAGACAGCCAGTGATTGGCGAACAGCAGCGCGCCAAGTATCAGCAGACCACCAAGGGCCTCCATCACCAGCAAATTTTTGGGTAAACGCGCCAGATTTCGCATGGCTTCCTCCTGGGTCACACCGGGTTCAGGCCGTCAATTATGGTCAAGGTTCAGAAACTTGCATAGACGACGCGCATCAGACTAACAGGCATTTCCTGCTTTCTTTAAGCGGTTCGAGCGGGCATGATATTGACCATCTGTCCTGAGCCGATGTGACGCAGGTCACACTATATGGCCTCACTTAAGGAGTGTTTCATGGTTACCGTAATTTTTGGCCGTCCGGGCTGCCCTTACTGCGTGCGTGCAAAAGAGCTGGCTGACAAACTCAGCGCCGAGCGTGATGACTTCACTTATCAGTATGTGGATATTCAGGCAGAGGGCATTACTAAAGCGGATCTGGAAAAAAGCGCCGGCAAACCGGTGAGCACCGTGCCGCAAATTTTTATTGATGAGCAGCACATCGGTGGCTATACCGACTTCGCTGCCTGGACCACCGCTAACCTGAGCGCATAAGCGCGGGTATTGTGACAGCGGGCCATCTGGCCCGTTTTTTTGCTGGCCTTAACGCCAGATAATTTTTAGCAGCCGCACCAGCAGCGCGCCGCTTCCCGCCCAGAAAACCGCACTGAGACTCCAGGCCGTCAGCATAATCCAGGTCGTATGCGCCAGCAGCGAGCTGTTTAACATCATGCCACCAATCGTCGTGCCCCATAAAGCCATCAGCAGGGTGCTCTTCAGGGGACTCTCAATATGCAGCAGCGCCATCACCACGCCAGGCAATAAAAACAGCAGTAATTCCGGCTGCCCATGCAGCGCAGCATCGCCCACTAGCCAGTAACGATGAGCATAAATAAAGACCAGACTGTAAAGCGTCACGCCTAACATAGCCCCAGTCCAGTGTAAGGAACGCCGCGGCATATCACTCCATTTATCAAAAATGATCAAATTGACAACAACCTGCTGAGAACGAGTGGAAATAAAATGAAACAGACCGTCGGCTTAATTCGTTTTTTGCGAATGGCTGAGGGTGATTTTTATGATTAGAATATCCGCCGTTTTGACGCGGCTTTGTCACTATCTCATGGACGACTGAGCAGACGACCAGAAAAAGATAGCGAAAAACAGGCTTAACATCAACCACTTACACGTAAATAAGAAGTTAAACAGTGAACATAAACGTCGCAGATTTGTTAAGCGGAAATGACGTTCTGTTATTATTTGTGGTGCTGGCGCTCGGGCTTTGCCTGGGTAAATTGCGCCTTGGCTCGGTGCAATTAGGAAATTCCATTGGCGTATTAGTCGTTTCGTTATTACTGGGACAGCAGCACTTCGCAATTAATACCAGCGCGCTAAGCCTGGGGTTTATGCTGTTTATTTTTTGTGTGGGTGTCGAAGCTGGCCCCAACTTCTTCTCTATTTTTTTTCGCGACGGAAAAAACTACTTTATGCTGGCCATCGTGATGGTGGTCAGTGCCCTGCTGCTGGCGCTGGGCTTTGGCAAACTGTTTGGCTGGGATATCGGTCTGACGGCGGGCATGCTGGCAGGATCAATGACCTCAACGCCGGTGCTGGTTGGCGCAGGCGATACGCTGCGCCAGAGTATTAACGACGGCAGTCGGCTGGCACTTATGCAGGATCACCTTTCGCTGGGGTATGCCCTGACCTATCTGATCGGACTGGTGAGCCTGATTTTTGGTGCGCGTTATCTGCCGCGTCTGCAGCATCAGGATCTGCCGACCTGCGCGCAGCAAATTGCGCGCGAACGCGGGCTCGACGCGGACAGCCAGCGCAAAGTCTTCCTGCCGGTCATTCGTGCCTATCGCGTTGGCCCGGAACTGGTTGCGTGGAGCGGCGGAAAAAACCTGCGCGAACTGGGTATTTACCGCCAGACCGGCTGCTACATTGAACGTATCCGCCGCAATGGCATTCTGGCCAGCCCGGATGGCGATGCGGTGTTGCAGCTGGGCGATGATATTTCGCTGGTAGGCTATCCCGATGCCCATGCACGCCTTGACGCCAGTTTCCGTAACGGTAAAGAGGTCTTTGACCGTGATCTGCTCGATATGCGTATCGTCACCGAAGAGATTGTGGTGAAAAATCACAATGCGGTGAACAAGCGCCTGAGCCAGCTCAATCTTACCGATCACGGCTGCTTCCTGAACCGCGTCATTCGCAGCCAGATTGAGATGCCCATTGACGACAGCATTATGCTAAACAAAGGGGATGTGCTGCAGGTCAGTGGCGAAGCAAAGCGCGTTAAAAGCGTTGCGGATCGCATCGGTTTTATCGCCATCCACAGCCAGGTGACCGATCTACTGGCGTTTTGCGCCTTCTTTATCGTCGGCCTGATGATCGGCCTGATCACCTTTCAGTTCAGTAATTTCAGTTTTGGTATCGGCAATGCCGCCGGGCTGCTGTTTGCTGGCATCATGCTTGGCTTTCTGCGTGCTAACCACCCTACCTTCGGCTATATCCCTCAGGGCGCGCTGACGATGGTAAAAGAGTTTGGGCTGATGGTGTTTATGGCGGGCGTTGGCCTGAGCGCCGGTAGCGGCATCAATCACGGCCTCGGCAGCGAAGGCGCACTGATGCTGCTGTGCGGCCTGCTGGTCAGCCTGCTGCCGGTGGTAATCTGCTATCTGTTTGGGGCCTATGTGCTGCGCATGAACCGGGCGCTGCTGTTTGGTGCCATTATGGGTGCACGAACCTGCGCACCTGCAATGGAGATCATCTGCGATACCGCCCGCAGTAATATTCCGGCGCTAGGCTATGCGGGCACTTACGCCATTGCCAACGTACTGCTGACGCTGGCAGGGACGCTTATCGTGATTATCTGGCCGATTTTGCCTTTATAAAATAATTTTGACGGAGTCCAGAACTTTTTTGTTAAGGGCAAGTCTGAATAAGTGCCACTGCTTTTCTTTGAAATCCCCAGATTGTGGAGCCCGCCAGTTTTTACTGACGGGTTTTTTTATGTCTGCAATTTACGCCTTCATAGCATTAAGCGGGCCACAGCGACGCGCTGCACCGTCATCTAACTTAAACCGTTCTGCAACCTGAAAGACATTTAAGACCCTGTGCTATATACGCCTGGGTCCAGCGTTGTCAGGATAAGACTAAATTTTGGCAAATTGTGCTCCGCCGTTAACGGACACAGATAATTAGGATCCAGGACTCTAATGGAAGCGTTCAACCACTCCCTGTTTTTATTCATCAACGCTACGCCCGATTCGCCCGGCTGGCTGCTGGCGCTGGCCACCTTTATTGCCAAAGATCTGATTGCCATTGTCCCGCTGCTGATTGTGGCTCTGTGGCTATGGGGACCGCGCGAGCAGGTCACCTCACAGCGCGTGCTGGTGCTGAAAACCGGTATGGCCTTGATTTATGCTCTGGCGATCTCCTGGTGTGTCGGGCAGCTCTTTCCTCACCCTCGCCCGTTTGCCATTGGGCTGGGCCATCAGTTTCTGCACCATGCGCCTGATGACTCCTACCCCAGCGATCACGGCACCACAATATTTACCTTTGCGCTGGCCTTTATTTTCTGGCATCGCCTGTGGTCAGGCATCATCCTGATGGTTATCGGCAGCGCTATCGCCTGGTCACGCGTCTATCTCGGCGTGCACTGGCCGATAGATATGCTGGGTGGGTTCCTGGTGGGGCTGCTCGGCTGTCTGGCCTCTCATCTGGCCTGGCAGGGGTATGGTGATCGGATGCTGGGGCTGTTTAATGCGGCCTACCGTGCGCTCTTTGCTTTGCCAATACGCAAGGGGTGGATTCAGGATTAAATACAGGGACGCACCTCCGGGAGATGGTGCGTCATGTTGCAGGATAAAGATAAGGAATGCGATCGGCTCATGCCCATCGCATTCGCGCAAGGCTGACGCCCCGTGCTTGTTAGTTAAACCATTTACCAAACAGCGTGTGGAACTGCATCAGTACAAAGTCCAGGATGCGGCTAAAGAAATTGCCCTCTGGCACCTCGTCCATCACCACCAGCGGGCGCTGCTCGATCGTTTTCCCGTTGAGCTGAAAATCGATGGTGCCAACCACCTGATTTTTCTTCAGCGGCGCTTCCAGCTGCTGGGTGGCAAGGTTATAGCTCGCCTTCAGATTTTTCATCTGCCCTTTTGGTATCGTCAACGCGGCATCCTTCTCGACGCCGAGATTGACCTCTTTGCGATCGCCAAACCAGACGCGCTGCTGGGCGAAGGGCTTATCCGACTTAATCGGCGTAACGGTTTCGTAAAAGCGGAAGCCCCAGGTGAGCAGCTTTTCGCTCTCGCGGAAGCGGGCCGCATCGGTTGCGGTGCCTAATACCACGGAGATAAGACGCATATCATTTTCCGTGGCGGAGGCGACGAGGTTGTTGCCCGCTCCCGAGGTATGTCCGGTTTTGATGCCGTCAACCTTGAGGTTGGTACTCCACAGCAGACGGTTACGGTTCATCTGGCGGATGCGGTTAAAGGTAAACTCCTTCTCTTTATTCAGCGCATACTCTTCCGGCACATCACGGATGAGCGCCTGACCAATCAGCGCCATATCGCGCGCGGTGCTGTACTGCCCCTCTGCATCCAGTCCGTGCACCGTCATAAAGTGGGTATTCTTCAGACCAAATGCCTTCACATAATTGTTCATCAGACCAATAAAGGCATCCTGACTGCCCGCGACATAATCTGCCAGCGCAATACAGGCGTCGTTGCCCGACTGAATCACGATGCCTTTATTGAGTTCAGAAACCGGAATGCGATCCCCCGGCTTCAGAAACATCAGTGAGGAGCCTTTCAGCTTAGGATTGCCGGTGGCCCATGCGTCCTGACCCACCGTAACCATATCATCGCGCTTGATTTTGCCGGACTTAAGCGCCTGGCCGACCACATAGCTGGTCATCATTTTGGTCAGGCTGGCGGGATCGAGTCTGTCATCTGCGTTGCCTTCGGCCAGCACTTTGCCGCTGGCATAATCCATGAGAATCCAGGCTTTTGCCTCAACCTGAGGCGGTGCAGGCGCGTCGACGGCAAAGGTCACAGGCGCGACAAAGAGCAATAACGAGGTGGCGGCAGCGTACCGCAGGCGGCGTGAAGAACGAGTAGTTGTCATGTGCGCGGGAATTCCATGTTAAATCGCGGTTTTAGGGGCAAAATGGACAGAGTGAAACGCTAACCTCTGCGGAGCCTGAAAAAAACCGCCCAACCGTAAAGTTTTATAGAGTTTGGTAGAGTAACCCTGGCATGTTACGGACGCCGTGACCAGTGTCGCGCGCTGCCTGCGTGGCCAAAAGCCGGTGAAATTCCGATTTTTCGCAGAAAAGTTAAGCTCGTCACAAAACTCTGCCAGGCTGATGTGAGTCAACCGAGGAGACGCACCATGGACTTAGCCGTATTCGACCTGGACGAAACCGTTATTTGCGAGGACAGTACCGGCCTGTGGCTGCGCTGGCTGGTCTCGCAAGGCTTTGCTCGTGAAACGCTGCTCGCCGAAAAGCAGGCATTAATGACGCACTATTATGCTGGCACCCTGGCGATGGAAAACTATATGGCGCTCACGCTCTCGCCGCTGACAGGTCTGGCAGCCCCTACGGTTGCCAGCTGGGTACGGCGCTGGATCCAGCGTGATATTCTGCCGCGCGTCTACCCCGATGCGCGCGATCGCATTCAGTGGCACCAGCAGCGCGGCGATAAAGTGGTTATTTGCTCCGCCAGCGGTGAACACCTGGTGACGCCCATTGCTGAACGGTTGGGTGCACACGGCGCACTGGCGACGGGTGTCGAAGTGGTAAACGACCGCTACAGCGGTCTGACCTACGGTACCCTCACCTATAAAGAAGGCAATGTCAGCCGACTGACCGACTGGCGTGCGCTTCAGCATGAGAACGCGTTTCATCAGACCTGGGCCTATAGCGACTCCATGAGCGATCTGCCGCTGCTGGCGCAGGCCGACCACGCGCTGGTGATTAACCCCAACAGACAGCTGCACCAGGAGGCACTTGCCCGCGGCTGGGAAGTCTGCCGCTGGGCGCGCTGATTAACCGCGGGACGCGCTGGCGTCCTGCGCTAATCCCACTTTCAGCAGCTTACCGTTGTCATCATCGGTCAGAACATAAAGATAGCCGTCCGGCCCCTGCCGCACATCGCGGATACGCTCATTGCGATCGGTCAGCAGGCGCTGCGCCTCTGTGACCTTATCGCCGTTAACGGTCAGGCGGATCAAATTTTTCTCTTTAAGCGCGCCAATAAACAACGAGTTTTTCCATTCAGGGAAGCGCGCGCTGTTATAGAAGGCCATGCCGCTGATGGCCGGTGACACTTTCCAGTAATAGACCGGCTGCTCTGTGCCCTCGGCGTGGGTGCCTTTTGATTCCGGCACCCGGTTGCCGTTGTAATCGATACCCCAGGTCGCCAGCGGCCAGCCATAATTTTTACCTTTCAGCGGGATATTGACCTCATCGCCACCGCGCGGCCCGTGTTCGCTCTCCCACATTTGCTGCGTCCAGGGGTTAAACGCCAGGCCCTGAGGGTTGCGCAAACCGTAGGCCCAAATCTCTGGACGGGCACCACTGCGGCTGACAAAGGGATTATCTTTTGGCACGCTACCGTCCGGGTTCAGGCGCAAAATTTTACCGGTCAGCTTGTCGAGATCCTGCGCGCTACTGCTATGAAAGTTATCGCCGAAAACAATGTAAAGATAGCCGTCGCGGTCAAAGGCAATACGCGTGCCCAGATTATTGCCTGCCGACAGCTGAGGCGTCTGGCGGATCACCGCTTTGAATCCCGTCAGGCGACGGTTATCTTCACTGAGCTGGCCATAGCCCACCACGGCACCCAGTTCGCCGCGGCTGTTGGCTTCGGTATAGCTCAGCCAGACGCGACGGCTCTGCGCAAAATCAGGCGCCAGCACCACATCGAGCAGGCCAGCCTGACCGCGCACGGCCGCTTCTGGCACCCCCTCAAGCGGCTGAGAGAGGCCGCTGTCTGGCCGCCAGCTGCGCAGCTGCCCGGTTCGCTCGGTGATCAGCAGCGTCTGGTTATCGGGCAAAAAGGCCACTGACCAGGGATGATTAAGCTTCTCCTGTAACACCTGAACCTGCACGTCAGCCGCCAGTGCCGGTAAGGTGAACAGCGCGCCGCCAAGTAACAGTGTGGCAGTGAGTCGGGCCATAGGATGCTCCTGTCGCAGGGGATGAATTTAAGGGTAGCCAGCGCAACCCAATAATGTTCAGGCTTTACAAAAGATTAAAGAAGAGGTGAGGGTTTACATCCTGCACAGGCAGCAAAGGGAGAGCAGAAAGAGAACGCCCGCTGCTGGAGCCGCGGGCGGAGGGGTTACTCGAAGCAGGTTTCCGGATTATCGGAGAGGGAGATAAAGCTTTTCCCGCCTTCGGTCAGTGCAATAATTTTGCCTGACTCAATGTCATAAACCCAGCCGTGCAGGCGCACTTTACCTTTACGCAGCGCCAGTGCTACAGACGGGTGAGTTTTGATGTTGTTCAGCTGCGCAATCACGTTTTCTTTCACCATCTCGTTGAGCTTGGCTTCCGGCGACTCATACTCACGCTCTTCAATCACGGTTTTCGCAGCATCGGCGTAGCGCAGCCAGTGTTCAACTGCTGGCATGCTGTCCATGCACTGGCAGGACGCGATAGCGTTCATTGCGCCGCAGTTGGAGTGACCGCAGATAATAATGTCACTCACGCCCAGCACCATCAGCGCATATTCAATCGTTGCTGACACGCCGCCAGGTTCCGGACCGAACGGCGGCACGATATTGCCGGCATTACGGATTACAAACAGCTGGCCCGGTTCCTGCTGGGTAACCAGTTCCGGCACTAAGCGGCTGTCAGAACAGGAGATAAACAGCGCTTTTGGAGTTTGGTTAGACGCCAGGCTTTTGAAAAGATCCTGTCTCTCAGGAAATACATTCTGTTGAAAACTCAGAAATCCGTTAACGATCTCTTTCATCATTGCGCTCTCACGTTGTCCATTGAGTCGACTGCGGAAACAGGCGTCCGCAGCTGCCTTTTATCTGTTTATTATTGAATTCACAGTAAATTTGAATTTTGGATTTAAGCACCAGGTGGCGCTAAACTCAACCCTGATGTTGTTGTTGACCCACTGACTCTGAGGCGCAGAAGGACGTTTTTTACTGAGATAACCAGAAGTTAGCCAGCAAAAACTGAGTGGTCAGATTTGCACTTATTTACGTTATCAGCGGAAACAGGGAATGGGTGTGCGGCGAATAGCTGGCTATCTGGCTGAAAAAGCAGATGAATATCCCTACGAAACACCCTGTTTTTAGCAGCAGGCCCTCATTCTGTGGCTAACCTGATGCAGAAGAACCTCAGCGATAACGCTGAGGGGGCGCGCGCGCTAACCGTAGAGTTTCTGATGCGCCCGCTTGCGCGCCAGGTAATCCTCATCTTCCCGCAGCCGATCCCAGTAGGCTTTGAAAACGGCCGCCGCCGCGGCCTTCTCTTCGTTGACACCGCGCGGCAGTTCGTTGCCGTCTGCGTCATACTTGCGACCGCCTTTGTGATTGCTGTAGCGGCGAGCACGGGTATAGCCCATCTGAATAAACTTGCGGGCCATGTCCATCCCGACGAAGTCATCCTGCGTGCGGTACGCTTCAAACATCTCCATGATTTTTGCCGCTGACGCTTTAGCAATCGGCACGGTGCGAAAACGCCAGTGCGGCAGAATCTCGCCCTTGTAGGGTTCGACCATTAGCACGCCCTGCTCGCCGCGCCCGACCTGGTACAGCTCCGGGTTTTTGCGGAAGTCGATGGTTTTGAAGTCCTGCTCGTAATTAAATTCTTTCATGTCCTGAGTTTAGGATCGAGTGCGTCACGTAGCCCGTCGCCCAGCAAATTAAATGCTAAAACCGTGAGGAAAATCGCGAGGCTGGGAAAAATTGCCACGTGGGGTGCCAGCACCATATCCGCACGCGCCTCGTTGAGCATCGCGCCCCACTCTGGCGTTGGCGGCTGCGCGCCCAGGCCAAGAAACGACAGGCTGGCAGCGGTGATGATCGAGGTACCAATGCGCATCGTGAAGTAAACCACGATGGATGAGACCGTGCCGGGCAAAATATGCCGCAGCAAAATGGTCATATCGGACGCACCAATACTGCGCGCCGACTCGATATAGGTCTGATGCTTCAGCACCAGGGTATTGCCACGTACCAGCCGCGCAAAGGCTGGAATACTGAAAATCGCTACCGCGATAATCACGTTGCTCATGCCGCTACCCATTATGGCGACGACGGCAATCGCCAGCAGAATGCCAGGAAAGGCAAACAGCACGTCGCAAATGCGCATGGTAAGCCGATCCCAGGCACCTTCATAGAAGCCAGCGAGCAGGCCGAAAAACGTGCCGATTATTGCGCCAATCGCTACTGAGAAAAAGCCCGCAATCAGCGAGATACGCGTGCCCACCAGCACACGGCTAAAGATATCGCGGCCCAGTGAATCGACGCCGAACCAGTGCTGCAGCGACGGCCCCTGGTTCAGACGGTCATAATCAAAATAGTTCTCGGCGTCGAATGGCACAATAAGCGGGGCAATAAACGCCACCAGCACCAGCAGCAGCACAAAGAGTCCTGCCGTCATCGCGATCGGCTGGCGGCGAAAGCGCCGCCAGAACTCGCTCCAGGGGGTACGTACCCGATTTTCCGTTGTCAGCGGCAGGCTTTTCAGCACCGCTTCACGTCGCCAGTTCTTCATTGCGACTCCTTAGCTGTAGCGAATGGCGGGATTGATTGCTGCATAGAGCAGATCGACCATCAGGTTAATCAGAATGAATTCCAGCGAAAAGAGCAGCACCTCGGCCTGAATCACCGGGTAGTCACGCATCTCCACCGAATCGACCAGCAGACGGCCCAGCCCAGGCCAGTTGAACACCACCTCTACCACGATAGAGCCACCGAGCAGAAAGCCAAACTGAAGCCCCATCATGGTGACAACCGGGATCATGGCGTTACGCAGGCCATGCTTCACCACCACCAGCGACTCGCGCACCCCTTTGGCACGCGCGGTACGCATATAGTCCTCCTGCATCACCTCCACAAATGACGCGCGGGTAAAGCGCGCCATTACCGCCGCCACCGCCGCTCCGAGGGTGATCGAAGGCAGGATATAGTGTTTCCAGCTCTCTGCACCCACGGTCGGTAACCAGCCCAGCTCGACTGAAAAAACCTGCATCAGCAGCATACCGAGTGCAAAAGCGGGAAAGGAGATGCCAGATACCGCCAGCGTCATGCCGAGGCGATCCGGCCAGCGGTTGCGCCATACGGCGGAAATAATGCCGATCCCCATGCCGAAAATCACCGCCCAGACCATGCTGGCCAGCGTCAGCCACAGTGTGGGCATAAAGCGCGAGGCAATCTCTGTCGAGACCGGCCGCCTGGATACCAGCGACTGGCCAAAGTCGCCCTGCAGGGCATTGAGCATAAAGTGCCAGAACTGCTGCGGCAGCGACTGATCCAGCCCCAGCTCCTGACGCACCAGCTCCACCACGCTGGCGTCGGCATCCTGACCGGCGATCAGGCGCGCGGGATCGCCCGGCAGCAGGTGGACAAACAGGAACACCAGCACGGCGACAATCAGCAGTGTGGGAATCAGCCCCAGCAGTCGTTTAATAAAGTAGTTAAGCATGCGTAATCCTGCGCAGCAGCGGCCAGCCCGTGGGACTGGCCGTTCGGGTTACTTCAGTTCAGCCTCATCAAAGCTAAACGAGGTATCGGGCATAACATAGAAGCCGCTCAGCGATGCGGTGTTGGCGGAAACCAGCTGCTCCACAACCAGGGGGATCCAGGGGTGATCGTTCCAGATGGTATCTTGCGCATCTTTGTAAAGGGCAGCTTTGCGCGCGCGATCGGTGGTTTTCAGCGCATCAGCCAGATCCTTATCTACTTTGGGATTGCTGTAAAAAGCGGTGTTAAAGATAGCCGGTGGCCAGGAGGCGGTGGCAAACAGCGGCGTCAGCGCCCAGTCTGCTTCGCCCGTCGATGCTGACCAGCCGGTGTAGAACATCCGCACGCCGCTCTCTTTCTGCCCTTTCCCCTCCACTTCCGCCGCGCGCTGGCCTGCATCCATCGCGGTAACTTTCACCTTCACCCCAACCTGTGCGAGCTGCTGCTGGGTGAACTGCAATACCTTCTGCGCGGTGCTGTGGTTGTGTGACGACCACAGCGTGGTTTCAAAGCCGTTGGGGTAGCCCGCCTCTTTCAGCAGCTCGCGCGCCTTCGCCGGGTTGTACTGAATGGCCGGATAGGTTTGTGCAAAATCGATGGACGGCGGCACAATGCCGGTGGCAGGGGTGGCATAACCGGCAAAGGCGACCTTCGTCAGCGCCTCGCGATTAATGGCATACTCCAGCGCCTCACGCACTTTCGGGTTGTCGAAAGGTTTTTGCGTGACGTTGAGGCTGATATAACGCTGCATGATTGAGGGAGTGGTCACCACTTTCAGCTTCGCGTTTTTCTCCAGCAGCTTCGCCTGCTCAAAGGGCACCGGGAAAGCAAAGTTAGCCTCACCGGTCTGAAGCATCGCTGCTCGGGTGTTATTATCCACCACCGGACGCCAGGTGATGGTGTCGAGTTTCGGATAGCCTTTTTTCCAGTAGCCATCCCACTTTTTCACCTTCACGTAATCGGTCTGATTCCAGGTGACAAATTCATAAGGCCCCGTTCCCACTGGATGAAAGCCGATCTCTTTACCATATTTTTTCAGCGCGGTAGGCGAGATCATGGCGGCGGCCGGGTGCGCCAGATTATTGATAAAGGCGGAGAAGGGTTGCTTCAGGGTAATCTTTACCGTGGTGGGATCGATCGCCTCGGTGGTGGCAATATATTTAAACAGGTTGTAGCGCTTGAGGTGGTTATCCGGGTTGCTGGCGCGCTCCAGGTTTACCTTGACCGCTTCGGCATTAAAATCGCTGCCGTCCTGAAATTTAATGCCGGGACGTAGCTTGATGGTGTAGATCAGACCATCCGGACTCGCCTGATAACTCTCAGCCAGCACATTCGTCAGCTTCATCTCTTTGTCAAAGCCAAACAGCCCCTGATAGAACGATTTCGCTACCGCCTGTGACAGCGTGTCGTTGGCATCATAGGGATCGAGCGTGGTGAAGTTTGAGCCGACGGCGATAACGGCGTCTTTGGCCGCCCACGCGGGCAGTGCTGCCACGCCGCTCAGTAAACTCGCAGCCAGTAAACTTTTACGCATTGTGTGGTGCATGGTGTTCTCCTGTAGTCCCTGCTTTATCGATATGGTATTCAGGCGCCGCTGATGGCATGCCGCGCAACGAAATGGCCTGGCGCAACTTCAGTCAGAGGCGCCACTTCAGGCTCATCGCCCAGTGCATGGACGGTACTCGGGATCTCATCCACCATCAGGGCGCGTTCGCGCCGTCGGTGAGTGGGATCGGCCACCGGCACGGCCGCCATCAGCTTGCGGGTATAGGGATGACGCGGCTGCTCAAACACCGCCTGGCGTGGCCCTATCTCAACGATTTGTCCCAGATACATCACGGCTACGCGATGGCTGATACGCTCCACCACCGCCATATCATGTGAAATAAACAGGAAAGCGATGCCAAATTCACGCTGCAGATCGAGCATCAGGTTGACGATCTGCGCCTGAATAGAGACATCAAGCGCCGATACCGACTCATCGGCGATAACCACTTTTGGATTGAGCGCCAGCGCGCGTGCAATACAGATCCGCTGGCGCTGGCCGCCGGAAAATTCATGGGGATAGCGCTGCGCATGCTCCGGCAGCAGACCCACTTTCTCCAGCAGCCAGGCGACGCGCTGTTCCGCCTCGCGGCGCGTCATGACCTTGTGCACCAGCAGCGGCTCCATGATGGAGAAGCCCACCGTCAGGCGAGGATCGAGTGAGGCATAGGGATCCTGAAAGATAAACTGGATATCCCGGCGCAGGTGCGCCAGCGCCGGGCCCGACAGCGTATCGATGCGCTGGCCGTTGAAGGTAATGGTACCGCCCTGGGTTGCCACCAGCCGCAGCAGCGAGCGCCCGGTCGTGGACTTACCACAGCCCGACTCACCCACCAGCGCCAGCGTTTCACCCGCGTAAAGGTCAAAGCTGACCTTCTCAACCGCATGCACACGCCGCTTAACGCGATTGAGCAGGCCACCGCGAATATCAAAGCGCGTCACCAGATCCCGCACCTGAAGGATGGGGGCGATATCGCGCCGCACCGTATCCTGCGGCGCTTCTGGCTCGCTTTGCGCACTGGCGTGCAGCAGCGGAAAGGGAGCAGGCAGCGGCTGACCACTCATCGCGCCCAGCTTCGGCACGGCAGCCAGCAGCGCTCTGGTATAGGGCTGCTGGGGCGCGTCAAACAGCTGCTGCACCGGCGCGCGCTCGACAACGTCCCCGCGATACATCACCTGCACGCGGTCGGCCATTTCCGCTACCACGCCCATATCGTGAGTGATAAAAATCACCCCCATGTGCATCTCTTTTTGCAGCACGCGGATCAGCTGCAGGATTTGCGCCTGAATCGTGACGTCAAGCGCCGTCGTGGGTTCATCGGCGATCAGCAGCGCTGGTCGGCACGACAGCGCCATGGCGATCATCACGCGCTGGCGCATGCCGCCAGAGAGCTGATGCGGGTAGCGTGACAGTACGCCCTGCGCCTCTGGAATGCGTACCAAATCGAGCATACGGCGCGCTTCGGCCAGCGCCTGCGGGTGGCTTTTTCCCTGATGCAGGCGGATAGATTCAGCGATCTGCTCGCCGACGGTAAATACCGGATTCAGCGAAGTCATCGGCTCCTGAAAGATCATCGCCATATCCGCACCGCGCACGCGACGCATCACTTTTCCCGACGCCTGCATCACGTCCAGCAATTCACCGCTGCGGCGACGCAGCAGAATATCCCCGCTGACCTCACCGCCGTTCTGCTCTGCCAGCCGCATCAGCGCCAGCGAGGTAACGGATTTGCCGGAGCCAGATTCGCCCACAATGGCCAGGGTTTCGCCGCGGTAGACCTCCAGCGACAGATCGCGCACGGCGTGCGTCACCCGTCCTTCATGGCTGAAGCGTACGTTAAGGTTACGGACCGCCAGAACCTGCTCTGGTGCCATTTGCTGCGTCATGCCTGCTCCTCAGCCTTCGCGGTAGATGCCGACCTCAGCCTCTTCGCCTACGCGCGCAAAACCACGATACATGCCTTCGCTGTTAAACGGCAGCGCCACGTTGCCAAAGCGGTCAACGGCAATCAGGCCGCCGCTGCCACCCAGTTCCGGGATGGTATCGTGAATAACGTTAACGCAGGCCTGCTGTAGCGAGTGCCCGCCGTATCGCATTTGCGCAGCAATATCATAGGCTGCCAGGGTGCGGATAAAGACTTCGCCGGTACCGGTGCAGGAGACCGCCACCGTATCGTTGCTGGCGTAGCAGCCTGCGCCGGGCAGCGGAGAATCGCCTACGCGCCCTGCCTGCTTGTTGGTCATGCCGCCGGTAGAGGTGGCCGCCGCGAGGTTGCCCTCAGCGTCAATCGCCACCGCCCCTACCGTGCCAAACTTACGGTCAGGATCGAGCGGATCATCAGCACGCGCGGCACCGTCATGGTCGAGCAGCATTTCCTCGCTGCTGAGCGCCCGTTGCAGCTGCTTCCAGCGTTCCGGGGTGGAGAAATAATCGGGATTAACCTGCTCCAGCCCGTTATCCCGCGCAAACTGCTCGGCACCGGCGCCGATAAGGAGCACATGCGGGCTGACCTCGAGCACTTTGCGCGCCGCCAGCACCGGATTACGCAGGCACGAAACCCCGGCTACCGCGCCTGCCTCCAGCGTGTGGCCATCCATGATGCAGGCGTCCAGTTCATGGGTGCCCTGATGAGTAAAGACTGCGCCTTTACCCGCGTTGAACAGCGGACACTCTTCCAGCAGCCGTACCGCCTCGGTCACGGTATCCAGCGCGCTGGCACCCTGCGCCAGCATGTTTTGTCCTGCGGTGACAATGTCTGTCAGTGCCTGGCGGTATGCCTGCTCTTTTTCCGCGCTCATAGCCGAGCGCGTAATGGCACCTGCCCCACCGTGAATGGCGATGACTGCTTTGACCATAACGCGTGTCCTGTTCTGTGACTGGAGTGAAAACACTGATTTAAAATGCTTTTCAGCCAATTTTGGTGATTTTTGACTATAGAAAGCCTGTTACAGCTTGTAAAGCGGAAACTCGCTCTGCGGCCATAACCTTTTATTGTGACTTATGCCAGGGCACGGATGTGACTCGGCTGGCATTTCGCACCATAATAAGCAGCAATTCTCCCCACTCAGGTTTGATTACGATGGAAAGCTTTACCGCAGAGTTAATTTCTCTTGAAGACGCACAGGCAAAAATGCTGGCGCAGCTTCAGCCGCTCCACGATCGTCTTAGCGTACCGCTGGCCGATGCCGTTGGTCGCATCACCGCGCTGCCGGTGACATCGCCCATCGACGTGCCGCCGTTTGATAATTCGGCCATGGATGGTTATGCGGTGCGACTGTCCGATATTCAGCCTGACCAGCCGCTCAGGGTGGCGGGGAAGGCCTTCGCTGGCGCACCTTTTACCGGTGAGTGGCCTGCTGGCAGCGTAGTGCGCATTATGACGGGGGCACCCGTGCCGCCGGGGTGTGAGGCGGTCGTTATGCAGGAAGAAACGCGTGAGGTTGAGGATGGCATTCTGATTAACGCGCCAGTAAAAGCGGGTCAGAACATCCGCCGGATCGGTGAAGATATCCAGCGCGATCGGCCAGTGCTGGCGGCGGGCGTGCGTCTGGGGGCAGCCGAGCTACCGCTGCTTGCTTCACTCGGTATCGCTGAGGTCAGCGTGCTGCGCAAGCTGCGCGTGGCGGTATTCTCTACCGGCGATGAGCTTCAGCCGGTCGGCCAGCCCCTGGCGGCCGGTCAGATTTACGACACCAACCGCTTTACGGTTTCGCTGATGCTGCACAAGCTCGGCTGCGAGGTGATCGACCTCGGCATTATCAAAGACGATCCCCAGGCGCTGCGCCATGCGTTTCACGAGGCCGATCGCCAGGCTGACGTGGTCATCAGCACCGGCGGCGTGTCGGTGGGGGAAGCGGACTTTACGAAAACCATGCTGGACGAGCTGGGCGTCATCACCTTCTGGAAGCTGGCGATCAAGCCTGGCAAGCCGTTTGCGTTTGGTCGTCTGGCGAGCAGCTGGTTTTGCGGTCTGCCAGGCAATCCCGTTTCTGCCACTGTGACCTTCTACCAGCTGGTACAGCCGCTGCTTGCGGCCCTGACTGGCCAGCGCACCTCGCCACTGCCGCCACGCCTGCGGGCACGCGCGGCCACGCGCCTGAAAAAGTCACCCGGTCGCCTCGACTTCCAGCGTGGCGTTATGCATCGCGCCGCCGACGGCGAGCTGGAGGTGCACAGCACCGGCCATCAGGGCTCCCATGTGTTCAGCTCTTTTACGGCAGCGAACTGCTTTATCGTGCTGGAACGCGAGCGCGGCGCGGTTGAACCCGGCGAGTGGGTAGAGATCGAACCCTTTAACGCGCTGCTGGAGGGCTAACATGCTGCCCGAACTCAGCGATGAAGAGATGATGCGCTATAACCGCCAGATTGTGCTGCGCGGTTTTGACTTTGACGGTCAGGAGAAGCTGAAGGCCAGCCGCGTGCTGATTGTTGGCCTTGGTGGGCTGGGGTGTGCAGCTTCCCCCTGGCTGGCGGCAGCGGGCGTCGGCGCGTTAACCCTGCTCGACTTTGATACGGTTGCCCTCTCCAACCTTCAGCGCCAGATCCTGCATCATGATGCCGATATTGGCCGGGCAAAAGTCACTTCGGCAGCGGAAAGTCTGGCGGCCATGAACCCCTTTGTGCAGATCGACACCGTGGCAGACATGCTGGCAGAGGAGGCACTTGAGACGCTGATAGCTGAACATCAGCTGGTGCTCGACTGCACCGACAATGTGCAGATCCGCGAGCAGCTCAACCGGCTTTGCCGCGCGCAGCGCGTGCCGCTGGTTTCTGGTGCAGCGATTCGCATGGAAGGCCAGATTAGCGTGTTTACCTGGCAGCCAGGCACGCCCTGCTATCGCTGCATCAGCCGACTGTTTGGCGAGCAGACGCTCAGCTGCGTTGAGGCTGGGGTAATGTCACCGCTGGTGGGTGTGATTGGCGCGATGCAGGCAATGGAGGCGATTAAGGTGTTAACGGCTTTTGGCACCCCCGCCACATCGCGGCTGCTGATGTATGATGCGATGAACGCAGAATTCCGTAGCGTTAAGGTTGCGCAGGATGCGCACTGTGAGGTGTGTGGTAAATAATAAAAGGGGATAGCCTGCGCTATCCCCTTTTGTGCTTCTGAAAGGCGGCTGCCATCCCGATCAGCATCTGCTCATCGGGCTGACCATAATCAGTAAATACCCTGGCTGCGCAGATAGTCTTCGTAGTTGCCGGTGAAGTCCACCACGCGATCCTCTTTAATTTCGATGACGCGCGTCGCCAGCGAGCTGACAAATTCGCGGTCGTGCGAGACGAAAATCAGCGTGCCTTCGTACATTTCCAGCGCCATATTCAACGACTCGATCGATTCCATATCCAGGTGGTTAGTGGGTTCATCCATAATCAGGATGTTAGGCTTCTGCATCATCAGCTTGCCGAACAGCATGCGCCCTTTTTCCCCACCAGACAGCACTTTCGCAGGCTTTTTAATATCATCGTGGCTAAATAACAGACGCCCCAGAATACTGCGCACCGCCTGCTCATCATCGCCTTCCTGCTTCCACTGGCTCATCCAGTCGAAGACGCTGAGATCGTTAGCAAAATCGGTGGCGTGATCCTGCGCGTAATAACCAATGCGCGCATTCTCCGACCATTTAACCGTGCCTTCATCAGGAGTCAGTTCGCCCACCAGCGTTTTCAGCAGCGTGGTTTTACCAATACCGTTGGCACCCAGCACCGCCATTTTCTCTCCCACTTCCAGCATCAGGTTGAGTTTTTTAAACAGCGGGCCATTATCAAAGCCTTTACTTAATGCTTCCACTTCCAGCGCATTGCGGAACAATTTTTTATCTTGTTCAAAACGAATAAAGGGGTTTTGGCGACTGGACGCTTTCACTTCATCCAGTTTAATTTTATCAATTTGTTTCGCACGCGAGGTCGCCTGACGAGATTTAGAGGCGTTGGCGCTAAAACGGCTAACGAAAGATTGCAGCTCCGCGATCTGCGCTTTTTTCTTCGCATTATCTGCGACTAAACGTTCACGCGCCTGGGTCGCCGCCGTCATGTACTCATCATAATTGCCTGGATAAAGACGTAATTCGCCATAATCGAGATCCGCCATATGGGTGCAGACCATATTCAAAAAGTGGCGGTCATGCGAAATGATGATCATGGTGCTTTCACGCTCGTTCAGCACCTGCTCCAGCCAGCGGATCGTGTCAATATCCAGGTTGTTCGTGGGCTCATCGAGTAACAAAATATCAGGATTGGAAAATAACGCCTGCGCCAGCAGTACACGTAATTTCCAGCCCGGCGCGATTTCACTCATTGGGCCGTAATGCTGCTCAACCGGGATGCCTACGCCGAGTAATAACTCACCAGCACGTGATTCAGCGGTGTAACCATCCATCTCGCCATACAGCACTTCAAGATCTGCGACTTTATAGCCTTCCTCTTCGCTCATTTCCGGCAAGGCATATATGCGGTCGCGCTCCTGCTTCACTTCCCACAATTCATTGTGGCCCATAATGACGGTGTCCAGCACGCTATATTGCTCAAACGCAAACTGATCCTGTCTTAACTTACCGATGCGCTCGTTGGGATCGTAAGAGACATTGCCACCGGTAGGCGTTAGATCGCCGCCGAGGATTTTCATAAAGGTGGATTTACCGCTGCCGTTTGCACCGATTAAACCGTAACGATTACCGCCGCCAAATTTTACGGAGATATTTTCGAACAGTGGCTTACTGCCAAACTGCATGGTGATATTGCTGCTTACTAACACGGCATGGACCTTTATGGCTGAGTGAAGGAAAAAACGGCGGCCATTATGCCAGACATCGCCTTGCGCATGCCAGCACCCGACGTGCGGGCTGAGGCAAGCCGCTGGTGGAAAGGGAAAAATAAAAAAGCCGACGGCTATTTAAAGCCATCGGCTCCCACTTGCAAGGATTGTGTAAATTTAGCCGATCAGGAAATCGTCGAGGCTCTTGCCTGAATCCAGTGCTTTTTTAATTGCCGCTGGGGTACGACCCTGGCCTGTCCAGGATTTTTCTTCGCCATTCTCATCAGTGTATGAATACTTGGCCGGGCGCGGCGCACGTTTGGCGCGTTTTTTGCCAGTTTCCAGGGCACCCAGTAATTCATTCGGATCGATGCCGTCAGCCAGCAGCATTTCGCGGTATTTAGACAGCTTTTCTTCTTTTTCGCGATTTTGCGCTTCTTCAGCTTCAACTTCTTCACGGCGTTCCGTGACGACTACAGTTAATTTCTCAAGAATTTCTTCCAGGTCACTCAACGGCAGTTCGCGTGCCTGCGCACGTAATGTGCGAATGTTGTTCAGAACTTTAAATGCGTCGCTCATTTTCCAATGTCCTTGACTAAGGGGTTTATTAAAACTGTAGCGACAAGATTACCCAATTCAAATAAAAAAATAAATTAATTTTCTTCTCCAGAAAATTCCGAAGCGGAAGCGTTAAATTTCCCTTCATGAACTTAACGCTATTCTCAATGCATTATTAACGGTGAATTAACAAGGTCGGGTGGCATTAACGCACCAGGCTGGAATCGTTTTCATAGACTGCTCGCAGGTTTATTAGCGAATATCTCAAGGAAAAAGCGTGATATAAACAGCATCGAAGATTAGGTTAGGCAAATAGTGCCTGCTGCCAGTGTGAGTCAGAGCTGGCCTTAAGTTAACCACAAAGCTGGTGTACAGCAGCGCTGTCGGACAACAAATGGATAAAAAAAAGCCGGTATGTCAACCGGCCTGCTTCACTATTGCTAACCCATCATCAGGATGTTTTATTTATCGGTTCTCCCAATGACGCGGTAGCAGAGACATCGTCAGCAGAAAGTTTCTCTTGCAGGTCGTGCTCTATTTGTTCCAGGCTGCGGTTGCGGGTTTCAGGTACACATTTTATGACAAATATTGCACCCGCCATCCCCACCAGCGCAAAGATAAAGAATGCGCCTGCCAGCCCAACGCTCGCCAGCAAAACCGGGAACACGAGAGAAATAAAGAAATTAGCTATCCACATGGCAAACACCGCTCCACCCATAAAAATGCCGCGCAGACGTGTTGGAAATATTTCTGACAACAGCAGCCAGGTGACCGGGGATAATGCACCCTGCTGAAAACTCAAAAACATCAGCATGCCCAGTAGCACCATATAGCTGCGCAACATGTCAGGCTGGCCGTTAATAGTTTCCGGCATGAAAAAGGTGACCGCGCCGATTAATACCAGACAGGCGGTACAGCCGAACTGACCCGCCATGGTCAGAGTACGTCGGCCAAATTTACCCAGCAGCCAGATGCCGACAAACGTCATCAGCACGGAAATGACGCCATTAGCGATTGTGGCAAACAGCGCGGCGCTGTCATCCATGCCCACCGCCTTTAACATGGTGGGTGCGTAATACATGATGGTATTGACGCCGGTCAGTTGCTGAATCATGGCGATCCCCACACCGATGAAAAACAACTTAAGCAGCCAGGGTTTACGCAGTTCGCGCAGGCGCGAACGCTGCTGATCTTCCTCCACCAGCGTCTCTTCAATTTCCGTCAGCTCCCATTCCACGTCCTGACGGGCACGGGTGCGCTCCAGCACGTTCCGCGCCTCGGCCAGTCGTCCCTTCATCGCATACCAGCGCGGCGTGTCTGGCATAAAGAGCATCCCAAAAAAGAGCAATACGGCTGGCAGCGTTGCCACGGCCAGCATCCAGCGCCAGGTTGTCTCACCACCCCATGCGGCATTAAATCCGGCATTGGAGATATAGGCGAGCATCTGCCCTGAAACAATCATCAGCTCCTGCAGCGTCACCAGTGGACCACGACGGTTTGCCGGTGCAATCTCTGCAATATAAACGGGCACGGTAGCCGCTGCGCCGCCAACGGCGACGCCCAGCACCAGGCGGAAGAAAATCATCCACTCCACGTTCGGTGCCATCGACGTGCCGAGCGCGCCAGCGGCAAAGATAATGGCTAAAACCAGAATTATTTTTTTCCGCCCGGCTGCGGCAGCAAAGTGCCCGGAGAGGAGCGCACCGCAGGCGGCACCCAATAACAGGCTGCTGGTCACCAGGCCGGTAGTAAATGGCGTCAGATTAAGTTCGGGCCCCATAAACAGCAGTGCACCTGAGATTACGCCGGTGTCGTAACCAAACAGCAGGCCGCCCAGCGTGGCGACGACGGCAATGACTTTAACAAAAGGTTCGGTACGGGCAGCGCTGTCTGGGCCTGAGGCTTTGTTCAGCGTAAGGCAGGATTCTCTGGACATCTTTTCTCCCGATAAAAGGCAGGTGTCCGGTTAAAATGGATTATTTTTATCGAATTAATAAAATATGAAACTTTAGTTTTGCGCAGTGAGTCATGTGTTCCGCGCCAGTTTGCTGGTTTGATCACAATAATCGCTATCAAAGCTTTACGCACCGCTATTTATTCCTTTACGCAGCGGCGACGTTTGCCATAAGAAAGAATATTTGTTTCACGGAAAGCAGCGAAACAGGCAGGCTGAAACGGGGCTGCGTTTTTCGTTGCAGCCCAGGAGGAAGGAGGAATTAGTTTGCCTGAGTCGCCGGCCCAAAGACGTTAAACTGCGGTAGCTTCACGTTCTGATAAGTTTCCCAGCCGCCGCCAAGCGCTTTATAGAGCGCAACCAGGTCCAGTGCGCTCTGCATCCGCGCCTGTGTTGCCTGCTCCTGTGCCTGCGCCAGCTGGCGCTGGGCATCCAGTACGTCGATAAATGTCGATATCCCTTGACGATAGCTGTCACTGGCGAGGTCAAAGGCGCGCTGCAGGGAGCCGGTCGTTTCATCCAGTGCGGTAACACGCGCCTGATCGGCACGATAACTCACCAGCGCGTTTTCTACATCCTGCATTGCAGTCAGGACCGTCTGGCGATAGTCGAGCGCTGCACTCGCCTGTTGGGCACGGGCCAGCTTCACGCTGGATACCAGTCGCCCCCCCTGAAAAATGGGGATCGACAGTGAAGGCCCGACGGAATAAAAGTGGCTGCTCCAGTTATCCAGATAGCTAACGTCAGTGTTGCGCACGCCCAGCTGACCGGTTAATGACAGACTGGGGAAAAGCTCAGCCACTGACACGCCAATGTTTGCCGTCTGTGCATGCAGCGTGGCTTCAGCCTGGCGAATATCGGGACGACGCCGCGCCAGCGTAGCAGGGATCCCCACCGGCACGATCTGAGGCAGCGCAGGCATCGCTTTTGGCGTATAGAGTTCATTATCCAGTGCGCCAGGGGTTTTACCCAGTAGTACCGCCAGGCCGTTCATCGCCTGACGCGCCTGTGACTGGTACTGTGGCAGCTGCGCCTGTAACGTGCTGAGCTGGGCACGTGCATTCTCCACGTCGGTCAGCGGTGCCAGCCCATTGCGCTGCTGGCTCTGTGTCAGCTCCCAGCTCTGCTGTGCCACGGCAATCTGCTGTTCAAGCGTCGCCACGGTCGCCTGGGCGCCGCGCAGCTGCAGATAAGCGCGGGCCACCTCTGCCTCCAGCGAAACCAGCGCATCGTTGCGCTGTTCAATGGCCGCCTGAGTTTGTGCATTAGCCAGTTCAACCTGACGCCTCACCTTGCCCCACAGATCCAGCTCCCAGCTGGCATCAAAACTGCCCTGATAGAGCGTGACCGGCTGCTCCAGACTGCTAAGCTGGCTGGCGGTCTCGCTGTCGAGCTGGTCAGTAACGCCATTTGCCTTTAGTAGCCCCTCCAGACCCAGCTGCTGGCGCGTCACCTTCGCACTGCCATTCAGACTGGGAAAGAGTCCACCCTGCGCCTGCGCCAGCTGCTGGCGTGCTCCGGCGATGCGCAACACCGCCTGTTGCAACGTCAGGTTTCCCTCTATCGCGCGATCAATCAGGCTATTGAGCTGGGGATCGTTAAACGTCTGCCACCAGCGCGAATTAATCGCGCTGGACTGGGTTTTAGAGGCCTGCTGAGTGTCGAGCAGATGATAGCTGCCTGGCAGCTGCGGCTTCGGCGCGTCGTAGTCTGGTCCCACGGCACAGCCCGCCAGCCAGAGCGCCAGAGTTAACAGGCTGAGCGGTCTTGCCAGCTGGCGTGTAAAAGTAACCTTCATGTCAGTGTGCTCCTGCACTGCCTTCGCTTTTAATCGGCGAAAGCAGCCAACAAAATGGAATCATGATTAAGGCAATGATGCTCAGGCCCGAAAAGACATCGATGTATGCCAGAATGCGTGACTGCGCGACCATCTCCTGATAGAGCTGACCCGCCGCCAGCGTTGCCGGATCGCCTACCGCCGAGGTAAAGTCGCGAATTGCCTGCGCCCAGTGCTGCAAGGTGATATTGAACTGCTCGTTGAGCGGCGTCATGTTATGCACCATATGCGCCGAGCGAACCTGTTCGCGTTCAGTAATGGCTGCGGTCGACAGCGAAATGCCAATCGATCCGGCCACGTTACGAAACATGGTAAACAGCGCTGAGGCGTCAGCATTAAGGCGTTGCGGAATGGTAATAAAGGCGATGGTAGTGAGCGGCACAAACAGGAAGCCCAGACCAATCGACTGTGCGCTGCGCATCATCACCAGAGTTTCAAAATCCACATTCGGCGCCAGGGTCGACGAATACAAAAATGCCAGCGTCAGGCAGGTAAAGCCAAACGCGATAATATAGCGTGTCTGTACGCGCGGCATCAGGGCCAGGACCAGTGGAATCGTCAGCACAATTAATATTGCCCCAGGTGACAGTACCAGGCCTGACCAGGTAGCGGTATAACCGAGATCCTGCTGCGCCAGCTGCGGCAGAACGACTGAACTGCCGTAAAGGATCATTGCCATACCCGCCATCAGCAGTCCCGACACCCAGAAATTGCGATCCTTCATCACCAGAATATCGACCACGGGCTTGCGGGCATACATCAGCCAGTACACTGCGCCGACGATGCCCACCAGCGCCAGTACGGCGAACAGAACAATGAAATGCGAGGCAAACCAGTCCTCATCTTCGCCACGATCGAGAAAGACCTGCAGACAGCCCAGCCCCAGGGTGATCAGGCCGATACCGATATAGTCGATATTTAACCGCCCTTTCGCCCACTTGCGCTCCCACGGTGGATCTTCCAGCAGCTGATAGATCGCCAGCACCGTCACAATGCCCACCGGGATGTTGATAAAAAACACCCAGCGCCAGCTGTAGTTATCGGTGATCCAGCCGCCGAGCGTAGGGCCAATAACCGGTGCCACGATAATGGCAATTGAGGAGAGACCAAACGCCTTACCGCGATCGGCTGGCTTAAAGTAATCAAGCAGAACTGACTGCTGCACCGGCTGCAAACCGCCGCCGAAGAAGCCTTGAAGCACGCGAAACAAAATAATCTGCCAGAGCTCAGTGGCAATACCGCACAGGAATGAACAGATGGTGAACATCACAATGCAGATCAGGAAAAACTGTTTACGCCCAAAAAGCCGGCTAAAAAAGGCAGAGATAGGCAATACAATGCCGTTCGCCACCAGATAGGAGGTCAGCACCCAGGTGGATTCGTCGTAGCTGGATGAGAGTGAACCGGCAATATGGGGCAGCGCCACGTTAACGATGGTAGTGTCCAGAATCTCCATGAACACCGCCAGCGTGACGGTAATCGCCACCAGCCAGGGATTGCTGGAGGGTTGCCAGCTCTGTGACTGGCTCATTCCACGGTGACCTTTGGTTCTACCGACAGGCCGAGCGGCAGCGGATGGTTAGGATCCAGCCCTTTATCAATCACAATTTTCACCGGCACGCGCTGCACGATTTTCACGTAGTTACCGGTGGCATTTTCCGCCGGGAAGGTAGAAAAGCGCGAACCAGAGCCCATCTGAATGCTGTCGACGTGCCCTTCCAGCTTCATATCAGGCCAGGCGTCGACGCTGATCGCCACTTTGTCGCCCGGATTCATACGTTCCAGCTGAGATTCTTTAAAATTAGCGGTAATCCAGATCTCGGGCGATACCAGCGAAAACAGCGAACTTCCCGCCTGCACCAGTGTGCCGAGCTGCACGTTACGCTTAGTGACAAAGCCGTCATAGGGCGCACGAACCTGAGTATAAGAGAGATTCAGCTCTGCGGTATTCAACTGCGCCTGTGCCTGAGCAACCTGCTGCTGGCGCGCTTCGACATTGGTTTCCTGCTGGCGAATTTGCAGTGCGACCTGAGAGGCAACTTCGACCTGCGCCTTAGCGCTCTGTAACTGTGCCTGCGCCGATCGCAGCTGCGCCGCGGCAGTATCAATGTTGCGCTGGCTGGTAGCACGAGGATCAACGCCACGCTGGCGGCGATAGTCCGCTTCAGCGTTTAACAGGTTCGCCTGTGCTTTCGCCTGGTCTGCCAGCGCCTGATCACGCTGTGCCGGATACTGAACTTTTGACAGCGCGAGCTGCGCCTGAGCCTGATGCAGCTGCGCCTGGGCCAGTCCCAGCTGGGCTTTCGCCTGATCGCGCTGGGCAAGGGTATCACGCGGATCGATCTCAACCAGCAGATCGCCTTTCCTTACGCGCTGGTTATCGTTTACCAGCAGCTTCACCACATAGCCAGAGGCTTTGGGGGCGATAGTGACTGCATCACCTTCGGTAAAGGCGTCGTCCGTGGTCTCTTCGTTGCGCGTGCTAAACCAGAACCAGAATCCCACAATCAGCATGATTACCACGACAATGGCGAGGATGATCAGCGGCTTTTTGCCGGGCCTTTTGCGTTCAGGCTCATCGCTATTTTGTTCGGACTGCGCCTCTGAGTCGTTATTCTGTTCAGACTGCGCTTTTGAATCATTATTTTGTTCAGACTGCGCCTTTGAAGGGTCGTGCGCGTTGTTCGCATCATCCTGATGGGATTCGCGTTTCTCTTTCTCGCTCATAGTCAGTTCCGCTTGGCTAACGCCCTAATTCCCGGGCATAAAAGGTCAATTTAACAGTAGATGTTAAATTGACATTTTCCAGCGTTTCTTGACCTTTCCCGACAAAAGTGGCACATCCTGCAACATACGCAGAAGCCCAACGGCCCTAGCGCAGTATCTGCAGCAGTAACCAGCCGCTGGCCATCGACCAGGCGAGCAGAGGCAGGGAGAACAGATGAAACTGCCACCAGACGCGACGATCTTTCGCCATGCGCAGGGCGATAAGGTTGGCGAGTGAGCCGGGTAACAGCCCAAAGCCTCCAATATTTACTGCCCAGGCGAGGACTTCGGAAGGCGGCAGCTTTTGCAGCAGCAGAATGGTGGCAGGGACATTGCTGATAACCTGTGACAGACCAATTCCCAGCAGATAGATGGCCCCTTCACCCAGACGGGACACCGCGTCGAAATGCTGCTGCACGACAGGCAAATGCGTCAGCAGATAGACATCAACAAACATCGCAATAAATACCGCCAGCAGGCTCCAGTCGATATTAATCAGCACCTTGCGCGCCATGATCAGGTAGCAGCCAACGATCAGCAGCAGCGCCCAGCCTGTGACGTGCCATTCAAGCGCAGCCACAAACAGCACGTAAAGCAGCACGCTGACCGCAAACAGCGGTTTTTGCCACTCTCGCTCCTCATCATCGCCATGTTTCTGGATCTCGCGCGGCTTAAAGCTAAACCAGGTCAGGGCCAGCAGCGTGATCATCAGCCACACGGCCAGCGGGGCCATTTGCGCAATAAAACCGGCGACGCTCAGCTTGCCGTGACTCCAGAGTAAAATGTTTTGTGGGTTGCCGACCGGGGTCAGTAAAGATCCCGCATTCACCGCCAGCGCTTCAAAAATAATTAGCCTGGATAACGGCAGGCGCGAAAATTTACGCAGTGTCAGCGTGAGCGGCACCAGAATAAACAGCGCGACGTCGTTAGTCAGAAAGGTTGAAAGCAACGCGGCAGCCAGCACCATAAACAGCGCCAGCGCGCGCTCGTGGCGGAAACGCCCGATTAACCGCGCGCCCAGCACATCAAAGTAACCGCTGGCCTCCAGCCCCTTGGTTAACAGCAGCAGGCCGGTCAGCGTGACAATGGTGTGCCAGTCAACCGCGCCCGGCAGATCCGCCCAGCGATAATTAGCCAGCAGCAGTAAAATTGCGCCAAGTACGAGCAGAAGATGCAGAATACGATCATGCAAAAAAGTGCGCAGCACGGTTAACATGGTAGGGGATCCGGTAATTAACGGCGGCTTTCGTAAAATTTCTGGAAGACAGCCAGGGTTTCATCACTGACGTGATGTTCAATGCCTTCGGAATCGCGACGCGCGGTTTCCGGACTAATTCCCAGGGCCAGCAGAAAGGTTTCAACAATATGATGACGCGCGCGGCTTTCCGCTGCCAGTTTCTCGCCTTCGCTGGTCAGAAAGACGCCACGGTATGGCACCTGCTCCACCAGCCCAGCGGTACCGAGACGCTTTAACATCTTGGCGACAGTGGGCTGCGAGACGCCAAGACGCGCTGCCATATCGACCTGACGCGCTTCGCCGAATTCCCCAATTAAATCTGAGATCAGCTCAACATAGTCATCGATTAATTCACGACGATGCGCTTCGCGTACCTGTCGAAATCCTTCGACATGCTCTTCAATATCTTTCAGGGGCCCTTGCGCAGCAGATACCCCATTTTTGGCACGACGACTCATTCAACTTCCTCTCTGTTATTCTCCGTGCCCGCGTAGCGAAACGGATAGGCTGCGCTCATTGTAAACCAGGCTCAAAGAAGCTCAAATTTTTCGTAAATAGCATTGGCTACAGGGTATAGCCAGTGCTATATTTGTCGATATTGTAGGCAATCACGCGGACAATGGAGAGACGATCGTGCAGGATCCTTACTTGCTTTTACTGCTGTTTCTCTTGTTTATCGCCGGGCTCTGCCTGCTGTTACGCCGATACTGATTGGGAGGTCAACATGAGCACGATGAAATGCTGCATTGACTGTGGCAAATGCTTCCAGACTGAAAAACCGGTTTCATCCGGCGCGCTGAAGTCCTGGCTGTGCTTGCTGAGCCGCTCCCCCTTTTCCCTGCGCCTGATGCTGGTTGAAAAACTGCTTGGCACCCGGCAAGACGCGCGTCGCTGCCCCAACCTTATCTGGCGCGGTTAATCCGCCCCGCTTCTCTACAGCCTTTCGCGTAATGCAAAGGCTGTTTTGCTATCTGGCTTCGGCTTACGCCCGTTATCCGCCAGCAGCAATCAGCTAAAAACAGACATAAAAAAACGGCCGCTGAGGGCCGTTTTTTTTGCAACTGGTCTAAGCAAAACTTAGAAGCTGTAACCTACGCCAGCAATCCAGGTGCCAACGTCAACGTTACGGATACGGCTCTGCTCGTAACCTACGTCGATAGCGAACTGCTGGTACGGGTTAAACTGCAGACCAGCACCGTAGGAGAAGCCTACGTCGCTTGAATCAGATTTAGAACGGACAACCGTTTCGTTCTGCTGGAATTTGCCGTAGCCGATACCTACTACGCCATAGATGCTTGCCCAGTCATTCAGACGGTAAGCAGGACCAGCAGTGAAGCCATAGTACTGGCCTTTGTTATAGACGCCAGACTCAGTGCGATCTTTTTCGGTGTAGGTGAAAGAACCGATCCAACCCAGCGGGTTAGAGCCGTCTTCATAACGGTATTTCAGGTTGAAACCGTTAGCTTTGTTAGCCACGCCCTGATAGTCGGACTGAGCGTAACCGCCGGTGACTGTGCTCTGCGCCATTGCGGAACCCGCAGAAACTGCCAGAACACAAGCCAGTGCTGAAAGACATGCAATTTTTTTCATAACCACCTCAAATGTGATAATACTTCTCTCCTGACAACGCTAAAAATATAACAAAACTCAGCAAGAAACTCTGCCCGGAAATTATTGTCTAACAGAATGTTTGGTGTAACAGAAAGTTAATGAAGTTTCCTATGTCATTCATTTAACTTATGAATTTCATCTTTAAAGGGCAGTGAATTTTTTTTGATATTTATTGTCCTTTAAGTTAATTCCTAAAAAATCCTGACAGTTCTTTACGGAACTGGTCCTGAAATGGGTCAAAATTCGTTCAGGCGAGCGTCTGAGTTACCCTGTAGTCTCCTCTTCTTTTTGTCCTGATTCCATTACACTGGGCAGCTCATCGGTGTTTCATTGACCTACAGGACGCGTATACAGGATGTCTCTCTCTTTCTCTGGCAAAAATGCCACACCGGCCATGTCGGTTGCCCTGCTGCTGGTGGCTATGATGTCACTTCAGGGTGGCGCATCCCTGGCAAAATCGCTTTTCCCCGTCGTAGGGGCAACCGGTATCACGGCACTGCGTCTCGGCCTTGGCACGCTTATGCTGTGCGTTATCTTCAAGCCCTGGCGATTGCGTTTCACGCGTGAGCAGCGTCTGCCGCTGCTGCTGTATGGTCTGGCGCTGGGCTGCATGAATTTTTTATTCTATCTGTCACTGCGCACCGTGCCATTAGGTGTCGCGGTTGCGCTCGAATTTACCGGCCCGCTTACCCTGGCGCTGCTGGGCACGCGCCGTCTGCTTGATTTTATCTGGGTCGCGCTGGCCGTCGCTGGACTCTGGTTTTTGTTACCCTTTGGCGAAAGTTTGCACGCCATCGATCCGCTGGGCGCTGCGCTGGCAGTAGGAGCAGGCGCATGCTGGGCTGTGTATATTCTGGCCGGACAGCGTGCAGGAGCCGGGCATGGCCCAGCAACCGTTGCGCTGGGATCGGTAATAGCATCATTAATCTTCGTGCCTGCGGGCCTGGCCTTCGCCGAACCCGGCATCTGGCACTGGAGCGTGATCCCTGTTGCTCTGCTGGTTGCTCTGCTCTGCAGTGCGATCCCCTATTCGCTGGAAATGGTTGCTTTAACGCGTTTGCCAGCGCGTATTTTTGGCACGCTCATGAGCCTTGAGCCTGCCGTTGCGGCACTCTCAGGCATTCTTTTTTTGGGTGAAACGCTGTCGCTAAAACAGAGTCTGGGCCTGATAGCGATTATACTGGCTTCCGCTGGCGCCACGCTAACGCTGAAACCGCGCAATAACCAGCTGAAAAAAATTGAATTAAATCCCTCGCCGCCGCAATAGCTAATTCCGCCTGTAATCAACGCAGGCGGAAAATATGTCTCCCCTGCGAATGCCTTTTATTTTAACCGCAGATACACACAAGAATTATCTTTTTGAAACATTTTGTTTAAAATCATTGTACTTGCGTGTAAAAAATTGTGCCTTCGTGGTGAGATGACTTTCATTATGGCAGTGGCTAAGCGGAGACATCGTTAATTTCTGTTAACGTGTTATCCGTAAATGCTATCTATTTCATCCATCGTTAAGCTTAATCCTGCAAACACCAAAAGCGCTGCTATACTTATTCCCGTGCTTGATTAGGACAACTACCAAAGAGAGGATTCACACGATGAGTACCGCAAAACTGGTTAAAACTAACTCTTCCGATCTGCTTTACACGCGTAACGATGTAGCTGACGACGAGAAAAAAGCTACCATTGAGGTGCTCAACCGTCTGGTGGTGGAATTTATTGATCTGTCGCTGATTACCAAGCAGGCGCACTGGAATATGCGCGGTGCCAATTTTATTGGCGTACATGAAATGCTGGACGGTTTCCGCACCACCATTACCGATCATCAGGACACCATTGCAGAGCGTGTGGTGCAGCTGGGCGGCGTTGCGCTGGGTACCACCCAGGTTGTTAATGACAAAACGCCTCTTCAGAGCTATCCGCTGAACATCCACAGTGTTCAGGACCATCTGAAAGCACTGGCTGATCGTTACGCTATTGTGGCAAACGACACCCGTAAAGCGATCACTGAAGTAAACGATGAAGACACTGCAGATATTTTCACCGCTGCGTCTCGTGACCTGGATAAATTCCTGTGGTTCATTGAATCTAACATCGAATAAATTTACGTAAGTGACAGGCGGGGCAACCCGCCTTTTTTGTGCCTGATTAACAACAAACACCCTGTTTTTTGACCTTCATAACACTTCTGTGCTACTCCGCTTCACACCCTTATTCCCGCGTGCAAAGGTGCGCTTGCACCAAAAATGTCTTACGCACCATTACAGTGCACTTTTTTGGTGCAATCCATTTTAACGTTGCAAAATCGTGTCAGCTTCTGTATTTAACCTGCTGATTTAAAGCAAGATGAAAAGTTGGCATAATTTTTTCATATAGTAAGCTGTATACACTGCTTATAAGCCGGGTAGTAATAAGGAAAAATGATGAAGTCACTGTTTAAAGTCTCTGTGGCCGCGCTGGCGCTGGCCCTCTCACTCTCTTCTGTTGCAGCTGAAAAAAAACTCATTGTCGCCACTGATACCGCTTTTGTTCCCTTTGAATTCAAGCAGGGTGATAAGTATGTCGGCTTTGATGTTGACCTCTGGGACGCTATCGCAAAAGAGCTGAAGCTGGACTACACCCTGAAGCCGATGGACTTCAGCGGCATTATTCCTGCACTGCAAACGCGCAATATCGATCTGGCGCTGGCAGGCATTACCATCACCGACGAGCGCAAAAAAGCCATTGAATTTTCTGACGGTTATTACAAAAGCGGCCTGCTGGTAATGGTACGCAATAACGAAAACGACATTAAAAGCATCAGCGACCTGAACGGCAAAGTGGTGGCGGTGAAGAGCGGTACCGGTTCAGTGGATTACGCGAAAGCGAACATTAAAACCAAAGACCTGCGCCAGTTCCCGAATATCGACAATGCCTACATGGAGCTGGGTACCAACCGCGCCGACGCGGTGCTGCACGATACGCCAAATATCCTTTACTTCATCAACACCGCAGGCAAAGGCCGCTTTAAAGCGGTAGGCGAATCGATCGAAGCGCAGCAGTACGGTGTCGCCTTCCCGAAAGGCAGCGACGAGCTGCGTGAAAAAGTGAACGGCGCGCTGAAGACGCTGAAAGAGAACGGCACCTATAACCAGATCTACAAAAAATGGTTCGGCACTGAGCCAAAATAATAATGTACTGACGTTACTTTGAGCAGGGACGTGCTCCCTGCTTTTTTCTATCGCAACAAAACTGGAGTCACACCATGGAGTTTGACTGGAGCGTCATCTGGCCCGCAATGCCGGTGCTGATTGAAGGCGCAAAAATGACCTTGCTGATCTCAGTTCTGGGTCTGATCGGCGGCCTGATTATCGGCCTGGTTGCGGGCTTTGCACGCGCCTATGGCGGCTGGCTGGCCAATAACGCCGCGCTGGTCTTTATTGAGATTATTCGCGGTACCCCTATCGTGGTGCAGGTGATGTTCATCTACTTTGCGCTACCGATGGCATTTCCGGATCTGCGCATCGATCCCTTCACCGCTGCGGTGGTGACGATCATGATCAACTCTGGTGCCTACATTGCGGAGATTACGCGCGGTGCCGTTTTGTCAATCAACAAAGGCTTCCGCGAAGCGGGTCTGGCACTGGGCCTGTCGCGCCGTGAGACACTGCGCTACGTTATCATGCCGCTGGCGCTGCGCCGCATGCTACCACCGCTGGGTAACCAGTGGATTGTCAGCATCAAAGATACCTCACTGTTTATCGTCATCGGCGTGGCAGAACTGACGCGTCAGGGCCAGGAGATCATTGCCGGTAACTTCCGCGCACTGGAGATCTGGAGCGCCGTCGCGATTATTTATCTTGTGATTACGCTGGTGTTGAGCTTTGTGCTGCGCCGCATTGAAAAAAGGATGAAAATCCTGTGATTGAATTTAAAAACGTTTCAAAGAGCTTCGGTACCACCCAGGTCCTGCATGACATTAACCTGAAAATCAATCAGGGCGAAGTGGTGGTCATTATCGGGCCGTCTGGCTCTGGCAAATCAACGCTGCTGCGCTGCATCAATAAGCTGGAAGAGATCTCCAGCGGCGATCTGATCGTTGATGGGCTGAAAGTCAACGATCCCAAAGTGGATGAACGTCTTATCCGTCAGGAAGCGGGCATGGTGTTCCAGCAGTTTCATCTGTTTCCACAGATGAGTGCGCTGGATAACGTCGCGTTCGGCCCTGTTCGCGTGCGTGGTGCGAAAAAAGAAGAGGCGCAAAAGCTGGCACGCGAGCTACTGGCGAAGGTCGGCCTTGCCGAGCGCGCGCACCATTTTCCGTCTGAGCTCTCCGGCGGCCAGCAACAGCGTGTTGCCATCGCGCGTGCGCTGGCGGTCAAGCCGAAGATGATGCTGTTTGATGAGCCGACTTCAGCCCTGGATCCCGAGCTGCGTCACGAAGTGCTGAAAGTCATGCAGGATCTGGCAGAAGAAGGCATGACGATGGTGATCGTCACCCACGAAGTTGGCTTTGCACAGAAGGTGGCTTCGCGCCTGATCTTTATCGATAAGGGCACCATTGCGGAAGATGGCGATCCTGACACGCTGATCACCCAGCCGCCGAGCGAGCGCCTGCGCGAATTTTTACAGCACGTCTCCTGAGTGTTCGGGCCGACCTACCGTCGGCCCGCCTTTCCCGACCGCCTCTCTTTTATTACGCAACCACCGGATCCTGAATGGCGCACGCCGCGCTGGGTAAGCAAAAAAAGGCTGTAGCGACTTTGTTCAGGCAGCGCATCAGATCAGACAGCCCGGCAACAGGCTGGTAACGGCTTCTGCGTCGCCGGGACGGGTCTATTTCGCCAGCCGCTGCGCACGCAGGGTGGCTGGCATAAAGCTCCAGGCAAGAAAACGGCTCTGCTTATTGCCCTGCGCCATATTGACTACACGTACCTCTGCAATATCCAGCGCCCGCAGCTGTTTTTCCAGCACGGCCAGGTTTTCGCGGCGCGAAACCAGCGAGGTAAACCAGAGGCACTGGCGCGCTAGCGATACGCTCTCAGCGATCATCTTGCCAACGAAGGCTTTTTCACCACCCTCGCACCACAGTTCATTATGCTGACCGCCAAAGTTAAGGGGCGCTGCGCGCTCCAGCTTAAGATTACGCACCTTGCGCTGCGAACCGGCGGCGGCCTCCGCTGCCGAGGCGTGGAACGGTGGGTTGCAGATCACGGCGTGGAAAAACTCGTTTTTATTTACCACGCCTGCCAGTACCGCCTCCGCATATTTCTGACGACGCAGGCGAATGCGGCGCGCTAAGCCGGGATTGGCTGCTACGATACGATGAGCCGCTTTCAGCGCCACCTCGTCGATATCAGTGCCGGTAAAGCGCCAGCCATACTCCGCCTGACCAATCAGCGGATAGATGCAGTTTGCGCCACAGCCAATATCCAGAATATCCGCCTGGGGGATAACGCCCCGGTTATCCAGCGCCAGCAGGTCGGCCAGATAGTGCAGATAGTCGGCGCGCCCCGGCACCGGTGGACAGAGCGATCCCGGCGCAAGCTGCCAGTCGAGGCCGTAAAAGAGCTTCAGCAGCGCCTGGTTCAGCAGCATTACCGCTTCCGCATCGGCAAAATCGATTGACTGTGCACCATAGCCGTTAGGCCGTACTTTGGCCGCCAGCGGCGGATGCGCGGCGGTTAAGGCGGCAAAATCGTACTCACCCTGATGGCGATTACGCGCGTGGAATAATGTCGTGGCTGGCTTGTTCATGGCGTCTCCCGTTTTGCAGGCGCGTACAATACGCCGCAGCGCCGGGAAAATAAAGCCGCACAATCCGCTTACACATTTATTCCCGGTACAGCGGATGCTGTAGCACTAAGATATTGTTAACACTTCGCTACGGGATAAAAGATGACGCACAAACGCTATTCCTATCAGCCGCGCGCCGGCCATGGCCTGCCGCACGATCCGCTCAACGCCATTATCGGCCCGCGCCCGATTGGCTGGATCAGTTCGCTCTCCGCTTCGGGCCAGCGCAACCTGGCACCGTACAGCTTCTTTAACTGCTTTAACTATCACCCCCCCATCATTGGCTTCGCCAGCAGCGGCTGGAAAGACAGCGTGCGCAATATCAGCGAAAGCAAAGAGTTCGTCTGGAACCTGGCGACGCGCCCGCTGGCGCAGGCGATGAATGAAAGCTCAGCTTCCGTTCCGCCTGAACAGGATGAGTTTGCGCTATCGGGCGTGACGCCGCTGCCTGCCTCACAGGTGAAGGCCAGCCTGGTGGCGGAAAGCCCGGTGAATTTTGAGTGCCGTTTAACCCAGCTTATCCAGCTTCAGGATGCACAGGGTAATCCGATTGACAGCTGGCTGGTGCTGGGCGAAGCGGTAGCGATTCATATCGACGAATCGCTGCTGGAAGAGGGCATCTACCAGACTGCACGCGCTGAACCTATTCTGCGCGCAGGTGGGCCGAGCGCCTACTACGGCATTAGTGAAAATGAGCGTTTTGATCTGGTGCGTCCGGACGCGCGTCGCCGCTAAGCGCGGCGCGCGCAGCCTTACGCTGATTTACCCTGCTCAATAAAGCGTTGCAGCAGCGGCTTCAGCACCTTTTGCAGAGCTGAGGCCCGCGCCTGTTGCCAGGCGAAAGGCGGCGTCTCATCCATGTAGTTCACCTGCGCCAGTTCCAGCTGCACCGCCTGCACCCGCGCCTCTGGCCTGCCATAGGCACGGGTGATATAACCGCCCTTGAAGCGTCCGTTTACTACCCAGCTGTAGTCGCTCTGCGCCGCGCAGACCGCTTCCAGCCCCTGCACCACCGCCGCGCTACAGCTCCTGCCGTCGTTGGTACCAATGTTAAGGTCGGGCAGGCGTCCCTCAAACAGGCGGGGTATCACGCTGGCAATAGAGTGCGCGTCAAACAGCAGCGCGTAGCCGAATGCTGCCTTCAGCCGTGCCAGCTCCTGCTGGATCTGCTGGTGATAGGGCTGCCAGATTTCGGCGAGATAGCGTTCACGCTGCGCAGCCGTTGGCGTTTTGCCCGGCGTAAAAGTCGGCGAACCATCAAACAGGGTTTCAGGATAGAGACCTGTGGTTGCCGTTGCATAAAGCGGCTGGTTGTCTGCCGGACGATTGAGGTCAACGACAAAGCGTGAATAGCGGCCGATCAATACGCTGGCACCAAGGTCGCGCACAAAGTCGAACAGCAGCGGAACATGCCAGTCGGTGTCCGGCAGGCCCCGCGCCGCATCGCTCAGGCCGGCCTCCACTTCGGGCGTAAGCTGCGTACCGGCGTGCGGTATGCTGACCAGCAGCGGCAGGCTGCCCGGCGTAAAGTGAAAGGGTGTCATTGCATGGCTCCACGATAGATAACAGTACAGGGCAGTTCACCGCCCAGCCAGTAGGTCAGTTCAGCCGGACGAGCCAGCGGCCAGTGAACAAAATTTGCCACCTTGCCCGCCTCCAGCGATCCATGCGTAGCCTGTAATCCCAGGGCCTTCGCGCCCCAGATAGTGACGCCTGCCAGCGCCTCTTCCGGCGTCATGCCAAAGAGCGTACAGCCCATATTGAGCATCAGGCGTAGCGACAGGGCGGGCGAGGTGCCAGGATTAGCATCGCTTGCCAGCGCCATCGGCACCCTGTACTGGCGAAACAGCGCCACCGGCGGCGGCTGCGTTTCACGCAGCAGATAAAATGCGCCAGGCAGCAGCACGGCCACCGTCCCCTGCTCGCCCATCGCCTTTGCATCCTCTTCTGTAGCGTATTCCAGATGGTCGGCAGAGAGCGCACCGTAGCTTGCTGCCAGCCGTGCGCCACCGAGCGAAGAGAGCTGTTCAGCATGCAGCTTTACCGGCAGCCCCAGCGCGGTAGCCTTATCAAAGACTCTCGCCACCTGTGCGGGTGAAAAGGCGAGATGCTCGCAAAAGGCATCGACCGCGTCAGCCAGCCCGTTGGCCTTCACCTGCGGCAGGATGCGCTCGCAAATCCGATCGACCCAGCCCTCAGGATGCTGTTTAAACTCCGGCGGAAAAGCATGCGCGGCCAGGCAGGTTGCCAGTACGTCAGCCGGTACGCTCTCGCCCAGACGACGTATCGCACTCAGCATGCGCAACTCGCTCGCCTCATCCAGCCCGTAGCCCGACTTGATCTCTACCGTGGTGACGCCCTCTGCCAGCAGCCGGTTGAGCCGCCAGCGCGCCGACGCCACCAGTTGATCTTCACTGGCCTCGCGCGTGGCGCGCACGGTGGCGAGAATCCCCCCACCCTGCGCGGCGATCCCGGCGTAGCTGACGCCGTTAAGGCGCTGCTCAAACTCTGCGCTGCGGTCCCCGCCAAACACCAGGTGGGTATGGCAGTCAATCAGGCCTGGCGTCACGATCCCGCCATCAAACTGATGCTGATGACGGGGGGTAAAAGCGGGCATTTCAGCGCGTGGCCCTACCCAGATCAGCTCCCCCGCCTCTACCGCCAGTGCACCATCGTCGATGATGTGATAGTTGCCTTCACGCATGGTGACCAGACTGGCCCCAAACCACAGGCTGTCAATCTGCCTGCTTTCCGCCATTGCACACCTCCTTCGCGAGGGGCGATTTACTCGGCCCATCAAAGTATGTATATGTATATACAACTACAGTCGCTGAGGATCAACCATGGCAACCTATTTTGCCCCGCGAGCGCTGCTGGCCGACGGCTGGCAACGTCATGTCAGACTTGTCGTCAATGAGGCCGGAACCATCGAAAGCGTAACGCCTGATAGCGAGGTGCAGGACGCCATCCGGCTGCAAGGGCCGGTTATCCCCTCTGTTGCTAACCTGCATTCCCATGCCTTCCAGCGCGCGATGGCCGGGCTGGCCGAGGTAGCGGGCGATCCGCAGGACAGTTTCTGGACCTGGCGCGACCTGATGTACCGCATGGTACAGCGCCTGACGCCAGAACAGGTCGGCGCTATCGCCGCCTGTCTCTATATCGACATGCTGAAAGGCGGCTATACCCAGGTGGCAGAGTTCCATTATCTGCACCATGACGCCAGCGGCGTACCCTATCCCCAGGACGATATGCTGCACCAGCTTATGCTCGCCGCCGACATCGCGGGCATTGGTCAGACGCTGTTGCCGGTGCTCTATAGCCACAGCGGTTTCGGCGCACAGCCGCCGCTGCCGGGACAGAAGCGATTTATTCAGCAAACCGACGCCTATCTGCGCCAGCAGACACGTCTGGCAGCAAGGACAGAGGGGAAACCGCTGCTCAATCACGGCCTCTGCTTCCACTCGCTGCGCGCGGTCAGCGAAACGCAAATGCGTGAGGTACTGGCTGCCAGCAGCCACACGCTGCCGGTGCATATCCACGTTGCCGAGCAGGAGAAAGAGGTTAATGATTCGCTGGCCTGGAGCGGCGAGCGGCCGGTGGAGTGGCTACTGAACCGCTTTGAAGTTGATACGCGCTGGTGTCTGATCCACGCCACACACCTCGACGCGCGCGAAATTGCCCGGCTCGCCGCCAGCCGCGCCGTTGCCGGCCTCTGCCCTACCACAGAGGCCAACCTGGGCGACGGCATCTTTCCGGCATCCGACTATATCGCTCAGGGTGGGCGCTGGGGCGTCGGTTCCGACAGTCATGTCTCGCTCAGCGCGCTGGAGGAGCTGCGCTGGCTGGAATATGGCCAGCGTCTGCGCGACCGGCGTCGCAACCGTATCGTCACTGCCGGGCAGCCCTCGGTGGGCGACCTGCTGTGGAAAGGCGCGGCTCAGGGCGGCGCGCAGGCGTGCGGCGTTTTACTCGGTGAGCTGTCGCCGGGCAAACGCGCCGACTGGCTGGTGCTGGCTGAGGATGAGTGGCTGGGCAGCGTGGAGGATAATGCGCGGCTTAACCGCTGGCTGTTTGCCGGAAGCCGCGAGCAAATCCGTGACGTATGGGTGGCTGGCCGGGCAGTCATTCAGGCGGGACATCACGCTGCAGAAGAGGCGTGCGCGACGGCCTTCCGCCAGGCGATGGCGGCGCTACAATGAGAACACGTTTCCGTTATGCTGACCTGCCGGTGAGCCGCTGGCGCAACGGCGGCGGCGAAACGCGCGAAATTATCAGCTATCCATCAGGCACAGCGGATTTCGCCTGGCGCGCCAGCATCGCAACCATTGCCAGCAGCGGCGCTTTTTCCTGCTTTCCCGGCGTGGATCGGGTGATCACGCTGCTGCGCGGCAGCAACGTGCAACTCACACATGGCGCGGTAACGCATGAGCTGACGCCGCTCTCTCCATGGTCTTTTTCCGGCGAATGGGCCATCCACGCTGCGCTGCACGGCGAAAGCGAAGATTTCAATATCATGACGCGGCGCGACAGCTGGGAAGCGCAGGTCAGGATCGCGTCGGAGGCGGTCTCCAGCCTGCACGGGATCGCCTGGGTAACGGCTGGCGAATGGCGGCTGGCAAGCGGCGAAAAGCTGAGCGCCGCGGAGGGCGTCTGGTGGCTGGATGAGGAGACGGCGCTGACGCCCGTGACGGCAAAGGCGCAGCTGCTGATGACCCGCCTCAGCCGTGTCCTTTGAAGCGCCCCAACAGCTTGTAGCGCGATCCCGGATAAAGCAGCCGCGCGTAAGTGACAATTTTGCTGTCGCTCCAGGTCTGACGCCGGATCAGCAAACAGGGTTCATGTTCATCCAGCAACAGATATTTACGCTGGCGCACATCTGGCAGTACCGCCTCAACGATATGCTCGCCTGCGGTCAGCGGGGCAACCTGCATCAGATAGGTGTAGGGCGTGAACTGGTGGTAATCCTGGGTAAGGTAATCCGGTGCCACCAGCGGGTTGACCAGACGATCCTCCAGCTGAACCGGCAGGTTGTCCTCGTAATGGACAATGAGCGAATGGAAAATCGTCTGCCCGGTGCTTAAGCCCAGGAGTGCTGCCTGTTCCGGATCCGCTTTGTTCTGGCCGATCGCCAGGATCTGACAGCGATGCTGGTGGCCGCGCTGGGCAATTTCATCAGCAATATTGTGGACTTCAAGCATCGCCGTATAGCCTTTCATCTCCGCGACAAAAGTGCCCACGCCCTGCATACGCATTAAAAACCCTTCGCTGGTGAGCTCGCGTAGTGCGCGGTTAATGGTCATGCGGCTGACGCCCAGCTCATTCACCAGTTCACTTTCGGACGGCACGCGCTGGTTCGCCTTCCAGCTGCCGGCGCGGATCTGGCTGATAATCGCCTGTTTCACGCGCTGGTAGATCGGCGCTGGCTCATCGCTCATTGCTGCCGCCAGTTGTGCTATTGCCGAATGCTCGACCATATTCATTTCCTTATCACGATAGTGCCTGAAGTTTACTGTCTCCTGGCCTGAATGTATATACATCCTGACCGCTCGCTCTGTGCCGTTATGGCACCGCCAGATGCCGAAATGTGTGATCGTGCTGGCATAGCAAATGCTTATAGCTTGCCAGTTGTATAGACAAGAACAGACACTTGTGTTTCACTCGGTTTTATTCGCTGCGCAGGGCAAGGATCACGCAGGTTTTTTGCTTCAGGCGCTTACTTGTATAGACAGGAGTAGACTATGTCAGGTTCGGTTCAGACTGTGCGCCTGGTGCCCGGTGAGGTCGATCTTGCTGCGCTGCGCAGGGTTTACCAGGGCGGCGTCACGCTAACGCTTGATGAAGGTGCGTATCAGGCAATTTTGCGCGCTCAGCAAACCGTGGATGATATCGTTGCCTCAGGCAACGTGGTGTACGGTATCAATACTGGTTTCGGCAAGCTGGCGCAAACGCAGATCCCCGCCAGCCGCCTGGCAGAATTGCAGCGCAATCTGGTGCTGTCGCATAGCGTGGGTCTGGGCGAGCTGCTGCCCGATAACGTCACCCGCCTGGTCATGGCGACCAAAATTATCAGCCTGGCACGGGGTCACTCTGGCATCCGCCTCGCCCTGATTGAGGCACTGCTGACCCTGTTTAATGCAGGCGTGATGCCCTGTATCCCGGAAAAAGGCTCCGTCGGGGCATCAGGCGATCTGGCCCCGCTGGCCCATCTCTCCCTGATGCTGCTGGGTGAAGGCGAAGTGCGCGTTAATGGCGTGCAGATGCCCGCTCGTGAAGGACTGACATTCGCCGGGCTGACGCCTTTTGTGCTCGGCCCGAAAGAGGGTCTGGCGCTGCTAAACGGTACACAGGTCTCAACTGCGCTGGCGCTGCGCGGCCTGTTTGAAGCGGAAAACGTGCTGGTCGCCGGGCTGGTCGCGGGCGCACTGTCGCTGGAGGCGATCAAAGGCTCACTGAAACCTTTTGATGCACGTATTCATCAGGCACGCGGCCAGCGGGGGCAAATTGCCGTCGCCGCCGCTGTTCAGACGCTGGTAGAAGGAAGTGAAATTCTCGGCTCACACGCTCACTGCGGTCGGGTTCAGGATCCCTATTCTGTTCGCTGTGTGCCTCAGGTAATGGGAGCCTGCCTCGATAACCTTACCCATGCCGCACGCGTGTTGCAGATTGAAGCCAATGCTGCCTCAGATAACCCTCTGGTATTCAGCGACAGCGGCGACGTGATCTCTGGCGGTAATTTTCACGCCGAACCGGTCGCCTTCGCCGCCGATATTATCGCCCTGGCTGTCGCGGAGGTAGGCGCCATCTCTGAGCGCCGCATGGCGCTGCTGCTGGATACTGGCCTGTCAGGTCTGCCGCCATTTCTGGTACGCGACGGCGGAGTTAACTCCGGCTTTATGATCGCTCAGGTGACCGCTGCGGCACTCGCCTCTGAAAATAAATCACTGGCTCACCCCGGCAGCGTCGACAGCCTGCCTACCTCAGCCAACCAGGAAGATCACGTCTCCATGGCTACCTATGCGGCGCGCCGTCTCGGCGGCATGTGCTTCAACACTGCTGCGGTGGTGGGTATTGAAGCGATGGCAGCGGCACAGGGCATTGAGTTCCATCGTCCCCTGCAAAGCTCTGCACTGCTTGAGCAGGAGATTGCCCGTATACGCCAGCAGGTCGACTTCCTTGAGGAAGATCGTCTGCTGGCTCCTGATATTGACGCCATGCGCCTGTGGGCCAGCCGCAGCGACTGGCCCGATTTTCTCACGGCGCTGCTGCCCAGCCAGCAACCCCACTCTACTGGTGAATAAGGAATTAGCGATGAGCGAAACCCTCTCCCACGCCGTGGCGCGCGAAGTGCGTGCGCCACATGGCACCACCCTGCACTGCGCTAACTGGCTGATCGAAGCCGCCTGGCGCATGATTCAGAACAACCTCGACCCGGACGTGGCCGAGCGTCCGGAAGATCTGGTGGTGTATGGCGGCATCGGCAAAGCGGCGCGTAACTGGGCATGTTTCGAGCAGATCCTGCGCTCGCTGGAGCTGCTGCAACCCGACGAAACGCTGCTGATCCAGTCGGGCAAGCCGGTCGGCGTCTTCCGCACCCACGCCGACGCGCCGCGCGTGCTGCTGGCTAACTCCAACCTGGTGCCGCACTGGGCAAACTGGGACCATTTTCACGAGCTGGATAAGGCCGGGCTAATGATGTACGGCCAGATGACCGCCGGTTCCTGGATTTATATTGGTGCGCAGGGCATCGTGCAGGGTACTTACGAAACCTTCGTCGAGGCGGGCCGTCAGCACTACGACGGCGATCTGGCAGGACGCTGGATACTGACCGCCGGTCTGGGCGGCATGGGTGGCGCACAGCCGCTGGCGGGCGTGCTGGCCGGTGCCTGCGTGCTGGCGATTGAATGCCAGGAGTCGCGGATTGATTTCCGCCTGCGTACTCGCTACGTCGATCATAAAGCCTATACGCTGGACGAGGCGCTGAAGCTGATTGATGCGGCTACGCAGGCGAAGCAGGCAATCTCGGTGGGGCTGCTGGGCAACGCCGCCGAGATCCTGCCAGAGCTGGTAAAGCGCGCCCGTGCTGGCGGACCAAAACCAGATATTGTGACCGATCAGACCTCGGCGCACGATCCGGTGAATGGCTATCTGCCGGTCGGCTGGGATCTGACGCGCTGGCGGGCTGAACGAGCCAGTAATCCCAAAGCGGTGGAAAAAGCGGCGCGCGCCTCTATGGCACTGCATGTGCAGGCGATGCTCGACTTTTATCACATGGGCATCCCGACGGTGGATTACGGCAATAATATTCGCCAGGTGGCGCTGGATGAGGGCGTGAAAAATGCCTTTGATTTTCCTGGCTTTGTACCCGCCTATATCCGTCCGCTGTTCTGCGAAGGTAAAGGCCCGTTCCGCTGGGTCGCGCTATCGGGCGATCCGGATGATATTTATAAAACCGACGCGAAGCTCAAAGCGCTGTTTCCACAGCATCAGAGCCTGCACCGCTGGCTCGATATGGCGCAGGAGCGCATTGCCTTCCAGGGGCTGCCTGCGCGTATCTGCTGGCTGGGATTGGGTGAGCGCCATCTGGCCGGGCTGGCGTTTAACGAAATGGTACGCAACGGCGAACTGAAAGCGCCCGTTGTAATTGGTCGTGACCATCTCGACTGCGGCTCCGTCGCCTCGCCGAACCGCGAGACCGAAGCCATGAAGGATGGCTCCGACGCGGTGTCCGACTGGCCGCTACTCAATGCGCTGCTGAATACCGCAGGCGGAGCTACCTGGGTCAGCCTCCATCACGGCGGTGGGGTTGGTATGGGCTTTTCACAGCATGCAGGGGTGGTTATTGTCTGTGATGGCAGCGAGCAGGCAGACCAGCGTCTGGCTCGGGTCTTGTGGAACGATCCCGCCACTGGCGTCATGCGCCATGCCGATGCCGGCTATGAACGCGCGCAGGCCTGCGCCGCCACACACGGGCTTAATTTACCGATGATAAAGTAAAAGCGCGGGCATCGCGGGCAGGACAACCTGCCCGCGATAGCACCTGTTTATTCTGCCGGAGCCATTACAGCAGCCTGGTTCAACAGCACTGCTGGCCACGCGCCCGGAGACGGTAATGCTGCTCTCCCGGATCTTTGAGCGAGATCGCTTGCCTTATATCCTTTGGTTCTGACCTATAGCTAAATTCCCGGCTGGCAAGATAGACGCGCCTGCAGCTTGCCACTACAGTGGAGACTCATCACTACCAGGAGCGCGATTCCGCATGACTTTATCCCCTGCCCTGCTCGACAAAGCCCAACAGTGGCGTCATCAGTTTCACCGCGAACCGGAACTCGGCTATCAGGAGCACAAAACCAGCGATCTGGTCGCTCAGGAGCTGGAACTGGCCGGGCTACAGGTGTACCGCGGGCTGGCAGGCACCGGCGTGGTCGGAACGCTGCGCAACGGTGACGGACCCGCAATCGGGCTGCGTGCTGACATGGACGCCTTACCGATCACTGAGAAAGGCAACCCGCAGTGGCGCTCAACGCGGCAGGGCGTTATGCACGCCTGCGGTCATGACGGACACACCGCGATGCTGCTTGCGGCAGCACATCAGCTGGCCACCACGCGCCAGTTTAGCGGTACGGTTCATTTTATCTTTCAGCCCGCTGAAGAGAATCTTGGCGGTGCACGCAAAATGGTTGAAGAGGGGCTGTTTCAGCGCTTTCCGGTGGATGCGGTTTACGCCCTGCACAACTGGCCAGGCCTGCCGGTGGGAACATTAGCGGTCAATGCTGGCGCAATGATGGCGTCACTCGACTCCTTTGAAATTACCCTCAGCGGCAGAAGCTGCCACGCGGCGATGCCGGAGAGCGGTGCCGATCCGATGGTGGTCGCTGCGGAGCTGATTCTGGCGCTACAGACTATTCCGTCGCGTCGCCTGTCACCGCTGGCCTCCGCGGTTGTCAGCGTCACGCAGATACAGGGTGGCGAGGCGATTAACGTTATCCCGGAAACGCTGGTTCTGCGTGGCACGGTGCGGTGTTTGCAGCCCGAGGTGCGCAACAAGGTGCGTGGTCTGATTGAAGAGTTTGTCACGACCCTGCCGCACCCGTTCGGCGTTAGCGGTGCCATTCAATGGTTCCCTGGCTATCCGGTTACTGCGAATCATGCAGGCCCGGCGGAACGGGTACGCACAGTGGCGCAACAGATGCTGGGAGACAATCAGGTTCAGTGGCAGGTTAACCCTTCCATGGCATCGGAAGATTTCGCCTGTATGCTTGACGTCTGTCCCGGCGCCTACTTCTGGCTTGGCGCAGATGGCGAAACGCCCTCCGCGCCACTGCATAACGCCGGATATGACTTCAACGACGCACTGATCCCGCTGGGCGTGGCATTCTGGCAGCGACTGGTGGAGCAGGCGCTGCCGCAAAATTAGCTTACCATCCCGCATCGCTCAGGCGCGCCAGGGCCGCCTCCAGCGACGCGCTCTCTCCGCTGGCGCGCAGGCAGCAGGCAATTTGCAGACGCAGCGCCTGCGGCACCGGACGCTGTCCGCTCAGCACCGCCTCGGTCCAGCGCGCCGTCTCCTGCGCAGATTTGTCAGCGGGCAGTTCACACGTTACCTCTGGCTGCCGCGCTACCCAGACCTCCGCTTCGCGCCCAGCACCGGGGATAAAACTGATTGCCGGACAGCGCAGCGGATTGGCATACACCTCCCCCTCCGTACCGTTAAGCAAAATGGCGGGGGCATCGATGCCACTAAAGAATTTGCCGACGCGCGGCACATATTCCGGATGCGAAACGCTGGAAAGACGCAGCGCCTCGCGTTCGTTAAAAGGCGTTGCCAGCTTTACCAGCGTATGCGCACTGCTGCGCACGCCCATGCGCCAGCGCAGTGAAAGCTGCTTTGCCATCGGCGGACAGAGATGATCCAAAGTGATAAACGCAAGACTGCCCTTATCGAGCGCAGCCTGCGCCTGCTGCCGGGTGGTGACGGCTGCGATACCCAGCGCGGCAAACACCGCTTCGCTGGTGATGCGCGTCGGGTCATCGCTCACGCCATGCATCAGCACCGGAAAGCCCAGACGGTTGAGCAACAAGGCCAGCAGCGGCGTCAGGTTACCCTGGCGGCGTGCGCCGTTGTAGCTGGGGATCACAATGGGCTGCGGATGATTTACAGGTGCCTGCAACGACATCATACGCGCCTGCATCGCCTGATAGAAACCGCGCATCTCCTCTTCGCCTTCGCCTTTAATACGTAGCGCAATCAGAATGCCGCCCAGTTCAAGATCGGGCACCTCGCCTGCCAGAATGGCAGTGTAGAGCGCTTGTGCGGTGGCAAGGTCAAGATCGCGCGCATGGTTTTTACCGCGTCCAATCTCCTTAATGACTTTGTTCAGTTCCATTTTTCGCTTCCGCTCAGAGGCCGCACCATTGCGGCGGCCAGAATAGACAGTGTTATCGTTTCGCTGCCGGTCGTCTGGCGGGACGACGCTTATGACCGGTCAGGTTTGACGGGCTTTTTACCTTCAGGGCGGCGGGTGCCTCCGGCTGTTCGATAGGGAAAACCGGCAGCGCCGCCAGCAGTCGGCTGCCGTAGCTTTTACTGAGCAGGCGGCGATCGTAGATAACGATTTCACCATAGCACTGATGGCTGCGGATCAGACGCCCGACCTGCTGTATCAGGGTAAAAGAGGCGCTGGGCAAACTCTGCACCTCAAAAGGATAACGGTTCAGGCTTTTCAGCCATTCGCCTTCAGTCAAAATTACCGGACTGTCCACCGGGGGAAAAGCGATTTTGTGAATGTGCACCTGACTCAGCAGGTCCCCTTTTAAATCGAGTCCTTCTGCAAACGACTGCAGGCCGATAAGAATGCTGGTTTCCCCCCTGGCCACCCGTTTACGGTGGAGATCGACCAGGCGCGAACGCGGCTGATCGCCCTGCACCAGCATCGAGAGCCGCAGCGCTGGCAGCTGAGCAACAAACTGCTGCATCGCCCGACCGCTGGCAAACAGCACCAGCACGCCTTTGTGCTTCTCAGCTTTCATCTGCTGGTGGAAAAAAGCTGCCATCTCGGCAATGTGCTCCGCCTCGTTCGCCAGCACCGGTTCATACCGCATTTGCGGAATGACCAGCTTGCCCTGCTCAATATGGTTAAACGGTGAGTCGAGCGCCACAAAGCGGTCGCCCGCCTTTTCATTCAGGCCGGACATCTCCTGCAAACGACTGAAACTGTTGAGCGAGCGTAGCGTGGCAGAGGTCACCACCACGTGCGGAATTTTGCGCCACAGCAGCTTTTCCAGCTGATCGCTGACGCGGATACCCGCACAGTGAAACAGCAGGTGCGCCTGGCCGTCACGCAGTTCACGCGTAATCCACTTTGAAACCGGTGCGCCAGAGGCTTTGGGCATAGCGGCCAGCCGCCACAGCTTGCTGACCGATTCAAACCAGCCGAACTGCCGGTTAAGCTGAAGTAAGTTACGATGCAGCCGCACAAGATCAACGCTGCCGGTCTGCTCGCTCAGCGCGTTAATTAACCCCTCTGCCAGCCCACGTAGCGCATCGCTAAGCCTGAACAGGCGTCCACACATCTCCAGCAGCGTGTCCGGCAGCTCGCCCAGTACAAAGCGAAACTCACCGGGCTGATTATCGGCAGGCAGCAGCGGATTGAGCGCCTGGCTCAGAATAGTCAGCTCTTCACGCAGCGTTTCGCAGTGTGCTTTCAGGCGTTCCGGGTTGCTGAGCGGCGGCGGTGATTTTGGCCGCATCTGGGTCATGATGCCCTCGACGAGACGCACAAAGAGATCAAGCTGCAAACTGCTCCAGCCCGGCGTGATATCGGCGCTCATCTCCAGCGCATCGCGCGCCACCTCCGGCAGATGATGTCCTTCATCCAGCACCAGCATCAGATTTTTCGGCGGTGGCAGCACCGATTCGTTCTCCATCGCCGCCATCACCAGCGCATGGTTGGCCACTACCACATCCACCTGCTCGATTTCCCGGCGCGCAATAAAGAAGGGACACTCCCGATACCAGCGGCAGTGCGCGCCCAGGCAGCTTGCCTTATCGGTAGAGAGACGCTGCCACAGGCTGTCGCTGATGTTCTCTTCGCTGTGATCGCGCAAGCCGTCCCAGGCGTAGCTGCCCAGTGATTTTTCCAGCCGCACGCACTGCGCCTGCTCCTCCTGCGTTCCGCTAACGGCCTCATCGTCAAGATAGAGCAGCAGATCGCCCTGCTGGTCATCGCTGGCAGCCAGCGCCGCCAGATTGCGTGGGCAGACATAGCGCCCACGACCAAAAGCCGCGGTGAAGGTGAGATCGGGAATAATTTTTTTTAGCAGCGGCAGATCTTTCGTGAAGATCTGATCCTGTAACGCGACGTTAGCCGTGCTGATCACCAGCCTTTTCTCTTCGGCGCGGCTCGCTGCAATACCGGGGATCAGATAAGAGAGCGTTTTACCAACGCCGGTCGGGGCTTCGATAGCCAGATGGCGCGCATCATCGCCCGCCAGACATTTCGCCACCTCGGCGATCATCTGGCGCTGTGGCGCGCGAGGAATAAAATCCGGCACCTGCTGCTGTAGCGCCTTATACCACTGCGCTATCTGGCTTTTTAATGCGGCTGTCAGGGCCATAATTGTGTACCGCCGGGTGAAAATGGCCTGTATTTTTACACAGTAATCTGCCAGCGTCAGCCTCAGGAGACACTTTTTCGTGCTGCCTCGCGAAATTTTCAGCCCGCGCCATCTTGCTGTGGCTCTCGCGTCACCTTCAGCGCTATGGTGTAGCGTCGCTGCGCTTCTCAGAAGGAAAGGAAGATGAATACCCTCACTCACCGGTTTATGCCACGCCTGCTTATTGCCTGTGCGCTGTGGCTCTGGACAGGGGGAGCCTTTGCCCAGCCAGATTATCAGCTGGAAAAGGTAGTAGAGTTGAGTCGTCACGGCGTGCGTCCGCCTTCGCCGGGTAACCGCAAAGAGATTGAAGCCGCGACGCAGCGACGCTGGCCGATCTGGACCACGCATGACGGTGAGCTGACCGGTCATGGCTATGCGGCCGTGGTCAATAAAGGACGCTGGGAGGGTGAACACTATCGCCGTCTCGGGCTGCTGACGCCAGGCTGCCCACAACCAGAGGATTTCTATGTGCGTGCCAGCCCGCTGCAGCGCACCCGAGCAACCGCTCAGGCCCTGGTTGACGCGGCGTTTCCCGGCTGTGGCATGCCTGTACACTATGTTGCGGGTAAAAACGATCCGCTGTTCCAGACCGAGGCGTTCACCGCTACAGCGACCGATCCGGCACAGCAGCTGAAGGCGGTCACGGCTCAGGCGGGCGATCTGGCGGCCCGGCAGCAGGCATTACAGCCAGCGATTCAGGCGTTAAAACAGGCGGTGTGTCAGTCAGACGCACAGTGCACCTTCTTCGACCTCCCCTGGCAGATCCGCCAGAGCAAAGGGGGACACACCTACGTTGCCGGGCTTAGTGCACTCGCCAGTATGGTGGAAACGCTGCGTCTGGGGTGGAGCGAAAACCTGCCGCCTGAGCAGATCGCCTGGGGCAACATCACCCATGCCGCGCAGATCACCGCCGTGATGCCGCTACTGACGGCGAATTACGATCTCAGCAACGATGTGCTCTACACCGCGCAGAAACGCGCCTCTGTCCTGCTCGACGCCATGCTCAAGGGTATTGCGGGTGCCGACAGCGTGCCGGATGTGCGCTGGCTGCTGCTGGTTGCTCACGATACCAATATTGCGATGGTACGAACGCTGATGAATTTTAGCTGGACGCTGCCCGGTTATACGCGCGGCAATATTCCGCCCGGCAGCAGTCTGGTATTTGAGCGCTGGCGCGATACCACCAGCGGCCAGCGTTTTTTGCGCGTCTATTTTCAGGCACAAGGTCTGGACGATCTGCGCCGCCTGCAGCCGATCGACGTAGCACATCCGCTGCTGCGTGAAGAGTGGCGGCATGCGGGCTGCCGCGTCACTGCGGTCGGCACGCTCTGCCCGCTGCGCCCGGCGCTTAATGCCTTAAGTCAGCAGCTTGACCGGCATGCCATCACGCCCGTCAGTTACGCCGTGCCTTAGTTTGCCGTTAGCAATTTGAACATTACCGTGGTGGCCTCCAGCTCACCCTTGATTGATTCAGCGTAGTCGGGAATCGATCCGGCGATCTGCCAGCCTAATGAGAGATAGAGCTGGCTGGCGACATCGCCGCTGCGGGTATCCAGCACCAGAAGCGTTTTACCCAGCGCCCGCGCTCGCCTTTCAGCCCGCAGCATGAGCTCCCGCGCGATACCCTGACGCCGGGCGTGTGGATGCACCAGCAGCTTGCCGATCTCGGCACGGTGCCGACCATTGGGCATGGTGGCTACCGTCATCATTACCGTGCCTACCACCCTCTCCTGCTGGCAGGCAAGCATCAGCTCGCTTTCGCCGTCGATCAAACTGGCTGCACGGGTGTGCCAGAAATCTTCAATGGCCTGCCGATTCTGCGGATCGGTAAAGCCGATACTGGCCCCTTCCGCCACGCACGCCTGCAACAGGTCGCTGAGCTGCGCCAGAGCGTGAAGCGCCTGCACTGCATCTGCTTTTTTATAGTCCGTCATGGTTTACATACCACCAGCAGATAGCGCGCGCCCTCGGTAAGATGCGCGGCAAAGGCGGATCGCCCGGTCAGGTGAAAACGCAGGCAGTCGCCCGGTTGCAGGGCCCAGCTCTGTTCATCCATAGTGACGGTCAGCCCCCCTTCCTGTAGCCAGATATGCTGCTCCAGCCCGTGAACAGGCGGCGCGTCATAGTCGATGCGTAGGCCAGGCCGTAATTGAGCTTCCACCAGTTCAGCGCGAAAATGGGTGGCGGGCGGCGACACACTGCGGCGCACAAAGCCACTGGCTTTATCGCACCATACGGGCTGCTGCGACGGCGTCAGCAGCTGATCGATGCCCTCTTCCACTTCACTTAACAGCCGTGACATGGTAAGACCATATGCGGCGCATAAACGATTTAATAACGTAGCCGTAGGACTGGTTTCGCCGCGTTCAATACGCGACAATGAAGCCCGACTGATTTGCGTTGTCGTGGCAAGATCGTCAAGTGACCAGCCGCGCTGAGTACGTAGCTCAGCAAGGCGAGCGGCCAGGCGTTGTTCAGTTTCGTTAAGCTGCACTGTTTATCTCTCATTTGAGAAATACATCCCATAAATGGGATTTAATGTTAAATTAGGCGCATCGTCAACTTGTACACTTAAAAAACGTTTGTACAAGTTGATCGCGTTGGTTAAGGTTATCTGATCGCGGTCAGGAAGTTTGGGGAAGTTATGGCCTTTTACAGTATCGGTGACGTTGCCGAACGCTGTGGAATAAATCCAGTCACGCTGCGTGCGTGGCAACGACGTTATGGCTTGCTTAAGCCACAACGATCTGAGGGTGGACATCGTCAGTTTGATGACGAGGATGTTCAACGCATTGAAGAAATTAAACGCTGGATTGAAAGCGGTGTGCCGGTGGGCAAAGTAAAGGCACTGCTTGAAGGCGAAAACGTTAATGTCCATGATGGCTGGATGAATCTGCAGGAAGAGCTGATGGGTGTTCTACGCCACGTCAGGCCATCGAAGCTGCGCGCCAAAATCGCCTCGCTGGGGCGAGAAAATCCGGTGGATGCGCTTATTGACCATGTCATTATGCCGGTTCGGCAAAAGCTGGGGCTGGATCAGAATACCGCACGCGTCATGAGCAGCTTGCTCGACGGTGCGCTTATTGATTACGTCGCGTTCTGTCTCGCTGCCAGCCGTAAAAAAGCGGGCAAAGACGCGCTGATTCTCGGTTGGGCGGTGGAAGATCGCACCCGTATCTGGCTGGAGGCCTGGCGACTGTCGCAGGAGGGCTGGCGGCTGGACGTGCTGGCCGAGCCGCTCGATCTGCCGCGGCCTGAACTTTTTCCGGGTCAGACCATCTTTGTCTGGACCGGCAAGAAACTGACGCGCCGCCAGCAGGAGCAGTTAACGCACTGGCAGGAGCAGGGCTTTACCATTCGCGCGCACGAAACGCGCTATCAGTAAAACGCACGCAGGGCCCTTTTCGCCTTGCCGTGCCCGCGTTATCATTTCCGGCTTTCGGGCTTCAATCAGGTTTCCCATGAACTGGCAAAAAATCTTCTTCGCAACGCTGTTTTTCATCATGGCCGTCGGCGGCACAGGCGGCCTGATGCTGGTCGGCTACACCCTTATTCTGCACTCACGCTAAGCCAGCGCTGCAGGCGTTCAATCAGGCGGTCGCAGACAATCGCCAGCAGCGCCACCAGCAGCGCCCCCTGAATCACGTAAGCGGTATTAAACCCGCTAAGGCCAATAATGATCGGTGAGCCGAGGCTATTGGCGCCGACGGTCGAAGCGATAGCCGCCGTGCCAATATTCACAATAACCGACGTGCGCGCACCCGCCAGAATCACCGGTGCAGCCAGCGCCAGCTCGACTTTCCACAATCGCTGCCAGGCGTTCATACCGACGCCATCAGCAATCTCCCTGCTGCTGGCCGGCACGCTATCCAGCCCCGCCAGCGTGCCCTGCAGAATCGGCAGCAGCCCATAAAGCAGCAGCGCGACAACAGCGGGCCAGACGCCGAAACCCATGACCGGCACGGCAATCGCCAGCACCGCAACGGGGGGGACGGTCTGCCCCGCCGCGACGAGGGTTTCCACCAGCGGCCGAAAGCGGCGTCCGGCTTGCCGCGTAACCAGCACGCCGCAGCCTACGCCGATAATTAACGCCAGCGCGCTGGCCGTGGTCACCAGAAACAGGTGCGCCAGCGCCAGCTGAAAAAAGCTCTCCTGCTGATAAAGCGGTCGAGCCTGATCGGGAAACCACCATGCGAAAAGCGGCCCGCTATAGGGCAGGCCGATAAGCAACGCAACCAGTAACGTCATCAGCCAGAGCAGTGGATCTTTTAGCCAGCGCATCATTGCCCCTCGCGCAGCGTCAACAGATCGCTGAAGTAGAGCACGCCAAGCGGCTGCTGGCGCTCATCCACCACCGGCAACTTATCTGTACGTTGAGCAATAAACTGCGACAGCGCCTCACGCAGCGACTGGGCTGACGTCAGCGGCTCTCCCTCCAGCCATTCACCGCGCCGCGCCGCGTTGCCAACCTGACCCAGCGACAGCAGGCGCACGCCCAGCTCGCTTCGACCAAAGAAGTCCCGCACGAAGCTGTTCTTCGGCTGCGTCAGCAGCGTCGCAGGTTTGCCCTGCTGGACGATTTCTCCTTGATCCATCAGCACTATGTTATCTGCCAGCGTCAGGGCCTCATCAATGTCGTGCGTTACCAGCACGATTGTGCGGCCTGACAGCCGATGTATGCGCAGCATCTCCTGTTGCAGCGCGCCGCGCGTGACCGGATCGAGTGCACCAAAAGGTTCATCCATTAGCAAGACCTCGGGATCGGCGGCCAGCGCCCGGGCCACGCCAACGCGCTGCTGCTGGCCGCCCGAAAGCTGATGCGGCAGACGTCGCGCCAGCTGACCATCCAGACCAAGGAGCGCGAGCAGCTCGTCCACCCGCGCACGAATGCGGGCTTTTGGCCAGCCAAGCAGCACAGGCACGGTGGCGATATTTTTTTCTACCGTCCAGTGGGGAAAAAGGCCAATAGACTGAATGGCGTAACCCATCCGTCGGCGCAGCGCGCGCGCATCAAGCTGACGTATCGACTCACCGGCGAACAGGATTTCACCCTCATCAAAATCAACCAGCCGGTTGATCATCTTCAGCGTAGTTGATTTGCCGGAGCCAGAGGTCCCGAGCAGTACGCTGAACTCCCCTTTCGCGATCTCTAACGTCAGATCTTTGACGGCGGCTTTTCCGCCAAAGTATTTACTGACGCCGTTAAAGTGAATCATGGGTTCTCTCCAGCAGGGAAATCAGCAGGCGAAACAGGGCATCAATCGTCACCGCCAGCGCTATCACCGGGATAACACCGAGCAGCACCAGGTCGAGTGCGCTGCTGAGCAATCCCTGAAAAATAATGGCCCCAAAGCCGCCTGCGCCGATCAGCGCGGCAATGACTGCCATACCCAGTGTCTGCACCACCACCACCCGCAGCCCGGCCAGCCACACCGGCAAGGCGAGCGGGATATCGACGGCGAAGAAGCGTTGCCGCTGCCCCATGCCCATGCCGCGCGCGCTTTCACGCACGTCACGCGGCACCTGTTGCAGCCCGGCCACAACGCTGCGCACCAGCGGCAGCAGCGCATAGAGCGTCAGCGCAATAAGCGCCGGAGCCATGCCAATCCCGCTAATGCCCCATGTGCCGAGCCACGGGAAAAGTTTTGCCATACCCGCCAGGGGTGCAATCAGCAGGCCAAACAGCGCCACTGAGGGCACGGTTTGAATAACGTTCAGCACGCTGAAGACACTGCTTTGCCACGCCGGACGCCGATGGAGCGCGATGCCAAGCGGCATGCCGATAAGCAGCGTGGGCAGCAGCGTGCCGCTGAGTAGCGTCAAATGACGCGTCAGCGCGGCATCAAAAACCGCCTGTCGGCTGGCATACTCTTTCAGCAATGACAGGGCACTGAGATCGCCAGCCGAGAGCATCACCAGCGGCGGCAGCCAGATTTGCAGATTGAGCAGCAGTCGCCACAGCATGTTACGCGTCAGATGACGCGTAAGCTCCGCCCCCAGCAGCAGCGTTATGCCCCCGGCCAGCCACAGACCGCTGCCGAAGCTGGTACGCGCCAGCGCGCTGCCCTGGGCCGCCAGCCGTGCAGCCTCATTTCCGCTCAGCCATACCATGCCCGCCAGCATCGCGTCGCAGGCGAGCAGCATCAGGGCAAGCGGAGCGGCGGTCGGACGCGCCCACAGCAGCAGCCAGAGTGCCGCCAGCGGTAGCGCCAGCCACCCGGCGTCGCTTACCTGACCCAGCATCAGCGGCTGACCGGACACCAGCCGGTTCGGCGCATAACTCAGAAAAGGCAGCCAGTAGAGCGCCAGGCTCAGCAGTAACAGCAACAGCAGCGCGACCGGCTGGCGGCGCGCAGGTAACATCGCTTCCCGCGATAGCGCCATGATTTACAGCAGCTTCTGTTGTTGCAGCCATTCGCTCGCCACGCTGCTGGCGTCCTGGCCTTCTACGGCAATTTTTGCATTGAGCTGCTGCAACGTTTTTTCATCCAGCTTGCTAAAAACCGGTTGTAGCCAGCTGTCGATGTCAGGATAGGCTTTCAGCACCGCAGCGCGGATAACTGGCGTGGGCGCATAGATGGGCTGGACGCCTTTTGGATCGCTCAGGGTCTGCAGCCCCAGCGCGGCCACCGGGCCGTCTGTGCCATAGGCCATTGCCGCGTTAACGCCGGAGGTTTGCTGCGCAGCCGCCTTAATGGTGACGGCGGTATCCCCACCTGCCAGTGAGAGAAGCTGGCCCTGCGTCAGCCTGAAGTCATACGCTTTTTCAAAGGCCGGTAGCGCATCGCCGCGCTCGATAAACTCAGCCGAGGCCGCCAGCTTGAAGGTGCCGCCCTTTTTCAGATAACCGCTCAGATCCTCAAGCGAGCTCAGCTTATTCTGCTGCGCCACATCCTGACGCACCGCAATGGTCCAGGTATTATTCGCTGGCGCAGGCGTCAGCCACACCAGCTGATTTTTTTCAGCGTCGAGCTTTTTCACCTTCTCGTAGCCCTGGCGAGCATTTTTCCAGGCCGCGTCTTTTTCATCATTAAAAAAGAAAGCCCCGTTGCCGGTGTATTCGGGATAGATATCCAGTTCACCTGCGGTGATGGCCCCACGTACCACCTGGGTGTTACCGAGCTGAATTTTGTTGACCGTCTTCACGCCGTGCTTTTCCAGCACCTGCAGGATGAGATTGCCCAGCAGTGAACCCTCAGTATCGATTTTTGACCCCACGCGCACCGGATCGGCAGCCTGCGCTGCGCCTGTCGCCAGCATCATTGCGGCGGCTGTCAATGCCAGAAAACCAGACCTTGCCATAGTGGATTCCTTTATTTTGATAGGTGATGAGATGTTTCTATACAGATTAGTCGCTTTGTCATCAGCCGGTTAACACATTACACGAAGCGTGACCTCTCGCGCCCTCAGGCAACAAAAGCAGGCAGCACTCCTGAGACGAATCACTATTTACGTCCAGACGTCTGGACGGTAAGCTGTCCATTCAGTTTACTTAACCTTACAGATGACATCATGACCGATTTCACCTCATCTTCTGCCCATGTGGCCTTAACAGGGAAGCAGCCCGGCGGTGAAACCCTGTGGATCCGCAGCGCAGAAGACGTTTCACGGCTCATCAACAGCGGCGAGGGTGCGCGTAATAATGCGCGCATTGTGGTGGCCATTGCGCTGGGCGGCGTATTTCTTGATGCCTACGATCTCGGCGCGCTGGCATTTGGCATCAAAGATGTGGCGCGCGAATTTAACCTGACGCCAACCGGTACCGGTATGGTCGCGTCAGCAATTACCTTTGGTGCCATCGTAGGGGCGCTAATCGGCGGCTATCTCACCGATAAAATTGGTCGCTACCGCGTGTTTATGGCCGATATGTTTTTCTTTGTGGTGGCCGCGCTCGCCTGCGCTTTCGCGCCTGATGCGTATGTGCTCGGCGGCGCACGCTTTGTAATGGGTCTGGGTGTCGGCATCGATCTGCCGGTAGCGATGGCCTTTCTCGCCGAGTTTTCCCGCCTGCGCGGTCAGGGAAACAAGGCTGCCAGCGTGGCAATGTGGTGCCCCACCTGGTATGCGGCAATCAGTATCTCCTGTCTGCTGGTGCTGCTGCTCTATGCGGTCCTGCCAGAGAGCCATACCGGCTGGCTGTGGCGTCTGATTCTGGGTTTTGGTGCCGTGCCTGCGCTGGTGATTATCGCCATTCGCAGTCGCTATATGAGTGAGTCACCGGTCTGGGCAGCCAACCAGGGCGATCTCAAGGGGGCGGCAGCGATTCTGCGCAGCGCGTGGAATATCAACGCGCAGGTAGCTGAAGAGGCGCCGCCGGTGCCGCCCGCGCGCCGTGCCAGCTGGCGCAACTATGGCACGCTGCTTCAGGGCGTTTACCTGCGCCGCACGCTACTGGCGACCCTGACCTCCGTCGCCTCTTCTTTCGCCTATAACGCCGTGGCGTTTGGCCTGCCGGTGATCATTTCCGGCTTTTTTGCCCAGTCGATGCTCACCACTATTCTGGTGTCGCTGGCGCTTAATCTGCTGTTTGCCTTTGTGGGCGGCGTGCTGGCGGTGCGGCTGGTGCCGCGGCTTGGCGCGTGGAAAATGTCGGTAGCGGGTTACGCCTGCCAGTGCGTGGCGCTGCTGGGCCTGGCGCTTACTGGACGCCCTGAAGGCGGTCAGGAAGCGGCGGTTGCTATCGCCATGCTGGCGCTGTTTCTGTTTGGCCAGGGTTTTGGCCCCGGCTCGCACACCATGACCTTTGCCTCGCTCAGCTACCCGACCTCGCTGCGCGGCGTTGGTGTCGGCTTCAATCAGACGCTGATGCGCGGCAGCTCTACCGTCTCGCTGTTTCTCTTCCCGGTACTGGTTGCGGCGCTGGGAACCGGCGTGTTCTGGGTGATCTTCCTGGCACCGCTGGCTGGCCTGCTGGCATTACTGGCGATCCGCTGGGAGCCGTCGGGATATGACGTGGATGCAGAGGATTTTGCGGCGCGTTAAACAGGCGCACGCGGTTTTTCTCCTGCGCGGGGCCGCGCTTGCCTGGCGGGCAATAAGCGAGCGAAAGGCGGTTCAGACCATCGCCTCGACTATGCGGGCATACTCAGCGCATTGAGGTAAGCGGGAATGCGGGGAAAAGTATAGAGAAACCAGGGGGTGAACTGCTGCGGCTCTTCCAGCATCGCCCGCTGGATATCCGCCACTGAGCGGTAGCACCAGTCGTCAGCCTCAAGGGGGTCTGGCTGCGGTTTCGCATCGCTCACGGCAAAGTAGACATGCCCATATTCATGTTCAGTCAGGCCGTTGCTGAGCGGCAGGTTATAGCTCAGCTCAAACACCGGCGTCAGCGAAAGCGTCAGCCCCATCTCCTCAAACAAACGGCGCTCTGCCGCCTGTTGAGTCGGCTCATCGGGACAGGGATGACCACAGGTGGTATTACTCCAGAGGCCGCCACAGTGGTATTTATCGCTGGCGCGGCGCTGCAACAACAGCTCGCCGCGTGAATTGAAGACGTAAACCGTCACCGCACGGTGCAGCAATCCCTTCTCATGAACTTCCAGCTTTTCCATTTTACCGGTAGGACGATCGAGATGGTCAACGAGGATAACTTCAATGGCAGACATGGGCGTTCCTTAAGATAACTCTCATCTATTCTGGCACATCCCTGCCGTTTCATGCCGCGTGAATTTGTGCTTTTTTCACAAAAGAGAACGGGCCCGCCAGTGCGGACCCGTTTAACAGCCCTACAGGCGGAAGCTTTGTACCACCAGCTCCAGCTGAACGCTCTGCTCCTCCATCGCCTGAGCCGCCGCGGAGACCTGCTCCACCAGCGCGGCATTCTGCTGCGTGGTGCCGTCAAGCTGGGTAATCGCCACGTTAACCTGCTCGATACCCATGCTCTGCTCGCGGCTGGCCGACATGATTTCGCTCATCAGCGTCGTGACGCTGCTGACGCCCTGCATCAGCTCATCCATGGTTTCACCCGCCTGTTCAACCAGCTGGCTGCCCGCGTCAATATTCGCCACCGACTCCTCTATCAGCTTCTTAATTTCACGCGCTGAATTAGCCGAGCGTTGCGCCAGGTTGCGCACTTCCGAGGCTACAACCGCAAAGCCGCGACCCTGTTCACCGGCGCGCGCGGCTTCCACCGCCGCGTTCAGCGCCAGGATATTGGTCTGAAAAGCGATGCTGTCGATGACGCTGATAATATCAACCACCTTGCGCGAGGAGTGATGGATCTCGCCCATGGTCGTCACCACCTGACGCACCACTTCCGTGCCGCGTGCGGCGACCTGTGAGGCATTTCCCGCCAGCAGGTTGGCGTGGGTGGCGTTGTCGGCGTTCTGACGCACGGTGCCGGTTAACTCTTCCATCGACGCTGCCGTTTCAACGATGGAGCTGGCCTGGTCTTCGGTACGTGAGGAGAGGTTGGCGTTGCCGCTGGCAATCTCGCGCGAGGCTGCGGTGATCGCCAGCGCGCTGTCGCCCACCTGACGCATTAAGCCCTGAAGATAACCAATAAAATTGTTGAAGCTTTGCGCCACGGCGTTAAATTCCGGGCTGTTGCTGGCTGGCAGACGTTGCGTCAGATCCGCGCCGCCCTGCCCCAGCGCATCAATATTGCGGTGGAGCACGTTCAGACGCTGCATCATTGACCGGATAAAGCCCAGCAGCACCAGCAGCAGCACGATGGCCAGCGGGATTTGCACCAGGCCGAGACGCGTCAGCATGCTGTGCGTCTGTGCGGTCAGCAGACTGCTCGGCACATCGCTGGCGAGATACCACGGGCTACCGGCGATCGCCTGCAGGAACAGCGTATGTTCGCCATCCTCGCCGTCAAATGTCGTCTCTGTCGGCTGGGTGCCTGAACGGGCGAGCAGCGCTTTTAGCGGAGCCGCCATCGGCAGCTGCAAATCGGTGAGGTTCTCCAGCTTCGGCGTGCCCTCCACCAGCGCAGCGTTGCCGACAACTTTACCGTCGGCCTCAACGATCAGCACGCGTCCCTGGATCGCCTCACCCATCTCTTTTGCCAGGTGGTTGAAGAAACCAAGCGTCACGTCGATGGTCGAGACGCCCCATACGGTGCCGTCACGGTAGATCGCCATCGCACAGTTTGTGCGCGGCTGCGGGCTGGCCGCATCCTGATACGCTTTTGCCCAGGCACACTGGCCTTTTGGTGCGGCCATGCCGTCTTTGTACCACGGCTGCTCCCAGTATTTATCCGCCACGTCAGAGTTCCAGTAGGTATTGACCTGTAGCTGATTGCTGGCATTGCGCGCAAAAAAGCTGCTGTCTTTCTCTTTTGCCGGATCGCGACGATTGGGCAGAGGCCAGATGCCGCCGCCGAAAACGTTGCTGTCCTGATACTGGTTCACCAGCGCCGGCAGCAGCTGGTCGATCGCGGCGCTCTCCATCACGCCCGCGCTTTCGGTAATGGCACGCTGCTGTGCCTGCACGCGGTTCATCTGCTCTACGATGCCGGTCGCCAGCGCGTCAACCTGGTAGCGTACCAGCTGGCTCTGGCTGGTGGTTAACTGCGGTGCGATAAACTGCTTAATCACCAGAACGGTGATCAGCATTAGAACAACAAAAAAAACGACAAGAACCGCAGTGAAGCGGGATTGAGTTGTTTTTAACATCTGCTTTCCCCTGGCAGAAATGGCGCGATTGCCCAATCAGGGTTAACGGCGTAGCCAGGGGTAACTTGAGGCGACCAGGATCACAAATTTAACAAGTCGTTGAGAAAGGTGATTATTTAGTTTGTGACAGGTTTACGCCGCGCGCTGCTCCGTCGCGCGCGGTGGTCACGCCTCGCTGTCTACCACCTGCTGGCGCGGACGAAAGATATGATTATTGCCCGCTGCCATGAGTCGTTCGGCCAGCTGCTGGCCGCCCAGCTCACTCGCCTGGGCAAACTGGCGCTCCGCTTCAGTGACAGGCGTCGCCCACAGCAGGCTGGGTCGATCGCCGTCGCGCTTAGGCAGGGTAAACTGGGCAGCGTCATCGGCCAGCGCATTGGCCAGCAAAAAGCTTTCAAAGCCTACCGGAGCAACTTCTGATGCGAGCGTATGGCCTTCACCCAGCCAGGTCAGGCGCGCCCAGGGCAGATGGGCAAACTCCGCCAGCGCGCTTGCCATCTGTACCGCGTTACTCTCGGTCATCACTTCGCCATCGACCGCCATCGCCAGCTCAATGCGACGATACTGCGGTGCCAGTTCGTCAAACAGGTAGTCAACCTGCGGCATCGGACGAATGCTCATGCCGAGCGTCAGAAAATACCATGCTCCCTGATGCCAGTGCTGAGAGATGGCCATCGGGGGCCAGCTGCCCTGATCGATAGCGTAGTATTTCACCGATTCGCCAAACTGCGCCTGGTAGCACGTCATCAGCTTTAGCTGTACTCGTTCCCACTCGTGCCCGTCATGCCAGTCACGCCAGAACTGGCGCTGATGCTCTGCACGCGCGTAGTAGTCATTGGTGGAGGCAGAACCAAGCGGCGCGGTCAGCCGGTTTTTCTTGATGCAGCCAGAGGAGAAGCTGACCTGCTTATCCTGGTAGAGACTCCAGCCGGGGATCACCGCCAGCAGCTGGCCGTAGTACCACAGCGCCGCGCCGTCGTCGCTGGGCTCCCATAACACCTGCAAGCCAGCCGGATCGAGCGGCGGCTCAGCTTCCAGAGTACGGCAAAATTCAGCGCTCAGCAGCGGCGCAATGCCCTGCTCCATCGCCGCGCGATCTTCCTGCGCCGGAGCTGGCAGCAGATTGCGCAGCCAGCAGCCGCGCACCGCATACTGACTGCGGAACAGATCCGTCGGCCAGATGTAGAAATACGCGGTACGCTCATCCTGCTCAACAATTGCCGTCAGAGTGTGTTGCTGATTGTGGACCTCAGCAATCAGAGGTTGGTAGGTCATAGCGCCTCGACAAAGCCAGGGGATCCATTTCCCCGAGATTAGAGCAGGATCCGGACTGCCGCCATGTGAGACAAGGGTAAAAATCTCAAAGTCAGATCGAGGCGACAAAGCAAACGTAAGCAAAGGTAAAGCAAGCGGGTGCGGCCATGGCCACATTGCCCGGCGGCGCTAAAGCATTGGCGGCGTTGAGCGTGTAATGCTATTCGCGTTTAACTGGCCCGGCCGCATGCTATGGTGCGCTAACGCTTTTTATCGGAGGTGCATGATGCTGCCTGTTCCCGATTTTGCCTGGCGCGAATTAATCGTTACCGCGCTTTTCCTCTGGCTTCTCTGTCGCTATACCCTGATGACGCTGGCCGCGACGCTGGTTACGCTGGGCCTGATGATGCTGGCTATGCTGCCTGCCGGCCTCCCGTTTTGCCTGCTGCCGCTGGGCCTGATCGGGGCGGGCATCGGTCTGTTGCTGTACCACTATCAAGTGCACAGTGAGAGGTTTTACCGCCGGGCACGGACGCCGCAGACCTACCGGCGGCCGCAAGATGAGTTCCATAGTTAATTATCCGTTAACGTTCCCACGGCGGCGCTGTTCAGCTGCGGCAGATACATTGCCGCTTGCCGTCAGGAAACCGTTAAGGGTGCGTTAAGGTTGTCGCCCCATGCGCAGCATGGCGCGATGGTATGCCCCGCGCGTGATGGACCAGCGCAGCGTGTTTGCCAGCAGCCGCATCTGCCCGTCGAGCAGCACGCGCGACAGCGGGCTGAAGCGGTATCCCGACATCTGCTGCGCCCAGTCGGGCAGCAGCGCCATGCCCGATTTTAGCATCACCTGCATCGCCGGTTTTGCCTGCCAGCCGGGTGCAGGAGCCTGACGCAACAGTCTGGTCACCTCTGCGGTGCGTTCATCATAGCGCAGTTCTCCGCGCATGCGCTGCAGGTAGCGCGCCACCGCCTTAACGCTTACGGGCACGTCGGTGGCCCCCAACGCTTCAGCAATCTGTGCCGCCTCCTGATAATAACGATCCTGCTCCGCCAGGCTGAGCTGCGGATTTTTAAAACGCAGGTGAGAGGCAAGAAAGGCGCTGGTTTCGGCCACGTGCACCCAGGTAAGCAGATGGGGATCGCTGGCAGCATAGGGCTGGCCATAATTATCCACGCCGCTGACGCGCAGATGAATATTTTTGACCCGCTCAATCAACAGGTTTGCGTCATGACGATTGCCAAAGGTGGTAACGGCGATGAACTGACTGGTGCGGCGCAGGCGTCCCAGCATATCCTGGCGAAAGCTGGAGTGATCCCAGACGCCTGCCAGCGCCGAAGGATGCAGCATTTGCAGCAGCAAAGCGCTGATACCGCCGCACAGCATGGAGGGAAAATCGCCGTGCACGCGCCAGATGACGCTGTCGGGGCCAAACAAGCCGGGATCGCCGGGGGGCTGCGAAATATCAAATTCATTCAGTGCCAGCCCGTTAAGACGAAAAACCTGGTTCTGAATACGATTACGGATGGTGTTCATGGCAGTATGGCGGGTTAGGCATTTGTTTCGCTCTCCCGGCACGCTGACCGGGAGAGCGACGTAACGCATGATTACTGATAGTCGAACTGTGCGTTCTGTGTGCGGACAGAGTCAAGCCCGATCATGACATTGAACTTGCCTGGCTCCGCCACCTGCTGCATCTGCTGGTTCCAGAACGTCAGCGCCCTGACGTCGATCGTAAAGCTTACCGACTGCGACTCGCCAGCTTTCAGCATAATACGTTTAAAACCGCGCAGCTCGCGCACCGGGCGGCTGACCGAAGCCACCGGATCGTTGAGATACATCTGCACTACTGTTGCACCATCGCGATCGCCGGTATTTTTCACCGTGACGCTGGCCTCTACCGTGCCGTTGTGCGGCATCGTCTGTGCCGACATCTTCACCGGCGACACGCTGAACTGCGTATAGCTCAGACCGTAGCCAAAGGGATAGAGTGGGCCATTTACCGCGTCATAGTAGTGCGAGGTATATTTATTTGGGTTGGCGAAGTTATAGGGTCGGCCCGTTGGCAGATGGTTGTAATAGAGCGGGATCTGACCAACCGAGCGTGGGAAGGTCATCGGCAGCTTGCCCGACGGGTTATAGTCACCGAACAGAACGTCGGCGATAGCATTTCCCCCTTCGGTGCCGCTGAACCAGGTTTCCAGCAGCGCGTCTGCCATGCGATCTTCATTAACCAGCGTCAGCGGACGACCGTTCATCAGCACGATCACCAGCGGTTTGCCGGTCGCCTTCAGCGCCGCCAGCAGCTTTTGCTGACTGGCCGGGATATTCAGCTCGCTGCGGCTGGAGGCTTCATGCGCCATGCCCTGCGCTTCACCAACTGCGGCGACGATCACATCGGCCTGCTTCGCCTTCTCTACTGCTTCATCGATCATCGCCTGCGGGGTAAGGGGATCGACCGTCACCGCCTGCTCATAGAGATTGAGGAAATCCTGAATGCCTTTGTTGTCGCTGATGTTTGCACCTTTCGCATAGAGCAGCGTCGCTTTGCCCGCGGTGGCTTCACGCATCCCCTGTAACAGGCTCACCGACTGCTTCGCCACCCCTGCAGCAGACCAGCTGCCCATAATGTCACGCTGGCTATCGGCCAGCGGCCCAACCAGCGCGATAGTGCCGCCGCGCGTCAGTGGCAGAGTGTTCTGCCGGTTTTTCAGCAGAACAATACTTTTTTGCGCCACGTCGCGCGCATCGGCGCGATGTAAACGGCTTTCCGCATTCGTATCCTGCGGATCGCTCTCTTTTGCACCGAGATGGCTGTAGGGATCGTTGAACAGCCCCATATCGTATTTCACATTGAGAACGTGGCGCGTCGCATCGTCGATCTCCGCCATGCTCACCGCCCCGCTTTTCACCAGATCGGGCAGGTATTTGCTGTAATACTCATCGCTCATGCTCATATCAATGCCCGACTTGATCGCGACGCGCACCGCATCCTGCGGGTCGCTCGCCACGCCGTGCTTGAGCAGCTCTTTGATTGCGCCGTGATCGCTGATAGTGATGCCTTTGAATTTCCAGTCGTCGCGCAGCACGTTTTTCAGCAGCCAGCTGTCTGCCGTGGCCGGCACACCGTTCAGCGAGTTAAGCGCCACCATCACGCCGCCGCTGCCCGCGTCCAGCGAGGCTTTATAGGGTGGCAAATAATCCTGGAACAGACGCTGCGAACTCATATCAACCGTGTTGTAGTCACGACCGCCCTCCACGCCGCCATAGGCCGCAAAGTGTTTAACGCTGGTCATCACCGAATAGCGATCGGCCGCGCGCTTGCCCTGCATCGCCTTCACCATGGTGCTGCCCATCTGCGAAGAGAGCCAGGTATCTTCACCAAAGCCCTCAGAGATGCGTCCCCAGCGCGGTTCGCGGCTGACGTCCACCATCGGAGCCCAGGTCATATTCAAACCGTCATCGGCGGCTTCATAGGCTGAGACGCGCCCCACTTTGCTGACCGCATCCAGATCCCAGCTGGCCGCCAGCGCCAGCGGAATCGGGAAAATGGTGCGCTGGCCGTGCACCACGTCGTAGGCAAAAAAGAGCGGGATTTTCAGGCGGCTGAGCTGCATCACCTGATCCTGCATGGCGCGAATATCCTGGCGCGTCACGGTATTAAAGATCGCACCGACCTGACCATGATGGATCATGTCGCGAATCGCCTCTTTAGGGGTATCCGGCCCCACGCTAATCAGCCGGAGCTGGCCAATTTTTTCATCCAGCGTCATTTGCGTCAGCAGCTGGCTGACAAAGGTATCGCGCGCCTGCTCATTCATCGGGTGGGGACCAATCAACTCTTCAGCCAGGGCGGGTTGCAGAGCGAGGGAGACAGCGAGACTAACAGAGCAAATCCATTTCATCAGTTCGGGTTCTCTTAAGTGACTGCGCAATATCGAATAAACAGTCGGCAGTGTGCCATAAGTTGAGGATAGCAGGTAGCCGTTAGCGTCACACGGCCTCTCGCTTGTTGCTGACGTGCTACAGTAAGTGCGCCATGTAATGACAAGGGAGTTGCACATGATCCACTCAGCTTTACTCGCCGATCTCCGCCGCCTCGTCGGTGCATCTCATCTGTTAACCGATGCCGGGCAGACCGCACGCTACCGCAAGGGCTTTCGCTCGGGTGAAGGCGATGCGCTGGCGGTGATTTTTCCTGGTACGCTGCTGGAGCTGTGGCGCGTGCTGCAAACGCTGGTCAGCGCCGACGCCATTATTTTGATGCAGGCGGCCAATACCGGCCTGACAGAAGGCTCGACGCCCAACGGTAACGATTATGACCGACCAGTGGTGATTATCAGCACACGGCGTCTTGATAAGTTGCAGCTGATAGATAACGGCAAGCAGGTGCTGGCGTTTCCGGGTAGCACGCTCTATCAGCTGGAAAAAACCCTGAAGCCGCTGAATCGTGAACCCCATTCGGTAATCGGTTCATCCTGTATCGGTGCGTCAGTGCTGGGCGGTATCTGTAATAACTCCGGTGGCTCACTGATTAAGCGGGGACCCGCCTACAGCGAGATGGCGCTTTATGCTCAGGTGGATGAAACGGGCAAGCTAAAGCTGGTAAACCATCTGGGCATAGATTTAGGTGCATCGCCGGAAGAGATTCTGGGACGTCTTGATGATGAGCGCTGGCGTGCAGAAGATGTGCAGCACGACGGGCGTCACGCCTCCGATCCTGACTATGCCGAACGCGTGCGGCACGTGGATGCCGACACCCCGGCGCGTTTTAACGCCGACGCGCGCCGTCTGTTTGAAGCCGCCGGCTGCGCGGGCAAGCTGGCGGTGTTTGCCGTGCGGCTGGATACCTTCCCCTGCGAACCGCAGCAGCAGGTTTTCTATATCGGGACCAACGATCCGGCGGTGTTAAGCGATATCCGCCGCCATATGCTGGCGCATTTTACCCACCTGCCGGTTGCGGCTGAATATATGCATCGCGATATTTACGACATCGCCGACGTTTACGGCAAAGATACTTTCCTGATGATCGACAAGCTGGGCACCGACAACATGCCGCTGTTTTTCACCCTGAAGGGCCGTATCGATGCCTGGCTGGCAAAGTGCCGTTTTATCAGGCCGCACTTTACCGATCGCCTGTTGCAGCGGCTGAGCGCCCTGTTCCCTGCACACCTGCCGAAACGCATGAAGCAGTATCGTGATAAGTATGCTCACCATCTGCTGCTGAAAATGTCTGGCGCGGGCATCGAAGAGGCGCGGCAATACCTGAAGAACTCTTTTCGTGAAGGCGGCGGCGAATTTTTTGAATGCGAAGGCAAAGAGGGGGCGCACGCTTTTCTGCACCGTTTCGCCGCCGCAGGCGCGGCAGTGCGCTACCACGCGGTACACGCCGACGAGGTCGAAGATATTCTGGCGCTGGATATCGCGCTGCGCCGCAACGACCGCGACTGGTTTGAGACGCTGCCGCCGGAAATCACTCAGTCGTTAAGCCACCGCCTCTATTACGGCCATTTTTTCTGCCATGTTTTCCATCAGGACTACATTGTGAAAAAAGGGGTGGATGTGCATGCGCTGAAAGCGCAGATGCTGGCGATCCTTCAGGCGCGTGGAGCAGAGTATCCGGCAGAGCATAACGTCGGCCATCTTTATCCGGCCCAGCCGCAGCTGGCCGCCTTTTATCGTCAGCTTGATCCCACTAATACTTTTAACCCCGGCATTGGTAAAACCAGTAAACTCAAAGGCTGGGCAGTTCGGGCTCCCTGATGGCCCGCTGTTATCAAACCTCCGGCCCCGGAGGTTTGATCTTCCTTTTGGCTGCTCTCGCCATGGCGGCGCGCTGTCAGCGTCTTATGCCGGCGGAGAGTAAGGCAAAGGTCAGCGGTATCGTCTGCGGGATTTGACTGACATCGTTAACGCGGCCCGGGTACTGCTCTCCCGCCGAACCCGCTACCTCCATCCCTGCCTCAATGCGTCGGCGCGTTTCGTCAACCAGATCGTCAGCGAATTTCAGACCAGGCAGCGTGAGCACAGCAGCCCCTTTCCACCCGACATGCTGGCAGCGTTGAGACGGAAAACCGCCGTTCTGGCGCAGGTCAGGGCAATATTTATGCGTCCAGGGTGGGCTTCGGATGGCGCGGATGGCGCGGATGGCGCAGTGATGATAAACCATGGACAACATTGTCGGCCAGCGTGAGCTGGCGAAGCTAAACCAGGCCGGGATCGCCTGGCGTCTGCCCATGCGTGCCGGGCGCGAAGATGGTCCACGGCGTGCTAAAAATGCACGTAACACGGCCGGCTTTACCGCTGGAGTACAGTCCGGATCACGGTATGCGCTGGCAGCGCTACAAGGCCAGCCACAAGCCTGTGGTATCTGGAGCGGTGCTGATATGCACGTTCAGCCCGGACGGGAAGCGCGTTAGCCGCATCAAAAAGCTGTCGCCAGAAAAAAGGCTTCCTGTCGGAAGCCTGTTTATATCAGGAGAGCGGTGCTTCCTCTGCTGGCTGCGCGCGTCGTTCAATAATCATGGTCTGCGGCGTCGAGAGCACAATGCCCTCTTTACGCAGCCGTGTCAGAATATCAAACAGCAGATCGCTTTTTGCCCCGGAAATCTGGCGCTGACTGGCCACGTTGCCGGTCACGCTCAGCACGATGCCCTGCGGCGTCAGATCTTTGAAGGAGACCGAAGGCTCTGGCGTCTCAAGAATACGCTCATTTTCGTTGTAGACCTCCAGCAGCAGCTCGCGCACGCGCACCGGATCGATATTAAGCGGGAAAGTCAGCATAATGGTGACCACCCCCTGCGCATTGCCCATGGTGGCATTACGCACGTTCTGCGAGATGAACTGCGAGTTAGGCACAATCACCGTTGATTTGTCACCCAGCTGGATCTCGGTGGCGCGCACGTTGATGCGGCGAATATCCCCCTCAATACCGCTGATGGTAACCAGATCGCCCACTTTAACCGGTCGCTCGGTCAGCAGGATCAGGCCAGAGATAAAATTCTTCACAATCTCCTGCAAGCCGAAACCGATACCGACCGAGAGCGCACTGACGATCCACGCCAGCTTGTTCCACTGCAGGCCCATAATAGAGAGCGTCAGCAGGATCACCAGCACATAACCGATATTGCTGAACAGCGTGATAAGCGACACGCGCATTCCCGCGTCCATCGTAGTCTTGGGCAGAAAATCGGTATCGAGCCAGCGACGCACGTTGCGCAGCACGTAGATCCCGACGACCAGACAGATAAGCGCGTTCACCATGTGCGCAGGCACAATGTTCAGCGACTCCAGTCCTTTTCCTCCCCAGAACTCAATCGCTTTTTGCAGCAGCTCAATCGGCGTTGACGACGCAAAGGTGCCGTTCAGCAGCGCCAGCGCGACAAAGCCAATGAGCAACGTTTTGCCCAGCGCCGCCAGCAGCGTTGCCGTTTGTTGCAGATGGCGCTCGTTGATATTCAGCAGCGTTTGCAGGCGCTTGCCGGTGGCGCTGTTGACTGAAAACAGGCTTTCACAGCCGTCATTAACCAGATGGCTGAGGAAGTAAAACGAGCCAAACAGGATGCCGCACCAGACCACTTCGTAACTCAGGAAGCGTGCCAGCGTGACGTAGCCGACGATCAGCGACAGCAGAATGGCCATTGCGGTAAGGGTCAGCCCGAGCTGAATCAGCCCCACCAGCGTTGAGCGTACCTCGGGTGGATTGCCCTCCTGCACCAGGCGACGGCGCACGCGGTTGGAGCGCATGCTGATGGCCAGCGCTGTACTGCCAATCAGCAGCGCCGTCAGGCCGTTGGCGAAAATGGTGGTGTTCAGGCTGGTGCCCACGGTGTAGTTAAAGTTTTCCACCGTCTGGAAAATAAATACCAGCGCCGCGGTAATCGGCGGGAACGGTTTCAGCGCCAGCGCCACTTCATTGGAAATGGTGGGCAGACGCCAGCTCGGACGACGCGTGGAGAGCAGCGCGCGCCCCAGACCCGCAATCAGGCCGCAAAAGACGCTGAGCTTGACCAGACTCAGCACAAAATCCTGTACATCGCCGGAGACCTCATCGCGGCGGGCAAAGGCCAGTGCGCTGAAATTAAAGGTCAGCACCACGGCTGCCAGCGTGGTCAGCGCGATTGCAGCGGCCAGGAAGCTGCGGCGCAGCCGTCCTTCCGGCATTTTGTGGATGCTAATCCAGGCGAGGAACTCTTCGCTGTAGCGGCGTCCCAGCGTCATGACCAGGAGGGCCGCCAGTAACCAGCCAACGGTACCGAAGCGGTAGCCCGGCTCCCACGACAGCGCAGCGGTATCTTTTAGCTCCTGCAGGAAGTCATCAATTTTCTCGTTGTCGAGATCCTGCTTTACAAACAGCGGTGCCCAAAAGCGCGGGCCAAAAATACTGCCGGAATTGAGCGCCAGCTGGGTTTTCATCAGATCGCGGCGCAGGTTGGTGATCTGTGACGAGAGCATCAGCGCACTGTTTTTGATCCCCTCAGCCTGTTTGATCTGATCGTCCAGTTTGTTTTTCTGGCTCTCCAGCGAGCTGCGCTTGCGGGTGACTTCCGGCGTCTCTTTAACGCCACTGTCCGCTTTGGGCGCGGGGCCCAGCACGGCCAGCTGCGCATCGAGCTGCTGGCGCTGCGGCTGAAGCGCCTGAGCCAGCGTATCGGCGTTACCCGACAGCTCCAGCGCCAGTTCATTGAGCTGCGTCAGCTGGTTTTCACTGGTCTGTCCCGACACCTGACCTTTAATCTTGTCGAGAACCTTCTGCATTTTCGGCAGTTCAACCGAGGCATTCACCTGAGGGGCAGCGTCAGCGGATTGCGCGGCATCGGCCGCATTGTCGTCTGCCATGCCGCAGGTGGGAACAACAGCCGCCACCAGCAGGATAAACAGCGCAAAAAAAGAGCGTAACGTAAACATATGAGTGAGATTCCAGCACAATTCAGACGATCGACCGTCGTCGTTCGCGCGTAGTCTAGGGCCAGGCGCACCGGGAAACTATAGGAATGCTGACAGTAATCGACATCCGCCCGTGCGGATGTCGTTAACCCGTTATTCCGCAATCGCACCGCTGTGACCGTTACTGGCCACCTGACCGGCTTTTTGCTTTTTATACGCCAGCGCCGCCGCAGGTACGGGCGCAGCCTTACCGGTCTCCAGCCAGTCGCGCAGACGGTTTGCATCGGCGAAGTGGGTATATTTGCCAAATGCATCCAGCACCACCAGCGCAACCGGACGATTGTTGATGACGGTGCGCATCGCCAGACAGTGCCCCGCTTCATCGGTATAGCCAGTTTTGGTCAGCTGAATACGCCAGTTATCTTTGTATACCAGATGGTTCGTATTGCGAAACGGCAGCGCATAGCCTGGATGGGTGAACACCGCGGTCTGCTCTTTGGTGGTGCTCAGCTCGCCCAGCAGCGGGTAGTCGCGCGTGGCGCGCAGCAGCTTAACCAGATCTTCAGCACTTGAGACGTTATGAATCGACAGCCCGGTGGGTTCGACATAGTGCGTATGGCTCATGCCCAGCGCACGAGCTTTGGCGTTCATGGCGCGAATAAAGGCGTCGTAGCCGCCAGGGTAGTGATGTGCCAGGCTGGCGGCGGCACGGTTCTCCGACGACATCAGCGCCAGCAGCATCATGTTGCGCCGACTGATCTCACTGTTAAGTTTGACGCGGGAGAAGACGCCGCGCATCTCAGGCGTGTGGCTAATATCGACGGCGATGCGTTCATCCAGCGACTGCTTTGCATCCAGCGCCACCATAACCGTCATCAGCTTGGTAATGGAGGCGATGGGCCTTACGCGATCGGGATGGCTGGAAAAGAGCACTTTACCGCTATTGAGATCGACGATCATAGCGCTGCCGGAGGCAATCTGCGGCTCAGCAACAGGCGCCAGCTGTGAGAGTGACGTAGCCGCCTGAACAGGCATAACAGTGGCCTGAGCGCCAAAGAAGAGCGCCAGCGAAAGCAGTGAATAGCGAATGGTTACAGGCATCGTGTAAAAAAGTACCGATTAAGATATTACGCCGTGTTTGACACAGGCCGCCCGCCGCAGAGCCGATCGCGCGGGGGCTGGCAGCAGCATATTACGCGGATGCGTAGGAAATTTCCTGGTGAGAATGTTTCCGGGCGTTAAAAAGCCCGCGACAGCCACGTCGCGGGAGAGAAGGCCGTCAGGCAGCCAGCACGTAACGCGTCAGCTACGGATTAAAAGAGGTGTGGTCCATACCCCCAGAGCACCACCGTCATTGCCAGCAGCACCTCAAAGACCAGTATGCCAATCGCCAGCGTCGAACCAGAAAAACGCAGGCTTTCCTCACGATCGATATTCAGAAACAGCGGAATGCCGAGATAAAGTAGATAGCCGGTATAAGCCAGCGCCAGCGCCCCAACCAGCACACAGAGCCAGACCAGCGGATAGAGCGCCACGATGCCGCTGAGAAACAGCGGTGTGGCCACATAGCCCGCGAACACGGTACAGCGCTGAACGCTCGGGCGCTGCGGATAATCACGCGCCATCCAGTGAATGACGCGGCCCATCACCGCCACACCGCCTAAAATAACCAGATAAAACAGAATGCCGAGCGCAATCCCGCTAAACAGGCTGAGTTGAACGTATTGCCCCTCCCCCAGATTCCACCCAAACTGTGTCGTCCCAATAAAGGCGCAGATCACCGGGATCGCCGCCATAAGCAGAACGTGATGGGTGTAATGGTGCGAAACGCTCTCGTTTTCTTGCTTGATGTCGCGCATCTCCCGATCGGGATGCGCCATAAGACCCCAGACATGATTCATATAATCACCTCGCTAGTGCGACAGACTGCCCTGAATCCTTGCCGCTGACCTTTCAGCCAGCATCCACTGAAGTATAAACGGCGTTGCTGCTTTTGTAGGCAGCGCGGCGGCAATCGGCATAAAATTGTTACCTGGCGCTAAGCCCACCGGAAGGATTGGGCGATGCGGTATAGAATGATTACATCGCGAACCAGAAAGGGAGTTTACTTTTGCATTTCGATATCAACGGATTAATTGAGCAGTATGGCTACCTGGCGCTGCTGATTGGCTGTATTGCCGAAGGGGAAACCTTTACGCTGCTGGGCGGCGTGGCAGCCCATGAAGGGTTGCTGAATTTTGCTGGCGTGGTGCTGGCGGCCATGGCCGGGGGTGTCATTGGCGACGAGCTGCTTTACTGGATTGGCCGTCGCTACGGTACTCGCATACTGCGCAAGCTGAAAAAGCATCAGGATAAAGTGGTCAAGGCTAACCGGCTGATCCAGCGTCACCCCAGTCTGTTTGTTATCGGCGTGCGATTTATGTACGGCTTCCGCATTATCGGCCCAATCATTATCGGGGCCAGCCGTCTCAGGCCGATGAAGTTCCTGCTGCTGAACATTATCGGTGCCGCGATATGGGCGACAATTTTTGTCGCCCTGGGCTATTTTGCCGGTGGAATTATTGCGCCCTGGCTGCACAAGCTTGACCAGCACCTCAAGCATATCTTGTGGCTGGTGGCCGCCGTGCTCTTCGCCTTTGCGCTGCGCTGGGTGATCCGTCGCTGGAACACTCGCCGCGCCGGTTAAATATCTTCCCCGCCGTAAAACTGCGGATTGGCCAGCATAAAGCCCCCATCAACGATGAATGATTGTCCGGTGGTATAGCTGGCCCACTCTGAGCAGAGCCATGCCACCAGGCTGGCAATCTCTCGCACGTCGCCGGGGCGTCCAATAGGGATCTCCGGCGTCTTAATCTTCTGCGCATCACCGTCGCCCATCTTGTTCATCGGCGTGGCGATAGCGCCTGGCGCCACCGAATTCACCAGAATATTGTGGTTGATCAGGCTGAGGGCCATCGATTTGGTCAGGCCTCCCATGGCATGCTTGGCGGCGGTATAGGCCACCGCGTCGGGCAGCGGCGTATGTTCGTGCACCGAGGTGATGTTAATGATACGTCCGCCCTCACCCTGCTCCACCATTTTGCGGGCAGCAATCTGGCCGCAAACAAAGGCCCCGTCAACATCGACGCTGAATACCTTTCGCCACTCGTCAAAAGGCGTGTCGAGAAAGGCTGATTTGGCATTGGCTCCGGCGTTATTCACCAGCGCGTCAATGCGGCCAAGGCGTGAGATCAGTTCAGAAAGCGATCGGCCTCCTTCCTGCGGATCGGCCAGGTCGAGATGGATGATTTCGGCGCGCTGACCTCTGTCACGCACCAGGCGCGCCGTCTCTTTCGCGCCCTCTTCATCAGAGCGCCAGGTAATACCGAGATCGTAGCCAAGCTCCGCCAGCATTAGTGCACTTGCACGGCCTATGCCGGAATCGGATGCGGTAACCACCGCGACTTTGGTCTGGGGTGTGGTCATCATTTTCTCCTCAGGGTGTCAGGTCAGGTGAAGTATAGAAGTAATCTGGTGATGTCCAGGGCGGCTTACCGTGCCGCTTTGTCTATAGTTAGAGCTACTGCCCGTAACGGAGAGAAGGATGAGCAAGATAAAACGCCCGATTGAAGATCACGGCATCATTGGGGATTTGCGCACCTGCGCGCTGATCGCCAACGACGGCACCATTGATTATCTCTGCTGGCCAGAGCTGGACAGCCCGTCGGTCTTCGCCGCCCTGCTCGACAGCGATGATGCGGGCCTGTTTTCACTGGCACCCGACTGGCAGAATGTGCGTCGACAGCAGATCTATTTGCCGGACACCAATATTCTTCAGACGCGCTGGCTCGGCGAAGAAGGCGTCGCCGAAATCACCGACTACATGCCGATCTGCGACGACAGTAAAAAGCTGCCACGCCTGATCCGCCGAATTAAAATGGTGCGCGGCAGCGCCTGGTTTACCCTGCGCTGCGCCCCTCGCCATGACTATGCGCGCGCCAAAACCCGTGCCGAAGCCGCAGGCGACTGTGTCGACTTTCTGGCTGAAAATCAGCCGGGACTTCGCCTCGCCGCCACCGTTCCTCTGACCTGCGAAGCCGATGCTGCCACCGCCCGTTTTGAGCTGAAGGCGGGCGAGCACGCCGAGTTTGAATTAGGTAGCGTAGAAGATACCCACGTTGCCGCAGTCGCCACTGAAACCTGCTTTGAAGAGACCCTTAACTACTGGCGACGCTGGAGCAAACAGAGCAATTATCATGGCCGCTGGCAGGAGATGGTTCAGCGCTCGGCGCTGGCGCTGAAACTGCTGACCTCCAGCCAGCACGGCTCTATCGCGGCGGCGGCGACGTTTGGCCTGCCGGAAGAGCTGGGCGGCGTCCGCAACTGGGACTATCGCGCCGCCTGGATCCGCGACGCCTCGTTCAGCATGTATGCGTTAATGCGGCTCGGTTACGTTGACGAAGCCAAACATTTTACCCGGTGGGTGGGACGCTGTGTTGAGAACAGCCATCACGACGAGATGCGTTTGCAGGTGATGTACCGCCTCGACAGCGGTACAGAGCTGCACGAAATTGAACTGCTGAATCTCTCTGGCTATGCCGACTCGCGTCCGGTACGCATCGGCAATGACGCCTGGCAGCAGACCCAGCTCGATATCTACGGCGAACTGATGGATGCGGTCTATCTGGCGAACAAATATGGCGAAGCCATTTCAGAGCGCGGCTGGCGGCACGTCTCACAGATGATCGATATGGTATGCGATAACTGGAATCAGCCTGACGCCGGGATCTGGGAAATGCGCGGCGAGCCGGAACATTTTCTGCACTCACGCCTGATGTGCTGGGTGGCGCTGGATCGCGCGCTGCGCCTGGGTATGAAACGTTCATTGCCGATGCCCTATGCGCGCTGGGACAGCGCACGCAGCGACATCCGTGCTGACATCTGGAAAAACTTCTGGAACGAGGAGCGCGGCCATTTTGTTTCGACGCGTCACGGCGATTACCTGGATGCCTCTATGCTGCTGATGCCGCTGGTGCGTTTCGTGGGTGCCACCGATCCAGAATGGCTTTCGACGCTTGACGCCATCCGGCGTGAGCTGGTGAGCGACGGCATGGTACGCCGCTACAATATCAGCGAAACGCCCGCCGATGGCTTAACCGGATCGGAAGGCTCATTTGGTGCCTGTTCCTTCTGGTATGTGGAATGTCTGGCACGCGCCGGTCGCATCAATGAGGCGCATTTCGAATTTGAAAAGCTGTTGAGCTATGCCAATCCGCTCGGCCTGTATGCCGAGGAGTTCGACAGCCACGGCCGCGCGCTGGGCAACATGCCGCAGGCGCTGACCCACCTGGCACTGATCAGCGCGGCCTTTTTCCTTAACCGCAAACTGAGTGGCGAAGTGACGTTATGGCAGCCGTGAGGGCCACCGCCCGGATAGTTAATACAGCCATTTACCTAAAGTCTGCGATGGCTGCTAAAATCCTGATTCACAATGTTGAAACAATGCCCATATAATGTGCAGCCGGTCACGCTGACCGGTACGGGTTCGATACACTGACAAGCCTGCAAACAGGCCTTAACGACTTGTAAAATATGAAAATGATTCGCGCGTTCGCTTCAATGGCTCTGGCACTGGCTGCATTCAGCCAGTCTGCTTTTGCCGTGGTATACCCCTTACCGGCGGCAAACAGCCGTCTGATTGGGGAAAATATTGAGATCACTGTCCCGCAGGACAATAAACTGCCGCTGGAAGCTTTTGCGGCGCAATACCAGATGGGCCTCAGCAATATGCTGGAAGCCAACCCGGGCATGGATGTCTATCTGCCGCAGGCAGGCAAGAAAATGATTATCCCGCAGCAGCTGATCCTGCCTGACGCTCCGCGCGAAGGCATTGTGATCAACAGTGCGGAAATGCGTCTTTACTACTACCCCAAGGGTACAAAAACCGTTGTGGTACTGCCGATCGGGATCGGTGAATTAGGTAAAGATACGCCGGTTAACTGGACCACCACGGTGCAGCGCAAAAAAGATGGCCCTACCTGGACGCCAACCAAAGCGATGCATGCGGAATACGCGGCGCGCGGCGAAAGCATGCCTGCGGTGTTCCCGGCCGGTCCGGATAACCCGATGGGCCTCTATGCGCTCTATATCGGTCGCCTGTATGCGATCCACGGCACAAACGCCAACTTTGGTATCGGCCTGCGCGTCAGCCACGGCTGCGTGCGCCTGCGCGCTGACGATATTAAATGGCTGTTCGACAACGTGCCGGTCGGCACGCGCGTACAGTTCATCGACCAGCCGGTTAAGGCAACGGTTGAGCCAGACGGATCTCGCTACATTGAAGTTCACAACCCGCTCTCTACCACGGAAGAGCAGTTTAATTCGCGTGAACTGGTCCCTGTTACGCTGACTTCTGCGGTAACAAAAGTGATTACCGATGCCAGCGTCAGCCAGGATCAGGTCAATGCGGCCATTCAGAGCCGCACCGGTATGCCAACCAAAGTGAACGGCGTCGCTGATAACGTGCAGACGACACCGGTCGCCGTACCGGAGACCCAGGACGCACAGCCGAAAGAAGAGCCGATGACGCCCGTTACACCCCAGGGCGCTAATGCAGCCGATACCGGAGCTGCACAGCAGGCGCAGCCCGCCGCGGCTGACAAGGCACTCTGAGATTATTACGCAATAAAAAAGCCCGCAGATGCGGGCTTTTTTTTACTGGCCTGAGCGGGTTATCGCCCGGTCAGGCTGGCGTCAGCCGCGCGGGGATTATTTACCCAGCAGCTCATTACGCACAATTTCCGCCCCGGCGCTCAGCGCCTGTAACTTACCGTTTGCCACGTGACGCGGTAGCGGGATCATGCCGCAGTTGGTGCAGGGATAGAGCTTATCGGCATCGACAAACTGCAGCGCTTTTCGCAACGTATTCGCCACCTCTTCAGGCGTTTCAATGTTGTGGGTCGCCACGTCAATTGCTCCGACCATCACTTTCTTGCCGCGAATCAGCTCAATCAGATCCACAGGAACGCGCGAGTTCTGACACTCCAGCGAGATGATATCGATAGAGGATTTTTGCAGCTTAGGGAAAATCTCTTCGTACTGACGCCACTCCGACCCCAGCGTTTTTTTCCAGTCGGTATTGGCTTTGATGCCGTAACCGTAGCAAATATGCACGGCGGTTTCGCACTTCAGCCCTTCTGCGGCACGCTCCAGCGCAGCGATCCCCCAGTCATTGACCTCGTCAAAAAAGACGTTAAATGCCGGTTCATCAAACTGAATGATATCGACACCCGCGGCCTCAAGCTCTTTGGCTTCCTGGTTAAGAATTTTGGCAAACTCCCAGGCCAGTTTTTCGCGACTTTTATAGTGGCTGTCGTAGAGCGTATCGATCATCGTCATGGGGCCGGGCAGCGCCCATTTAATTGGCTGACTGGTCTGCTGACGCAGGAACTTCGCATCGTCAACGAAAACCGGTTTTGGACGGCTGACTTCACTGACCACTGTCGGTACGCTGGCGTCATAGCGATCGCGGATCTTCACGATCTCGCGTTTGGCAAAATCCACGCCGCTGAGGTGCTCAATAAAGGTGGTAACGAAATGCTGGCGCGTCTGTTCACCGTCGCTGACGATATCAATCCCTGCTCGCAGCTGATCGTCCAGGCACAGACGCAGGGCATCCCGTTTACCGTCGGCTAATTCTGTTTCCTGCAGTTTCCAGGGCGACCAGAGTGTCTCAGGCTGAGCCAGCCAGGAGGGTTTTGGTAAGCTGCCAGCAGTCGACGTAGGTAATAACTTTTTCATTAAAGATAACCTTGTATTTTGTTAATCAAAGAACGGAATGCGTTGCCCACTGCTCAAGAAGCGCACCGAAAGGTTTAATAAACTTCTCCTCGGTAAATTTCCCTTGCTGCACTGCCAGCTGGCTACGTTCTTCGCGGTCGTAAACAATTCGGGTTAACGAATAATCCTGATAATTCAGGCTGGGCTGATAGATTTTTCCGGCGGCTGAATTGGCATTGTAGATCTCAGGCCGGTAAATCTTCTGGAATGTCTCCATCGTGCTGAGGGTGCCGATCAACTCAAGCTCGGTGTAATCACTCAACAGATCGCCACTAAAGTAAAAAGCCAGTGGCGCTACGCTGTTTGCCGGCATAAAGAAGCGAACCTGCAAACCCATTTTGGCGAAATAGCGATCGGTCAGGGAAGGCAGGTCCTGCTGATATTCAACGCCCAGGACAGGATGGAAATTATTTGTCCGGTGATAGACATTCTTACTGGACACGCTCAGGCAGATAACCGGTTTCTTTGCGAAGTTCTCCTGATAGCTTGCCGACTCCACAAAGCGTTTGAAGATATGCCCATGTAAATTGCCAAAGTTTTCCGGGATGCTGAATGCTGCTTTGTCTTTGTTATGTTCAGATAACAGCACGCTAAAGTCGTAGTCACGCACGTAGGAAGAGAAGTTATTGCCGGTGATGCCGTCAATACGTCTGCCGGTCTGACGATCGATGATATTGGTTTTCAACACCTCAATAACGGGAAAGGCATTGTTCCCGCCTGCGTGATGAATGGTCAGCTCTGCGGACACAATGTCAATTTCGACGGAGTAGCGATCGCCCCTGGGATTGTCCCACTGCGCCAGAGAATTAAAGCGGTTATTAATCATCGTCAGGGTGTTACGCAGATTTTCCTGACGTTTATCCCCCCTGGCTAAGTTAGCAAAGTTAGTGGTGATCCGCGTATTGTCTGAGGGATTGTAATTCTCGTCGAAAGAGAGGGTCTTGATCGAAAAAGTGAAATCGCTGTTCATCGTAATCCGGCATCCTGATCTTTGATATGAAGGCTGGTCTGTGGCTTTTCACAGGTTGCCCGGCTTTTTCTCAGGTTTCCGGACTGCCAGACTTCATATTATCTAAAGTTATTACCATTCCTTACTTTATGCCTGATTAGCTGGTTACAGAAAAGTGATATGATTTCAACAAACGTGAAGGAAATTCATGATCACGGTAATGTGAATGAGCATTATTGTTGCAAAAAAGATCCCCTGATAGTCGGTCTTTTTCCGCTTACAGGCGGGGCGCGTTCTGCTCGGCTAAGCGCCAGATTTTTTCGCGCACTGCGGTCTGCTGCGCTTCATCACATCCGCCTTCAAGCTCACCGAATAACCTCCAGATTTTATCCTCAACGAGTTGTTGCATCTGCTGGCTTGCGGAGAGTTCTCCTTGCTGATGGGGTAAGGGCTGTTCACTCTGGCTGCACGGCTGGGCGGGTTGTCTGCTCATAATGACTCCTGTTGCGGGTAGATCAGCGTCTGGGGTGGGAAACGGGCAATCAGGTCCACACTTACTGCGATAATATGTTGCCAGTTTCCTTCAGGAAGGGATTTTATTCCTGAGGGTAACTAATCATGGTCGAATAAACAGGGATTTCCAGCGGATTCAGAATAAGCCCAGCGGCAACAGAGCATGGAGGAATGTGTCGCTGAGTCGGCAGCCCTGGCAGCAAACACCGCGTCAGCCCTGGGAGAGGGCCAGCGCGGCAGAGGGGGCTCAAAGCGGAAACGGCTCCGTCGCGTCGGGTGGCTGTTTGCTCGCCTGTCATCGCCCGGGCGGTTAAGTCAGAAATTATTTCTTCTTGTTGAGCATCGACTTCAGATCTGCGAAGGGATTATAGGTGGCGGCTTCAACATCATTTTGTGCGTCCTCCCCTGCCACAACCGTCGTACCGTATTGATCTGCTTCGGTATACTTTGAGTGTTCATGGTCATGGCAATAGAGGCACAACAGCTCCCAGTTGCTGCCATCTTCCGGGTTATTGGTATGATCATGATCGATATGGTGAACCGTTAACTCTCGCAGATTCGAATAAACAAACTCGCGCGCGCAGCGCCCGCAAACCCACGGATAGATTTTTAACGCTTTTTCGCGGTAGCCGCTTTCCAGCCGCGCATAGTTTTTAGGGATAAGAGCCATGGCCAATGTTACCTGTCTTCAGAGAATCGCCTTAAGGTTGATGCAGACAGACAGGGTACTGCAAGTTGCCTGGCAAGTCTGCTTATCCCGATGAACCTGCGCAATTTCATGATGACAGAACGGTAACGGCGCGCGCGACATCATTGTTCTGTCACACAAGGCGCGTATCACCTGGCAGTGAGGGGGCGTGCAGACAGGGTGCGCCCCATATCCCCTACCGAGGTGTTTATGAGCGAAAACAGCTTGTCGTCATCCCCAGCGGCTGGCGCACGTCCGGATCTCACAGGCAAACGCAACCGCTTTTCCAGACCGCTGTTTCTGATGTTCCTGGTGGCTGGCCTCTCTTTCGCCGGGTTTAATCTCTTCAGCGACGTACAGGAGACCGGCGCGCCGGTCACCAGCTATGTGCCTTTCTTTCTGCTGGGTCTGGCGCTGGCGATCGCGCTGGGATTTGAGTTCGTCAACGGCTTTCACGATACCGCCAACGCGGTAGCAACGGTCATCTATACCCACTCGCTGACGCCCGGCGTCGCGGTCATCTGGTCAGGGGTGTGCAATTTTCTCGGCGTGCTGCTTTCCAGCGGCATCGTGGCGTTCGGTATTATTTCGCTGCTGCCGGTTGAGCTGATTTTACAGACAGGCAGCGGCGGCGGCTTCGCCATGATCTATGCGCTGCTTTTTTCGGCCATTATCTGGAATCTGGGCACCTGGTATCTGGGCTTGCCCTCCTCCTCATCGCATACGCTTATCGGCTCCATCATCGGCGTTGGCGTGGCGAATGCGCTGCTGCACGGCCGCAGCGGCATGAGCGGCGTGGACTGGGATCAGGTGATTAAAACAGGCTATTCGCTGCTCCTGTCACCGCTGGTGGGCTTTTTCTGCGCAGCGCTTCTGCTGCTGGTCATGAAGGCACTGATCCGCAATCGTGAACTCTATGAGGCACCCAAAAGCAGCGAGCCGCCACCGGCCTGGATCCGCGGCCTGCTGATCCTGACCTGCACCGGCGTCTCTTTTGCACACGGCTCCAATGACGGGCAGAAAGGCATGGGGCTAATCATGCTGATCCTGGTGGGCACCATGCCGATCGCCTATGCGCTTAACCGTTCGCTACCGCCGGATCAAATCCCGCGTGTGGCGGCGCTGGCGCAGGTGACCGGCAACCAGCTGTTGCAGCTGTACCCCGACAGCGCGCGTCCATCCGCTGCCCGCGAGGTCCTGATCGACTATGTGCGTACCAGCCAGATGAACGCCAGCGTGCTGCCGGCGCTGGCGTTCACGCTGGGTGATCTCAGCGATCAGATCCGCCGCTACGGATCGATGGAAAATATCCCGGCGCAGGCGGTCTCCAATACCCGCAACCAGATGTATCTGGCCTCAGAATCGATCAAACACCTTCAGGCGAACCACGTGGCGATTCCGGAAGAGACACAGCGTAACCTGACGGCAATTAAGCAAGAGCTGGACAGCGCCACGCGCTTTATTCCGATGTGGGTCAAGGTTGTGGTGGCGATGGCGTTGGGGCTGGGCACTATGGTGGGCTGGCGACGGATTGTGGTGACAGTAGGCGAACGCATCGGCAAAACCCACCTTAACTACGCGCAGGGTGCCAGCGCCGAACTGGTAGCCATGGCCACCATCGGCGCAGCAGACAGCGTTGGCCTGCCGGTGTCAACCACGCATGTCCTGTCATCTGGCGTGGCAGGCAGCATGGCGGCTAACCGCTCCGGCCTGCAGCTCGCCACGCTGCGCAATCTGGCCATGGCCTGGGTGCTGACGCTACCGGTCTCTGTCCTGCTCTCTGCCGGGCTGTATGCGCTTTTCTCGCAGTTCTGAACCGCAGGCGCGGCACTACGCCGCGCCGCTGCTGCGCTGCGTCAGGCGCAGCGTCATGCTGAACGCGCCCAGCACCATCAGCGCGGCCGCCAGATAGACCGACTGCATGCCCCAGTAGCCAATCAGCAGTCCGGCCACCGGCCCGGTCAGGCCCAGGCCGAGATCGAGAAACGCCGAGTAGACGCCCAGCGCCGATCCCTGATCCTGTCGCTCGACCTGCTTCACCGCCTCAACGCCCAGCGCCGGAAAAATCAGCGAAAAGCCGCAGCCGGTAAGCAGCGCGCCAAGATCCACCAGCAGGCTGCTCTCTGCCTGCCAGATAATCAGCAGGCCCGCACACTCCAGCAGGAAGGAGACAAGCGCAACCTTTAGCCCGCCAAAGCGTGTAATCGCGCGGCTGAACACCAGGCGGAACAGCACAAAGCCCAGGCTGAACAGCGACAGCGCAAACGCCGCGCCGCTCCAGCCACGGCTGGCAAAATAGAGCGTGATAAAGGTCGAGATAACGCCAAAACCGATAGTGCCAAACCCCAGCGCCAGACCAAACAGCCAGACGCGGGAAAAGACGCGGTGAAACGGGATGCGCTGCCCCTGACTAACATCAACCGCCGGTTTGCGGCTCGCCAGCACGTAGCCCACCACGCCCATCAGCGCCACCAGACCGGCAAAGCCGCTGATACCCAGCCCCTGGTTAAGCATCACGCCGAGCGGCGCGCCAATCGCCATCGCCATATAGGTTGCGACGCCATTCCAGGAGATCACGCGCGCCGTCTGCACTGGCCCAACAATATTCATGCCCCATAGCGTCGAACCGGTGCTGCTGAAGCTCTCACCCACTCCGAGGAAGAGGCGCCCTGCTGACAGCAGCAGCAGGCTCAGCAGCGGCCAGTCGCGGCACAGCGCGGCAACGATGGTCAGCACTCCGCTCATGCCACAGCAGAGTGTGCCCAGCATCACCACGCGTTTTGGGCCGAGGCGATCGGCCAGACGGCCCGACTGGGGACGGCTCAGCAGCGTGGCGAAATATTGCAGACTGATGATTAGGCCAGCGACAAACGAGCTAAAGCCGAGCTGGTTATGCACAAAGCCCGGCAGCACCGCCAGAGGCAGGCCGACCGACAGATAGCAGAAGAAGGTAAAGATCAGGACAGAGAGAATGCGTTTGTTGAGTTGACCGTTAGTCAGTACCGCGACATCAGACATAGCAGGCTGGCTTGTTGTGAAAAATAGCTTTCACTATACGCTTAGCCTGCTAACGGGTCGCCTGAATTTTTGTCACAGCGTCAGCGCAACAGCCTGACGATCAATCACCTCGGCGATAGCGGAGGAGTTTTTCAGCGTGCGGATGTCAGTAAACAGGCCGTCCGCCTGCGGGTAGGCTTTACGCAGATAGCCGAGCCACTGCTTGATACGCGCCACGTGGTAAAGCCCGGTATCTCCCTGCTTTTCCAGCCGCGTGTACTTTTGCAGCAGCGCGACAACGTCAGGCCAGGCCATGGGCGCCTCGTTATATTTAACCACCCGACTGAGATTGGGCACGTTGAGCGCGCCGCGCCCGATCATCACCGCATCGCAGCCGGTGATGCGCAGGCAATCCTGGGCGCTCTGCCAGTCCCAGATTTCGCCGTTTGCCACCACCGGGATGCGCAGCCGCTGGCGAATTTCGCCAATCGCCTGCCAGTTGATCGCCTCCGCGCGGTAGCCCTCCTCTTTGGTACGGCCATGCACCACCAGCTCGCTTGCGCCAGCCTGCTGCACCGCGTCGGCAATCTCAAAGCGTCGTTCGCCGGAATCCCAGCCGAGACGTACCTTCACCGTCACCGGCAGATGCGCTGGCACTGCCTCGCGCATCGCTCTGGCACCGCGATAGATCAGCTCCGGATCTTTAAGCAGCGTCGCCCCACCGCCGCTGCCGTTGACCAGCTTAGACGGACAGCCGCAGTTCAGGTCAACGCCCCACGAGCCGAGCTCCACGGCGCGCGCCGCGTTCTCCGCCAGCCACTCGGGATACTGCCCGAGCAGCTGCAAACGCACCCGCGTGCCGGAAGGCGTGCGGCTGGCATTATGCAGCTCTGGACAGAGACGGTGGAACGACTTAACCGGCAGCAGCTGATCCACTACGCGCAAAAACTCGGTGATGCAGAGATCATAGTCGTTGACCTCGCTCAGCAGCTCGCGAACCAGCGAGTCCAGCACGCCCTCCATTGGGGCCAGCAAAACCCGCATGGCGTTACGCGGTTCCGGTTTTCTTCATGGCCGGACGGCGCGGCGGACGTGCAGGCTTATCGCCCTGCGCAGTCTGGCCCTGGCGGCGCGGCTGAGGCGCCGCGCGCTTGTCGCCCTGCGGACGCGATGACGGCGCACCACCCTGGCCACGACCGCGGCCGCGCGGCTGCTGCTGACGGCCGTTCTGAATCGGCTCCGCTTTGATACTCGGATCCGGCTCATAGCCCGGCACCGCCAGACGCGGAATTTCACGCTTCAGGAGACGCTCAATGTCACGCAGCAGCTTGTGCTCATCGACACAGACCAGCGACAGCGCAGCACCGGTTGCAGCCGCGCGGCCGGTACGGCCGATACGGTGCACATAGTCTTCTGCTACATTCGGCAGCTCGTAGTTCACCACGTGCGGCAGCTCTTCAATGTCGAGGCCACGTGCAGCGATGTCGGTTGCCACCAGCACGCGAATCGCACCGGTTTTAAAGTCGGCCAGCGCACGGGTGCGGGCACCCTGGCTTTTATTACCGTGGATCGCTGCCGCGGTAATACCGTCTTTATTCAGCTGTTCCGCCAGGTGGTTGGCGCCGTGTTTGGTACGGGTAAACACCAGCACCTGCTGCCAGTTACCCTCGCCGATCAGCTGAGAAAGCAGTTCCCGTTTGCGCTTCTTATCAACGAAATGCACCTGCTGCGAAACCTGCTCTGAAGCGGTATTGCGGCGTGCCACTTCCACCTGCTCCGGGTTATGCAGCAGTTTTTCCGCCAGCGCTTTGATGTCATCAGAGAAGGTGGCCGAGAAGAGCAGGTTCTGGCGCTTAGCGGGCAGCTTAGCCAGGACGCGGCGAATGTCATGGATAAAGCCCATATCGAGCATACGGTCCGCTTCGTCCAGCACCAGCACTTCAATCTGTGACAGATCGACGGCGTTCTGATGTTCCAGATCGAGCAGACGGCCCGGCGTGGCGACCAGAATATCGACGCCGCCGCGCAGCTTCATCATCTGCGGGTTAATGCTGACGCCGCCAAAGACGACCAGCGAGCGCAGCTGCAGGTATTTGCTGTAATCGCGTACGTTTTCGCCAATCTGCGCGGCCAGCTCACGCGTTGGCGTCAGGATCAGCGCGCGAACCGGGCGACGGCCACGGCCTGAGGCGGGCTGAGTCGAGAGCTTTTGCAGCAGCGGCAGCGTAAAGCCCGCGGTTTTGCCGGTGCCGGTCTGCGCGCTGGCGAGCAGATCGCGGCCGGAGAGCACAACAGGAATAGCCTGGCGCTGGATAGGCGTAGGTTCACGGTAGCCCTGTTCAGCGACCGCGCGCAAAATATCGGCACTCAGGCCGAGAGAGTCAAAAGACATGAAATGTGTTACTCCGGTCCGCCCTGACCGCGATTCACGGTGTAGTTTTCAGGGGAAATAGTGACGCCAGCCGATGGCTAACGTGTGAAAAGGGCACAAACTACGATGCGTAAGGCAGGCAGTGTAGCAGCTTTCGCCGACGGGTGCGAGAAAGGTGCTCGGCGCAAAAAATAGTGCGCCTGAAAGCAAAAAGCCACCCTGAGGTGGCCTGGTTTTACTGCGCGGCGGTTTAGCTGCGCTTCTTTTCAATGCGTCCTGCTGGCTCTTTTACCAGCAGCGAGACCAGCGCAGGCCCCACCAGCATCACTACACCCAGCGTGCCGATCAGCAACGCGTTATGTACATAGCGAGAGACAATGAACAGGGTCATCATTGCTGCGCCAAAGTAGTAGGTGGTAGTCGCTTCTTCAAGATAATCACCGATGCTACGCAAACGAACACTACGCTGCAGGACCAGCATGGCGATAAACACCACGGCATAGGCGGCTACCAGCGTGCTGCACACTTCGATCAGAGCCTTATGCTTCCAGCCCCAGACCAGCGCGGCGATCACCAGCGCATGCATAGCAATATGCACGCAGGTTTGTCCGGTGATGATTTGAACACGATTAGACCATTTCATTTATTTCTCCTGGCAGACCCAACAGGTCGCCCAAGTGCAACCGGCACGGGCCGGTAACGGTTTCCTCAATGTAAAGCAATTTTCGGATAACGCCCTAAATTTCCATCCTCATCCGCACCTGTTTGTGACAAAGACTACACTTTACTTCTGTGACTGATGAAAAGGAGTGCGTCGAGAGTATGCCACAAATCAAGCAAGGATTTTCCCTTAAAGTCCTGACGATAAATACCCACAAGGGATTTACCACTTTCAACCGCCGCTTCATCCTGCCAGAACTGCGTGAAGCAGTGCGTGCCACATCGGCGGATATTGTCTTCCTGCAAGAGGTGATGGGCACTCATGCCATTCATCCCCTGCACCATGAAAACTGGCCTGACACGCCACATTACGAGTTTTTAGCCGACACCATGTGGAACGATTTCGCCTACGGACGCAACGCGGTATACCCGGAAGGGCATCACGGGAACGCGATTTTGTCACGTTTTCCTATTCTGGAGTATGAAAATCGCGATATTTCTGTCGCCGGTAGTGAAAATCGCGGCATGTTGCACTGCAAAATCACCCTGCCGGAGCCTTATGGCATGCTGCATGTGATCTGCGTGCATCTCGGCTTAAAAGAGGCGCACCGCCACGCGCAGATGAAAATGATGTGTGACATGGTGAGCACGCTGCCACCGAATGCGCCGCTGGTCGTCGCGGGCGATTTCAACGACTGGCAGCTACGCGCTAACCGTATCCTGAAACAGGGCGCAGGCCTAAAAGAGGTGTTTAGCATGAAACATGGTCGCCCGGCGCGTACCTTTCCCGCCCGCTTTCCGCTACTGCGTCTTGACCGAATCTATGTGCGCAATGCGACTGTCAGCCATCCCTGGGCGCTGCCACGTAAACCCTGGTCTCACCTTTCCGATCACGCCCCGCTCGCCGTGGAGATTCATCTATGAAATTTGAATGGCGAGAAGGTAACAAGCTACGCCTGTTAGAAAATGGTGAAGAATTTTTTCCCCGCGTTTTCGGCGCGATTCAGCGAGCGGAACGCTCGCTGCTGCTGGAAACCTTTATCCTGTTTGAAGATGAGGTGGGCAATGCGCTGCACCGCGAGCTGCTGGCTGCCGCGCAGCGCGGCGTGAAGATTGAGATCATGGTGGATGGTTATGGTTCGCCCGATCTCTCTGACAGCTTCGTCAACAGTCTGACCGCCGAAGGCGTGCGGTTTATTTACTACGATCCGCGTCCGCTGGTGTTAGGCATGCGTACCAATGTCTTCCGCCGCCTGCACCGCAAAATCGTTGTGGTGGATGACAATATCGCCTTTGTTGGCGGCATCAATTTCTCTGCCGAGCACAACACCAGCTACGGTCCGGAAGCCAAACAGGATTATGCGGTTGAGGTAAAAGGTCCGATCGTAACGGATATTACCGCCTATGTGCGTCAGGCAATGGGCAGCGAAGCGGTTACGCGCCGCTGGTGGGGAGGTCGCTCGCACCGCCCCGCCGTCAATACCGCTCCCGGCAATGCGCAGGTGCTGTTTGTCTATCGCGACAATGATGAACATCGTGATGATATTGAAAAGCACTATCTCGACATGCTGCGCACCGCAAAAAGCGATGTGATTATCGCCAACGCCTACTTCTTTCCCGGCTATCGCCTGCTGCGTGAAATGCGCAATGCGGCCCAGCGCGGCGTTCGGGTGAGGCTCATCGTGCAGGGTGAACCCGATATGCCTATCGTGAAGGTCGGAGCAGAGCTGCTTTATAACTATCTGGTGGACGCTGGGGTGGAGGTTTATGAATATATTCGTCGGCCACTGCACGGCAAGGTGGCCGTCCAGGATCGACAATGGTCTACCGTTGGCTCCAGCAACCTCGATCCGCTGAGCCTGTCGCTCAACCTTGAAGCCAACCTGATTATTTACGATCGCGACTTTAACCAGACGCTGCGCGACAACCTTGAAGGCTTGCTGGCGAGAGACTGCCAGCGCGTACAGGAAGATCGGCTGCCGCCGCGTAACTGGTGGCAGTTGACCAAAAGCGTCGTGGTGTTCCACTTCTTACGCCATTTTCCGGCTATTGCGGGCTGGCTTCCCGCCCATACTCCGCTGCTTGCTCAGGTTGATCCACCGCGGCAGCCGGAGATGGAAACACAGGATCGTGTCGAAGCGAACAACGAAGGGGCAAAATCCTGATGGCAAAAAAACACTCCAGATGGGGCATGGCGAAGAAGATACTCACATGGCTCTTTTTTATCGCGGTGATTGTGCTGCTGGTGATCTATGCGCGCAAGGTTAACTGGGAAGACGTCTACAATGTCATCGTCAATTACAATCGCTTTGCCGTACTGAGCGCAGTCGCGCTGGTGGTGCTGAGCTACCTCACCTACGGCTGCTATGACCTGATTGGCCGCGCCTACTGCGGTCATAAGCTGGCAAAACGTCAGGTGATGCTGGTGTCGTTTATCTGTTACGCCTTTAACCTGACGTTAAGCACCTGGGTTGGCGGCGTGGCGATGCGCTACCGGCTCTATTCGCGCCTCGGCCTCGACAGCGGCACTATCACCCGCATTTTTTCCCTGAGTATTGCCACCAACTGGCTCGGTTATATCCTGCTGGCAGGGGTAGTGTTCAGCGCCGGAATGGTGCCGATCCCCGGCGGCTGGTTTGTGGGTGAGACCACGCTGCGCATCACAGGCGTGCTGCTGCTGACTGGTGTCGCGGTCTACCTCTGGGCCTGTGCCTTTTCCAGACGCCGTAAATGGACCATAAAGGGCCAGACGTTACAGCTGCCGTCGCTGCGTATGGCGCTGTTTCAGTTTGTGGTGTCGTGCGCCAACTGGCTGGTCATGGGGACCATTATCTGGCTTCTGCTGGGCCGTCAGGTGGACTACCCTGTTGTGCTTGGCGTATTGCTCATTAGCAGTATCGCAGGCGTGATTATTCATATCCCGGCTGGCATCGGCGTGCTGGAAGCGGTATTTCTCGCCCTGCTGAGTGGGCAGCACGCGTCGCACGGCACCATTATTGCCGCGCTGCTTGCATACCGCGTACTCTATTTTATTTTGCCACTGCTGCTGGCGCTGGTGCTCTATCTGATACTGGAGAGCCGCGCAAAGCATTTACGTCAGAAGAACGAGCAGAAACTGCAGAAGAGTTCGTAGCGCAGAACAGCGGCCGCCCCATCCCCTCAGAGGATGGGGCGACTCAGGTTAGCGGCGGTTGCCAAAAATACGCAGCAGCATCAGGAACAGGTTAATAAAGTCCAGGTAGAGCTTTAGCGCGCCCATAATGGAGTAGCGGCGCAGCGATTCGCGATCGCGCACGTCGATCTGCTCGCCAGTCTGGCGCAGCTGCTGGGTGTCATAGGCGGTCAGCCCCACAAATACCACCACGCCAATATAGGTAATGGCCCACATCAGCGCCGGGCTTTTCAGCCAGAAGTTCACCAGCGACGCCAGCAGAATGCCGATCAGCGCCATAAACAGCAGGCTACCAAAGCGGCTCAGATCGCGTTTGGTGGTATAGCCATAGACGCTCATCACCCCAAACATCCCCGCCGTGATAAAGAAAGTGCTGGCAATAGAGGTGGCGGTATAGGCGATGAAAATGCTGGACATCGTTAGTCCGGTCAGCACGGAGTAGAGCATAAACAGCGCCGTGGCTACTGCGCCGCTGAGACGGTTAACCAGACCAGACAAGATAAAGACCACCGCCAGCTGCGCAATGATCAGACCAAAAAAGGTGACGCGACTGGAAAAAATAAAGAACATAATGCGTTCATCATTGGCCGCGTACCATGAGACAAAAGCGGTCAGCAGCAGCCCGCAGGTCATCCAGCCATAGACCTGCGCCATAAAGGTTTGCAACCCGCTGGCGGCGGGTTGCACCAGGGAGTCATTACGTGGATATCGATCCATGATGCACCTCATGTTGGTGAAAAGGTGTCGGAAACCCGACGGATATGCCTAAGTGTGGCACAGGCTAATCGAACTGCATCAAAACCGATAGCCTAGCGGCGCGATAAGCACTGCTGGTAACGGCTGTCGACGCGCTGGGCAAACCAGGCGGTGGTCAGGTTACGCGTAATTTTCGGGCTTTCCAGCTTAATACCGGGCAGCATCTCACGCGGCAGCGGCCGGCCGGCCATTTTATCTGCCAGTGCAAACACCTGCTTCCACAGCGTGCTGTCGCTGAAGCTTGCCTGCTCCCCTTTCTCTAAATCGCGGCGGATTGCGCTATTGCTCATATCAATCTGCTTCGCCAGCGTCCGCACCGCCAGCTCGGTTGAGCCCGCTTTGTCTGAACCATACAGAATCAGATCGCCATCCAGCGCCAGCTTCATTCCGGTCGCGCGCGCAACGGCCGCCTGAAAAGCCGCGTTGCGGCTGGCGTACCAGCCTGCGTTAAAATCGGCAAAGCGGTAGATCGGCTTACTGTAGTCCGCCGGGTAGCCGAGCAGATGCATGATGCCAAAGTACATGCCGCCGTGACGGGTAAAGACTTCGCGCCGGATCGACCCGTCTACCGGCCACGGATAGCCACTGGCGTGCGCTTCGGCAAAGCTGATGCTGACCTGCATCGGGCCGCCGGTGTGGATCGGGTTTAGATTGCCGAACAGCTTCTGTCCCATCGGCACCATATCAATAAAATCGTCAAAGATGGCGCTGAGCTCTTTTTCGCTGCGCACTTTGTCGAGCCGCGCCGCATAGCTTTCCCCGTTAGATGACTTAATCATCAGCGCAGTGCGCACTAAGAAGGCGGGCACATGCACGCTGGCGGCACGGCGATCAATTTCTGCCCAGGCGATTTTCGGCAAGCCCGGTACGGCTGCCTCTGCGCTAAAGTTAGACTCCTGATCCGCAACGGCGATAGCCGCACAGAGATGCGTGACGCTGGGGTCAATCTGCTGCGTGCGAAACGCGGTGTAAATATCGGTGGCCCAGCCCGCCTTATCGCTGACGTGCGCGGGCAGCAGGCGCTGTATCTGCGCCTTGACGTCCTGGGGCTGGCGCACCGGCGCTTCGGGTGTTTTTTTGCTGCTACACCCCGCCAGTACCAGCACGGCGAGCAGCGACAGACGCTTGAGGGAACCTGAACGTGACATACCTGTCCTTGTAAGAAAATAAACCCCTACCTTAGCATCGACGCGCCAGCGTGCCATCAGACAGGACGTAAATTTGCTGCTTACCGCCGCGCTTGCTTATCGGGTGTTCTCAGCCAGGCTCAGATTTTCTCGCGTAAAAGGAAACAGTGATGCAAAAACGCTGGACCGGGGCCGTCATTGCCCTCTTGCTGAGCGGCTGTGGCGCCAATAATACCCCTGCTCAGGTCGCCTCACCGGGCGCGCCCACCTCCGCCAAAATGAAAACCCTCGCTGCGGGTGCGGATCTGTTGCAGTCGCGTCCGCCCATTGAGGCTATCAACACCTACCTTGACGGTTTCCATTTTTATAACGGCGATCGTAATGGCCAGATGGAGGCGCATCACTATGTGACCATCCTTAACGACGATGTAATGCAGGCGGTGATTTACGACGGTAATACCAAAGACGCCCGACTGATGGGTGTGGAGTACATTATCAGCGCGCGGCTTTATCAGACGCTGCCTGCAGAAGAGAAGAAGCTGTGGCACAGCCACGATTATGAGGTGAAGTCAGGCACGCTGATTGCGCCAGGCCTGCCGCAGGCAGCTGAGCATGCGCTGATGGCACGCATCGTGAATACCTACGGTAAAACCTGGCACACCTGGCATACCGACCGCGACAAAACGCTGCCCATCGGTATTCCGGCGCTGATGATGGGCTTTACCGCCGACGGCCAGATGGACAAGCGGCTGTTGGCCGATCGCGATAAACGCTTTGAGGTCGACAGCCACCAGATTCGAGCCTCGCGTGCAGATATTGTCGCGCAGCCGGTGCTGCCCGGGGCAAATGCCTGGCAGCACGGCGAGGTGATCCAGTTAAAACGCGTCTCAGGCGGCGGCGAGCATGCTCATGGCCAGACCGATTTTGGCGCGGCGGAGCAGCTCAGCAAGCCTTAATCCCAGCGCTGTGCGGCCTGATGGTCGCTCTCGCGCGCGTCTACCCAGCGGTCGCCCTGCGCGGTCGCCTCGCGCTTCCAGAAAGGGGCGCGGGTTTTAAGGTAGTCCATAATAAACTCCGCAGCGGCAAAGGCGCTGCTGCGGTGCGCGCTGGTGACGCCCACAAAAACGATCTCATCACCGGGAAACAGCTCACCGGTGCGATGGATTACGCTGATGCGCTGCAACGGCCAGCGGCGGCGCGCCTCATCGACAATCTCCTGCAACGCTTTTTCCGTCATGCCCGGATAGTGTTCCAGCGTGAGCGCCGCCACGCTGTCACCCAGATTATGGTTGCGCACCTTACCGGTAAAGGTGACAACAGCCCCGTCAGCCTCTGAGAGGGAGAGCCAGGCGTATTCGTCGGCCATGCTGAAGGGTTGCGCACCGACGCGAATATGTGTTGCCATCTTAGCCTCCGGTTACCGGCGGAAAAAAGGCCACCTCATCGCCCGCCTTGAGAGGGTGCGACATCGGCACCAGCGTCTGATTGACGGCAGCCAGCAGCTTGCCAGAATCGAGCGCCAGCGCCCAGCACTCGCCCTTTTGCGTCAGCGCGTGACGCAGTGAGGCTACATCGCTGAATTCAGCAGGCATTTCCAGCGCGCTGGTGCCGACCAGCTCACGCACCTGCGCAAAAAAGAGTACGTTAATCATGGTTCACCGCCTGAAAATCACCCGATTTCCCCCCGCTTTTACTCAACAACCGCAGCTGGTCAATCACAATGTCTTTTTGTACCGCTTTACACATGTCGTAAATGGTCAGCGCCGCCACCGAGGCAGCGGTCAGCGCCTCCATCTCTACGCCTGTCTTGCCGCTAAGACGGCACAGCGACGTGATGCGCACGCGCTGGTGTTCCGGCTCGGCGACCAGGTTGACCTCGACTTTGCTCAGCATGAGCGGATGGCAGAGTGGGATCAGCTCCCAGGTGCGCTTGGCGGCCTGAATACCGGCAATGCGCGCCGTAGCAAAAACGTCGCCTTTGTGATGGCTGCCGTCAACAATCATCTGTAGCGTGTCGGCATGCATCAGCACCAGCGCTTCCGCGCGGGCCTCACGTACCGTTTCCGCTTTGGCCGAGACGTCGACCATGTGGGCTTCGCCCGCGGCATTAATATGGGTCAGTTGCATGGCTTACAGCTTCTTCAGGTGTGAAACGAAATTACAGGGTGCAGTGCGGGCGTCGATCTGCTCAGCAATAATGCGCGTCCAGGCGCTCTCACAGGCACGGGTTGAGCCCGGCACGGCGAAAATCAACGTACCATTGGCCATCCCGGCAACGGCGCGCGACTGGAGCGTCGAGCCGCCGATATCCTCATAAGAAAACATGCGGAACAGCTCGCCAAAGCCGGCGATCTCGCGGTCAAACAGCGGCTGAAGCGCTTCTGGCGTGCTGTTTTTTACATTGAAGCCGGTGCCGCCGTTCACTACGACCACCTGCACATCGGTGCTGGCGATCCAGCGCGACACGATGGCGCGGATGCGATAGCGATCTTCGCCGACAATGGCGTGATCGACGACCCTGTGCCCGGCTTCGCTCGCCGCCGCACGCAGGTAATCACCGGAGGTGTCGCTGCTGGCGTCGTGCCGATCGGAAACGGTCAGCACCGCCAGGTTTACCGGAATAAATTCATCCGTAGATTTGCCCATAATTCGCTCCTGGGATTAACCGCCAATGAAGGAAAGGTTCTGCGTAATACCGGTATTGCCCTGATGCAGAAAGTGCGTCTGCTTCTTCTCGCCAAGGCTGTGGGCAATGCGCGCCTGTAACGCCGCCTGCTGACTGTCGGAAACCAGCAGATCGCGCAGCGGTACCCCGCTGTCGCCAAACAGGCAAAGATGCAAATTACCCTGCGCTGAGACACGAAGACGGTTGCAACTGGCGCAGAAGTCACGCGAATAGGGCATAATCAGGCCGATCTCGCCGACGTAGTCAGGATGGTAAAAGACCTGCGCCGGGCCATCGCTACGGCCGCGCTCGCGACGCTGCCAGCCTTGTGCCACCAGACGGTCGCGGATCACCGCGCCAGAGACATGCTGCTGGCGGAACAGCTCACCGCCCTCGCCCGTCTCCATCAGCTCAATAAAGCGCAGCTGTATGGGGCGCGTGCGGATCCAGTCAAGAAAGGTTTGCAGGCTGTTGCTGTTGAGATCGCGCATCAAAACGCTGTTGACTTTGACCTGCCGGAAGCCAGCTTCAAAGGCCGCATCAATGCCCGCCATAACCTGATGAAACTTGTCCTGTCCGGTGATGGCGTGGAACTGGCGCGCATCCAGGCTGTCTACGCTGACGTTTAAAGCGGTAAGGCCCGCGTCGCGCCAGGCAGCAACGTCGCGCGCCAGCCGGTAGCCATTGGTGGTTACCGCTATCTGGCGGATAGCGTGGTTTTCACGCACGGCGGCGATAATATCGGTAAAATCGCGACGCAGCGACGGCTCGCCACCGGTCAGGCGCACCTTTTCGGTGCCCGCCGCGGCGAAAGCGCGCGTGACGCGTCGAATCTCATCGAGCGAGAGAAAGCTTTTGTTGCGAATGCCCTGCGGTTTATAGCCGTCAGGCAGACAGTAAGTGCAGCGGAAGTTACAGACATCCGTCACCGAGAGACGCAGGTAATAGAACCGACGTGCAAATGCATCAGTAAATTGTGACACCAGAACACCTTTTCCAAATACGGGAGATGCAGGCATTTCTTTCTGCACCCTGGCAGCGCGTCGGCTGCGGCCTGAATCCCCTATCGTTTGACTTAGGTATTCAGGCTTGAGTGTATGTCGTCCACATGGGCGACAGGGTGGATAAATGGTAGCGCGATTTTCAGCAACCATCATTAAATAATTTCGCTGTATATATTGATACATAACGAATTTTCGCCGCAATTTCGCGGCATTACGGTTAACATAACCCGCGGCATAGCGACGCAAAAGCGGTAAGTTAACAGCGGGTGTAAAGAGGAAATATGAACCGAACTTTGGCAGACCTCGATCGCGTAGTGGCACTGGGCGGCGGCCACGGGCTGGGACGCGTGATGTCGGCACTTTCGCCGCTGGGTTCACGTCTGACCGGTATTGTTACCACCACCGACAACGGCGGATCCACCGGGCGCATACGCCGCTCGGAAGGCGGTATCGCCTGGGGCGATATGCGCAACTGTATCAATCAGCTCATTACCGAGCCGAGCGTCGCTTCGGCCATGTTTGAATATCGCTTTGCGGGTAACGGCGAGCTTGCCGGGCATAACCTGGGTAACCTGATGCTCAAAGCGCTCGATCATCTGAGCGTGCGGCCGCTGGAAGCGATCAATATTATCCGCAACCTGCTCAAGGTAGATGCCTTTCTTATCCCGATGTCGGAGCAGCCGGTCGATCTCGTGGCTTTAGACCGCGAGGGCAATATGGTTTACGGCGAGACTGACATCGACGCCATGAAGCAGCCGCCGCAGGAGCTGATGCTGCATCCTAACGTGACGCCCACGCGCGAGGCGCTGGATGCTGTCGCCGAAGCGGATCTGATCCTGATTGGGCCTGGGAGTTTTTATACCAGCCTGATGCCCGCCCTGCTCATGGAAGAGATGGCGCGCGCGCTGCGCCGCACGCCCGCCACGATGGTCTTCATCGGCAACCTGGGCCGCGAACTGAGCCCGGCCGCCGCCAGCCTGACGGTGGCAGATAAGCTGATAATGATGGAGAAATATATTGGCAAGCGAGTGATTGACGCGGTAGTGGTCAGTCCGGCAGCCGATACCTCCGGGGTGGAGAACCGCCTGATCGTGCGCGAACCGCTGGAGGCCGCCGATATTCCCTATCGTCACGACCGCCAGCTGCTGCGCGTAGCGCTGGAACACGCCATTCAGCGCTTCAGCTAAGCCGCTACGAGGCGGCGATAAAAAGTTCGCGCAGCTGATGCAGCTGGTCGCGCACGCTGGCCGCCTCTTCAAACTCCAGGTTTTGCGCGTGCTGCTGCATCTGCGTTTCCAGCTCGTGAATTTTTTTCTGCAGTGCCTGCGGGCTGAGTGCCATATAGCTCGCCTCCGCCTCGGCCGCGCTACGGCTGGTCGCTTTAGCCTTGCCGCGCGTTTTCACCACGTTCTGGCCCAGCTCAAGAATATCGGTAATCTTCTTGTTGAGGCCCTGTGGCACAATGCCTTTTTCCTGGTTATACCTCTCCTGCTTCTCGCGACGGCGCTCGGTTTCTTCAATGGCGCGCGCCATGGAGTTCGTGATCTTGTCAGCATAGAGGATTGCCTTGCCGTTGACGTTACGCGCCGCGCGACCAATGGTCTGGATCAGCGACCGTTCGGAGCGCAGGAAGCCTTCCTTATCCGCATCCAGAATGGCCACCAGTGACACTTCCGGCATATCCAGCCCTTCTCGCAGCAGGTTGATCCCCACCAGCACGTCAAACTCGCCGAGACGCAGATCGCGGATAATCTCCATACGCTCCACGGTATCAATGTCTGAGTGCAGATAGCGCACCTTCTCGCCATGCTCTTCCAGGTATTCGGTAAGATCTTCTGCCATACGTTTGGTCAGCGTGGTAACCAGCACGCGCTCGTTGATCGCCACGCGCTTGCGGATCTCCGACAGCAGATCGTCGACCTGCGTCGCCACCGGTCGCACTTCCAGCAGCGGATCGAGCAGCCCGGTTGGGCGCACGACCTGATCGATCACCTCGCCGCCCGATTTTTCCAGCTCGTAGTTGCCCGGCGTCGCGGAGACATAAATGGTTTGCGGTGCCAGCGCTTCAAACTCTTCAAACCGCAGCGGACGGTTATCCAGCGCAGAAGGCAGACGGAAGCCGTACTCCACCAGCGTCTCTTTACGCGCCCGGTCACCTTTGTACATGCCGCCAATTTGCGGGATGGTGACGTGGGATTCATCGACGATTAACAGCCCGTCAGCGGGCAGGTAGTCGAACAGCGTCGGCGGCGGCATGCCCGGTCCTCGTCCGGAAAGATAACGCGAATAGTTTTCGATGCCCGAGCAGTAGCCCAGCTCATTCATCATCTCAAGATCGAACTGGGTGCGCTGCGTCAGGCGCTGCTCCTCCAGCAGCTTGTTGTTCTCCAGCAGCACCTTGCGGCGATCTGCCAGCTCAAGCTTGATCTCCTCCATCGCCTGCACAATGCGCTCGCGTGGCGTCACGTAGTGCGTTTTGGGATAGATGGTATAGCGCGGCACGGTAGAGACAATCTGTCCGGTGAGGGGATCGAACAGCGACAGCCGCTCGACTTCCTCGTCGAACAGTTCGACGCGCAGCGCAATATCTTCCGATTCTGCCGGGAAGATATCGATCACCTCGCCACGCACGCGGAAGGTGCCGCGCTGGAACGCCTGGTCATTGCGCGCATACTGTAGCTCCGCCAGGCGACGCAAAATGCTGCGCTGATCGATAATCATGCCACGCGTCAGGTGCAGCATCATTTTCAGATAGAGGTCAGGATCGCCCAGACCGTAAATAGCGGAAACCGAAGCCACCACAATCACGTCGCGGCGCTCAAGCAGGGCTTTTGTCGCCGAAAGTCGCATCTGCTCGATATGCTCATTCACCGAAGCATCTTTTTCGATAAAGGTATCGGAGCTGGGCACATAGGCTTCAGGCTGATAGTAGTCGTAGTAAGAGACAAAGAACTCGACCGCGTTATCTGGAAAGAACTCTTTCATCTCACCATAAAGCTGCGCCGCCAGCGTTTTGTTGGGAGCCAGCACCATCGCAGGCCGGTTGAGGTCAGCAATGACGTTGGCAACGGTAAAGGTCTTGCCGGAACCGGTTACGCCAAGCAGCGTCTGATGGGCAAGGCCATCCTCCAGCCCCTCTTCGAGACGACGGATCGCCTCAGGCTGATCGCCGGAGGGTTTGAAGGCGGAATTTAGTTTAAAGACTTTACTCATGACTTGCGGTTCCTGCTGAAGAATGCGGCGGCTAGCCGAGTCATTTTACTCTGCCGTGGCGATTTTGCCAGAAAATAATACTGGATAAATGACCAGTAGCGCGGCACATCAGGGGGCTAAAGCCGCGTCGCGCTTAGGCTGCCATAACAGCGCGATAACATTTTTTTTGTTGCGCAAGGTTATCCCCAGCCGAAGCGGATTTATAACATTTGTCAAGAGCGCGTCATTAAATTTCAGGCTGATGACACGGCGGAAAAATCTCAGGCTTGTTTTTTAATAACTCGCTGTTTAATAAGAAAATATATAAAAAGCCCAGTTTCTCAGCATTATGTAACCAGGCCCCGTATTTCCTCGTCTGCGCTCTGTTTTCATTGTCTAATGCACAAGGTTATCCACAGGAATAGTGGATAACTACCGACAGCCCTTTCACCATCAGCTGTGCATAATTTTTTGTCGTTAAACTATTTGCGTCAAAAAATTTTTTTTCGGCATAAATTCCTGCCAGAAAGCGTACCCCTGGCTATGCTTCTTCAGCGAACTGCTGAATTTTCCTCCAGCCGTGACCACTGTCCAGACCAGCCATAATTCAATGGACTGCCTTCTTGCAGCACAGTTGCACCACCAGCGTTAAGCATCTGGCACCGTGAAAGTGCACTACGCTGATTACCTCCGGCAATTGTTAAATGATTTTTACCATTAGCTGAGAAAATAGAGCTTCATGCGTCTTTTCTGGCGTAAACCTAATTCTGGCCCAGGAATTGCAGGTTTCACCAGGAAGCTGTTCACAGGGCGACAATCGCGCTACCGCCACCGTTGAAGACTTGTTTGCCAGACGTCTAAGAGCGGAAGCATTCAGGCAAAATCTGTAAGAGGAGAGTCAGATGCTGAGTTTACGTTCGGTGAATCAGTTTTATGGCCAGAACCATATTCTGTGGGATGTGGATCTTGATCTGCCGCCGGGCACCTGCACGGGGGTGCTGGGCCGTCCAGGCATGGGCAAAACGACGCTGGTCAACTGCATTATGGGGCGCCTGCCCGTTAACAGCGGGTCCATGACGTGGCAGGAGGATGGCTCACCGCCGCGCGATTTGCTGCTTCAGCCTGCTGAACAGCGCGCACGCATGGGCATCGGCTATGTGCCGCAGGGACGACATATTTTTTCGCAGATGAGCGTAGAGGATAACCTGCTGATCGCGCTACTGGCAGGCAGCGGCCAGAGTGACAAACCGCACGTTATCCCGGAGATGGTTTTTGACCTTTTTCCCGCGCTTTATTCTCTGCGGCAGCAGCGCAGCGGTGAGCTGCCCGTTGACCAGCAGCAGCAGCTGGCGCTGGCACGCGCGCTGGTGCTGCACCCCAGACTGCTGATACTGGATGAGCCCACGGATGGGATGTCACCCTGGCTGGAGGAGGAGATGGGCAACCTTATCCGTCGCCTCAATCTTGACTACGGTCTGACGATTCTGCTGCTGGAGCAGCGTGTGTCGCTGATCCGTCGCGTCGCGGACTATTTTTTGCTGCTGCATCGCGGCCGCAATGTCGCGCAGGGACGTGTGGCGCAGCTGGACGATCTCACCGTCAACAAATGGCTGACGGTGAGCTGAACGCTGACGCGGCAGCGATGCGGCTGCCGTTTCTGCCGTTTTGTGTCTGAGCCGGTCACTAACGCGGCAGCGTCAGAAAACGCCCACACGCTGCCTGCTCTGCGGCATCTGACAGCCAGGGGATCTCCCCGAGCAACGGCGCGGGGATGCGCTGTTTCAGCGTCTCCATATAGGCCTGGTGACGTTTGCCCGGCGGCTCTATGTCGTTGGCGATCCAGCCCGCGAGCCGCAGGCCGCGCGCCAGCACCGCATCGGCGGTCAGCATCGCGTGGTTGATGCAGCCCAGCTTTACGCCAACCACCAGAATCACCGGCAGCTGCTCCTGAGTGACCCAGTCTGCATAGGTTTGCGTCTCCGACAGCGGGGTATACCAGCCGCCAGCGCCCTCCACCAGCAGCCACTCCGCCTGCGCCTCTAGCGCGCGCAGTCCCTGCGACAGCACCTCAAAGGTAATGGGCCTGCCCTCTTCCGCGCTGACAATGTGGGGCGAGGTCGGCTCTAAAAATGCCAGCGGATTGACCTGCTCATAACGCAGCGCGAGGCTGCTGTAGCGCTGCAACGCCAGCGCATCGCTGTTGCGGATGCCTTCTGCCGTCAGTTCGCAGCCAGAGGCAACTGGCTTATAGCCTGCGGTGCGATAACCCGCCGCGTTCGCAGCCTGTAGCAGCGCCCCGCTGGCAACGGTTTTGCCGACCTCGGTATCGGTGCCGGTTATAAACCATTTCATTGTTGTGTTACTCCATAAAGCAGTTGATAGGTCAAACGGTAGCCCTGGGCATCGCGCGGCCACAGCGCCTCCAGCCGCGCCAGCCGCTGTCGCGTCAGCGGCGCGCCGTTACGCCCCTGGTGCAGATGGGTTGCGCCAATCCCTTTCAGCGAGCGCATTGCGCTTAGCGCGCTGGGAAAATGCATGACCAGCGTCTGACGGCGGAAACTCAGATTCAGCCCCTCTGCCGCCGCACGCACCTGTGACCCGGTTAAGAAGTGGTTGGCGTGCTCGCCCTCTCCCAGCGGTCGCCAGGCGTCATGCACCTCCTGCAACGATCCCGCCAGCAGCGTCGAGAAGAGCATCACGCCGTTGGGACGCAGCACGCGGGCAAACTGCTGCAGTGCAGTGCGCAGATCGCTGCTCCACTGCACTGCCAGATTGCTCCACACCCGATCAACGCTCTGGCTCGCTAACGGCAGCGCGTCGATATCTCCCGCCAGATAGCTGTGTGCCGCCGCCTGGCGGCGCGCCTGTTGCAACATTTCGGGTGAGAGATCGAGCGCCACCACGCGCAGGCCGCGCTGCTGCCAGAGGCGGCTGTACCAGCCGGTGCCGCAGCCCGCATCCAGCAGATCGCCACTTGCGCTGGCCGGCGCCAGCGCCAGCAGCGTATCGCCGCTGCGGCGCTGCAGCTCGGCATGCTGTTCATAGTGGCCCGCCGCACGACCAAACGCGCGCGCGACGGCCTGTTTGTTAACCGGCAGCGTCATGCAATGCCTCCAGCAGATGGTCAATATCCTCCGCCTGATGAGCGGCGGTCAGGGTGATCCGTAGCCGTGCCGTTCCCGGCGGCACCGTCGGCGGGCGAATGGCGCTCACCCAGCATCCCGCCTGCGCCAGCCGCTGTGACAGCGCCAGCGCCGTGCCGTTTTCGCCAACGATCAGCGGCTGAATGGCGCTTTCTGAGGGCATCAGTTTCCAGGGCAAGGCCGCGGCACCCGCACGGAAGCGCTGGATGTTGGCGCGCAGGCGCTGTCGCAGTGCGTCACCCCGCTGAACCTCATGCAACGCCGCCAGCAGCGCGCTCGCCTGGGCAGGCGGCATCGCCGTCGAGTAGATCAGGTGACGGGAAAACTGCAGAAAATAGTCAGCGGTGGCGTCATCGCACAGCAGCGCCGCGCCGCTGACGCCAAAAGCTTTGCCAAAGGTGATCACCAGCAGTTCGGGCTTGATACCCTGCTGCCAGCAGCTGCCGCGCCCCTGTTCGCCAGTGACGCCAATGCCGTGTGCATCATCCACCATCAGCCAGCCGCCTGCATGGCGCGTGGCGGCTGCGATAGCGGCCAGCGGTGCGCTGTCACCATCCATGCTGAAAACGCCTTCGGTGATCACCAGGGTGGCACCGTCGCAGGGCATCATCAGCCGCTGTGTCAGGCTCGCCGCATCGTTATGCAGAAAGCGGCGCAGCGTAGCGGGCATATGGCTGGCAGCGTCAAGCAGTGAAGCATGTGCCAGCCTGTCAGCAATCAGCCGGTCGTGCTTTTGCGCCAGCAGATGCACCACGGCCTGGTTGGCGGCAAAGCCCGAGATAAACAGTAACGCGCGCGAATAACCGAGCCAGCTGGCGAGTGCCGTTTCCAGCTCCGCATGGCAGCGGCTGTAGCCCGTTACGTGGCCTGACGCGCCCGCGCCCGGCGCCCCCTGGTGCCAGCCTGCCCTCACTGCCGGATGCTGGCTCAGGCCAAGATAATCGTTGCTGGAGAAGTGGCGATACATTTTGCCATCGACCTCTAGCGTGCGGGTATCGTTGCGCGTCACCAGGCGGCGCAGACGCCAGCCGTCAGCGGCACGGCGCGCATCCAGCGCCTGCGCCATACGTGTGGAAAAATTCATCACACCGCCGCGTTATAGAACCGATCCGTATCGGCATTGAACAGCTGTTCGCTCAGCTGCTGCTGCTGTTCGTTATCGCCGTGTGCGGTCTGGGTATGCTCAGGATTAAGGCCCAGCTTGCGGAACAGCAGCAGGTCTTTATCCTCTTCGGGATTTGGGGTGGTAAGCAGCTTGCAGCCGTAGAAAATGGAGTTCGCGCCCGCCATAAAGCACATCGCCTGGGTCTGCTCACTCATCTGCTCACGCCCTGCCGACAGGCGAACGTGCGAGGTCGGCATCATAATGCGCGCGACGGCAATGGTGCGGATAAAGTCGAACGGCTCGACATCATCGTTATCCGCCAGCGGCGTGCCCTTAACCTTGACCAGCATGTTGATCGGCACGCTCTCCGGTGGTGTCGGCAGGTTTGCCAGCTGCACCAGTAAGCCAGCGCGGTCACTGACGGTTTCCCCCAGCCCGACGATGCCGCCCGAGCAGACTTTGATCCCGGCGTCGCGCACTTTGCCCAGCGTATCCAGCCGCTCCTGGTAGGAGCGCGTAGTGATAATGCTGCCGTAAAATTCCGGTGAGGTATCGAGGTTGTGGTTGTAAAAATCGAGGCCCGCCCCCGCCAGACGCTGCGCCTGGTCATTGCTCAGGGTGCCCAGCGTCATGCAGGTTTCCATTCCCAGCGCCTTCACGCCCTGTACCATCTGCTCAAGGTAGGGCATATCGCGGTCATGGGGATTTTTCCATGCCGCGCCCATGCAAAAACGGCTCGATCCCGCGGCTTTAGCCTTGCGCGCCGATGCCAGCACCTCCTGAACCTCCATCAGCCGCTCAGACTCCAGTCCCGTTTTATAACGCGCGCTTTGCGGACAGTATTTGCAGTCCTCCGGGCAGGCACCGGTTTTGATCGACAACAGCGTACTGACCTGTACCTGGCGTGGGTCGAAATGTTGACGGTGCACCTGCTGCGCCTCGAACATCAGCTCAAGAAAGGGTTTATCGAACAGTGCCTGTGCCTGCGCCAGCGTCCAGTGTTGTGCCATTACGTACTCCAAAAAAGGGGTGTTATCCCGACAGGTATCGGGGTTATACTTGTAAACTAAATCTTTTTATTTTGGTTTACAATACCGATGTTCTCTCCTCACGACGCCGAGTTTGACCGCCACCATATCTGGCACCCCTATACCTCAATGCGCGATCCCCTGCCCTGCTATCCGGTGGTCGCCGCGCAGGGTATTCATCTGCAACTGGCCGACGGTCGCGAGCTGGTAGACGGCATGTCTTCCTGGTGGGCGGCGATTCACGGTTACAACCATCCGCGCCTTAACCAGGCGCTGCAGGAGCAGATGGCGCAGATGTCGCACGTCATGTTTGGCGGCATTACTCATCCTGCGGCGGTGGCGCTCTGTCGCCAGCTGGTCGCCATGACGCCCGCCGCGCTGGAGTGCGTGTTTCTCGCCGACTCGGGCTCGGTGGCGGTAGAAGTGGCCATGAAGATGGCGATGCAGTACTGGCTGGGGCGCGGCGAGGTGCGCCAGCAGTTCCTGACGCTGCAGCGCGGCTACCATGGCGATACCTTTGCGGCTATGTCGGTGTGCGATCCTGAGAATTCCATGCACAGCCTGTGGCGCGGCTATCTGCCAGTGCACCATTTCGCCGCTGCGCCGCAGTGCGCATTTGACGACGTCTGGCAGGAGCAGGATGCAGAGGACTTTGTGCGTCTGATTGAGCAGCATCACCCGCAGCTGGCGGCGGTGATCCTTGAGCCGATCGTGCAGGGCGCGGGCGGTATGCGCTTCTACCATCCCCGCTATCTGCAACGGGTGCGCGAGTGCTGCGATCGCTATGGCGTTCTGCTGATTGCCGATGAGATCGCCACCGGCTTTGGCCGCACCGGTAAGCTGTTTGCCTGCGAGCATGCTGGGGTCACGCCAGATATTCTCTGCGTCGGCAAGGCGCTGACCGGCGGCGTGATGACGCTGGCGGCCACCCTCACCACGCGCCATGTAGCGGATACCATCAGCGACAGTCCGGCAGGCTGCTTTATGCATGGCCCCACCTTCATGGGCAACCCGCTGGCGTGCGCCGCAGCGGTGGCAAGCCTCGCTCTGCTTAACGAGGGCCACTGGCCGCAGCAGGTGGCGCGCATTGAGCAGCAGCTGCGCGATGAACTGCTGCCGCTGCGCACCTCACCGCAGGTCGCACAGGTGCGGGTACTGGGTGCCATTGGCGTCGTCGAGACGCACCATCCGGTAAATATGGCCGCGCTACAGCGCTTTTTTGTCGAGCATGGCGTCTGGATCCGTCCCTTTGGCCGCCTGATCTACCTGATGCCGCCCTATATCATTTCGGCAGACGCCCTGCGCCAGCTGACGCAGGCTATTGCCGAGGCGTTGAATGCTGAGGCGCATTTTATCGTCTGATGTCTGATTTGCGGCTAACCGCTGGAAGAATCAGCTTTTTTGGATAAGATGGAAAGTGTTCGTCGTGAACAAATCCAGACAACTCAGGAGAGAAGATGCGCGTTTACAGCAATGATTTTAAAGACGGCGATAAGATGCCGCAGCGCCAGGTATTTAACGGTATGGGCTACCAGGGCGATAACATCTCTCCACATCTGGCGTGGGACGATGCACCACAGGGCACGAAAAGTTTTGTTGTTACCTGTTTCGATCCCGATGCGCCAACTGGCTCCGGCTGGTGGCACTGGGTGGTGGTGAATATTCCCGCCAGCACTCAGCTGCTGGAGCAAGGCGCAGGCTCAGGTCTCGCCATGCTGCCTCAGGGCGCGCTGCAGACGCGTACTGATTTCGGTAAAGCCGGTTACGGTGGCGCAGCACCACCGCAGGGCGAAAGCCATCGCTATATTTTTACCGTGCATGCGCTGGATGTTGAAGCGCTTGAGGTGGATGCCGATGCGAGCGGGGCCATGGTTGGCTTTAACGTCCATTTCCATGCGCTGGCGAGCGCCAGCATTACGGTTACCTATTCCTGACCGGCAGTCACTGCGGCACGCCAGCAGCGGTGCCGCAATCGTCGCGCTGAGCGGCGGCGAGCTCGCCTTCTCACGCCTTTTCCCTCGGACAGCAAACTCTGCCGCTCTTTTCTGGCAGCGCCTGTCTGAGTCCGCATGAGCTCAGGTGACGTCCGGCCAGCATCCCCCTGGCGGGCGCCCGGGATCCTGGCCTGGGCCACAGGCGACCAGGCGCGGGTCGCCGCCGCCTGAGACCCTGTTTCCTGCGTTAATTCAGCTGATGGATCACGACCCACATCGGTCCCTGACCGACCGCATAGCGCGCCAGCGGCGTCAGCAGCCCCTGCGGCTCATCGATACGGTAGACCTCGATATGATGGGATTTCTGCCCTGCCGCCACCAGATAGCGGCCGCTGTGGTCGATATTGAAGCCGCGCGGCTGGCTCTCAGTCGGCTGATAGCCCTCAATGGTTAACAGGCCACCATCTTCGCTGACGCTGAAAACGGTCAGCGTGCTGCTGGTGCGGTCGCAGGCGTAAAGAAAACGGCCATCCGGCGTCAGATGAATATCTGCCGCCCAGCGCGTTTCGTTAAAGCCCGGCGGCATCATGTCCAGCGACTGCACGCGCTCAACCTGACCGTGCGCATTGTTCAGCGCCCAGACATCCACGGTGCTGTCCAGCTCATTGACGCAGTAGGCATAACTGCCGTTGGGATGGAACGCCATATGGCGCGGACCGGCACCTTCCACCGTGGTGACCTGTGCCTGATCGCGCGGTGTTAGCCTGCCGTCATCGCTGAGCGCATAGAGGCAGATACGATCCTGCTTCAGCGCCGGCACGAACAGCGTCTGGTTGGCGTTATCAATATTGGCCGAGTGGCAGCCATCCAGCTCGCGGATCACCTGCGTGGGAGCCTGCGGCAATCCGTTCTCGCCGATCGGACTGATGCTGACGCAGGCGTCATTATAGGAGCCGCAAAACAGATAGTTGCCGTGACGATCGGTGGAAATGTGGGTCGGACTGCCCGGCAGCGGCGCTTCGCCCGCCTCGCTCAGGGTGCCGTCTGCCGCGATGCGAAACGCCAGCACGCGAAAGTTTGGGCGTACACCAACGTAGAGAAAATCTTTCTTCGGACTGACCACCATCGGCTGAACCTGACCAGAGACATCCGTCACCTGCAACAGCGACAGTGCGCCCTCTTCATCCAGCCGCCACGCGTGAATTTGCTGGCTCTCGGGACTGGCGGTATAAACGACTTGTTTCATGCATTCTCCTTGTTCGCAGCCTGTCAGTTTTATCTGTGAGGCTCACTGTAGCCTGTTTTGCTACGGCGCGCCGGAATCATTTGTGCCCTGCTTTTTGTCTCAGGGCCGCGCCCCGGTGTAGACTCGATGGCTCTTTAACACCTTAAGACGGAATGAGTCATGAGCTATCGCGTAATCGCCCTCGATCTGGACGGCACACTGCTGACGCCCGCTAAAACCATCCTGCCTCAGTCGATCGAGGCGCTGAAGCGCGCTCGTCAGGCTGGCATCAAGGTAGCTATCGTTACTGGCCGTCACCACTGTGCCATTCATCCTTTTTATCAGGCGCTGGAGCTGGATACACCCGCAATCTGCTGCAACGGCACCTACTTGTATGATTACCAGGCAAAAAAGGTGCTCGCTTCCGACCCGCTGGATAAGGCGCAGGCGCTGCGCGTCATCGAGATGCTGGATGCGCAGGGTATTCATGGCCTGCTCTACGTCGATGACGCCATGCTCTATCAAACGCCAACAGGACACGTTACGCGCACGCTGAAGTGGGCCGAATCGCTGCCGCCGCACCAGCGTCCGCAGTTTATTCAGGTGCCTGACCTGGCGCAGGCAGCACGCAACGCAACCTCCATCTGGAAATTTGCGCTGTCGCATGAAAACACCGCCGAGCTGCAACAGTTTGCCGAACGTGTGGAAGCCGAGCTGGGGCTGGCGTGCGAATGGTCATGGCACGATCAGGTCGATATTGCCCAGCGCGGCAACAGCAAGGGCAAGCGGCTGGCAGAGTGGGTAGCCTCGCTGGGTCTCAGTATGGAGGAGGTGATCGCCTTCGGCGACAACTATAACGATCTCAGCATGCTGGAGGCCGTCGGACTCGGTGTGGCAATGGGCAACGCCGACGAGGCGATCAAAGCGCGCGCGCGGCAGGTTATCGGCACCAATCTGGAACCCGGCATTGCCAGACTCATCGAACAGCATCTACTGTAATCAGGCGGTAACCGATACGCTTTTAATCTGGGCATAGAGCCACTGATCTGGCCGAATGCCCAGTTCATCCCGTGCCCAGGGCGAAATACGCGCCCAGAGCTGGCTGGTGCCAATGCGCAGCTGCACCTCAATCTGATCGCCTACCTCAAGCAGCTCTGTCACCTGCGCCGGCAGAATATTGCGTATTGAGCTGTGCTGCGGCGGCTGTAGCGCCAGCGACACATCTGCCGAGGCAATGCGGATGCGCAGCGGCGTTTTGACGGGAGCCTGAACCCGACTGACCCAGATATGCTGGTCGCCGAGCGACAGCGCGCTCATCGGGTAGTCGGGATGATGTTCCAGCACCTGCACGCGCAATACGCTGGTCAAATCATTTAGTGGCAGCCAGGGGCGCATTGCGCGGCTGCCCCAGACGGTCTCCAGCGGGCCAACGGCTTTTACGCTGCCGCGATCGAGTACCAGCACGTTTTCTGCCAGCTGCAAAATTTCATCAAGGCTGTGCGTGACGTAGAGCACCGGGATCGCAACCTGCTTCGCCAGCTTTTCCAGATAGGGCATTAGCTCACGCTTGCGCGGCAGGTCAAGCGACGCCAGCGGCTCATCCATCAACAGGATATCGGGCGCGCTCAGCAGCGCCCGGCCAATAGCGACGCGCTGTTTTTCCCCGCCCGAGAGCGACAGCGGAAAACGATCCAGCAGCGTCTCCAGGCCCAGCAGCGCCACCAGCGTGTCAAACTGCCCTTTCATGGTGGATGACATGCCGTAATGCAGATTGCCGCGTACGCGATAGTGCGGAAACAGGCGCGCATCCTGAAAAACGTAGCCGACGCGCCGCTTTTCCGGCGGCAGGTTGATGCCCTGCGCCACGTCAAGCAGCAGCCGATCGTTAAGCGCAATGGTGCCGTGCTGCGGCTGCGTCAGTCCGGCGATGGCATTAATCAGCGAGGTTTTACCCGCACCGGAAACGCCAAACACGGCCGTGATGCCCCTGGCCGGAAGCCGGGTATCGATCTCAAGCTGGTGATCGCCCAGCCGTTGTGAAAAGTTAAGTGTCAGCATGCGCTGCCCATCCTTTTGCGGCCCCAGCGCGCCAGCCATTCAGAGATCAACAGGGAGAGCAGCGCCAGCACAATGGCAATGATACAGAGCCGCGCCGCCGCCCCTTCTGCACCCGGTGTCTCAATCAGGGTAAACATTGCCAGCGGCAGCGTGCGTGTCTCGTCCGGAATATTGGAAACAAAGGTAATGGTTGCACCAAACTCGCCCAGCGAGCGGGCAAAGGCCAGTACGGTTCCGACAATAATGCCGGGTAGCGTGAGCGGCAGGGTAATGGTGAAAAACACGCGCCAGCGGCCTGCGCCAAGCGTGCGCGCCGCCTGCTCGAGGCGCGGATCGACCGCTTCCAGTGCCAGCCGGATAGCGCGCACCATCAGTGGAAAGGCGATGACGGCCGACGCCAGCGCTGCGCCGCGCCAGCTAAAGGCGAAGCTGAAGCCAAACCAGTCGTAAAGATACTGGCCGATGACGCCGCGTCGCCCCAGGCCCACCAGCAGCAAATAGCCCACCACCACGGGGGGTAATACCAGCGGCAGGTGGATAATACCGTCGAGCAGCGATTTGCCTGGAAAGCGGCAGCGCACCAGAATCCAGGCCATAAGAATGCCAAACGGCAGGCTAAACAGCACGGCCATGCTGGAGACTTTCAGGCTAAGCATTACCGCCTGCCATTCGGGATCGCTGAATATCATGCTTTCGGGGAGAATCCGTACTGTTTGAACACGGCAGCCGCTTTCGGCCCTTTCAGGTAATCATAAAACGCCTTAACGGTGGCGTTGTCCTGCGCTTTTACTATCGCCATCGGGTATTCCACGGGCTTATGACTGGAGGCCGGAAAGGTGCCCACCACCTGCACTTTAGTGCTGGCAACCGCATCAGAGCCATAGACGATACCGTAAGGCGTCTCGTTGCGCTCCACCAGCGCCAGCGCCGCGCGGACATTGTTGGCACGCGCTAACAGCGGCGAAACACGCTCCCAGGCCCCCAGTTTTTGTAGCGCCTCCTGAGCATAGATCCCGGCCGGAACATGGTCTGGATCCCCTACAGCCAGACGCTCGCCATTGAGCAGGCTTTTCCAGTCGGTCTGTGCATTGAGGGCAACCGGCTTTGCACTGTCGCTGCGCGGTGCAACCAGTACCAGCTCGTTGCCGAGCAAGGTAACGCGCGTTGCCACCTCGATGCTTTTTTTCGCCATCGCATCATCCATCCACTGCTGATCCGCAGAGATAAAGAGATCGGCAGGCGCGCCCTGCTCAATCTGCCGCGCCAGCGTAGAGGAGGAGGCAAATGAGGAGACCACCTCAACGTTGGTCTCTTTCTTATACCGGACGGCAATTTCCTGGAGCGCATTGGTCAGCGACGCGGCGGCAAACACCGTCACCTTTTCAGCCGCTACCGCCTGTCCGGTCAGCATGATACTCAGCGCAGCGGCGATACCCCAACGGGATGAGAGTCGTAACATGGTTTTCTCCTGTTTTACGTTGTATAGGCGATACTACAACGCCTGGTCGGGGAGCGTTATAAAATTATCGGCAGGAAAAGGAGAAGGTTAAGCAGACGCAAATAAAAACGCCCGCTTAAGCGGGCGTCGGGGAATCAATGGGAGGAGCGTGAAGAGTGCTCGCGGCGGCCAAATTTCGAGATAACGTTGAACATCTCGCCCAGGCCATAGATCAGGCCCAGCATAATCGCCATGACCACCGGCACCATAATCACCGCTACAGCAAGGCTTTTAATCAGTTCCAGCATGGAAGTCTCACTCAGCAAAGTAAAAAAGTGATTGTAACGTTTGAGGAAAAAAACGCACTGCCCTTTTCGTGCTTTTACTTTTTACGCGCATCGCCGCTATGATCGTGCCAGTCACGTGTTCTGGAGAGCCCCTATGCAGGCAGAACTTTCTCTGTCAATCCGGCTACAGCAGAAGCTGTTTGCCGACCCGCGCCGCATGGCGCTGCTGAAACGCATCCGCGAAACCGGCTCAATTAGCCAGGGGGCAAAGCTGGCGGGTATCAGCTACAAGAGCGCCTGGGATGCGATTAATGAGATGAACCAGCTGGCGGACGAAACGCTGGTTGAGCGGGCCACCGGCGGCAAAGGCGGTGGCGGCGCGCATCTGACGCGCTACGGCGAGCGGCTCATCCAGCTCTTTCATCTGCTGGAGCAGATCCAGCAAAAGGCCTTTGATGCACTGCAAAACGATGCCGTGCCGCTCGACAGCCTGCTGGCCACCATTGCGCGCTTTTCCCTGCAGACCAGCGCGCGCAATCAGCTGTTCGGCACGGTGGTCACGCACGATGACCGTCAGGTGGTGCAGCATCTGCGGGTGCGGCTGGCTGATGGTGCCACCGACCTTAACGTCGCGCTCACCCAGCGCAGCGTTGAACGTTTGCAGCTCGACGCGGGCAAAGAGGTGCTGGTGCTCATTAAAGCGCCGTGGATTCAGGTCAGCCGGGGCTCCTCACAGGCAGACAACCAGCTCGTTGCCAGCATAAGCCAGATTGAGCCAGGCGAGCAGATGAGTGAACTTCTGATGACGCTGCCGAGCGGCGAGACGCTCTGCGCCACCCTGATGAATTCACAGGTTGAACAGCTGCAGCTGCAACCCGGTGACAGCGTGACGGCAAGCTTTAACGCGGAGCATGCGATCATCGCCACCCTGCTCTGAGGTTTGCGCCACGATTTGACTTCGCTGACGGCTATGGTTACAACTCAGTAATCAATGCAAAAAATGGAACAGATCATGGCTTTGTTGCAAATTTCGCAAGGCACGTTTCGCCTTAGCGATACCCGTTTACTGAATCTCGGTGCGTTACAGCTGACAGGTGGCCAGAGCTGGGCCTTTGTGGGCGCGAACGGCAGTGGAAAATCGTCGCTGGCACGCGCGCTGGCGGGCGAGCTGACGCCGGAGAAAGGCACGTTCACCAGCCAGTTCGCGCGTCCGACGCGTCTGTCGCTGGAGCAGCTGCAGAAGCTGGTCAGCGACGAATGGCAGCGCAACAATACCGACTTGCTGAGCGAAGGCGAGAACGACACCGGACGCACCGCGCTGGAGATTATTCAGGATGAGGTCAAAGAGGCAGCGCGTGCAGCAGCGCTGGCCGCACAGTTCAACATTACCTCTCTGCTCAACCGACGCTTCAAATATCTCTCTACCGGCGAGACGCGCAAAGTCCTGCTCTGCCAGGCGCTGATGAAGCAGCCCGACCTGCTGATCCTTGATGAACCCTTTGATGGCCTTGACGTTGCGTCTCGCGCCAGCCTGACGGAAACGCTGGCAAGCCTGCAACAGCCTGGCGTGACGCTGGTACTGGTGTTAAACCGCTTCGAGGATATCCCCGCGTTTATTCAGCAGGTTGGCGTGCTGGTGGAGTGCGCGCTGACCCACGCTGGCGCTCGCGACGCGATACTGGCAGAAGCGCTGGTGGCCCAGCTGGCCCACAGCGAACAGCTTGAGGGCATGGCCTTGCCAGAGCCGGATGCGCCCGATCAGCTACCGCAGCTGGCTGACAACGCGCCGCGCGTCACGCTGCGCAACGGCGTGGTCTCGTATAACGATAAGGCGGTGATCAACGGCCTGAACTGGCAGGTCAACCCGGGCGAACACTGGCAGATCGTTGGCCCTAACGGGGCGGGAAAATCGACGCTGCTCAGTCTGGTCACCGGCGATCATCCGCAGGGCTACAGTAACGATCTGACGCTGTTCGGCATCAAACGCGGCAGCGGTGAAACCATCTGGGATATCAAGCAGCATATTGGCTACGTCAGCAGTACCCTGCATCTGGACTACCGCGTCAGCGCTAACGTGCGCACCGTTATCCTCTCGGGCTTTTTCGATTCTATCGGCCTCTACCAGGCGGTATCAGAGCGGCAAAAAGCGCTGGCGCGTCAGTGGCTGGCGCTGCTGGGTATGGATAATGCGCTGGCTGATGCCCCGTTTCATAGCCTCTCGTGGGGCCAGCAGCGTCTGGTACTGATCGCCCGCGCGCTGGTCAAACATCCAGCGCTGCTGATTCTGGATGAGCCTTTGCAGGGGCTGGATCCTGTCAACCGTCAGCTGGTGCGCCGCTTTGTCGATATTTTGATTGGCGAAGGTGGTACTCAGCTGCTGTTCGTCTCGCATCATGCTGAAGATGCACCGCACTGTATTACCCACCGCTTGAGCTTTGTGCCTGACGCAGAGGGCTACACCTTCAGGCAGGAAAGCCTGCGTTAACGCCGAAGACGCCGCACTGCGGCGTCTCTTACAGCGCGCGTAACGGAGCTATGTAACCGCTACCATTCAGGCGTGTTTTTTTTCTGCCATCATTGCAACAAAAGCCGTTGAATAAGAATTTTCAGCTTGTGTAAACGATTCCATTTATCCAGACTTGATCACGCTTTACCGGGCGCTGATGTGCTACTTTTTAACATTGCCTGTCTGGCTTTTTGACGTTAACCAGGACTCAACATGGAAAAATTCAACCCGGTCGATCATCCGCATCGCCGCTACAATCCATTAATTGATCAATGGATTCTTGTTTCACCCCACCGTGCCAAACGTCCCTGGCAAGGCGCGCAGGAAACCCCGTCGCAAGCGCGACTTCCGGCGCACGATCCGGACTGCTTTCTTTGCGCGGGCAATACGCGCATCACCGGCGACAAGAATCCTGACTACAAAGGCACCTACGTTTTTCCGAATGACTTTGCCGCGCTGATGGCCGATACGCCGGAAGCGCCGGAAAGCAGCGATATGCTGATGCGCTGCGAAAGCGCACGGGGCATCAGTCGGGTCATCTGCTTTTCACCCGATCACAGCAAAACCCTGCCGGAGATGTCGCTGCCTGCGCTGGAGGAGGTGGTAAACACCTGGCAGGCACAGACTGCCGAGCTTGGCCAGCACTATCCCTGGGTGCAGGTGTTTGAAAATAAAGGCGCAGCGATGGGCTGCTCCAACCCCCACCCCCACGGCCAGGTCTGGGCCAACAGCTTTTTACCGAATGAAGCGCAGCGTGAAGATGACAATCAACGCGCCTGGTTCGCGACACACCACTCGCCGATGCTGGTGGACTATGCGGCGCGCGAACTGAATGACGGCAGCCGCACCGTGGTGGAAACGGAGCACTGGCTGGCGGTGGTGCCCTGGTGGGCAGCCTGGCCGTTTGAGACCCTGCTGCTGCCGAAAGCCCACGTCAAACGCCTGAACGATCTCTCGCCGGAACAGAGTGCGGACCTGGCAAAAGCGATCAAACAGCTGACCAGCCGCTATGACAACCTGTTTCAGTGCTCTTTCCCCTACTCCATGGGCTGGCACGGCGCTCCGTTTAACGGTGAAGAGAATGAACACTGGCAGCTGCACGCGCACTTCTACCCGCCGCTGCTGCGTTCAGCGACGGTACGCAAATTTATGGTCGGCTATGAAATGCTGGCTGAAACCCAACGCGACTTAACGGCAGAACAGGCAGCAGAACGTCTGCGTGCCATCAGCGACATTCATTTCCGCGAGGCAGAGTAATGAGCTTAAAAGAGATCACGCAGCAGGTTTTTACCGACACCTTTGGCTATGCGCCGACCCATACCATTCAGGCACCGGGACGCGTCAACCTGATCGGCGAGCACACCGACTATAACGACGGCTTTGTGCTGCCCTGCGCCATCGACTATCAGACCGTGATCGCCTGCGCCAGGCGCGACGATCGTCAGGTGCGCGTGGTGGCGGTAGATTATGACAATCAGCAGGACAGCTTCTCTCTGGATGACCCCATTCTCAGCCTCACAGAGCCGATGTGGGCTAACTACGTGCGTGGCGTGGTGAAACATCTGCAGCAGCGTGACGCCAGCTTTAACGGTGTGGATATGGTGATCAGCGGCAATGTCCCGCAGGGAGCGGGCCTCAGCTCTTCAGCCTCGCTGGAAGTGGCGGTCGGCACGGTATTTCAGCAGCTCTACCACCTGTCGCTCGACGGTGCCGCGATTGCGGTCAACGGACAGGAAGCGGAAAACCAGTTTGTCGGCTGCAACTGCGGCATCATGGACCAGCTCATTTCTGCGCTGGGCAAGAAAGATCACGCTATGCTGCTTGACTGCCGCACGCTCGGCACGCGCCCGGTTTCAATGCCAAAAGAGATTGCCGTGGTGATCATCAACTCCAACTTCCGCCGTAATCTGGTAGGCAGTGAATACAATACGCGCCGCGAACAGTGTGAAACTGGTGCGCGCTTCTTTGCTCAGCCTGCCCTGCGTGACGTCGATATCAACCAGTTCAAAGCGGTTGAACATGAGCTGGACCCGCAGGTAGCAAAGCGCGTGCGTCACGTCCTGACCGAAAATGCACGCACGCTGGAGGCTGCCGAGGCGCTGAGCAAAGGCGATCTGAAACGCATGGGCGAGCTGATGGCAGAATCGCACGCCTCTATGCGCGATGACTTCGAGATTACCGTTCCCCCCATCGACGCGCTGGTGGAGATCGTTAAGGCTGAAATCGGCGATCGCGGCGGCGTGCGCATGACCGGCGGCGGTTTTGGCGGCTGCGTGGTGGCGCTGATGCCATTCGAGCTCGTCGACCGGGTGAAAGCCGCGGTTGCCGAACAGTATGAAGCGAAAACCGGCATCAGAGAGACGTTCTACGTCTGCACCGCATCAGAAGGAGCTGGCCAATGCTAAATGACGTCAACTCGCATGCGCCAGACGGCCAGCCGTGGCGCATTACCGTGCTGCGCAACGCCAACGGCATGGTCGCAACCTTTATGGACTGGGGGGCCACCTGGCTCTCCGCGCGGGTGCCGATGCATGACGGTAGCGTACGCGAGACGCTGCTCGGCTGCGCCACGCCGTCAGATTATCTGCATCAGGATGCCTATCTTGGCGCGACGATAGGCCGCTACGCCAACCGCATCGCTCATGCGACGCTGACGCAGCAAAAGATTCAGCTGGCGGCGAATCAGGGCGAACACCAGCTGCACGGCGGGCCGGAAGGTTTTGACAAGCGTCGCTGGCAGATCGTCAGCCAGAGCGACAGCGATGTGGTCTACCGCATTGACTCGCCAGATGGCGATCAGGGCTATCCGGGCAACCTGCTGGCCCAGGTTCGCTATGCGCTGGAAGAGGATAATACGCTGTCGATCAGCTATCAGGCGGAGGTTGATCAACCCTGTCCGGTTAACCTGACCAGCCACGCTTACTTTAACCTTGATGCGCATCATGGCGACGCGCGTCAGCATCGCTTACAACTGCTGGCCGAAAAATATTTGCCTGTTGATAGCGCCGGCATTCCCAATGCGCCGTTAAAAGCGGTGGCGGGCACCAGCTTCGATTTTCGTGAAGCAAAAACCGTCGCGCAGGATTTTCTGGCGGATGCCGATCAGCAGGCGGTGAAGGGCTACGATCACGCCTTCCTGCTCAACAGCGCCGGTGATGCCAGCCAGCCAGCGGCACGGCTCTGGTCTGAAGATGGCCAGTTAGAGCTGAGCGTAATGACCACCGCGCCTGCGCTACAGTTCTACACCGGCAACTACCTGGCCGGAACGCGCGCGCGCGAACAGGAAAGCTATACTGCTTTCCAGGGTATTGCGCTGGAAAGCGAATTTTTGCCGGATTCGCCGAATCATCCCGAATGGCCACAGCCGTCGTGCTGGTTACAGCCGGGCGAGCGCTGGGAATCGGTCACGCGCTACCGCTTTACGCCGCGCTAGCGGATGAAAAACGCGCAGTGCGACGCCGACAGGCTTACACCCTGCGCCGTTTTCCGCTATGGTATGGCGCTATCAATGTGCCGTCAGGCGCACGCGCCGGGATGGCTGCAGCAGGTTTCCATTATCATAGAAACATCAAAGAGTTAAGGAGTTAACTATGGCCGTAACTAAGCTGGTTCTGGTCCGCCACGGCGAAAGTCAGTGGAACCAGGAAAACCGCTTTACCGGATGGTATGACGTCGATCTTTCCGATAAAGGTCGCACCGAAGCCAAAGCAGCCGGTCAGCTGCTGAAGAAAGAAGGTTTCGTCTTTGATTTTGCTTACACTTCCGTGCTGAAACGCGCCATTCACACTCTGTGGAATGTTCTCGATGAGCTGGATCAGGCCTGGCTGCCGGTTGAAAAATCCTGGCGTCTGAACGAGCGCCACTACGGTGCGCTGCAGGGTCTGGACAAAGCAGAAACGGCGGCTAAATATGGCGACGAGCAGGTAAAACAGTGGCGCCGCGGCTTTGCGGTTACCCCGCCGGAGCTGGATCGCGGTGATGAGCGTTTCCCTGGTCACGACCCGCGCTACGCGAAACTGAGCGCAGAGCAGCTGCCAACCACCGAAAGCCTGGCGCTGACCATTGAACGCGTGATCCCTTACTGGAACGAAAGCATTCTGCCGCGCATCAAGAGCGGTGAGAAAGTGATCGTTGCCGCTCACGGCAACTCACTGCGCGCGCTGGTGAAATACCTCGACGACCTGAGCGAAGATGAGATTCTGGAACTGAACATCCCGACCGGCGTGCCGCTGGTTTATGAGTTCGACGAGAATTTCAAACCGATCAAACGTTACTATCTGGGCGATGCCGACGAGATTGCAGCAAAAGCCGCAGCCGTTGCCAACCAGGGTAAAGCTAAGTAAGCGTCAGCTGAAAAGCAGAAAGGCCAGACAGATGTCTGGCCTTTTTTATTGCGGGTGCGTGCAGGCAAAACGCCTGCCGCTACCCCACGCCCGGCATGAACGGTGCGCGCAGCATGAAGCAAAGCGCAAGGCGTTCCGCCTCAGCCCCTTGCTGGCCGCGGCTTGCGGTCAGCCGCGGCGCGCTCTGACTGCTGCAGCCAGCTGGCGCAGGACGTTATCGGTGTCATCCCAGCCGATGCAGGCGTCGGTAACGCTCTTGCCGTAGACCAGCGGCTCGCCGCTCTCCAGGCTCTGATTGCCCTCAACCAGATGGCTCTCAATCATCACGCCGACAATGCCCTGTTCGCCGCCTGAAATCTGCGCCGACACATCATCCGCCACCTCCAGCTGCTTTTTGAACTGCTTGCTGCTGTTCGCGTGGCTGAAATCGATCATAACCTGCTGCGGCAGGCCCGCCTTCTCCAGCCCGGCTTTTACCGCGCTGACGTGCTGCGCACTGTAGTTCGGCTCTTTGCCACCGCGCAGGATAATATGGCAGTCTGCATTACCGCTGGTTTCAACAATCGCCGAGTGGCCATATTTGGTCACAGAGAGAAAGCAGTGCGGCGAACCCGCCGCGTTAATAGCGTCGATAGCCACTTTGATGGTGCCATCGGTGCCGTTCTTAAAACCGACCGGACAGGAGAGGCCCGACGCCAGTTCGCGGTGCACCTGCGATTCGGTGGTGCGTGCGCCAATTGCGCCCCAGCTCATCAGATCCGCCACATATTGCGGCGTGATCATATCGAGAAACTCACCTGCGGCAGGCAAACCGCTGTCATTAATTTCCAGCAGCAGCTGGCGTGCCAGACGCAGGCCATCGTTCAGCTGGAAGCTGCCATCCATATAGGGATCGTTAATCAGCCCCTTCCAGCCCACCGTGGTGCGCGGTTTTTCAAAATAGACGCGCATAACGACTTCCAGCTCGTCTTTTAGCTCATCACGCAGCGTCAGCAGACGTGAAGCGTACTCTTTTGCCGCCTGAGGGTCGTGAATGGAACAGGGGCCAATCACCACCAGCAGGCGATCGTCCTCGCCCTGGAGGATCTGATGGATGGACTCGCGAGCCTCGGCAACGGTACGTGCAGCATTATCGGTAGCAGGAAACTTTTCCAGCAGCGCAACGGGAGGCAGGAGCTCTTTAATATCCCGAATGCGTAAATCATCGTTCTGGTAATTCATACTCATTCCATTTATTCCTGGCCCGACGTGCGTCGGGCGCAACCCGGTCAATTTATCCCGTTGGATGCAGAGTGTAAATTCAGGTCGCACCTTTAATGCATGGGTGAAATTTGCATTTATAGGGTTATCAACTAGGCTTTTAACTTGTAAGCACTGAAGAATGCTTCGCTTACATTATTTATCTCTTCCGGACGACCTTTGGGTGAAATTAAATTTCGCCGGAACATCTTTGCGTCAAACTGCAGCATCGGGTTTAAGACAGCAGCTATCATTGATTACAGGAGCATAATGATGAATAAGTTTGCACTTATCTTTCTCACGGCAGCAATGACATTAGGTAGCGGTGCGGCACTGGCTGACAATAACGGTACCGCTAACCAGGCAGCAGAAGCGGGTGCAGCAGCCGGCGGTGCAAAACAGAATCTGCCCCCCAATAATGTCGACAACAGCAAAATTAATAATACCGGCACCAATACCAACCCAGCGGCTAACGGCAGCAGCACAGGCAGCAGCAATATGACAGCCGATGAGATGGATCAGAATAGCCAGTGTAAAGATGGCAAATGCCCGGATATTAACAGCAAGGTACAAACCAAAGAGGGTGGCGGTCAGGTCGATCGCAAAACCGATGGTACTTCGCAGTAATTTCCCCTGGAGAGCTTCGGCTCTCCATTATTTTTCTCCGCACTAACTTCCGCTATGCTGGGGCAATGAATTTTTTCAGGACGCTTTCATGGCCTCGCTGTTGTTAATTGATGATCACCCGCTGGTTGAAGTCGCGCTGGAAGCCGCGCTTGAACAGGCACCTTTTCCCATTACCCTACAGTCCGCCGCCAGCGAGCAGCAGGCGCGCCAGCTGCTGACGCAGCCTGTGGATATTATCGTGCTGGATATCGGCCTGCCGGATGGCGACGGTCTGGAGATCCTGCGTCGGCTGCAGGTGCACTTTCCGCAGATCCCGGTATTAATCTACTCGGCGCAGCAGAGCAGCCACTATTTGCGCAGTGCCCGGGCGCTGGGCGCAGCGGGCTATGTGGTTAAAAGTCAGCGTATGGAGCAGTTGCTGAGTGCCATTCTCGCCGTACTGGGCGGCCAGCTCGCCTTTCCTCCTGAGGTGACTGAACCCGCCCTGCCGCTTACCAGTAAAGAGCAGCAGGTACTGGCGCTGCTGGCAAATGGCCTCTCCAATTTGCAAATTGCCGAGCGGCTGCATATCAGCAATAAAACCGTCAGCACGCACAAAAAGAACATTCTGGAAAAAACCGGGGCCCACTCGGTCGTGGAGCTGGCCGACCTGTGGAAAGCGCAGCAGTGATACGCGTACTGCTGCTCTGTCTGATGATCCCACTGGCGCAGGCGGAAGTGCGGCCAGTCAGCAGCCTCGATCTGCCGATGATGATGCCGGTCAGCGGTGCCGATACGATGCAGGGAAAAATGCTGCGCGTCGGCCTGCTTGAAGAGAGCAATGCGCCCTGGGCAATGCGCGTTGGCGATGAGCTCTATGGGCTGGATGCCGACGCGCTGGCGGCGCTGCACCAGCTAACCGGCGCACGTTTTTCGCTTCAGCTGTTCAGCGATCGCGCGCAGCTTGTTGCGGCGTTACAGGCTAACCATATCGACTTCGCGCTGGGCGCGCTGCCCAGCCCGCTGCCAGAAGGAGTGCTGCAGAGCGAAAGCTGGTTCACCAGCCCGCTGCGCATCTATCGCAGCCAGCTCAACGCCCGCGCCGTGATGTTTAACAGCCAGAATGCTCAGCTTGCCATCAGCGCCGTGACGCTGGCACAGCTGCCTGCGGCGGTGGCGCAGAAGCATCGCTGGCGCACCTACAGCAACGATCTGCAGGCGCTTTCGACGCTGTTGAACCAGCAGAACGACTATGTGGTGGCGGACGAAATCAGCGCCAGCTTTCTGCTGAGCCAGCTACAGCAGGGTGAGATCTACCAGATTGCGTCAGACCTTGATGTCGGTCAGCTGACGCTGCGCGCCTATGCTCATGATGCGTCGCTCATTAACTGGCTCAATCAGAGTCTGCGCCAGCTGCCTGCCGAGCTGGTCACGCATCTTCAGTCGCGCTGGGGGGCGCCGCTGCCGCGCTATCAGGATACGCAAACGCTGATGTTGAGCGCGGCGGAGCGCACATGGCTGAGTGCGCACCCGATTATCTACTACGCGGCGGAGAGCGATAACGCCCCCTGGAGCTACCGCGACGCCAGCGGCGCGGCGCGCGGCTACAGCGTCGATCTGCTGAACGCCATTGCGCAAAGCAGCGGCATTCGTTTTGCGCCGCGCTGGGTCTCCGGCCCGCAGCAGGCTGAAGCGCTGCTGGCGCAGCATCAGGTACAGCTGCGCCTGACCCAGCCGCTCAAGGGGGAAGCGATGCAGCCGGCCACGCTGCCGGTATGGCGCGCCCTGTGGGGCCTCTACAGCCAGCGCGATGCGAACCTGAACCGCTGGCACGATCTGGCGGGCAAACGCGTTGGCATACTCCGTGATGATGTCGCGGCACAGCTGCTGCCTGCCGACGTGACGCCACAGATGTTTAGCGATCGCACCAGCCTCTATGACGCGCTGGCAAACGGCCAAATCGACGCGCTGGCCGATAACGTGCTGTCGGCACGCTGGCGTATTGCCGGGCGCTACGGCGACCGCCTGCACCTGGCCTTCGCTGCCAGCGATATTGCCTGGCCCATTGCCCTGGGAGTGGCTGCGGATCAACCGCTGCTGCGCCCGCTGCTGAATCGCGCCCTGCAACAAATCCCTGCTGACACGCAGCGCCAGATGCGCGATCGCTGGCTCACGCCGCCACAGCCGGGTAATGCCATGACCATGCGCTCGCTGCCGCTGCTGGTACTCGCCGCCGCAGGCGTGGCAATCGTAATGTTACTGCTGCTGCTGGCGCGCCGTTACTGGCAGCAGCGTCGTGAGCGTATTCAGCGTCAGCAGGCCGAGCGCGCCAACGCCATGAAAAGTCAGTTTCTTGCTACCGTAAGCCACGAACTGCGCACGCCGATGCAGGCCATTCTGGGCCTGCTTGAGCTGGAAAAGGATCGCTCCCGCAGCCTGGCACTGGTCTACAGCAGCGCCAGTTCGCTGATGACGCTACTGAACGATTTGCAGGATCACGCGCGCATTGAGAGCAACAGCTTTACCCTCGCGCCACGCCCGCTGGCGCTGCGAGACTGGCTGGCGCAGCAGCAGCACTTCTACCACCCCTTGATGCGCGCAGGCGGTCCGACTCTCGCCGTCGAGGCGTTAACACCGCTGCCAGAGTGCGTACTGATCGATGGAGACAGGTTGCAGCAGGTGATCAACAATCTGATGACTAACGCGCTGAAATTCACCGCGCAGGGGGTTATTCGCCTGACGCTCGCCGTCAGCGACCGGCTGGAGTTTAGCGTGCAGGACAGCGGCAGCGGCATTCCGCCTGAAGAGCAGCCGAAGCTGTTCGATCCCTGGTATCAGGCCCCGTCGGGCAAAAAGGTTTCGGTTCAGGGCAGCGGGCTGGGGCTGTTTATCTGCCGCGAGATCGTGCAGCGCATGGGCGGCAGCATTACGCTGCATTCTCAGCCTGGTCAGGGCACTGAGGTCAGGGTCAGCCTGCCGCTTGAGCCCTGCGAGGCTACCCCGCAGGAGGCCGCTGCCCTGCCCCGCTACGCCGCGCTGCGCGTCGCGGTGGTCGATGATCATCCGGCTAACCTGCTGGTGCTCCAGCAGCAGCTGGCGCGCTTCGCCATTGAGGCTGACTGCTTTGCTGACGGCCGTGCGCTGCTGCGGGCGGATGCAGAACATCCTTACGATCTGCTGCTTATCGATCAGATGATGCCGCGCCCGGATGGTCAGCTGCTGCTGCGCCTGCTGCGACGACGTCACCGGCAGCGTCAGACGCAGGCGCTGCGCGTGCTCTGCTCTGCCGACGCTCAGCTGCTTAGCCTGCCGTTACAGGCCAGTGAGCACGTCCTGATTAAGCCGGTTCAGCTCAGCGACATTGCCGCCCTGCTGGCACATTTTGACGCAGATCCACTGGCAGATCTGGATGATAATCTGCGCCAGCTGGCGCAGCAGAACGAAAAGTTCCTGACGCGACTCAGCCAGACGCTGCGCGAGGCGCTAAAGGGCGATATGGCGCGCATTATCGCCGCACGTCAGTCTGGCGACTGGTTGCAGCTGGCAGATGCCGCGCACCGCATGAAAGGAAGCTGGCTGTTGATTGGCCTGCAGCAGGGCGCCCGCCTGAGCCAGCAGCTGGCCGATAGCGCAAAGCAGCACCAGGACGCGCCGGACGAATGGGATTTGCTACTATTACTCACCAACAGGTTACTGAAAAAACTGGACTCTTATGGCTCATAACCACACTCACAGTGCGCCCGCAGGCAATCGCAAACGCCTGGCTGCCGCGTTTGCCGTCACAGCAATTTTTATGCTGGCTGAGGCGATCGGCGGCTGGATTTCCGGATCGCTGGCTCTGCTGGCCGATGCCGGACATATGCTGACCGACGCCGCGGCGCTCCTGATGGCGCTGCTGGCGGTGCAGTTCGCCCAGCGTAAGCCTAACGCGCGCCATACCTTTGGCCTGCTGCGACTCACTACGCTGGCCGCTTTTGTCAATGCTATCGCCCTGCTGGTGATCACCGTGCTGATTGTCTGGGAGGCGCTGCGCCGCTTCTATCAGCCGCAGCCGGTAACGGGTGGCCTGATGCTTGGCATTGCGGTTGCGGGCCTGCTGGCTAATCTGCTCTCATTCTGGCTGCTTCATCACGGCAGTGAGGAGAAGAACCTGAATGTGCGCGCCGCCGCGCTGCATGTAATGGGCGATCTGCTTGGTTCAGTGGGGGCCATTGTCGCAGCGGTGATTATCCTCTATACCGGCTGGACGCCTGTCGATCCGATTCTGTCTCTGCTGGTGTCGCTGCTGGTGCTGCGCAGCGCCTGGGCACTGCTGCGTGAAAGCCTGCATGAACTGCTGGAAGGCGCGCCAGAGGTCATTAACGTAGAGAAACTGGCGCGCGATTTAACGCTGAATATTCCAGAGGTTCGCAACGTACATCACGTGCACGTCTGGCAGGTGGGCGAGAAGCCGGTAGTGACGCTGCATGTGCATGTGATCCCACCCTACGATCACGATGCGCTGCTGCAGCGCATCCATCGCTATCTGCACCAGAAGTATCAGATCGGGCATGCCACGGTGCAGATGGAGTATCAGCCGTGCACCACACCCGACTGTGAGCTGGGCTACGATGAGAGGTCAGCCGCCACACATCATCATGCGCATCACGGTGAACAGGCGCATCATCACTGACGCGACAGCGCGCGTGAGCCATGCTGGCGCGCGCTTCCAATCCACATCCGCGATCCGTTAAGCGCAATCAGCGTCAGGATAGCGTACTCCAGCGACATCGCATAAACGCCCTGGCGGGCAAAGATCATTACGCTAATAACGTTGATCACCACCCACAGCAGCCAGTTCTCGACATATTTCCGCGTCATCAGGATCATGGCCACGATTGAGAGCACCATCATGCAGGCGTCCCAGAACGGGAAGGCATCGGGCTGCAGGGTCGGCATCGCCACCGCCAGGCCGAGTGTATTCATCAGCGCCACCGCCGTGCGCGTCAGGAAGGCGAAAACCGGGTCAATATAGCGTGTCATCAGGGCGATAGCGATCACGCAGACGGCGCCCCAGCCCAGCGCCTTCGGCAAGGGTAACCAGCGAATTTTCAGCGCGGCCTGTCGATCTTCAGTCTGACGACTCCAGGCATACCAGCCGTACAGGTTGGCCGCAAAGAAGAAGAGCTGCAGCAGCAAACTGGCATAAAGCTGGATCTGAAAGAAGATCACGGCAAACAGCGTGACGTTGACCAGCCCAAACGGATAGTTAATCACTTTTTCCAGACTGGCGAGCCAGATACACAGCAGGCCCGCCAGCGTGCCGATGGCTTCAATCCAGGAGAGATCGTAGCCGCCCGCGCCGAGCGGGATGTGAACCAGAATGTTGCTTGTGCTAAAAAAATCCATCATCTGCCCCTCAGGCGTTTCCTTGTCCCTTACGTTTAAGTTCCGCAGCAAAGGATAACATGCGGTTGAGCGGCAATAATGCCGCCTCGCGCAGCGCTGCATCAACGTCTATTTCATGCTCTGCGCCGCCCTGCTCCAGCCCCTCTGCAATCGCCTTCAGGCCATTCATCGCCATCCACGGACAGTGCGCACAACTGCGACACGTTGCCCCTTCGCCCGCCGTCGGCGCTTCCAGCAGGATCTTGCCCGGCACTGCCTGCTGCATTTTGTAGAAGATGCCGCGATCGGTTGCCACGATCATTTGCGGATGCGGGAGCTGCTGGGCAGCCTGAATCAGCTGGCTGGTTGATCCAACCGCATCCGCCAGATCGACTATCGCTTGCGGGGATTCGGGGTGCACCAGCACCGCCGCGTCGGGATAAAGATTTTTCATACGCAGCAGCGCCTGGGTTTTAAACTCATCGTGCACGATGCAGGCACCCTGCCAGCACAGCACGTCTGCGCCGGTTTTTTGCGTAACGTAGCGACCAAGATGACGATCTGGTGCCCAGATGATTTTCTCGCCGAGGCTGTCAAGATGGTCAATCAGTTCAACCGCGATGCTGGAGGTGACCACCCAGTCGGCCCGCGCTTTAACCGCAGCGGAGGTGTTAGCATAGACCACCACCGTGCGATCGGGATGGGCGTCGCAAAAGGCATTAAACTCCTCAATGGGACAACCGAGGTCGAGCGAGCATTCGGCCTGGAGCATCGGCATCAGCACCGTTTTCTCTGGACTGAGGATTTTGGCCGTTTCGCCCATAAAACGCACGCCTGCTACCAGTAGCGTTGACGCCGGATGCGTGCTGCCAAAGCGCGCCATTTCCAGCGAGTCCGCCACGCAGCCGCCCGTCTCTTCCGCCAGCGCCTGAATGTCAGGATCGGTGTAGTAGTGCGCCACCATCACTGCGTTGCGCGCTTTTAGCAGTCGTTTGATTTTGCTGAGATAAAAGGCTTTTTCCTCGGCGCTGAGCCGGGCGGGTTTTGCCGGAAAAGGGTAGACTGCATTTTCTGGGTCAAATAAAGCACTCATTACACCGCTCTCGTTTTATCAAATGAACGAATTTTGCTGAATGACGGCAATAAATCGGGATGATCTCGCCACCGTGTTTTATATGCTAAACACGATAGCGGAAACGCACGGCGGTGTCCTGTTTTTTTATGGTGTACGATCGACAGATTCGTCACTGAAGAGCGGCAGCATCACGGCTTTTTGCGGCATTTCGAGATCCAGCAAAAAGGCCTTTACCTCCAGACCGCCTGCAAACCCGGTCAGCTTGCCGTTCGCCCCGATGACGCGATGGCAAGGCGCGACGATAGAAAGAGGATTTCTGCCGTTGGCTGCGCCAACCGCGCGCACCGCCTGTGGATGACCAATCTGACGGGCAATTTCACTGTAGCTACGCGTTTCGCCAAAGGGGATCGTCACCAGCGCATTCCACACTTTCTTCTGGAACGCAGTACCGATGAAGTCGAGCGGCAGCGTAAAGTCGCGCCGCTCCCCGGCAAAGTATTCCCGCAGCTGGCGCTCGGTCTCGATCAGGATCGGATGAGACGCATCCTGAATTTGCGGCAGGAAGCGCGCGCCGTGCGGATCGTCATTTTTCCAGAGAATGCCCGCGAGTCCACGTTCGCTTGCCACCAGTTTCAGTTCGCCGACCGGCGTAGAGACACGTTTAACGTAATACATAATGCCGTTCTCCCTGTTTGAGAAGTTCCTATTATTGCCTTTTACGCATGGCGCGCTGGCCGTTTCCGGTCACCAGACTAAACTGCTTTGCTGTCCGAAAACAGCGAGTCTGCATCCAGAAGCAGGTATAGGCTCTGTTTATTTACGGGAGTCACTATGTTCGATCCTGACATTGCTTATCAGGCGTTAACCTCACGCGACACCCGTTTTGACGGCGTGTTTTATGTTGGCGTGACCTCAACGGGTATTTACTGCCGCCCCATCTGCCCGGTGAAAGCGCCACAGCAGAAGAATTGCCTGTTTTTCGCCAGCGCCGAGGCGGCGGAGAAAGCTCACTTCCGCCCCTGCCTGCGCTGCCGCCCTGAGCTTGCGCCCGGCAACGCGCCGGTTGATCAGCCACATCGCCTGGCTGAACGGCTGATCCAGCGTGTTGAGGAGGGTATGCTGGAGGAGCATCAGGGGCTGGAGGCGATTGCCGCAGAGTTCGGTATGAGCCTGCGCCAGCTGCGGCGCATTGTTCAGCAGGAGCTGGGTGTGTCGCCACTGGAGCTCAAGCAGACGCGCCGTATGCTGCTGGCAAAGCAGCTGCTGACGGAAACGACCCTGCCGGTAACGGAGGTGGCCTATGCCAGCGGTTTTAGCAGCCTGCGTCGCTTTAACGATGTGTTTCAGGCGCGCTACCGCATGACGCCAGGCGCGCTGCGTAAAGGTGCGAAGACGTCGACGCATGCGCAGCCGGGCGACAGCGCCACTCTGCGCCTGAGCTACCGCCCCCCCTATGACTGGGAGGCGATGCTGGCCTTTTTAGAGACGCACCTGATGAAGGAGGTGGAAGCGGTACAGGATGGCTGCTGGAGACGTACGGTGGCGCTGGGCCGCTGCCGTGGCTGGATCAGCGTGTCCCATCTCCCGCAAAAGAACGCCCTGCAGTTAACCTTTTCAACCTCACTGACGCCGGTGCTGCCCGTGCTGCTGCGTCGCCTGCGCGATCTTTTCGACCTGGATGCCCAGCCGCAGCTGATCGCCGCCCGACTGGGGCAGGATGCCCTGCTGGCACCCAGCCTGGCGAAAAACCCCGGGTTACGCGTGCCGGGCGCTTTTGATGCCTTTGAGCTGGGGGTGCGCGCGATCATTGGCCAGCAGGTCACGGTGAAAGCCGCCACCACCGTGAGCAGCCGTTTTGCCGCGGCCTTTGGTGAACCCTGCGAGACCCCGTTCCCCGACCTGACGCGCTACGCCGCACAGCCCGCACGCGTAGCCAGCCTGACGGTTGATGATGTGGCACCAATGGGGATCGTCAGCGCGCGCTCGCGTGCCATTATCGCCTTTGCTCAGGCGTATGCCGGAAACAGGGTGCGCTTTAACGCCACGCAGTCGCCTGACGTGGTGATGAAGGCGCTGGTGGCACTACCGGGCATTGGCCCCTGGACGGCGCACTATATTGCGATGCGTGCCATGCGCTGGCCCGATGCCTTTCCGAAGGAGGATATCGCCATTCGCAATAATCTGGGCGGCCTCAAGCCCTCTGAAGCGGAAGCACGCTCGCAGCGGTGGCGTCCATGGCGCAGCTATGCGGTGATGCATATCTGGGAGAATCTGGTGGCGGTGAAGCCGAAGAAAACGAAGCCGTAACAAGCCTGCGCCTCTGCTGCAACGGCTGGCTACAGGGTGTACTGCGCATGGCCGGAAGGCAGAGTTGGACCTGTCTGTTAATCTGCGGCGCACAGAAACGAAAAAAGCGCCCATAAGGCGCTTTTTTCTGAATTGGTGGGTCGTGCAGGATTCGAACCTGCGACCAATTGATTAAAAGTCAACTGCTCTACCAACTGAGCTAACGACCCGCTCGGGGCTTACAACCCGCAAACCTGATGCCTGCGTTAAAGATGGTGGGTCGTGCAGGATTCGAACCTGCGACCAATTGATTAAAAGTCAACTGCTCTACCAACTGAGCTAACGACCCATCTTTAGGTTGTGAAGCAATGCTGAAGTCTTTCAGGAAACAGCCTGTTGCGCTGTTTGCCGGGAAGATGGTGGGTCGTGCAGGATTCGAACCTGCGACCAATTGATTAAAAGTCAACTGCTCTACCAACTGAGCTAACGA